>NZ_CP113948.1:2288750-2955625 GCF_026810365.1 Flavobacterium praedii
CCATTCCCGTATCCACGTGCTGAGCAGGCAATTTCTCCAGAGAACCATCGGCTTTACGATTGAATTCCATAAATACATTGTTCCAAATCTCTACCACGTGCGGGTGATCATTATTCACTAAAGATTTACCTGAAACCAAAGCTTTTTCTTCTGCCGAACGAATATCAACGTGAATTTCAGAGCAGGGTCCACAAGGTCCTTGATCTCCCATTTCCCAGAAGTTATCTTTCTTGTTTCCAAGAATAATTCGGTCTTCATCGATTAATGTTTTCCAAATATCCCAAGCTTCTTGATCAAAAGGCACATTCTCATCTGCATTTCCTTCAAAAACCGAAACATAAAGTATGTCTTTTGGAATTTTATACACTTCAGTCAACAATTCCCAAGCCCAGTGAATCGCTTCTTTCTTAAAATAATCACCAAAAGACCAGTTCCCCAACATCTCAAACATCGTGTGATGGTAGGTATCAATCCCCACTTCCTCCAAGTCATTATGCTTTCCGGAAACACGAAGACATTTTTGCGTATCGGCAATTCTCTTGCTTTTTGGAGTTCCAAGGCCTAAAAAATATTCTTTAAACTGCGCCATTCCTGAGTTGTTAAACATCAAGGTTGGATCATCCTTAAGAACAATCGGAGCCGAAGGAACAATTAAATGCCCTTTACTTTCAAAAAAATCTAAAAATTGTTTACGTACGTCTTGTGATTTCATTTTTGCTGTATATTCAGTAATTCGTTGAATTAATATTTATTATTTTATCTAAAACCTAATTTATTTATCATCTTTTGGGCGTGACCCCATTAGAAAAAGGAGCCAGACTCAGCAACCGCTCATTCGGCTCCTTTACCTAATGCGGTCGGGCTATTGCCATTACTTCGGTAATTTGGCGCTATCCCTCACGCGAACTCGTTTTAACAAGAACTTATTTTAAATTAAGGACTAATCTCCACATAGAAAAAAGAATCAAAAATCTTCAGTCTTTCTAATGTCCTTAAAAACAGCCAACATTTATTTATTATTAAAAAAAGAGCCTAACAACTGAAACATTTATTAAATTTGTTCGACTAATCTTTAAACTAATTTGCAAAAATAGGGTATTTTAAAATATGGCGAAAGTAAAATATTATTACGATTCTGTAAATCTAGCATATCGGAAAATAAAAATCAGAAAAAGACGAAAAGTAGGCTTTGCCATACTGTTTTTATTAGCCTCTGCTATATTCGGATTCTTAACCTTTATCATATTATTGAATACTCCCTATTTTGACACCCCAAAAGACCGTTTGCAGGCTAGGGAAATTGAAAATTTAAAATTGAATTACGCCATTTTAAACAAAAAAATGGATGAGATAGATGATGTAATAGAAGATATTGAGGATAGGGATAACAATTTATATCGAGTATATTTTAACACTGCGGCAATTTCAGAAGAAAAACGAAAAGAAGGATATTCCAATACGCATCGTTATGCAGCCTTACAAGGGTATAACAATTCAAAACTAGTATCCACCACCACTGAAAGAGTTGACGCGTTGAGTAAAGAATTGGCCATACAATCTAAATCATTGGATGAAATTGTAAAATTAGCCAAAGCCAAAGGCAAACTGCTCTCGGCAATCCCAGCGATTCAACCCGTAAAAAATGAGAGTTTAAAACGAATGGCATCCGGTTTTGGTTACCGATCTGATCCGTTTACCAAAGCCAGAAAAATGCACGAAGGAATGGATTTTACAGCCAAAACAGGAACACCAATCTATGCTACAGGTGATGGAGTCGTTGCAAGAGCAGACAATACCGCTTCTGGATTTGGAAACCATGTAGTAATCAGACATGGTTATGGATATGAAACATTATATGCCCATTTAAGCAAATACAATTGCAGACCGGGAAAATCGATAAAAAGAGGTGACATTATTGGTTATGTTGGTAGCACAGGACGGTCCGAAGCACCACATTTGCATTACGAAGTGCACAAAAACGGAAAAGTAGTCAACCCGCTTAATTTTTATTATGGCAATATTTCAGCAGTAGAATACGTTGCTATTTCAAAAATAGCGAATCAGGAAAATCAGTCTTTGGATTAATTTTTTTAAATATTATAGAATTAAGAATTGTTAAAATGATTATGTTAAAAAATTCTTGCTAAGCTCTTTCTAATTCTAGCTCTCGCAAAGGCGCGAAGACGCAAAGAAAAGGATTGCAAACTTTGCGACTTTGCGACTTTGCGAGAAAAATGGAACTTAACTTAAAAATGAAATTCATTAGAAAATAAAAAATATGCATATTGAACTTTCACCAGATAAAAGATACTACAGCATCGGCGAAGTCGCCAAAGCATTTGATGTAAACGCTTCCTTGATTCGTTTTTGGGACAGTGAATTTGACATTCTGAAACCAAAGAAAAATGCCAAAGGAAACCGAATGTTCACCCCAGAAGACATCAAGAACTTACAGCTTATTTATCATTTGGTTAAAGAAAGAGGATTCACTTTAGAAGGTGCCAAAACCCATTTGAAAGAAGGGCAAAAGAAAACCATGGATAAATTTGAAATTATCAGTAAATTAGAAACCATAAAAATGCAATTAATCAGTATTAAAAACGAATTATAAGCCCCCTAACCCCCAAATGGGGGAATAAAAAAAACAATAAACACATTAAAACAACAAACAAACTTTAAATTAAACAATCATGAGAAGATTTTTGCCTTGGATTATCGGAATTGGAGTAATAATAGTAATTGCTTTTTGGGTGATGGGATTAAAAAATACAGCGCTACGCCACAGTCAAGCAGTTGGAAAAGAATGGGGTAACGTTGATGCAGCCTATCAAAGAAGAAACGACTTAATTGGCAATTTAGTAAACACTGTAAAAGGTGCTGCCGATTTTGAAAAAAGCACTTTGACAGCAGTAATCGAAGCTAGAGCAAAAGCAACAGCTGTTACCGTTGACCCAACCAATATTTCACCTGAACAATTAAGTGCTTTTAGCAATGCACAAAGTGGCGTATCAAGTTCATTGTCAAGATTATTAGTGTCTGTAGAACGTTATCCAGAATTAAAAGCAAATGCTAATTTCTTGAAATTACAAGACGAATTGGCTAGTACAGAAAACCAAATTTTAACAGCAAGAACCCGTTTTAATGAATCCGTTGAAATATACAACGGCTATATTTTAGCGATGCCACAAAGCTTTTTCTTAGGAAGCTATAAAGAAAAACCTTTCTTCAAATCTGTTGAAGGCGCAGACAAACCTGTTGAAGTAAAATTCTAAAGCCTCCCCACCCCCTCCAAAGGAGGGGCTTAAAGAGGAACTAATAATAAATCTAACACAGATTTCACAAATTATCACAAATTTTATCTGTGAAATTTTTGACCCGAGCGGTAGCGAACAGGCGAAGCAAATCTGTGTTCAAAAAATAATTCCAATGTCAAAAGTAGAAGATTTTTTAAGCAAGGAAGACGAACAGGAAATTGTCGAGGCTATTCGAATAGCCGAGAAAAACACTTCTGGCGAAATTCGAGTTCATTTAGAAAAAACGACTTCTCTAGATGCGTATGATCGTGCTTTAGAAGTTTTTCAGGATTTAAAAATGGATGAAACCGAATTGCAAAATGGGGTTTTAATCTATCTGGCTGTTGAAGACAAAACCTTTGTGATTTGCGGTGATAAAGGGATCAATGATATTGTTACCAATACTTTTTGGGACAGTACCCGAGATGTTATGGTTGCCCAATTCAAACAAGGAAATTTTAAACAAGGATTAATTGATGGTATTTTGAAAGCTGGAGAAGAGCTCAAAAAACATTTTCCTTGGCAAGAAGGAGACACCAACGAATTATCAAACGAAATATCAAAAGGATAATGAAAAAAAGCCAAAAAGCAGAAGGCAGAAAGCAGAAGGCAGAAAGCACAAATCATTTAACAATATCGGGGTGGAAATTATTTCTTTTTGCTTTTGCATTCTTAAATAGTGGTTTTTTGTTTGCTCAATTTACAATTCCAGAGAAACCTAGTTTTCAAACATCGGTTTATGATTATGCCAATGTTTTGAGTCCAGAAGAAAAAGCGCAACTCGAAGAAAAGTTAATTAAATATTCTGATTCTACTACAACTCAAATTGTAGTCATTACTATTGAAAGTCTGAAAAACGAAGATGTTAGTCTATTAGCTACTAAATGGGGGCAAACATGGGGTATTGGCGGAACAGCAAAAGATGACAATGGGGTTGTTATACTATTAGCCAAAGCAGAAAGAAAGATAGCTATTAATCCTGGCTATGGTCTCGAAGATCGATTGACAGCAGGAATTGGTGGTGAAATAATTAGAAACATCATCATTCCCGAGTTTAAAGCGGGTAGTTACTACAAAGGTCTTGACAAAGGAACGGATGCTATATTTGATGTTTTCAAAGGCAAATACAAAGGTGAACGCAAACAAACTAAAGAAAAAAGCTTTCCAATTTTTCCAATCATTGTCATTATAGTAATCATTTTATTTTTATTTTCAAGGAATAAAGGAGGTGGCAGTGGGAATTCAGGAAACCGTGGAGGAGGAATTGGCCCTAGCCTACTCGATGTCATTATCCTAAGCAGTCTTGGAAGAGGCGGCGGAGGTGGTTTTGGAGGCTCTTCAGGCGGTGGCTTTGGAGGCGGTGGCGGAGGTGGCTTCGGCGGAGGTTTTGGCGGTGGCGGATTCTCTGGCGGAGGCTCAAGCGGTGGCTGGTAGAAAAATCAAATAAACAAAAGAGAGTTCAACATGGACTCTCTTTTGTGTTTTAAAAAAGACAATATTTATTTTGAAAACGGATGCCCTAGCCCAGACAGTAGCGGCATCCTTTCTTGTCCCGATTTTTCCTCGGGACAAGAAAGATACAGCGGATGGCTGGATAAAGCTCCTTATTAAAAAAAATATAACTTTTCTAATCTATGACCGTAATCAGATTGGATTCCTAAAAAATTATATTTTAAAAATTTAAAAAAAAAGCTATATTTGATTCTTTAAAAAGAATATACTTATTTTTTATATTCGTTATAACAAATTATCACGACAATATGCTTTCACATAAGACCAAATATGCCCTTAAAGCGCTTCTTTATTTAGCACAACAAGATGAAAATCACATTTCAAGAACCATTGAAATTGCGGAAGGCGCATCCATTCCAAAAAAGTTTTTGGAACAAATCCTTTTGGATTTAAAAAGAGGACATTTTGTAGGCAGCAAGCAAGGAAAATATGGCGGATATTATCTTTTAAAAGACAAAGAAACAATCACTTTGGCCGATATTCATCGATTATTTGATGGTGCAATAGCGTTACTTCCTTGTGCCTCCTTAAATTTCTACGAGCGTTGTTCCGATTGTGTAAGCGAGTCGGAATGCTCATTACGACACGGGTTAGTGGCTATTCGAGAAGAAACTTTGAAAGCCATGCAAGGCATAACAATTGCCTCATTGGTGAAAAAATAAAAAAATATATTTTAAACTATACTAATTTTATAGAATTAATTATATATTTGCGCCGAATTAACGTATGATTAACAATCAAAATTAAGAAAAATGCAAACGAATCACACTCAAAAAAAGAGAGTCAGGAAAACAATTATTTTAAGTTTAGAAAAAAACATCAGTCCAATGATGTGTATGTGCTAGTATCATAAAAAAAAATTGATTTTAAATTCTACTAATTACATATAATATACCCAATAATGAGAACTATCTATACCAAAATAATTTTAAGTCTAATACTACTATTCATTTTTTCAACTTCATTTGCACAAAACATCGTAAAAGGAGTACTAACAGATAACCAAAAAAATCCTTTAGAGGCAGTAAATATTGTTATAAAAGGAACTACATACAACACAACTTCTGATTCAAGTGGAAAGTTCACAATTGATACACCACAAAAACCACCTTTTTCTATCCTTATACAATATGTGGGTTACAAAACAAGAGAAATCAAAATCGGTTTAATTTCAGACAATCCCTTAGAATTAACACTAAATACAGAAGATGAAAATGTTTTATCTGAAGTAGTTGTTTCTTCAAGACGCCGAATAGAAAAAGCACAAGAAGTACCAATTGCCGTTTCCGTTGTAACTGGAAAACAAGCAGAACAAGCTGGGGCATTCAACGTTAATCGAATAAAAGAATTAGTTCCTTCGGTTCAATTATACTCATCCAATCCAAGAAATACAGGAATAAACATTCGTAGTCTTGGTTCTCCTTTCGGATTAACCAATGATGGTATTGACCCTGGTGTTGGTTTCTATGTTGACGGTGTTTATTATGCTCGCCCAGCGGCAACAACTTTAGATTTTATTGATGTTGAACGAATTGAAGTTTTACGTGGACCTCAAGGATCCTTATTTGGCAAAAACACAACTTCTGGAGCTTTTAACATAACTTCTCGTAAACCAAGTTTTACTTCAGGAGCTGACTTTGAATTGAGCTACGGAAACTATGCTTACTTACAAGCCAAGGCATCAGTAACTGGGGCTTTGAGTAAAAAAATTGCAGGTCGTATCTCCTTTTCAGGTACACAACGTGATGGTATAATCGATAATATTAGAACAGGAAAACCTACCAATACACTAAACAATCAAGCTATTAGAGGGCAATTGCTATTTACTCCGTCTGAAAATACCAACATTATATTGGCAGGTGATATTACAACACAACATAATGACGGATACGCTCAGGTTGTTGCTGGTGTTGCACCAACGCAAAGAGCTGCTTACCGCCAATTTAATGCTATTATTGCCGATTTGAATTACCAACTTCCAAGTTTGAATGCCTTTGACCGCAAGATTGACCACGATACGCCTTGGCGTTCCAACCAAGATTTAGGTGGAGCATCCCTTACTATCGATACAAACATTGGAGGAGGTACTCTTACCTCAACAACTGCTTGGCGTTTTTGGACTTGGGATCCATCCAATGACAGAGATTTTACAGGATTACAAGTACTGGCAAAATCACAAAACCCTTCCAGACAGACACAAATAACTCAAGAGGTTCGTTATGCAGGTCAAATTACCTCTAAAATAAGCGGTGTTGCTGGAGTGTTTTTTATTGATCAAACATCAAAAACAAATGGCACAGAAGAATCTGGAAATGCTCAATGGAGATTTTCGCAAAGTAGTACAAGCGCATTATGGAAAACTCCAGGACTTTTTGAAGGATATGGAATACGAACAAATTCAAAAATACATTCGACCAGTGCGGCAGTATTTGGACAATTGGACTGGGCTGTAACAGAACGTTTGCACGTGTTACCAGGTTTACGATACAATTACGATAAGAAAGCAGCTGATTACGACCGAAAAACTTATGGAGGTCTACAAACAACCGATCCTGCATTGATTAAAATACAACAATCTGTATACACGGACCAAGCCTTTACTTCGGATACAGACAAAACTGATTTTTCTGGAAATATAACAGTCTCTTATAAAGTTTCTGACAAAATTAACGGTTATGCAACTTATGCTAAAAGTTACAAACCAGTTGGTGTGAATGTAGCAGGGCTTCCTAGTCTTGCAGGAAAACCAATTCTGGAACTTGCCGTAATTAAACCAGAAGATGTGAACCACTATGAATTTGGGGTAAAAACATCACCATTAAGAAACTCAATACTTAACTTAACTTACTTTAATACTGAAATTAAAGATTTTCAAACGAATGTTCAAGCTGCTGAATTGGGTGTGAATCGTGGATATCTTGCCAATGCAGATAAAGTAAGAGTTCAAGGTGTTGAACTAGATGCTAGTTTTGTACTTAATAAACATTTTGCTTTCAACGCGGCAGCAACTTATACTGACGGTAAGTATGTTAAATTTACAAATGCTCCGCTTCCTCTAGAAGAAACAGGAGCTGCAGTTTCCTTCAAAGACGTTTCAGGAACTGATTTGCCAGGTGTTTCAAAATGGGCAGGAAGTTTAGGTGGAGAATATAGTAAAGACGCAAAATTCTTCTCTAACACGGGAAAATTATTCGTAGCCTTAGACGGATATGCTCGCTCTGAATTTTCTTCAAGTCCTTCAGCATCTAAGTATTTAATAGTTGATGGTTATGCTATTTTCAATGGCCGACTAGGTTTCCGTGCATCAGAGGGTTTATCTATTCACATTTGGGGACGTAACCTTTTGAATAAAGATTATTACGAACAATTATTGCCTGCAGGTGGAAATACAGGACAATATGCTGGTGTATTAGGCGATCAAAGAACGTACGGTATAACTTTTAAATATGCTTTATAATGATTTTAATTTTTGACAACTAAATAAAATCACATTTAAAATAAAACACAAAATGAAAACACCCAAAAAAGTAATATTATCGATAATTGCATTAATAGCAATTAACATAATTCCAAATAAAGTTTCGGCACAAGATCTATCAGGAAACATCAGTATTTCAGGAGCATTTGCTTTGTATCCTATCACCGTAAAATGGGCTGAAGAATTCAAAAAAACACATCCAAATGTTAAAATTGACATTCAAGCAGGTGGTGCTGGAAAAGGAATAACCGATGTATTGTCCAAAGTTACTGATATCGGATTGGTATCTCGTCAATTGAATGCTGCTGAATACAAAAAAGGAGCTTTTGCGATTGCTGTTACTAAAGACGCTGTAATTCCAACTATAAGCGCAACAAGCCCATACAGAAAAGTATTATACCAAAGAGGAGTCAAAAAAGAAGCCTTTAATAACATATTTATTACGGGAAAATACAAAACTTGGAATGCTTTGGGTTTCAAAAGTACAGCTCCTATACATGTGTACACAAGATCGGATGCTGCAGGGGCTGCCGAAACTTGGGCTAGTTATTTTGGCAAAAAACAAGAAGACTTACAAGGAGTTGCTGTTTTTGGAGACCCGGGATTGGCACAAGCAGTTCAAAAGGATCCAACTGGATTAGGTTTTAATAATATCGTTTATATCTATGATACTAAGACCAACAAACCAACCAATGGTATTGTTCCTGTTCCTATAGATCTTAACAATAATGGAAAATTAGATGCCGATGAAAATTTTTATGGAGATATTGACCAATTGATTGCTGCTATTGTATCAGGTAAGTACCCTTCGCCACCAGCAAGAGATTTGTATTTTGTAACCACAGGCAAACCGAATAATGCTATCGTAAAAGCCTTTATAAAATACATTCTTACCGATGGTCAAAAATTTGTTACCGAAGCTGGTTACATTAAACTTTCCAAAGAAAAACTAAAAAAAGAAATAGAGAAGGTAAAATAATATTCTTCTAAATAAAACATCCACCCTAGGACAAATACTGAAAACCATGAGGGGTTTTAAAACAGTTTTTGCTAGGGTGGTTTACTACAATTAAATGAAAAATATAAGACTACTCAAAGACCGTTTCATTGATAAAACATTCTTAACTCTTACACTCTTGTCTATCTCGACGGTAGTACTTATTGCGTTAGGATTGTTCTACAAATCAATACCTATTTTAAACAGTACATCCCTTTATAATTTATTATTCTCCTCCGAATGGAAACCTTTCAAAGAAGCCTTCGGATTTTATCCTTTTATAGTTGGTACACTTTGGGTGACTGCAATTGCTATTATTATTGCTTTACCATTATCAATGCTAACTGCTATTTATCTTTCGGAATATGCTCACATCCGCGTTCGAAGATTGGTTCTGCCTTTAATCGAATTATTATCCGGAATTCCGCCTGTACTTTATGGGGTTTGGGGTGTCTTGGTAATTGTTCCTTTGATTCAAGACCATATAGCACCCCATTTTGTGGAATTCACCACAGGTTATTCGGTGCTGGCAGGTGGAATTGTTTTGGCAATTATGATTTTCCCTCTCATCATTAGCATTGTGATTGAAGTGTTTGATAATGTGCCACAGGATTTACGAAACGCCTCTTTGTCATTGGGTGCTACGCAATGGCAAACCACCAAAAAAGTAGTTCTTCGAAAATCATTTGACGGAATTGTAGCAGCTGTGGTGCTCGCCATTTCCAGAGCTTTTGGAGAAACTATAGCCGTTTTGATGGTCTGTGGGAATTTGGCACAAGTTCCACATAGTTTATTCGATTCAGCGTATCCACTACCAGCGCTTATCGCTAATAATTATGGTGAAATGATGTCTATTCCTATGTATGATTCGGCATTGATGTTTGCAGCTTTGCTCCTATTTGTCATCATCTTTTTATTCAATGCGCTGTCTCGAATTATTTTATACAGAATCGAAAAAAGAAATAACTAACTGGTATCAACATGAGAAAAATAGAAGAAAATATATTCAAAGTTTTGATGATACTAAGTACTATCATCATCAGTAGCACCTTGTTTATGATATTGTATACCATTTTTTCAAAAGGACTTGGTTCCTTAAGTTGGGAAATGGTTTCTAAAATTCCCGAAGGAGGTTTCTACATTGGTAAAGGCGGAGGTATTTTGAATGCGATAGTAGGATCCATTTATATCACTTTGGGTTCAACCTTATTGGGACTTTTAATTAGTCTTCCAATTGTAATTTACATTAATGTGTATGCCAAAAGGAATGCCACTTTGGCAACGATTACCCGATTGAGTTACGACATCCTGTTTGGAATTCCTTCCATAGTATATGGCGCTTTCGGATTTGCAATTATGGTTTATATGGGATTGAAAACCTCTTTATTGGCAGGAATCATTACGGTAACTTTGATGATAATTCCGATACTAGTTCGAGCCATAGACGAAGTAGTTCGAGTGGTGCCAGAAGATATGAGCAATGCCGTTTTTGCACTAGGAGGAACACGCTATGAATCGGCAAAAATTATACTTCGACAATCCATCCCCGGAATTATCACGGCGATATTACTGTCTTTCGGAAGAGCGATTGGCGATGCAGCTTGTGTGCTTTTCACGGCTGGTTTTACAGATAGTATTCCTACTTCATTAGACCAACCCGCAGCGACATTACCATTATCCATATTTTTCCAATTGAGTAGCCCTATTAAAGAAGTACAAAACCGAGCTTATGCAGCAGCTGTTATCCTAACCATTATTGTTTTAATCATCAGCATCGTAGCAAAAATAGCTAGCGAAAATCTTTCAAAAAATAAAATATGATCATTCAACCTCACATAAGCATCCAAAATTTAAATGTTCACATTGGTGAAAACCATATTCTAAAAAACATCAATCTTGACATTCCAGACAAGAAAGTAACTTCGTTAATTGGTCCATCGGGTTGCGGAAAAACAACCCTTCTTAAAACCATGAACCGCTTACTCGACCGACAAAATGATGTTCGTGTAGATGGAAAAGTTTTGGTGGATGGCGAAAATATCTATGATCCAAAAGTAGAAGTAACCCATATTCGCAAAAAAATGGGGTTGCTTTCGCAAAGGCCTTTCCCATTGCCAATGAATATTTATGACAATATAGCTTACGGACCACGCATACACGGAAACCACAACAAAAAAGAACTAGACCAAATTGTAGAAAAATACCTTCGTGGTGTTAACCTTTGGGACGAAGTAAAAGACAGACTTAAATCTCCAGCTACACGACTTTCAATTGGTCAACAGCAAAGATTATGCTTGGCTAGAGGACTTGCAATTGAACCCGAAATTATTTTGGGAGATGAGCCAACATCTGCATTAGACCCTATTTCAACACAAGCCATAGAGGAATTATTTATGGAATTAAAGGATAAATACACGATTGTTTTGGTTACACACATTTTGCGTCAAGCGCGAAGAGTGTCGGATTATATTGGATTTGTCTATATGGGAGAAATTATAGAGTTTGGCCCAACAGAAGAAGTGCTTTTGAATCCAAAAGAAAAACTGACTAAAGATTATGTAAAAGGATTTTTGGTTTAACAGCAAAAAATAAATTCTATATAAACTATAGCGTTTGTTTACATTTGCCAAAACCGAAAATAACCTTCATGAAAACCATCAGAATCTTTTGTCTTTTACTAGTATGTTTTGCTTCTAAAGCCCAAACCGAAAAAAATGTAGATCATCAAAGTTTACTATGGACTCGCTATTACAACCAATTAACAATAAACAACAAATGGTCTTTACACACTGAATTTGACAATCGGATATTTATAAATCCTACCGAAGAAAATTTATTTGTAGTACGAGTACAAGGGCGTTATAAAATTAATAACAACCTAGAAATTGGTGCTGGATATGCCTATTTTTCTGTTGCTACAAAAGTTCCTGAGGCCAGTTATGATTTCAGAATCCCAGAAAATAGAGGACAGCAAGATATTACTTGGAAAAAGGAAGTGGGCAACTTTACCATGAATCAACGGTTTCAAATAGAAGAACGATACATTCACAATGCCGATAAAGTTGGGCTACTTCCGGGAACTACTTTTTATTGGAGATTTAGATACCGACTTCAAGGTGAATATTCCTTTTGGAAAAAAGACAGTCAGTATTTAAAAACAATTGTGTATGATGAATTGATGGTTAATGGAGGGAAAAATATTATCTATAATACATTTGACCAAAATAGAATATATGTTGCTATGCAATATGGCGTTACTAAAAATAGTGCCTTTGAATTGGGTTATTTAAAAAGTTTCCAACAACGTCCGAGTGGCGTTGATTATTTTGATAGAGATATTATCAGGTTTACATTTTTTCATAAAATAAAACTAAAAGAGAAACACAAAGTACAGACTAATTAAGATTTTAAAAATGTTGTCCTATATTCAAATTAGTCAACTCTATTTTTTTTTATAAAATAACCTCATCTTTTGTATACCATTCATACCATTCGCAAAAACAAAACGAATATGAGTACAGAAAGACTTAATTACACATTAATCGATTTAATAAAATATTTTCTAAAACTAGGCACAACAGGTTTTGGCGGTCCCGTAGCTTTAGTTGGTTACATGCATCGTGACTTGGTAGAGAATAAAAAATGGATCAACGATTCCGACTTCAAAGAAGGATTGGCATTATCGCAATTAGCCCCTGGTCCTTTAGCGGCACAATTGGGAATTTACATTGGTTTTGTACATTTTGGAATTTTGGGCGCAACCCTTTCAGGATTAGCCTTTGTAATTCCCTCCTTCATAATGGTTGTTTTATTGGGCATTGCTTACCAAGCGTATGGCGGATTACCATGGATGCAAGCTATTTTTTATGGCATCAGTGCGGCAGTAATTGGGATAATTGTATTGAGTTCCTATAAGCTTACCGTTAAATCCATTAGTAAATTTGAAGTTCCTGCGATAAAAAACAATTGGTTACTTTGGATATTTTATATCGCAGCTACCGTCCTTACAGCTGTAACTCAAAAAGAGGAACTGTTGTTGTTTGTTGCTTTAGGTTTTATTTATATGATCGTAAAAGCACCACCCGAATGGATTAAACGCCCGAAAACTGCTTCTTTATTTTTTCTGACAACTGCTGGATTATCGAGTATTGAACTTGGAAAATTAGGAGACTTAGCTTGGTTTTTCATCAAAGCAGGAGCCTTTGTTTTTGGAAGCGGACTCGCCATCGTTCCCTTTTTGCACGCGGGTGTTGTCAATGAACACGGATGGTTGACCGAACATCAATTTGTTGATGCAGTAGCAGTAGCAATGATTACACCCGGGCCTGTTGTAATTACAGTGGGCTTTATTGGGTATTTAGTCGCGGGAGCAACGGGAGCAACAATTGCCGCTTTGGGCGTTTTTCTGCCTTGCTATTTATTTACAGTAATTCCCGCTCCCTATTTCAAAAAAATATCACAAAACAAAAGCATCAAAGCATTTGTTGACGGAATAACCGCTGGAGTAATTGGCGCTTTGGTGGGGGCTGTAATTGTAATTGCGCTCCGAACTATTATAGATATTCCAACAGCAATGATTGCTACAGGTACCGTTCTGATTCTCACTTACATCAAAAAAATACAAGAACCTCATATTATTGCTATTGCAGCTCTGTTAGGAGTTTTACTTAAACTGATTTAATTTTATATGACTATCCGTGACTAGTACCATTTCAAAGAATGCATTATATTATTGAATGTTAGTCATAAACTTTAGCCTTTCTGTTTTTTTGCGTCTCTGCTCCTTTAATTGAATTTGGGCTCGCAAAGGCGCAGAGACGCAAAGTATATATTCAATATTTGAACTCTTGGTATGAATTGCGGACAGTCATATAATTTTATAAAAAAAGCGGTTGTCAATGACAACCGCTTTTTTCTTATTTCTCTCTAATATAAATATCTATTGGCACTCCTGAGAAGTCCCATTTTTCTCTAATTTTATTTTCAAGGTAACGTTTGTAGGGTTCCTTAACATATTGTGGCATATTGGCAAAAAACACAAACTGAGGCGTTGGTGTTGGCAACTGCATACAATATTTAATTTTCACATACTTCCCTTTCGTTGCAGGTGGTGGATAAGCTTCAATCACTTTCAACATAAATTCGTTGAATTTAGACGTTGCAATATGTTGCTTTCTATTTTCAAAAACCTGAACTGTTGCTTCCAATGCTTTCAACAAACGCTGTTTGGTCAAAGCCGAAACAAAAAGAATAGGCACATCCGTAAATGGCATTAATTCTTTTTTGATTTTTTCTTCGTAATCACGAGTTGACATGGTATCTTTCTCTACCAAATCCCATTTGTTTACCAAGATCACTACCCCTTTACGGTTTTTCTCAGCCAACCAGAAAATACTTTGATCTTGTCCTTCAAATCCGCGGGTGGCATCAATCACCAAAATACAAATATCAGCATGTTCAATCGCACGAACCGAACGCATTACGGAGTAAAACTCTAAATCTTCTTTCACTTTCGCTTTACGACGAATACCCGCCGTATCGACCAAGTTGAATTCAAAACCAAAACGGTCAAACTTCGTATCAATAGCATCACGAGTAGTTCCCGCAATATCCGTTACCATAAAACGTTCTTTACCAATTAAAGCATTGATAAAACTCGATTTTCCAGCATTTGGGCGACCCACTACTGCAAAACGAGGCAAAACTACTTCTTCTTGAACCGGTTCAGGTTTCACTGGAAAAGCTTCAATCAAAGCATCCAATAAATCTCCTGTTCCACTTCCAGATATACTGGCAAAAGTAAAATAATCACCCAAACCAAGATTGTAAAACTCAAGAGCGTCTTTTTCACGCATGGCGTTATCTACCTTGTTCACCGCCAATAAAACGGGTTTCGTTACTTTACGCAACAAACGGGCAACAACATCGTCCATTGGGGTAATCCCCTCTTCAACATCTACCACAAAAATAATAACATCGGCCTCATCGATAGCCAATTCTACTTGTTTGCGTATCTCTCCTTCAAAAACATCATCCGATCCACGAACGTATCCTCCCGTATCAATCACAGAAAACTCTTTTCCGTTCCACTCGCTTTTACCATAGTTTCTATCTCTGGTTACCCCAGAAACCGAATCTACAATAGCTTCTCTTCTTTGTATCAGCCTATTAAAAAGGGTTGATTTCCCTACATTAGGTCTTCCTACTATCGCAACAATATTGTTCATAATATAAATTCAAATATTTATTTCTCCCGAATACTGCTTTCCAGTTTCGGGTTGCAAAGGTAGTGTTTAAAACCATGAATATCAATTTTTTTGGTATATTAGCACAACCTTACCAACTTAACCACTTCATTTCTAAAATTATGGACACCAATAATGAGATCCGTTTGCGTTTGCGATTTTACAAAGATGTCAATCAGAACATCGATTCCTTGCGTCAAAAATTCATCCAATTTACGACCACCCATTCTCCAGATTATATTTTAAAAATAAAAGAATACCACATTTGGATCAACATCAAAGGCGACAAAAAAGCCTATTGGTCACCGCATTTGCATCTCGAAATGGAATCCAAAGGCGAAAACCAAACCCATATTCGAGGACTATTTGGCCCCGATCCCAATTTATGGACGTTTTTCATGTTTTTACACTTTATGATTGCGGGAACTTTCATCATTTTTTGCGGCATCGCCTACTCTGACTACGTTCTAAAAAAATCCACAACCAGTGATTTCCTTGTAATGTCTCTTATGGTTTTCGCGTGGTTTCTACTCTATGTCATCGCCAAACAAATCCGAAGAAATGGCGAAAATCAAATGAATGATATCGAAAAATTGTTTCTGGAAATCATAGAATATCAATAACAAGCAGCCAATCCAGCTCTCCATTGCAACTCCTCGCTCAAAAAGGAGTTGTTCCAATGCGCTTGCACGAGCTTCTTTCAGTCGCTCAGCAACCACAGGAACAACTACCTTTTTTCACTGTGGGGTTTTCATTTCACACGAGCGAAGCGAACTGGCGAAGCAATCTGGGCTAAAAAAAAATCAGCATTAGAAACAAATTCCAATACTGATTTAAAATTATTTAATTTCAATCTTTTATAGGTCATCAAATTCACTGAACACTAAAAAATTGAAAACTGAACACTACTTATTGATTATACCCAAAACGCTTCAGCATATTCGCGTTACTTCTCCAGTTTTTATTCACTTTCACATACAATTCAATATGGATTTGCTTCCCGAAGAATTTTTCTAGATCCACACGGGCTTCCATTCCCACTTTTTTCAAAGCAGCACCTTTGTGACCAATGATAATTCCTTTTTGGGTATCGCGCTCCACCATAATCAAAGAACGAATGCGAATGATATTCTCATCTTCAAAAAATTCTTCGGTTACGATTTCTACAGCATACGGAATTTCTTTGCTGTAGTTCAATAATATTTTTTCACGGATTGTTTCATTTACAAAGAAACGTTCCGGTTTGTCCGTTAATTGATCTTTTGGATAATACGCGGGCGATTCTGGTAACAACGAAATGATTCTTTGAAAAACTTCGGGAACATTAAAATTCTGCAAAGCTGAAATCGGATAAATCTCGGCGTTTGGAACTTTAGCAGTCCAAAAAGCGACTTGTTCTTCCAATTGCGTTTGATTTGAATTGTCAATTTTATTCAACAATAACAAAACTGGAATTTTCGAATGGATAATTTTATTAAAAAAAGCTTCGTCTTTCAATTCCTGCTCACCAATCTCGACCATATAGATCAAGATATCGGCATCTTCAAAAGCGGACTTCACGAAGTTCATCATCGATTCCTGCATTTCGTAGGCCGGTTTGATGATTCCAGGCGTATCCGATAAGATCATTTGAAAATCTTCCCCGTTTACAATTCCTAAAATTCTATGACGTGTTGTTTGTGCTTTAGACGTAATAATGGATAACCTTTCACCAACAAAGGCGTTCATTAGTGTTGATTTCCCAACGTTTGGATTCCCTATGATGTTTACAAAACCTGCTTTATGTGACATTTCTACTTAAATTTATGCTGCAAAGGTAGTCATATCAAGTCAATACAGGAAATAAAACATTTTTTAAAGTTTTCATTGGATTTGTCAAAATTCGGCGTATCTTTGCACCCGAAACATCGCGGGATAGAGCAGTAGGCAGCTCGTCGGGCTCATAACCCGAAGGTCACAGGTTCGAGTCCTGTTCCCGCTACTAAGGTAGCCTTATTGAGATTACAAAACGCACATCGCGGGATAGAGCAGTAGGCAGCTCGTCGGGCTCATAACCCGAAGGTCACAGGTTCGAGTCCTGTTCCCGCTACTAGAAAAGCTTCAGAGAAATCTGGAGCTTTTTTTATGCTTTAAAAATAGTTACTTGAGATATTCTTTTTTCAAAATTGCCAACAATCTAGAAAAAAAAGACCGCTCAATCTGAACAGTCTTTTTTATACATTAAAGAAATAAGTTTATACAGCAAACAAACCTTGCTTGTGGGCGTTGTATAAAACCAAATCGTAAGGGACTAATTTTGGAGCAACTTTCTCTGAATCAGCATCAAATTGAATACCGTTATGTTTTCTAAACAAGTAAATCTCCTTTAAGCAATTAGACAAACTCTGGTGAATAAATGTCGTAAAAGTCGGTAACTGCTTATCGCCTACCAATAAGTCAATTTGGTAATTCGAACTGCTTTTTGATAAATTGTTCCCGATTATTCTTAAAGTAAATGTTGTTGGGATTCCGTTTTGTTTCCCTTGATACTGTACTACCATACTATTTAAAATTAAAATGTGGTTAAATTAAAATTATTATCCAAACTCTATATTCATTGAATTCTTTATTAAAGCTTTTATAAATACGAAATCGATATAATAACAGCTCTAAAATTATTAACTTATAACAAAGCTACTCAATAAAACCGTTTCAAGCCCAATTAAAGCATGTAAATTTTTCATAATTTATTTCTCAAAATGACTATTATAAACCACAAACACTTTTAAACTTTTAGAAAACGAAAAACCCTGTAAAGTATGAATTTACAGGGTATTCTAACTAAATGTATTAAAACAAACAACTTTCAAAATCTTTAACCTCGCAAAATTACTATCCTTTTATAACGGGTAAGGAAATCACATTCCCTAATTCATTTCGCATGGTCATATTCAATTTATCCAATAATGACAATTTATTGGAAACCATACCAGTAAACAAATTATAAGATATATTCATTTTTTTTAAATGTGTTAATTTTTCCAATTCTAAAGGAACAGTACCTTTAAAATCATTATCAAACAATTGTAAATTTTCTAACAATAACAAATTCCCAACTGCGGGACTTAAAGTGCCGGAAAACTTATTACTGTACAATGACAAAAACTTCAAAGATTTTAAATTATAAATCGAAACGGGCAATTGTCCTTTAAAAGAATTCTCATACAGCGATAAAGATTCCAAATTAGAAAGCTTCCCAATTTGCGGAGGCAATTCACCGGATAAAATGTTTCGATCCAATGATAACACTTTCAAATTTGGAAGTGCACAAACCGATAGCGGTATAAACCCTGTCAATCTACAATTAGAAAGATTCAATAATTGTAACGATTTCAAATTACCAATATTAAGAGGTATTTCCCCATTAATCAAATTTGAACCCAAATCTAATTCCTGTAAATTGGTCAAATCACTGATCTCAACTGGAATTCGACCTGTTAAATTATTACCCTTTAAGTTTATCGATATTACCTTATCGTCTAAAACTTTAACCCCATACCATTTGTCCATAGGCAACGAAAGATCCCATTTCTTGATCCATTTACTACCATTGGTAACTTGATTGAGTTTTATTAAAATTTCTTTATCAGCTTGTGAAACTTCCGCAAAAACAGAAAGTGTAAAAAATATGGAAAATAGTAAAGTAATTTTTTTATTCATAAATTTCAAATAAGGTTCATCGAATCAAAAATAATTAAAAAGTTCGCTAACCAACAATAAAAATCGATAAATTAACGTAAATATTCTTTTTATACGTACTATATCTTACAAATAATTAACTACATAATTTAAAAATAAAATCAAAAAGCGCAATAATTTAGAAACTAAACTATTGCGCTTTTCACTCTAAAAATCAAATAATATAACACCAATTAACTAAACCATAAATATTATAAAAACTATTCATCTGCAGCCAAAACACCTTTTGCATCAGTTGCAACCTTCAATTTGAAAGCAACACCAGATTCATCTACCATCGTAAGATTAAAATCATCTTTTTGTGCCAAGGCTTTGTTTACTTCACCAGTAAAAGAATTATACGATAAATTTACACTTCTTAAATTTTCCATTTTAACAATGGTATACGGAATTTGTCCTTGCATTTTATTGTCAAACAAACTAAGAGTTTCCAACGATTTTAAGTTTTCAATATTCCAACTAATATTTCCTGAAAATTTATTACTACTTAACAACAATTGTTTTAAATTCTTAAGTTCATACAACGAAGCAGGAAGTTGGCCAGATAATTCATTATTGAATAAAGACACTACTTCTAATTCTTTTAAATTGCCAATTGCAACTGGTAATTCACCAGAAAGATTATTCATAAAAAGCATTACTACTTTTAAATGAGGAATCTCACAAATAGAATTCGGTATTGTTCCTGATAATTTATTAAAAGCCAGATTCAATTCTTTTAAATTTTTTAAAGCTCCAATTTTTTCAGGTATGTTGCCTGAAATTTGATTTTTAAATAAATTCAATTCTTCCAGATTTTTCAGATCTGTTATATCTGCAGGTAACGTTCCAACCAAATTGTTATTGGCCAAAATAATTGCTACCACCTTATCATTTTGTATTTTAACACCATACCAACTTTCAACTGGAGCAGTCAAGTCCCATTTTACTTTCCACTGAATGCCATTTGTTTTTTGATATAATTTGATCAAAATCTTTTTCTCTACGTTTGAAACATTAGCAAATACCGAAACTGAGAAAACAACTGTAATAAATAATGCAATACTATTTTTCATGATCTTTATTTTTACAATTTGATATAATAAAAGTAATGAAAAAATACAATTAAATGCAAATAAAATCGTTTAAATACATATTATAAATTATTTTATAGTCATTTATTTACAATTAATTGCAATTTGAGCCTAATTACAGTTAAAAAAAAATAATTACATTTGATATCCTAACCTTAAAACCTAAAAATATGGAAATGAATTGGATAGCTATTTTAGTAAGTGCCTTTACAACATTAGTAGTTGGATTTATTTGGTATCACCCAAAAGTATTTGGAACAACTTGGATGAAAGAAACTGGACTTACACAAGAAGAACTCGCAAAAGGGAATATGCTGAAAATTTTCGGACTTACTTATATCTTCTCCCTTTTTATCATTTTAACCGAAATGTCATTAACAATACACCAGTCTGGTGCGATAGGAATGGTAGGTGGCCCTTTTAAAATAAGTGAGGCACTCCCCTCATTTAAGGCATTTATGACCGACTATGGAACTGCCTTTAGAACGTTTAAACATGGTGCCTTACACGGCTTTATGTCGGGTTTATTTTTTGCTTTCCCTGTAATTGCAATAAACGGTTTATTTGAAAGAAAATCTTGGATATACATTTTGATACACGCTGGATATTGGCTGGTTACCTTGACCATAATAGGATCATTGATATGCGGTTGGTTATAAATCAATGTTAAATAACAAAGCCTTATTTCTAAACTCAATAGAAATAAGGCTTTTTAATTAAAATAAACTTTCAATTTGTTTGGCCAACTCAAAATCTTTAGTTGTCACCCCGCCCGAATCGTGTGTGTTCAAACGAATATTTACTTTATTATATACATTAAACAATTCTGGATGATGATTCATTTTTTCGGCCAAAACTCCAACTTGGACTATAAAACCAAGTGCTTGCATAAAATTCTTGAATTTAAATTCCTTTTCTATAGCATCTTCTTTAAAATGCCAGTTCGCCAAATCTACTAAAAAAGGTTTCGCTGACTCTTCATTATATGTTTCCATAACGTATTGTTTTTATAAAGTTAGATAATTTAAAACAATACCGTATAAAATTAACTTTATTGGCTAAATTTGAATAAAAATACAAATCCAATTTGAAAACAACTCTTTCTTATCAAATATATGAAACCAAAGACCAACTTCCTGAAAACTGGGATGATTTAGGTTCCAAAAATATTTTTTTATCTAAAGAGTATTTTGAAATATTAGAAAAATCTGCCCCTTCTAATATGACTTGCCATTATATTGGTATTTTCGAAGCTAAAATTTTGGTTGGTATTGCAATTTCACAGTTTTTAGATTTAAATAAATTAGAATCATTTGGAGATAGGGATCGATGTGTTAAAGCTTCCGTCCGGAAATTTATTCTCAAAAACTTTGCTTCTCATGTATTGCTTATTGGAAATAATATGCTTACGGGCCAAAATTCTTATGTTTTTTCAGATTCAATTTCAGCAATAGAAGGTATTAAAACCTTAAAGAAAGCAACTGAAACTTTAAAAACAAGATTTAAATCCATTGGAAAAAAGGTTCACATTACGACTTTTAAAGATTATTCTCAAAAAGATGCCGACAACTTCACTATCGATTTATTCAAAAAAAACTATAGGTATTGCATCCAACCAAACATGATTTTTAAAATTAAAGTGGAATGGAAATCAGAGCAAGATTATATAGATTCCTTAACCAAAAAATACCGCGATCAATACAAAAGAGCCCGAAAAAAAGCAGAAGGGATTGAAAAGAGAAAATTACATTTGGAAGATATCATTAAGTATGAGGATACTATTTATGATTTATACCATCACGTTGCACAAAGCGCCCCTTTTAATACTTTTTTTCTAACTAAAAATCATTTTAGAGTTTTCAAAGAAATTCTAAAAGACAAATTTTTATTTTATGGTTACTTTTTAGATGAAAAACTTATTGGTTTCAATACGTTAATCAAAAATGGAAATGCGATCGACACCTATTTTTTGGGTTATGATGATACAATTCAAAAAGATAAAATGTTGTATTTAAACATGCTTTATGACATGATTGCCTATTCTATTAATAAAGGATTCAAAGAAATTATATTTTCAAGAACTGCTTTAGAAATCAAGAGTTCAGTTGGGGCAAAACCATTGGAAATGTATGGCTTTATGGAACACAATAATTCACAAATAAACAAACACGTTCCAAAAATATTTCCATTATTAGAACCCGAAATTGTTTGGAAAGAAAGAAGCCCTTTTAAAGAGTAATCAGTTTACAGATTTCAGAAGGCAGATTTCAGAAGGCAGATTTCATTAAGAATTTAGACAAAAAAAGAAAGCGAAAGTTCGTCAAAATAGACAAACTTTCGCTTAGCTCAGATAACAAATTTGATCTTTCTAATACCTACTTACTGACCTCAATTTACTATTCTCTGTATTTTATTTTCTACAAATTATCAATTTCTTCCTGGACAATTTCCCAATCAAGTAGCAATTTATCCAACTCCGCTTTCTTTTTGTTATAGGCAATAAAAAAGGATGCATCTTCAATATGCTTATCATAGTTAGAAGCTAATAACTTATCATCATGCTGAATATCTTTTTCCAATTGCTTTATTTGACTTTCTACTTTGCTTAATTTGTTTTGCAGAGCCTTTCCCTTTTTTTGATCTTCGTAGGAAGCTTTGTTGCTTTCCTTTGCATTAGTTGCTTTCAAGGCATCTTTTTTCTCCACTTCACGCATATTTTCCATATTGCGTTCTTCTAAGAAATAATTGATATCTCCTAAATATTCTTTAATTTTCTGATCTTTAAATTCATAAACAATATTTGACATTCCTTGCAAGAAATCTCTATCGTGAGAAACCAGCAATAAAGTTCCTCCAAACTTTTGCAAAGCCGCTTTCAATACATTCTTAGATTTAATGTCTAAGTGATTGGTAGGTTCATCCATTAACAAAACATTGATTGGTTGCAGCAATAATTTACAAAGCGCCAAACGGTTTCTTTCACCTCCAGAAAGGACTTTAACCTTTTTTTCAACATCATCTCCACGAAACAAAAAAGAACCCAGCATATCGCGCACTTTCATACGGTTGGTATCCATAGCCGCATCTTCCATCGTTTGCAACAAAGTAATTTCGCCATCTAAATATTCTGCTTGATTTTGAGCAAAATAACCCAATTGTACATTATGCCCAAGCTTAATAGACCCTTGATATTCAAATTCATCAACAATGGCTTTTATGAAAGTTGATTTTCCTTGTCCATTTTGACCAACAAAAGCAATTTTACTTCCACGCTCTACTAACAAACTAATATCTTTAAGAATCGTTTTGTCACCGTAGCTTTTAGTTACATTTTCAGCTTCTATAACTACTCTACCCGGTTCTTTTGAAACTGGAAACGAAATATTCATCACCGAATTATCATCTTCGTCCACTTCAATACGTTCTACTTTGTCCAGCTTTTTAATTAAAGACTGTGCCATAGAAGCTTTAGAGGCTTTAGCCCTAAACTTCTCAATTAATTTTTCGGTTTCTTCTATTTTTTTAGCTTGATTTTTTTGAGTAGCCAATTGCTTTTCACGAATTTCATGACGTAATTCAAGATATTGAGAATACGGTTTATTAAAATCGTATGCTTTACCAAGTGATATTTCAATAGTTCTGTTGGTTACGTTATCCAAAAACATTTTATCGTGCGAAACAATAACAACAACTCCAGGATAACTGCGCAAAAAACTTTCTAGCCAAATAATACTTTCAATATCCAAGTGGTTTGTAGGCTCATCCAGTAATAAAACATCATTCGATTGCAATAATAATTTCGCTAATTCGATACGCATTCTCCAACCTCCTGAAAAAGTTTCGGTTTGATTGTCAAAAACTTCACGTTTGAAACCCAACCCTAAAAGAATCTTCTCGGTATCACCTACATAATTATAGCCCCCTAATAAATCAAAACGATGTGTATAATCCGAAAGATCTTCAATAATTTGACTGTATTCTTCACTTTCATAATCAGTTCGAGTAACCAATTGATGATTGATGTCAGCTAATTTTTTTTCAACTATTTTTATTTCAGTAAATGCTTCGTAAGCTTCTTCTAAAACGGTTCTACCCACTTCAAAATCAATATCCTGACGCAAGAACCCCATCCGAATTTCTTTTTCTTGCGAAATTACTCCTGAATCTGGAGCAAAATCTTTTGCCAGTATTTTAAGCATAGTCGATTTCCCTGCTCCATTCTTTCCAACAAGACCAACACGGTCTCCAGCTCCCAAACGAAAAGTAACTTCTTCAAACAAATAAGAACCACCAAACGAAACCGATAAATTATGTATATTAAGCATCTATTAATTATTTTATTCCTTAATGTATTAGTAAATTTGTGCTTTCTAAAAATAGAAAAATTAATTTTTTTGCAAATGTTAAAAAAAGGATCCAAATTATATAGCATTTTAACAGGAACTTGTCCAAAATGCATGAATGAGAGTATGTATGTGGATAAAAATCCTTTACATTTAGGTTCAGTTCTCAAAATGAATGAAAATTGCAGCCATTGTGGCCTTAAATATCAAATTGAACCTTCTTTTTTTTACGGTGCAATGTATGTAAGTTATGGATTAAATGTTGCTTTAGGAATAGCTGCATTTATAGTATCCTATCTTTTTTTTAATGCTAGTATAAAAACTTCCTTTATCATCATTATTGCAACATTAATAATATGTTTTCCAATAGTATTGCGATGGTCAAGAAACATTTATATCAATATGTTCGTATCTTATGATCCTACCACAAAAAAATAACTAAGATTTTTTTCCTTTTTTATTGGTAAATCTCTTTATATCTATTTCTTTATCCAATATAAAATCATTTTCTATATGATCAAACAATGCTTTAGCCATTGCTGGACCAAGCATTACCCCGCGTGTGCCTAAACCATTCAAAATATGAAATCTTTTGTATTGGTCGTGGGTACCCACTAGCGGTCTTCTATCTTTTACGGTAGGTCGAACTCCTGCAAAATGTTGAACAACTTCAAATTCACAGGAAATTATTTCACGAACTCGTTCCATCAATTCATTTTTTCCTTCTTCTGTGGGCAAATCGGTTTTGTCTTTCCAATTGTATGTTGCTCCAACTTTAAACAAATCATTCCCTAATGGCAAAATAAAAACACTGGTATTAACAATAACATCTAAATTCAAATTTGGAGCTTTAATAATAAACAATTCCCCTTTTGTCCCATCCAAAGGCAATTGATTAAAAAAAGGATTAGAATGCAAACCAAAACCTTCGGCAAAAACAACATTTCTTGCTTTTATACCTTTATAAGTAATAAAATCCTCTTGAATGATTAATGCATCATAATCAAAAGTTTCCTTGACCAAAAGTGAATGCGACAAAAGATATTTTTGATAGTTTACAAGCAATGCGGCAGTATCAAGGTAACCCGTTTGTAATACTTCACCATATCCAAAAGGAGACTCTATTCCATCATAATTTTTAAAACACAAACTGGTTGACAAAAAAGAAGCTAAAGACTCTTTATCGGAAGCAGCAAACCAATTATTTTGCTCTTCAATAGAATAAAACTTACGCAAAATTGGAATTCTAAAATCAAATTTGATTTGAATTTTAGAAGCTAAATTAGAATAAAAATCACTCATTATTTCCAGTTGTTCTTTAGCACGCCATACTTCGCTAAAACGTTTCAATATAACAGGATTATATAATCCACCTGCAATTTTGGAAGAATTCTGAGAATCATTATCAAATACCAATATACTTCTATTATATCTCAAAGCACATTCAGCAAAAGAAATACCAGCAAGTCCAGAACCAACAATTAAATAATCAATCATAACTTTGTAATAATTAAAAAACAAAAAACTCTTACCTAAATAAAGTAAGAGTTTTTATTATAAAATAATGGAGTTTTAGTAATTCCACATATCGTGTTCAAAATCACGAATTTTATCTTTAATTCTATCCGATTCTAATAACTGATTCAATGCATTTTCATTTACATATTCAGTAATTAAACGGTCACCATAAACATTTTCTTCCTTGTAAATAATACCACTAAATTGTCGTGAATCTAAAATCCTATCAAAAGAAATTGGCATAGAAGAATTTTTTTCATTAAATGCTAAATAACCGTGAAGATAATCTCGAACAGAAGGATAAAATATCCAAAACAAATCGATATAATCTGGATTGTCATTACCAACTTCTCTAGCTTCAGGAGCAATAGGACAAATTCCTAACAAACGATATTTCAACTCACTTTGACGTTTATCAAAATACCAATATCCTTTCAATTTGTATCCAGTAATATCTTGAGCTGTTAATTCCTTTTTATTAATAAACTGAGGATCTAAAACCTGTCCAGCAGCTGCAGGAATAATAACTTTCTCTCTTTTTCCTTTTACAGTTTTATAAGTAACAGTTTCTTTCGGAAAATAAGCATCACGATTCGCATTAATAATTTCTTTACCAGCATCAGTTGTATCAATGTAAGTAAATGAACTACTCATATCCTTAAAGGTTCTTTTAGTATTAAAATAATCATCCGTATACACTTCAGTTATCTTATTTGTTTTAATCCCTTTTATTAATACATCAAACAAAGATCTCCTGTCTTTACCTATATTAACAGAATCAATAGGGAAATAAAGAGGAAAATTAAAACGTTCGCTCAAATCAACAATCTCCCAAGTTGTTTTTCCCATTAAAATATCTCTATCATCAACATAACCATAAGCTAATGGTTTATCATTATCAAGGGACACTTGAGATTTAGTCTTTACACCTATTTGATCCGGTGTTTTAGCATTAAGCAAATTAGATTGTGCGAATGAAGCAAAACTTCCTGCAACAAATGCTACAACAGCTACTAAATTTTTAGTTTTCATCTTTAATTAATTATTAAGTTATTTAAGTAGGTAAATTTTTAACTTAAATATTATTGTATTTCGTAAATTACTACGGCAGTTCTTGAAAGCATGATATCCGAACCAACTAATTTAGTTTTAATATCTGAAATCGTTACTTGGTCACCTCTTGTTGCTCTTGCTAAAGCAGTTTTACATTGAGCATTAACTCTATCTCCAGATACTATTACAGCAGCTTGTCCAGCAACTTTTAACGTAAACCCAACTACATTTAATTTTACATCAAAATCAAAATCAGGTAATTTTGCTGAAACTTGAGAAACTTCCAAACGAGATTTCGCTCCTTTTACAACTCCCATTTCTCCACCAATAGCTCCAACTGGAGGTGGTATACCTTTGATTCTATAGGTCTTTTTATCAGAAACTTTAGATCCATCAGGCAAAGTTCCAGTCACATTGATAACTACTTCAGATCCCTGACCAGGATTCATATTGTAAGCTCCAGCTTTACCTGCAGAACTTAATCCAGGTGCAGAAGCACTAACTTTGTCAGCTGAAATACCAGCAAAAGAAATAGTCATAGGATTAGTAACTCCTCTGTATACAACATTCATTTTATCAGCAGAAATTGTAGCAGAATTTGGTTTAGGTACTACTACATAATTACCAATAATTGGAATCGCAACAGGTTTACCATCTTCCATAAAAGTAAAATTACCATTAATATCATGTTCACCAACATTACCGGCACCAAAACTAAAATCAACTTGACCATCATGTAGCGCAGATCCAAGATTAAGATTACTACCGTTCACCACAACTTTTGTAGGTACTGTAGATTTATCAAAACGACCTAGTACAATTTTTCCCTTTACCGCTTCACCAGAAAAGAAAGCTGATTTCTCAGGAATTACAATAGCAGTATAATTTTTCATAGATGCTGCAGCTACAGCAGTTGCACCAGTTAATCTGCTTAAAATTTGATTTTCGATAGTATTAACATCATTTTGAGTAGCTGTTAATTTAGCAACTGACGCTATTAAAGGAAAATGTTTAAAATTATAATCTAAATTATTTTTCTTTACACCCTCTTTATCTACAACATCACCAGTATTAAATTTAGTATTAAATTCAGCTACAATATCTTTAAACTTAGGATCATTTCCTAAAGTAGCTACTATAGTAGATTTGTAAGTATCAATAGCAGCTGCTACTTCTTTACCTTTTGCTGATAATCCATCACCACTAAACCAAGATTCATCTAATTTTGATGAATTATCCATAGTCTCGTATGGCAATTTACCGTCTTTTTCTCTTTCAATATCTTTAGTAAAACCTTGTTTAAGAGATTCAATATACTTGTAAAAAGTAGACGATGCAATAGCTACTTTTTTTCCGATTTCATTAGGAACTTTATATTGCTCTGGTTTGTCTTGAGCTTTCATATCCAAATCTGCTAAAATAGCCTCATTTGATGTTATAGCCAAACCATTTGCAGTTTCAAATCTTTCGTTTATTAATCCAAAAGCTGATAATACTTCTTTGGACATATTTAATGCTAACATTGCAATGAAAACCAAATACATAAGGTTAATCATCTTCTGTCTAGGGGTTAGTTTTCCTCCTGCCATTTTTTCTAATTAGTTTATTATTAATTTATTTAAATAGTTAAAAAACTAATTATCCTTTATTACTCATTGCAGTAAGCATTCCTCCATAAACATTATTTAAAGAAGCAATATTTGCGGTCATTGATTGCATTTGTTCTTTTAATTTGCTAGCGTTTTCAGCAATTTCTTTATTAGCTTCAGCATTTCTTGATGCACTTTCTAATTGAACTTTATAAAGACTATTTAAAGATTCCATTTGAGCAGCAGCCATAGATAATTCTTCACTATATTTTTTTGTAGCAGCAATTGAATCAACCGTTGGAGAAATATTTCTAGAAGCATCTTCAAAATTTCTGATGCTAGTTCCTAGACTATTCATTAAAGCTCCATCAATCTTAGCTTCTTTTAACATTGCATCTAATTTTGCAGATAACATACCATCTGCATCTTCAGAAACCACATCATTTCGCACAATCTTTTCACCGCCCGCTAATTCTGGATACACCAAAGACCAATCCAATTCATGTTCAACTGGTTCAAATGCAGAAAGAGCAAAAATAAAAGCCTCAGTACAAAGACCAACAATTAATAATGCACTTGCTCCAGGGTAATGTTGAATTTTAAAAAGTGCTCCAATAATTACTACTGCCGCTCCCATTCCATACGTAAAATTCATTGTTTTTTTGCTCAATATAGCCATCTTTGTAATTTTTTTTAGTTAATTTATTAGGTTTATTTAAATTGATTTAGGTTATTTTTTTTTACTTGTACTATTACCGGTTGTTTGAGTACCCATATAATCTTGAACTGTTCTGAATCCAATGTAACTTCTGGCAGAATCTGAATACTCAAAAGCACGAGTACTTACCTGAAGGAAATAAGAAACATCTTTCCAAGATCCACCTCTTATAACTTTACGTTTATTAGAATTATCAATAACAGCAGGATTCATTGTAGAAACAAAATCATAAGAATTTGCATCATAAGCAGAGTCCGTCCATTCTGCAACATTACCAGCCATGTTGTATAAGTTAAATCCATTAGTTTCATACGATTTAGCTTCTACAGTATACAAAGCATTATCAGCTGCATAATCACCTCTATTAGGCTTAAAGTTTGCTAAGAAACAGCCTCTATCACTTTTTGTATAAGGGCCACCCCATGGAAAAGTAGCAGATTCTAAACCACCTCTAGCAGCATATTCCCATTCTGCTTCTGTTGGTAATCTAAATGAATTTACATTGTCAACATGATTTTTCTTTGACTTTAAATAGCTGTTTTTATTTAACGTTCTCCACGCACAAAAAGCTTTGGCCTGACTCCAAGTAACACCTACTACAGGATATTCCCCATAAGCTTTGTGCCAAAAATAATCATTATGCATTGGCTCATTGTAGGAGTAAGCATAATCTTTAATCCAAACCGTAGTATCAGGATATACTTTTACCTCTTCAGTTCTTATAAAATCTTGCCTTTTACCAACTTTTGCTTTAGCAGCTGCCTGAATATCCATCCAAGTATAACGGAATTTTAATTTATTTACATCTATAGTTCTCAATCCATTATAGGAAGCTTCTAGAGGCAGATACATAGAATCCATAACTTCTACATAGTATTCGTCTGGATATTTTTTGGTATCCTTAATTAATTTAGCTTTTCTATTTAACCTTTTATATGCATTTGGATCCTTATCAGTACCAATACTGTAATAATTTTCATACATGTATTTATCATATGCAGACATTTTCTCTGGATCAGAATCATTAAAAGAATAATCTGCTATACTACCACCATTACTTTTTCCTTTACCTTTAGCATCACTAGCGGCACCTTGACCACTATCTTCTGCTAAAATAGCTAAACGAAAACGGATTGTAGAATCTTTTACCCATTCTACAAACTGACGGTATTCGCTATTTGTAATCTCAGTTTCGTCCATATAAAAAGACCTTACAGTTACAGTTTTTGTTGGAGCATCACCTACATGAGCAACATCATCATCTGATTTACCCATTATATATGAACCTCCTGGCACTAATGTCATTCCATAAGGTTTTTCGGGATGCCATTTTGCTCCTTTTACACCAACCAACTCACCTTTGTCGCTTGATCTACCACAGCTAATCAACACTGTTAAAATTGCCGTAAATGCAATGAAATTCTTCATAAAAATTGGGGTTATCTATTCATTATTATCTTAAGACTGCAAACCTATTTATTTTTAACCTAAAAAACAATACTTTTTTAGTCTGTAATTATTTGGTCAAATGTATATTAAAATTTCTTAAAAAAAAATATTTTGTCGTTAAAGCGATTAAAAAGTGCGATAAAAAACACTTTTTTAAAAAATTTGTAAGTATATCAGAAATGACTAAAGTATTTGCATAATTTTAACATTTCTAATCATTAAAAGTCAATACAAAAAAAGACTTTTCAAAATCAAACAACATTTTTTCTTTGAGCTTTCCACCATCTTTCAGGCATTTCTTGATTACAAGCAGCTAAATATTCTTCATACGAACACGGTAACAACGTATTTTTTTTTAACTTATTGTTCGAACTTGAAATAAATGGTATTTCAATCCACCATCTATCTGTTTTATCACTTTTATAAAAAATCAAATCCTCATCTTCTAATGGGACAATATATTTTAAATAATTTTCCCTGCTTCCAAAAGGATATTCATTTGATCTATAGTGGTATCCTTCGATAAAATACCAAAATATTTGAGCTATTAAAACTGCCTCTTGTTTCGTATTATGATGGTTAAAAACACCAAAAGAACTTACTTTATCACTTATGCCGGCATATCTGGACAAAGAGCAAATTTCTTTTCCATTAAAACCATTTGGATTGAAAACATTAAAATTGCCAGAATCAGCTGATTTCACACTATTTAAATCGATACTAACTAAATCAGCATCTCTAAAAACGGGTTCAGCAATTGAAATATTATTTGACACCTCGCCTAGTCGATATGCATCGAAAAACAATTTCTCAACTAAATCGATTTCTTCTTGAGAATTGAAATAGGTTTGATATCCAATGTTACAAAAATTAAACAAATTATTAGGTTCTTCAATAATAATTTTTGTCAAAAAAGAATCTGAACTGATTCCTTCATTTTCCCTTCCAAAATCAAACTTACTATCGATAGCCACCAAATTGACCATTTGCTCTAAATTATCATAAGCACGATACATTGCATAAGTCAAATCTTGAGAACCTCCAATAACTAAAGGGATGATTTTCTTCTTTACAAGACTCGATATAATTTTCTTCAGTGCAAAAAAAGTATCTTCTTTTGTGTTACCAGCAAGAATATTTCCTAAATCAGCAATAGTAGCTTTCCAATTTCCTGGATACATTCCATACAATTGTTTCCGAATAGCGCTTAAATCATTATCATTACTTCCGTTCTTATTGCCTCTATTTTCCAAAACACCAATTATTGCAATATCAATTTTATCCAAATCGGGTATAGCATCATTAGTATGTATAACAATTTTACTACCAAATTGTTGAGCAGACAATTCTAAAATATGATTTAGAAATTCCTTATCTAATGGTTCTAAAAAGTCAAACTCCATTTTTTATATTTTTTCATTCCTTATTTCACACCAAAACAACACTTATTTATGAAAAAGAGCGAATCGTTTGAATGTTATTCTTTATTTCTTTTTTGCAACAGCTTTTTTGGCAGCGGGCTTCGTAGCAGCTGGTTTCTTAGTTGTTGTCGTTTTTTTTGCTGCAACTTTTTTAGCGGGTGTTTTTTTAGCAATCATTTCCTGAACTTCTGCCAATGTCAATTTTGTAGCATCAACATCTTTGCTCAATTCAATTTTTATTTTGCCTTTTGTAATAACAGATCGACCCCATCGTGCTTTTTCAACCAAAATCCCTTCATCTTCCCAGTTATGAAGCACTTTATCAATATTCTTTTGAAGTTTATCTTCAATTAAAGCTTCAATATCTGATTGAGATAAATTATTAAAATCGTATTTCTTACTTACATTAATAAAAATTCCGTTCCATTTTATAAACGGACCAAAGCGACCAGTCCCCTTTTGTACTCCTTCGCCTTTATAAACAGCAATTGGTGCATCGGCAATCGCTTTTTCATCTATTAATTCTTGAGCTCTTACCATAGAAACATCCAAAGGATCCTCCCCTCTTGGTAAAGATATAAAAACAGATCCGTGTCGTACATAAGGCCCATAACGACCATTACTCACTTCTACTTCTTCATCTTTATATGTACCCAAGTTTTTTGGAAGCAGAAATAAATTTAATGCTTCTTCTAAAGTTATATTACCAATATTTTGTTCATTTCTGAGGCTTGCAAATTTTTTATCTTCATCTTCAGCATCGCCAATTTGTGCCATTGGTCCAAATTTACCCAAACGAACTGAAACCGGCTTACCAGATTCAGGATCAATCCCCAATATTCTTTCTCCACTTTCTCTATCCGCATTGGCTTCAACATCTTTTACTGTTGGGTGAAATTGATCGTAGAACTCCTGCATCATCTTTGTCCATTCAATATTTCCCTCAGCAATTTCATCGAAATCATGTTCAACTTTAGCTGTGAAATTATAGTCCAAAATGTTTCCAAAGTTTTTTACCAAAAAATCGGTAACAATTGTACCAATATCCGTAGGAACTAATTTCCCTTTATCAGAACCTGTGTTTTCTTTGAGCAACTTCTCTATCATTTTACCCGATTGCAGAGTCAGCTGCGTATAATTTCTCTCTTGCCCTTCTAGATTACCTTTTTCAACATAATTTCTGTTGATAATTGTAGAAATCGTAGGAGCATAAGTTGAAGGACGACCTATTCCAAGTTCTTCTAATTTTTTTACTAAAGAAGCTTCAGTATATCTTGCAGCTGCTCTAGAATATCTTTCGGTTGCAGTTATGTAATTATTTTGTAATGTCTCATTAACCTTCAATGCAGGCAACAATCCCTCTTGTTCCTCTTCTTCATCATCGTGTCCTTCAAGATAAACTTTTAGGAATCCTTCAAAAAGCAAAACCTCTCCAGAAGCAGTAAATATTTCTTCGTGATTATTTGCTTCAATTTTTACATTGGTACGTTCTAATTTAGCGTCACTCATCTGAGAAGCTAAAGTTCGTTTCCAAATCAAATCATACAATCGAGCTTGATCTCTATCAATATCAACAGTATGAAGAGACATATCAGTTGGACGAATGGCTTCGTGAGCTTCTTGTGCCCCTTTGCTTTTATTGACAAAAGTACGTGGATTAGAAAATTCTTTTCCATAAGACTTAATTATTTCGGCTTGTGCAGCATCCATAGCATCTTTGGACAAGTTTACACTATCTGTTCTCATATATGTAATAAGTCCAGCTTCATACAAACGTTGTGCTAATTGCATGGTTATTCCAACAGGCAAATACAATTTTCTAGCAGCTTCTTGTTGTAAAGTCGAAGTTGTAAAAGGTGATGTAGGAGACTTTTTGGTAGGCTTGGTTTCTAAATCAGCTACCTTATATGTAGAACCTATGTTTTGTTTTAAAAAATCTTCGGCTTCTTTTTTTGTATTGAAATTTTTTGGAAGTTTTGCTTTGAAAGACTTTCCTACTTCGTTTGTAAATTCAGCCACTACAGAATACGTTGCCACTGCAGTAAAATTTTGAATTTCGCGTTCTCTTTCCACAATCAAGCGTACTGAAACCGATTGAACACGTCCGGCAGACAAACCTCCTTTGACTTTTCTCCAAAGCACCGGTGATAATTCATAACCAACCAAACGATCCAAAACTCTTCGAGCCTGCTGTGCATTAACTAAATTATAATCAATTTCACGAGGTTTATCAATAGCTTTAAGAATAGCCGACTTGGTAATCTCATGAAAAACAATACGTTTTGTTTTTTCTTTTTTAAGTTTCAATTCTTCAGCAAGATGCCACGAAATAGCTTCTCCTTCGCGATCCTCATCACTAGCTAACCAAACCATATCGGCATTTTTGGCTAAAGTCTTTAATTTGGACACTAATGCTTTTTTATCTGCGGAAACTTCATATTTGGGTTTAAATCCGTTTTCAACATCAACCCCAATTTCTTTGGAAGGCAAATCGGCTATATGCCCATAACTTGACTCTACCTGATAATCACTTCCTAGAAATTTCTCGATTGTTTTTGCCTTTGCAGGGGACTCAACTATCACTAAATTCTTTGCCATTTTGCTTATGTTTGAACCGCAAAAGTAATTTTTTTTTTTAAATATCGGCCTTTCCTTGATTTTAAAAACCATTTTAATCGGCAAACAAACCATTCCTACCAAACAAAACTCCTAATTATTTAGCCTTTTATTATTAATGCTAAATGTAAATAACTAAGATTGAAAAACAACAATTAAAGTCAATTACTACAAGAAGTCCTTTTACAATTAAGAAAACAAACCTTTCTTTTCCTACTATAATATATAGGTAAGGACAACTTGAACTTATATTTATTTTTTTAGTAAAACCTTTAAATAATTAGTTAAATTTACTACAAAAGACCAAATCTAACCTTTACTATTATATAATGAATCGAAATGAACAACTAGAAAAACTCAAAAAAAACCAAATTTGGGACTTCATCGTAATTGGCGGTGGCGCCAATGGCTTAGGTGTTGCGGTGGATGCGGCAAGTAGAGGTTTTAATACTACACTTTTAGAAGCGGTAGATTTTGCCAAAGGAACCTCAAGCCGAAGCACTAAATTAGCTCACGGAGGTGTTCGTTATTTAGAACAAGGTAATTTATCCCTTGTCATAGAAGCTTTAAAAGAACGAGGTTTAATGAAAAAAAACGCGGGACACTTGGTCAAAAACGAATCCTTCATTATTCCTAATTACAATTGGTGGGGTGGCTATTTTTATACCATTGGATTAAAATTATATGATTTATTAGCTGGAAAACTAAGTCTTGGAAGTTCAAAATATTTATCGAAAGAAAAGACACTGGAATTAATCCCATCCATAGAATCAAAAGGATTGCAAAGTGGTGTCCTCTACCACGACGGTCAATTTGACGATTCCCGATTCGCGATTAACCTAGCACAAACTGCAATAGAAAAGGGAGCTTGCGTAGTCAATTATTTAAAAGTTACACAATTACTAAAAGACGATAAAAACCATATTATAGGAGTCATAGCTTCTGACCAAAAATCAGGAGAGGAATATACGATACAAGGCAAAGCTGTGATTAATGCAACGGGAGTATTTACCAATGCTATTATGAAGATGAACGATACGGTTTATAAAAAATATATTGTTCCAAGTCAAGGTATCCATTTGGTATTTGACAAAACTTTTTTACAAGGAGAGAATGCTTTAATGATTCCAAAAACAAGTGACGGAAGAGTACTTTTTGCTGTGCCGTGGCACGATAAAATTATTATGGGAACTACTGATACTTTGGTAAAAAAATCAGATCTTGAACCAATAGCACTCGAAGAAGAAATTGATTTTGTACTGAAAACAGCTCAAAGATACTTAACTAAGAAACCAACAAGAAGCGATGTCCTTTCGGTTTTTGCAGGGTTAAGACCTTTGGCAGCACCTGAAAAAAAAAGACAAAGCACCAAAGAAGTCTCTCGTAGCCACAAAATAATTGTATCCGAATCCAGATTAATCACCATCACTGGCGGCAAATGGACCACGTATCGAAAAATTGCAGAAGACATTATTGACAAAGCCATCAAAGTGCATCAGTTACCGAAAAAAAAATGTAAAACGGAACATTTGGCTATTCATGGAAATAAGAAAAACTGTGCTGAAGATTTTGAAAATCACTTATATATTTATGGAACAGATAAAACAGCAATCATAGAAATACAAGAAAGCAAACCTGAATTGAAAGAAAAACTACATCCAAATTACAATTATACATTAGCTGAAGTCGTTTGGGCTATTCGCCAAGAAATGGCTACTACGGTTGAGGATGTTTTGGCGAGACGCGTCCGGTTGCTATTTTTGGATGCTCGAGCTGCAATTGCTAGTGCTGATAAAGTGGCACATTTACTAGCGAAAGAATTAGGACATGATGAAAACTGGATTCAAAATCAATTGGCCGAATTTAAAACAGTGGCCAATGGTTTTCTTTTGAAAGAGTTTCGAATTCCATAACAGTAAATAGGAATTTATATTGGAGAAAAAACTAACTAAATACCTAATAGGTCCTGAAAAACTGCTAGGGTATTAAATTCCACAAAATGCAATTCTGAAAACGAATGCCTAGCCCCGATTACAGTGAAAAGCCCGGAGCGAAAAAAGTAAAAGTTTCCTGTTCTAGAAAAGCGACCAAAGGAAGCTCTTTCTAGGACTTTGGAAACTTTACTTTTTTTGTGAGGACTTGTAACGGAAAGCGGGAAATAGCTCCTCTATAAAACACAGCTTTCAATTCCATTATAAAAGGACATAAAAAGTTGTTAATTCTTCGGCTGACATCTTGTCATAATCACTGTATTTGCCTTATCTTTGCACTTTGAAAATACCCAATGGAAAAGATAATTGAAGAAAGCAAACAAGGAAATAGCCTTGTTCTGGAACATAAACCAGAGAACACCAAAAAACTTTTTATAGAAAGCTACGGCTGTGCGATGAATTTTTCGGACAGTGAAATTGTGGCATCAATATTGTCTGATGGCGGATATAACACCACTTCGGTCTTGGAAGAAGCTGATTTGGTTTTGGTCAATACTTGTTCGATTCGGGACAAAGCCGAACAAACGATACGCAAACGTCTGGAGAAATACAATGCCGTAAAACGCATTAATCCAAAGATGAAAGTGGGCGTTCTAGGCTGTATGGCGGAACGTTTGAAAGAGAAATTTCTTGACGAAGAGAAAATTGTAGACCTTGTTGTAGGTCCTGATGCCTACAAAGATTTACCGAATTTATTGAGTGAGGTTGAAGAAGGACGTGATGCCATCAACGTGATTTTATCGAAAGAAGAAACGTATGGTGATATTTCGCCTGTTCGTTTGATGAGTAACGGAATAACAGCTCTCGTTTCTATTACTAGAGGTTGTGATAATATGTGTACGTTTTGCGTGGTACCTTTCACTCGTGGGCGTGAGCGCAGCCGTGAACCCCAAAGTATCATGAATGAAATTCAGGATTTGTGGGACAAAGGCTTTAAGGAAATCACCCTTTTAGGTCAGAACGTAGATAGTTATTTGTGGTACGGTGGCGGATTGAAAAAGGATTTCGTCAATGCAACTGAAATGCAAAAAGCAACAGCAGTAGATTTTGATCAATTATTGGAAATGGTAGCGGTGGGTTTCCCGAAAATGCGTATTCGTTTTTCGACATCGAATCCACAGGATATGCATGAAAGCATTTTGCACGTCATTGCCAAATATCCTAACATTTGCAAGCATATTCACTTACCTGTACAATCAGGAAGCAATCGAATCTTGAAGGAGATGAATCGTTTACATACCCGAGAGGAATATATGGATTTGATTGACAAAATTCGTTCTATTATTCCAGACGGAGCCATCTCACAAGATATGATTTCGGGCTTTCCGACCGAAACAGAGGAAGATCATCAAGACACTTTGAGTTTGATGGAGTATGTAAAATATAATTTTGGTTATATGTACAGCTATTCCGAACGTCCGGGAACTTTAGCGGGAAGAAAAATGGAAGATGATGTTCCAGAAACTGTCAAAGCAAGAAGATTGCAGGAAATTGTGGATTTACAACAAAAGCATGCTTGGAGTCGTTCTGAGGAATATATTGGTAAAACAGTTGAAGTTTTAGTCGAAAAAGTTTCGAAAAAATCTAAGGAAGAGTTTTCGGGAAGAAATTCACAAAGTATAACTGTAGTTTTTCCGAAAGAGAATTATAAAATAGGAGATTTTGTAAATGTGAAAATTACATCTTGTACCTCTGGAACTTTGAAAGGTGAAGCGGTTGGATTTTCAAGTATGAATTGATTTTTTCACCACAAATCACACAAATTATCACAAATTAATTTCTTGAATAAATTTACAAAATGACTGATTCTAATGACTTTTATTATAAAAAGAATGAAAACTACGAAATCGTTGGACTATGTATGGAAGTGCATCGACTTTTAGGTCCTGGTTTACTCGAAATAGTTTATAAAGATGCTTTAGAAATAGAATTCAGAAATCATAATATCCCTTATGAAAGAGAGAAAGAATATGCAGTAGAATACAAAGGTGTCATTTTACCACATAAATTTTATGCCGATTTTGTAGTCTATTCAGACATTATTATCGAAGTAAAATCAATAAAAGAAATTAGCAATGACCATCTAGCGCAAACATTAAACTATATGAAACTAGCTGACACCCCGATAGGGATTATTGCAAATTTTCAAAATAAATCATTAGTTCACAAAAGGCTAATTAATACATGAAATACGAATTTGTGATAATTTGTGTGATTTGTGGTTAAATAAAATTACATTTAATCAGCTACAAAAAAGGCTTCAAAAACTAAAAAAATTAATATGACTAAAAAAAATATACTTGTCGCTTTAATTACTTTTATCGTTGCTTTTGGAACCACATTCTATACTATTAGAACCTATTTTCCAAAACACAAGGTTGAAAAAACTGCTATCCAAAAAGATACGCTGAAATAACCTCAATAGTAGAAAACTTATATTTCATTAATAAATAAAGTTTAAAAATTTAGATTTAAAGTTAGCTAAGAAATTGAAAAAGTAAACCTTAAACTAAAAAGACTAAAAGCAAATGGATACAGTACAATCAATAAAACAACGATTTGAGATTATTGGGAATGACCCAAAGCTCAATCGTGCGATAGAAAAAGCCATACAGGTTGCTCCTACTGATATTTCGGTTTTGGTGGCTGGTGAAAGTGGTGTTGGGAAAGAAAATATCCCAAAGATTATACATTCTTTATCTCATAGAAAACACGGAAAATACATTGCTGTAAACTGTGGTGCCATACCAGAAGGAACCATTGACAGTGAACTTTTTGGACACGAAAAAGGAGCTTTTACAGGTGCAACTAGCACTCGTGAAGGGTATTTTGAAGTAGCCAATGGAGGAACTATTTTTCTTGATGAAGTTGGTGAATTACCATTGACAACTCAAGTACGTTTGTTGCGTGTTTTAGAAAATGGAGAGTTCATAAAGGTGGGTTCATCACAAGTTCAAAAAACAAATGTCCGAATCGTAGCAGCAACGAATGTCAATTTATTCAAAGCTATCGAGAAAGGCAAATTTCGTGAAGACTTGTATTACCGTTTGAGTACGGTAGACATCACTTTGCCTCCGCTTCGAGAACGCAAAGAAGATATTCATTTATTGTTTCGAAAATTTGTAGCCGATTTTGCAAACAAATACAAAATGCCTCCTTTAAAACTGGATGAAAGCGCAATTTTATTACTGCAAAAATTTCGTTGGAGTGGTAATATTAGACAATTACGAAATGTTGCTGAACAAATTTCGGTTTTAGAAACAAACAGAGATATTACAGCAGCTACATTGCAAACCTATTTACCATCAGAAGGCAATAATTTACCTTCGGTTATAAAAGACAAAAAAAACGATAGCGATTTTAATACCGAAAGAGAGATTTTATACAAAGTCCTTTTTGATATGAAAAGTGATCTGCATGATCTAAAAAAACTAACTTTAGAATTAATGCAAAATGGCAATTCCAATGTACAGGAAACCAACAAATCACTTATCAAAAAAATATATGGTGCCAAAGAAGAGGATAGCGAAATAGATTTTGAAGAAGAACCAAGAACATCATATCTATCTAATACTAATATAGAACAAGAATATGAAGAACAAGATTCGAACAATTATCTCTTAGCCGAAACCATCGAAGAGGAAGAAGTGTTGCGACTCGAACAAAAAGAAATCGAAATGATTAAAAAATCATTAGAAAAAAACAAAGGAAAACGAAAAGCAGCTGCCGATGAGTTAGGAATTTCCGAACGCACTTTGTATCGAAAAATAAAACAATTTGATTTATAACAAAAATTTAAAATTTAAATTCCAAATCCAATTTTTGTACATTTGAAATTTAAAACAATTTAGAATTTACACCATTTAAGAAATCGATGTGATTTCAAAAAACACTAAAAATCATCGAGTTACAAAGTAAAAACAAACCGATGAGAGAAACAAAGATTAAAAATGGTGAAAACCTAAGCCAATAAAAATACAATTATTCACTTCGTATGAAAAAAACATCCTATTTTTTTTTAATAATTAGTTCATTTCTTCTAAGCAGTTGTTCGGTTTACAACTTTACGGGTACTGGCAAAATTGACGCCAAAACTTATCAGGTGAATTTTTTTCAAAATAATGCAGAACTTATAGAACCGGGTATAGACAGAACTTTTACACTAACTTTACAAGAGTTAATTCAAGGTCAAACCAATTTGCAATTAGTAAAAAACGGAGCAGACTTAACCTATGAAGGTGAAATTACAGATTACAGAATCAGTCCAATGACTGCAACAGCTGATCAACAAGCTTCACAAAACCGATTAAAAATTCGAATAAATGTTCGCTTTACAAATAAAAAGAAAGAAGCAGATGATTTCGAAAAAAACTTTGAATTTTATTATGATTATCCAGCATCCCAGCAATTGACTGGAGCAACGAAAGATGCCGCAATCAAAGAAATTTTCGAAAGAATCACACAAGATATTTTTAATGAATCACTTGCAAAATGGTAATCTTTTAAAGAAAAAATCGGATTCAGATTCGCAGCGTTAGGCTAGAAAAAATCAACTTTATAAAATTTGAATTATAAACAAAAGAAACTTAAATCACAGAATATATTCTAAACAAATGAACATTAGTAGCTATAATTATTTATTAAATCAACCCGAAGAGATCAATGAAATTCAAACGGTAGCTTTAGAAAAAGTATTGGATGAATTTCCTTATTTTCAAAGTGCTAGAGCTTTAAGATTGAAAGGGCTTTACAATCAAAATAGCTACAAATATAATTTTGCTCTAAAAATTGCAGCTGCACATACAACAGACCGAAGTGTACTTTTTAATTTTATCACTTCAGAATCGTTCACCGCCATTCAAAAAAAGACGTACGAAAAAAAGATACAAGAACTTCTCAACATAACAGTAATTGACAGTCAGATTATTGAAAAAGAAGAAATACCTACAATTGCAGCAACACCTTTAGAACAATCCATTCTTACTTCGATAAAAGAAGCCACATTAAATACCGAGAACTATCATGGCATTACTTTTGAAAAAGCAGAAATTGATAAAAATATAGAACAATCGATACTTGATTCCATTAAAGAAGCGACACCAACAAAGAATGAAGCTGAAACAACCGAAGCTGAAAAAAAATTAGAAATTGGAAAACCATTAGATTTTTCAAAATCAGAAACACATTCCTTTCATCAATGGCTTCAAATTTCAAGGATACAACCAATAATAAGAGAAAATCCGACAGAAAATAAAAGAATGGCAAAAGAACCTATTATTGACGAGGATAAAAAGAAAAAAGCAGAACTAATCGACAAATTCATTGAAACCAGTCCAAAAATCCCTCCCATTAAACCCGGAGTAGTATTTACCCCGAATTTGGACCTTAACAAAGAAGATAACTCTTATTTAATGACGGAAACTTTGGCTAAAGTATATTTGGAACAAAAAAAATATCAGAAAGCAATACAAGCTTATGAAATATTAATTTTGAAATATCCAGAAAAAAGTAGTTTCTTTGCAGACCGTATAAAAGATATTAAAATAGTACAACAAAATAACAATTAACAATAAATAGTATGTTTTCAATTTTTTTAGTTTTAATTACAATAGTATGTTTTCTATTGATCGTAGTAATTATGGTTCAAAACCCTAAAGGAGGTGGATTATCTTCTACAATAAGTGGCTCTCAAATGTTAGGTGGTGTACAAAAAACTACTGATTTTTTAGACAAAAGTACTTGGACATTGGCTACTATATTAATTGCATTAATTTTACTTTCAGGATTAAGTTTCACTGGAACTTTGAGTGATTCTGATTCAAAAATTATTGACAAAACAGAATCTGCAGCACCAAAAACTGCTCCAGTTCAAAATGCACCTGTACAAAACACACCTGCAACACCAGCAAAATAATTTATTTCACATAAATACTTTAAGTGCCAGCCTGTCAAAGCTGGCATTTTTTATAAGAAATAATGGCAGTTATCAAACAATGGCATAATTTCTGAAATGTATAAATCATTAAAAAACAACAAAAATATAAAATCATGACTTTAAACATTAAACCACTTTCAGATAGAGTTCTTATTGAACCAGTTGCAGCTGAAACGAAAACTGCGTCAGGGATTTTTATTCCAGATACGGCTAAAGAAAAACCACAAAAAGGCACTGTTGTAGCAGTAGGAAATGGAACTAAGGACCATACGATGACAGTAAAAATTGGAGATTCTGTACTTTACGGAAAATACGCTGGAACAGAATTAAAATTAGAGGGAAAAGATTACCTAATTATGCGTGAGGATGATATCCTTGCAATAATTTAGTCCCCTAACCCCGAAGGTGGAACAAAAACTTGAAAATTTAAACTTTCAAACTTTAAACAAAAAAAAAATGGCAAAAGATATAAAATTTGATATTGAAGCACGTGACGGATTGAAACGTGGAGTTGATGCATTGGCGAATGCAGTAAAAGTGACCCTTGGACCAAAAGGTCGTAACGTAATTATTGGAAAATCTTTTGGTGGACCAAACGTAACCAAAGATGGTGTTACTGTAGCCAAAGAAATAGAATTGAAAGATCCATTGGAAAACATGGGTGCTCAAATGGTAAAAGAAGTAGCTTCAAAAACCAATGATTTGGCTGGAGATGGAACAACTACTGCTACTGTATTGGCACAAGCCATTGTGAAAGAAGGATTAAAAAACGTTGCTGCAGGTGCAAACCCAATGGATTTGAAACGTGGTATCGACAAAGCGGTTGAAGCTATTGTTGCAGACCTTGCCAAACAAGCCAAAGTAGTAGGAAGTGATTCTGAAAAAATAAAACAAATTGCTTCTATTTCTGCTAATAATGATGAAGTTATTGGTGAATTAATCGCTAATGCTTTTGCAAAAGTGGGTAAAGAAGGAGTAATCACTGTGGAAGAAGCCAAAGGGACGGATACTTATGTAGATGTTGTGGAAGGAATGCAATTTGACAGAGGATACCTTTCTCCATACTTTGTAACCAATCCAGAAAAAATGGAAGCAGAACTAGAAAGTCCATACATCCTTTTGTATGACAAAAAAGTTTCTTCTCTAAAAGAATTATTGCCAATACTTGAACCAATAGCACAAACAGGAAAACCATTATTAATTATTGCAGAAGATGTTGATGGGGAAGCTTTATCAACTCTTGTAGTAAATAAATTACGTGGAGCCTTGAAAATCGCAGCTGTAAAAGCACCAGGTTTTGGAGACAGAAGAAAAGCAATGCTAGAAGATATCGCTATCTTAACTGGTGGAACTGTAATCTCTGAAGAAAGAGGATACACTTTAGAAAATACTACTCTTGAAATGTTGGGTACTGCAAAAAGAGTAACTATCGACAAAGACAACACTACCATTGTAAGTGGTGCTGGTGAAGCAGATATGATCAAAAATCGTGTGAACCAAATCAAAGGTCAAATGGAAACTACGACTTCTGATTATGACAAAGAAAAATTGCAAGAGCGCTTGGCTAAATTAGCTGGAGGTGTTGCTGTTCTTTATGTTGGTGCTGCTTCTGAAGTAGAAATGAAAGAGAAAAAAGACCGTGTTGACGATGCGCTTCATGCAACTCGCGCAGCAGTTGAAGAAGGAATTGTTGCAGGAGGTGGAGTAGCTTTATTGAGAGCTAAAAATGCACTTAGCGCAATTGTTGCAGATAATGCAGATGAAAAAACAGGAATCCAAATCATTTCTCGTGCAGTAGAATCTCCTTTGAGAACAATTGTAGAAAATGCTGGTCTTGAAGGTTCTGTAGTAGTTGCAAAAGTTTCTGAAGGAACGGGAGATTTTGGATACAATGCCAAAACTGACGAATATGTTGATATGCTAAAAGCTGGAATTATCGATCCTAAAAAAGTAACTCGTATTGCATTAGAAAATGCAGCTTCAGTTGCGGGAATGATATTGACAACTGAGTGTGCATTAATTGACATCAAAGAAGAAAATGCAGGTGGAGCTCACATGGGTGGAGGTATGCCTGGAATGATGTAATATCAGAGTATTAAGATTTTAGTACAATGTATTAAGATCTCTCAATCAAATAAATCCGTCTTGAATTCGTTCTTGACGGATTTTTTTGTTTTGTTCCCAGAAATTGTTTTAACCTAATTATAATCCGCAAAACCAAAAGTATAAAAAAACATAACGAAAAGTATCAAAAAAACTTAAAAGCCTGAACTTTACGCTCAGGCTTTTTTATTCGCTTTAAAGACCATTTAACCAACATTTAAAGCAAACTTAACCGCATCACCGTTAAGCAACTGCTTTGTGCCCTCAATGTTGTTTTCATACACGTGAACATTACCCAAGAACAACGTGATAGACTTTAACTTGAGATTGATTTGCTTTGCAATTAAGTACAAGTGATAGATATCTGCAGGTAAGCCTAGGTTAGCGTCACTAGAGCGCTGGTATGCCGTTAGAACTAGCTTACCATTGTCTATCTGAAACTGAATAAGACTAAGGCAAGGATGCTGATTGCTTTCGGTGTCATTGGAGCCCAAAAACAAGACATAATTCTTACTCGTGCGCTTTTCATTGTTGATTTTCTCAATAAGCTTAGGAAGCTTCTCTAAATACGTTGGATAGCTATTGACAAGGATAGGACCACAATAATCCCACCAACTTACTCCAATATCACGATACGCCTCCGTAGAGCGTTCTCCCGCCATAAATAGACCTAATTCATCTTTTAGCTTTTTTCGTGCCACAGGATGCCCTTCAAATAACTCTAGTAGGTCATAAGGCTTTAATTCTAGCTTTTGATTTAAAAGATAGATTATTGAACCCTTCTTGTTTTGTTGAATACTTCCTTTTTCAAGGATTTTGTTTAAGATTTGATGATACTTGTTCATTTCGATTTTTGATTGATGATTGATTATTCTATATTTGCGGCTCTCACCCCTTAACGCAGCAAAGCCCGAAAACTTAAAGAAGACATAACAATATGTCCTCCGTAAGCTTTCGGGCTGTGTTTTAAAAGGGGGTGAGATACTTTTTAAAAGCGGAGGACTATTTTTTTTAAGTCCCGTCATCTCGAGCGAAGTCGAGAGGCGTCCTCCCAAGGAACTAGACCAATTCGTCTATACTTTTTAAGCAATGATTTGGATCTATTTTGTCTAGGACAAAAGCGAGAGCTTTGCCCAATCCTGTAAGCGTGTCATCACGTTGATTTTTGCCCAACACACTTGATATGGTTTCCTTTCGTTTGCCGAATGCGTAACCTCCTTTCTTCTTTAAAGCGAGATTAAACAAGTCTTTACACACCACGTTACCCGATGCATCTATACTTGTAGCGATGCTCAAAAATTGTGCATCCAAACGGCTAAACGAGTACTTCCAACGTCTTTTGTAAAGATTGATGATAAACGTAATCAGCAACCCCAAAGGGAATAGTATGGATGCCAAAACCAAGGAAACAAATGCTAATGCTGTACCCATATTACTCTACAAATTGAAATTGTTTGCCGATAAATTCACCTTTCATAACAACTGTATTGAGAATCCATTGTTTTACAAACTCATTTACAGGGCTTATTTCAGGATTTTGAAAAGAACCTCCATTAAGATATAGTAATGCGTCTTCGTAAGAAGGATAACCCCAATCTACCATGAAGTAATTCTCGGGGTAATTACCTCCGTTTTCATTTAGATACGGTATTAACGGTCTAGGCTCTTGCTCTTCTGTATCATCTTTGAATTTGAAAGTTGAAGTCCTATTCGTAGATACTTCGTCATCATTCATTCCTTGAAAAGCAATAGTTGATTTATCTAAAACAACTATTTGCCCTTCTCTTTCGACATACATATCAAAATCAATTCTTAAATAAGAATCCTGACGTTTGAGCGTGATAGCCGTTTCTTCGATAGTTACATTTTCGAATTTTCCTTCGGTAAGGATTGGGCTGTTGTAGATTTGTGCGGTTAATTTCATAAGATTGATGTTGTTGTATTTATTACACTTACTGTTGTTAATACCGAGTTGTACGTTACCCTTTCAAGATGAAAAGCTCCATTTACTAGTATTCTACCATTTGATTTTTGACTAAAATCAAACCCAAATAAGTCAATTGTACCCGAAGCATTACTATTTACTATTTTGCAAAAACCATCAGCAGTAATAAGATTTGTTGTTCCAAGGTTTATTGCCGCCGATGAAGTATCATTAAATAAAGATGATTTAATATACAAAACACTATTAATTAAGCTTAGATACCCTGAACCACGACTACGCTGAATACTATCTACTCTATATATACCATTCTTAAGAGTAACTGTATAGTCACCAGACCAAAACCATTTAACTCCTTCAAAGTTACCTCCGCCAGAATACACTAAGCCTCCTAAAGTTCTACAAACAACAGAGGTTACTCCTGCAGAATCTATCTCAACTGGGGGTAAAAGAGCTATAAATGAAGTTGATAGAGGCATATTAATATTCCCTATTTTTATAGGTTCCTTAAAAGGAATATTAGGCCAATAGAAAGATACACCAGTAGCATTAAGTGCTGTGAGACTTTTAAAAGATAAAGTGCATAATCCAGTTGAAGAATCAGCCCATAAGTAATATACTTGGCCTGTACAACTAGAAGTTATATCTCCTAAATTCATAATTATTGGAGTAGCAGAATTAAACCTAAGATTTATAAATTGCCCTCCGGCGTATCCAAAATTCGTTGTTGTAGAATTTATTGTTACTGCACTTATATCACCAAAATAACTACCATTTGAAAAAACTAAAGAGCCCACATTTATTACCAATTTTGGTCTTGATGAAGTCGATATTTTTACACCGCCTATAGTTCCCCCAAATGTTAAAGTTCCAGTAGTTGTAAACGTATATACAAATGGGGTGGCCGCTTCTGCTGTAGTACTAGCTATTATATTTGTTCCGTACAAAGTTGCATTGAAATTATTAAATGAAATGCTAGCTCCGTGTAAGCATTCGAAATTATGGCTAAATAATCCTAGATTTTTTGTAACATTAGCCGTTCCCGTTCCCAGTATTACAAATTTGTGTGCAAAACTAGAAGGAATAGTAATAGTATTTGCAACATCTAAGGCGGCTTGAAGTGTTAAAAATGGTTTTAATGAATCTTGGTATTTTCCCGTTGCGTCATTACCATTCTGTAAATCAACAAAAAAAGTGTTTGCAACGATTGCTGAGATAAGTATATTCCCCTCCACACTCCAAGTATCAGTATCGATTTTTGTATATCTTCTCACCTCGTTTTTAACAGAAGTATTAGATAAATTCGTAAGTATAGTAACTCCGGGTGCACCCGTTACGGTCAGCGCTCCATTACCAATAGCAATTGTTTCAAAAACGGTTCCTATCTCAAAAGGAGTAGTGGAGTTTGTTGGTATCGTGGCAGTAATTGGATTGTTGTTTGAAAATTTAAACATTGTGTTTTCAGACCCCGCTCCAAAAGTGTGCGTTATTCCGGCTACATCACCAAAGGTTAAAAACTTCTTTTTGAAAGCCGACATACAAAAATCATACACAGCCTTTACGCTTGGAAATTTTATATTACTCAAATAATCAACAACAATAGATGTTGATTTATTGGCAGTACTTTCTTTGATTAAATCCAGTTGTTTCCCCATCTCAGCAGTAAGCGCTTTCGTGGTTCCACCAGTGGTAAGGTCATTCACCAAGATAGAGCTTAACGACATTTGCACCGTTTCAATAGCATCGACCAACTCCTGAATCGTGTCTAAATTCACATTGTCAGAAGTTAGTAAAGTATTAATAGCGCTAATTTGCGTTTGCAACACCTTTCCTTGTTCCGCGCTCAGTAAGGCGGTTGCGCCTCCTGTAACCAAGTCATTGACAATGTTCAAGTATTGCGCCGCCAATTTGGTAAACTCATTTAGCGGTGCGTAGCCATTGGGTGCGCCTTTTTGAGCCAAGTGGTTGTCTAAAACTTGTTGACTGGCTCTAGTGGCCAACAACTCATTTATACCCTCAACGTCGGCCACCGGCACTTTATCGTCTTTGTGTCGAAAAGAATCGAAAACTGACCAAAATTGGTCTTGTGTTGGGATCATACCAGTTTTAAACCAGTTCTTGATCGTATTAATAGATACTATTGCCATTATCCTGTATATTTTATAAAGTGAACAATTCTATAAGGGTTCATCAAGCTAAATGCTTTATTCTCACCAACAGTATTAGTGTTAGCGTTTTCACTGGCACCATATGGATTGTCATCAGAGGCAGTTCGATATCCTCTACCGGCCACAGCCTTCAAATAAGTAAAGAAGTGAGCCGGAAGTTCTGCCAGCGACAATGTTTTGTTTTTGGCACCTCCAGAGCTTCTTAAGGAGGAGAATTCGGTATCGTCAGGGGTATGTCCTAAAGGCATACGGCCTCTTAAATCTACATATTCCTGCCACCCATCTGGAATTTCAGCGGCTGGGCGATCCCAAATAGCGATCAATCCAATTGGTATATTACTCGGGCGATTTTCAAGAACAGTAACACGCTCAAGCAAAGCGTCAACGGTAGTTTTATCTTCTTTGTCGGCCAAAAATTCAGCAATCAGTTTAGTTTCTAACGGCCTAGTAAAGCCTGCCCAAGGCCATTGAGTGGTTGCAGCTCCAAAAGTGGCGTAACGTTTGTAAATAACATCATTGGCATTTCCGTCCTCAAACTCTAGCGCCTCTTTTTGCTCTATAATAATCACGTTTTCCTGAGCCTGTCCACCTTTGAATTCAATTACTTCGCCATTGATAAAAACAGTACCATCACTGACGGTGGTTCCTGCCACGATACACCCCTGTAGGATTGTAAAATTACCCGCAATATTTCCCAAGGCATTCAGAATGCTCCACGAGGTTTGCATTTCGTCAAGAATATCGGTTTCTAGCGGAAAGCCAACACTTTGGTTAAAATTTAATCTATTCATATTGGTTGTACTTTATAGCGTTTCGAAGCTAATTTGTAATAAGTGATTAAAGCATTAAGCTCGTTAATTTTGGTGGCCATAATTTCAGTAGGCGCATACACAATGAAGTCAACTCCTGTATTCGTATACTCGCTGTTTTGGTAAATGAACATTTTCCCCAAAAACACCGGTTTATTTTCCGCCCTGGTATAAATGTATTTTCTTGGAAAAGCGTTGCCATCGCTTATGTAAATGCGACGCTCTGAAACGTCAAGCGCATCGTTCAACACCTTACGCAAATAACATACTTGGCCAGTGTGTTCTATTTTGTACCAGTCCGCTATTCTCTTTTGCTTCCAGCTGTAGTGCAGGTCTGCAATTGGCGAAAGTAAAGCCTGAGCAAATGCCACGACCTTAGCCTTTCTTAATGCTGTAGGCAACAACAGTATTGCCAATTTTTTAAAATCGACATCATACCACATAGGTCACAGTATTAAAGTTTTCGATTTCAAAATAGCCCGCAACTGGAATGGTTTTCACGGTTATAGGTTGAAATGCACTATAACTATTTGTTGCTGTATTATAGTAGCTTGATGTTGCAACGGTGATATTGGCGTTATTCACACCTTCAACAGCTCGCAAATGTGCAATCAAGTCGTTCAATACTAATTCACCATCAAATGGCAGCGCCTTCATATAAGAGCGGATTGCTTTTTCCACTGGTTTATCCCCGTTCAAAATGCTAACTCCGTTTTGGTCTATCACTAAGACGTCACGATAAATTTGCATATTCAAAAGCAATTTGTCTGCTGGGTTGTTGACTACGTTTAATTTTACACCCGCATATTTTACCTCAGACATATACTGAAGAAAAGCCGTGATTTGGGTATCGTCTAGCGGTTCCAAGGCGTCGCCAGACTCTCCAGCAACTTTAATCGTTAATCGATTACTCTCAATTGATTCCTTAACCGAGCAATACTTTATAATTTTTGAAGCTTCGATTTGGTCATCGATATAGCCTGTATTATCATACTTATCAGAGTCCACGAGCAAATCAAAACCGTATTGAAACGCCAAACTCATATTGCGGTACCATCTAGGTGTTCCGCTTTTTTGCTCATAAAGTGCCGTGTCAATTTCTTTTTTGTGGTTGTCGAATATTGATTCTAGCAGCCATATTGCAAAAGCTACTATGTCAAACAATATGGATTCTACAGAAACTTTCGAAAACTCATTTTCGAAAACCGCTCCAGCTTCAAAACCATAAGCAGCCTGCAAAACAGCATTACTCATAAATAAGCCTGTAATACTGTCCTTTATTTCTTTTATCGTTCTTGCCATTATCCTACTATAAAATTTTTACCGATTATCATATAACCAATACCGTTTTTGCCAATTGATTCCTGTTGTATCGCATTAAAGTTTGTCGCTGGTCTATTGTATTCATCAAAAAAGGCAACAATCTTGTTTTTAGATGGCGCTGAAGCTTTGACCTCTTTACCTAATACTAAATCATCTGTTATAGCTACTTCATTGAGTAAAGACATTGCGAAGCTATTTTCGATGTCGCCTGTTAGCTCTAAAACTTTATCCAAAAAGCATTGCCCTTGGTATGCTGTATTTTTACTCATAACTAGCATTTATTAAAAGAGGTTGCCCCTCAGACAATTCTAATTTTTGCACAATCAAACCATCTTTTGCAAAATGTTCTCTTATCCTGTGTCGCATCCTTAAATAATCCTTATCCAATAGCAAGTCACTTATAGAAACTCCTATTGTAGGTTCAAATTTGAATTCTCCCGGTGACGCCATTAAAATCAAAGCCTGATTTTGGTTCATAGTTGGTCCAATTACCAAACCTTGAGTAATCTTACCGTCATTGCCTCGTAGTACTTCTATTTTCAAATCAATACTTTCAACTGCGTTGACGCTATCATTAAGTTGTATGCCTCTATCTTTCATATTAAACAGTATTTAAAATAGAATTAAACTGTGTTTTGATCTGATTTAATGCTGTTTTTGTAACTGCGTTTATCGCTCCTGGACCGTTAGGTGTATCAATGACCGAATTGCTAACTGTATCAATCAAATTCTCAATCAATGCACCAAAATTTGCACTCGCATTCTTTAGAGTCACTTTCTGCGTGGTTCCGTCAACCTTAAACTCAAATGCACCGTTTTTATAAAGTACACTTTCAACTGCATCCACCTTAATAACCATCAACCCTGAAAGCGTTCCCGTTTGGCTCATCAAAACCACTTCCGAACCTATTTTAGGAACAATCACAAAAGAATCTTGACCTTCATTGACAGTGGCACAAAGTCTGACATCGGTCAGAACCAAGTCAGAAACCAACCTTACCGTGCAAGTGTTGTTTTGAATCGAAACCACTTCAGCAGTGATTGCGAGGTTTGGATTAACCCCCAAAGCTTCAAGTAAGGCTCTTTTTATTTTTGATGCTTTGTCCATTTTTACTATTGCTTTTCGGTTACTATTACCCCTTCGGGGGTTAGGGGGCTACACTTAATTTTATTCCCGGTTTAACAGTTCTTTTAAAACCCGCTTCATTGATTGAAGTGGTAACACTCACTATATAGTATTTGCCGTCCTTTTCAGGATAATCTTCATCTTTGATTGTTGCTGTATACGTTGGCTGTACGAATGGAATTGCCCATGTGTCAATCGTTCCGTCATACATGTCTGCGGATCTTCTTATGAGTTCCGCATCAGCTATTTTTTTTAAGTCAATGGATCCTACAGAACCCACTTTAAGCGTTACCTTTTCGCCTCCAGTAGTACCAGTAGTATAACTTTCTATTTTGCCCGATAAATTGGTTTTCTCAACCGTTACCTCTACTTTTCTATCGATGGCCTTTTTATATTCCAAAGCGTTGTTTTCAACATTGTGCTGCATACTATAAATTACGGCTCCTGACTTTTCCACATAAGGCGGGTGAATATGGAGCTGCTTTTTTTCAGTATTGAAATAAATGTTAGCTTTTGTTTCTTCAGCAATCTTTTTCAAAACATCATAAGCCGTGGCTTGGTGAATCACAAACTTTTCATAGCTAATATCATAGTCGCAAACAAGCGTAAATGATGGGTCAATTTGGTCAATTAGTAGTTGAGCAATCTTTGGTACCGATGTCGGTTTGAGCTCCACGTTTTTGACTCCTTTTCGAAACAAAAACAGAGCATCTTCACAAACAATTTTCAAAGAGCTATCCTTGGTTACCACTTCCTGAACATAGCCTACAAATTCCGTTTTCAAATCGTCATCATAACCCGCTTTAATGATTACTTCAGAACCTCGTTTTACCTCATTAGCTATATTGAATACTTGATTCATATACGCCTCTGGCAAAGTGATTATAGCCGTATCTGTCAAATTATCAACACTACATTCAATGTCTATGGATTCCACTGTTTGCAAGGAGTAATTCACTCCATCGGTTTTGAATCTAATACTCCATCTGATGTTATACATTACACTTTCTCTTTAATCAATAAATCATACGAAAAATCACTTACCAATTTCAGCTCATACGCCTGTACGTTTTCGCCTTTGGTAAAAGGAAAGCTATAATCTTCAATGACTACTTTAGTAATCCCCAACAATTCCAGAGGATGGCTATAGACATACAATTCTTTGGAATGTTTTAAAAAGTTAAACAATTGAACAAATTGGTCTTTTGGAAAACAGTCCTCAGGCTTGCCCTGCATTATACTACCAATCAGAACGCCTGTAACCGTAATATCAAAGTCCTTACGACTCCAACGCTCCTTTATCGTTCCAATAAGGTTTTCACCTTGTTTGGCCACATTTCGTTTCACAATGTTATTCCCTGAAGAAATATTTATCATTGGCTCGTAAGGGAAAACCCAGCGAACGCCCTTCTCCTTAAAAGAAAAGCTAAGCGGAAAAAACTGCTTTTGTTGGTCTATTGCATTTGGAGTCGTCCAATTGTCATTCACATTGATAGCTCTCCCACGTTCAACAGCTACGTTCGTATTGTTTTTCAAAGGCAAAAACGGAATAACAGGAAGCACGTGCTTAGCCAGTTCATTATTCACAACATTGGCGTTCTGAATTAATGTAACGGCACGGCTCCCCATTAAACTTGCAAATAATATGTCTTGATTGTCTAGCATTAAAACTTCTAATTTCTTATTTCTAATCTCTAACTTTAAGTTGCGCTCCCAGCCATTGCTAAAATTCTTAATAGTTCATCTGCCACACCTTCACCAGATTGTTTAGCGGTTTCTTTACCACCGCTTACCGTTCCAGCTTTTAAACCGATTAATTCCTCAATTTTTATCGTGATGTAATTATGCTTAGTTCCTCCAGTGGCCACTGATTCGTTATTCTTTTTCATATTGCCAGACTGTCCAGTTCCTAAACCGCCGTTGTTTTGACCTAAGTTAGTACCAGGAATGCCCGGTGTGCTAATTCCGTTTTCTTCAGTAGCTTTCTTTTCCTTTTTCCATTTTACAGAATCATAAGCAGCTCTAAATTCACCAGCGGCTTGCATAGCAGTACCACCTGCTTTTTTGTAACCATCAACGATTGATTTTTTACGAGCTTCAACTTGTGCATTGAGTTGGGATATTTGAGCATTATTGGCTGCGGTATTACCCAAACCAACAACATTCTTAAACTTATACCACGCAATCTGAATTTTATTAATGCCTATCATGAAGCCATTTACCAAAGTATTGAAATGGGCTTTTGCAGTTTGAACATACGCCACAAATAGCAATTTTGCGCCATTAACAGTATGTTTCCAAGCTTTTCCCCAGCCTTCAGTTTTCGAAATGACTATAGTAATCGCTGTAATCAACGCGGTAACACCAAGAACAATCGCTATTACTGGATTCATACCCATTACTGCATTAAATGCCGCTTGAGTACCAGTCCAAAGCTTGGTCGCTCCTGATACTACATTCGTCCATAAAGCTTGAAGTTTGGTCGCACTGGTCATTGTCGAAAAGACTTTAGTAGCACCACTAAACAAAGGCATCATGTTTGAAAAGTCTTGAGCTGTTTTCCCAATCACGTTAGCATAGCCCAACAAACCATTTGTACCGTTAAACAGAGAAATTTTAAAATCATCTAAACGAGCTTGCAAATGTTTGTTTTTTTCTTCAGGGGCTTCCATAACAATAGCTGCCTGCTCATAGGCTGTATTCGTTCCAGTCACCGCTTTGGTCAATCGTTCAGCCTCTTCGGTTCCTGAGATCATCGCGAGAGCTGCTGCGTTATTTTCTTTGCCAAAAAGCTTAGTAATCAAGGCTTGGTCACCCATAATACTTTTTAACGGCTTCAAGCGTTCAGATAATGAAACAGAGTTATCAGTAAGCCTATTAACATCAACACCAGCAGCTGCTAATTCCGCTTTAGTGTCTTTTGGCAAAAATCGTCCTTGTGCCAAAGTAGCCATCACGTTACGCAAAGCCACACCTCCTTCAGCCCCTTTCTTTCCACTTTTATCTAAAACTTGGATAAAGGCGTTCGTTTCTTCAAAACCTACATTAGCTGTTTTTGCCGCTAAACCTGTTTGCTCCAAGGCTTCAGCAATTTGTGGCAACTCAGCAGAACCTTCTTTGGCAGATGCTGCCATTACATTGTTCATTCGAGCCATTTCCTTAGCCGCCTTAATAGGGTCTTTTGTGGAAATTTGGTATTGATTCATTGCTGTGGTAAGAACGTTGGTTGCTGCTACCGTATCACCGCCCATCAATTTTGAAGTAATAGAAACCTCTTTTCCCATAGATTGCAAAGCCTTAGGCATTTTTGCAATTTCGGGGGACAGTTTAGATAAAATCAGTTTATAAGATTCTACTCCCTCAGCGGCAGTACCTCCAAATGTTTTGGCGTTTTGTCGTGCATAGCCTTCAATTTCTTTCAAGCTTTTGCCTGTAACTCCTGTAATAGCCTGAAGATCGTACATATTTGTACTGAGCTTCATACCCGGCTCATTCATACTATTAATTCCGTCAGCTGCCGCACTTACATTTTGAATGAAGGCGTTCATACTAACGGAATTGAATTTCTTTTGTATTTTATCAATACCCGTTTGAACGTTGTTTGAAAACTTATTAAAATTCGCGTTGACCTTATCAAAGTTGCTGTTGATCTGAATGATATAGCTTAAGGTATTGCTCATTACATTTAGTTGTTTTCTGATTTTCGGATAAAGATTAATTCTGCATATTTAGAAGCCCACTCTTCGTCAGTTAAGTCATCAGGATTGAGATGAAAATAATATCTCAATTGGGCGTTCGCTATTCTGAGCCAGTCATTCTCATTGACTGCTAATGACTCTACAGCTTTTCCAGTTCAAACTGTTCAAAAGCGCATATTTCATCCAGTTGCGGACAAATACCCAAAAAAAGCGCATCATTTGTCATAATTTCCTCATCGCCGTGAAGCCAGCAGCTTTTTAGGATTGAGGCATTAAAGTTTAAAGGATCTTGCTGTGAAGCAGTAGTGGCAAAACTTAGCTCTTTACGAGTAGGTTTTCTCAGATAACATATTTTATTAGATTCTGGCGCTTTCAAAGCGTAGACACTTACGTGTTCTTGCTTCCAAGCTTCTATTTGTTCTGGTGTTGCTGTTTTCATTGTTTGTTGTTGTTTTTATTAAGGCATTCCCTGAGGAATGCCTTTTTGTCTTTATGCTTGATTTAAAACGGCTAATGCAATAAATGGAATGGTAATTTCCATGTTTTTGTCGCCTTGCTTTAGCTCTTTGGGGGCTTCAGTAAAGCTGATACCCACGATTCTATCCGTAACCATGGCATCGCCTAAGGATGGATTTCCAAAGGCTACAATCCCGTCAAGGTTTAAACCTAAAATAGATCCGTTGCCCGCTCGCTCTAAAGCAATTAATTCCGATTGCAAAACAGTGATTTCACCCTCTACGGTTACATTACCAGTTTGAATGCTGTGTGCAAAACGTCCTTTTGCGAATAGCGCTTCTTTTTCGGCTTTCTCCGTGTACTTCATGCCTCGGATTCCCGTAACATCTCTCCCTCCCAAAACAAGAGTAAGATCTGCCCATTCGTATTGTCTTGAATTAAATGCCATATTATTGTCCTGTATTAAAACCGATTGCAAACTCTAATAATCTGCCATAACCGTGAGGTCTAACGCCTATTCTTCCTTTGATAATAGAATCTTGAGCAACGTTATTAGTAACATCAATCACACATTCCACCCCGTTATCATTTGCCACAGTAGGGTCTACAGAAAGCTCACCTTTCGCCGACATTTCTTGGGCAATTACTCTCACTACTTCAGCTTCCAAAGCCTTAGCGTATGCCGCTTGAATTTTTCCTTCGTTCGTTAACGGAACGGTGTCCAGGATAAAATTAGTTAGCGTTTGATTGGCCAAAACATAAGCTTTATCAATTACACGTCTGCGTGTGAGGTAATGGTAATCGTCCTCAACCTCACAAGCTAGCATATCATCTACAAAATAGTAACCGCTTTTTCCTGTGTGAGTGGTCAAAGTGAGAAAGCCTTTGTTATACAAAGCATCAATATTAACTTGCTCTACAGGCGTGTCTACTATGTAAAATTCAAGAGGGCTTAATGCGCCATCTTTTACACGACCTACATTTACATGCACCTGATTTTTAGCAATTCTACCCGCCAACACTCCAACGGCAGCACCTTTGGAGGCTGTGGCTCCTGTTCTTTTTTCAGTATCACCAATCAATACCGCAACACGGTTGTAAGTTGTATTACTGAAACCAACCAAGTCAGCAGCGACACCAGTATAATTGTAGCCTTCAAGAATAAAGACTAAGGGCTGTGTTTTCTCTTCGGTATAGGTTTCAGCGATCAATTGAGCCGCTGCCAATGTTGTTGGAAATCCAGTTCTCAAACCTGCCGTTACTTCGTCATCGTCAGCTGATGGCGCATATTTAGCCACAACAAAGCGAATTCTTCTATTTGATGCTGTGAGTACCACTTTTGAGTCATCAATCAATTGATCTAATGTTCTCGTTTTGGCTACACCATAAATCCAAAGCTCAGTTCCAGAACCTGCCTCTGCATAAAATTCTTTGATTGTTTTATGCAATTCGTAGTTTCCAGCCACAGTAGGTATAATGCCCAAAGCCTCAGCTTCAGCTAGCGAATACACCGTGTATGGTGTGCTAAGAGCAAAGCCACCATTGGCAACGGCGCTGGCAACAATTACACAAACACCGTCTGGGCTTGTGGTAACGCTTCCAATATTGCCGTTTTCAAAGGCTATATTTACACTTGGTTTTCCCATTATTTAGTGTTTTTAGATGGTTTTACTACTTTTTGAGCTTCTTCAGTTGCTGGTGCATCTGTAGTCACTTCTTCTTTTGTAACTTCTTCAGTTGCTGGTACAGCTGTAGTCACTTCTTCTTTTGTGGCTTCTTCAGTTGCCGGTACAGCTGTAGTCACTTCTTCTTTTGTGGCTTCTTCAGTTGCTGGTACAGCTGTAGTCACTTCTTCTTTTGGAACTTCTTCAGTTGCTGGTGCAGTTTTAGTCCCTTTCTCTTTTGGAGCTTCTTTAGTTGCTGGTGCAGTTTTAGTCCCTTTCTCTTTTGGAGCTTCTTTAGTTGCTGGTGCATCTGTAGTCACTTCTTCTTTTGAAGCTTCGTCAATCTCTTCACCTACAACTTCTAAATGATCTGGATTAAGAACCAATTCTACTTTTTTGTCCTCTAATGATTTGGCGTGCATTTTAGCATCGTTATCATTATAAAAACATTCTCCATCAGCAGTTACGTGAACTTGCTTTAATTGCGGATTACTTTCAAAAATCTTGTGTTTCATTATATCAATGTTTTAAAGTTGTATTTAATGACTGTGTAAATAGCGATTAAAAGGGCTGGTGATAATAGTAGCCAAAACCCCATTATTTGAGTTTCTTGCCACCAAGTCAGGGTATTCGTTATTACAGGAACCTCTTTTACTTGCTGAGTGTTTTCCTGAATGTGCTTTGACTTCCATTGCGCAAATAGTCGTTGTGCTTCGGTTTCACAATTCACTTGTAAGGTGTTGTGATCCACCCGAACCCTTGGGCTTTTTAATGTGCGCCCTGGTTCGGACAGAACAACATGTTTTATTCGCACTTTACCGTCTTGACATTCTAGCAAGGCTTGATAGAATGAACTATCCTTTTCAATTTTAAAAACAGTATCATGTACCGTTTCGGTAACTGTTTTTGTGGTTAGGGTTTCACTCTTCATCACCACTGGTTTATTGCTTGTGCAAGAAACCAGCATGATGAGAACAAAAAACAAACAACCTAGTTCTATATTTTTCATGTACTCTTAAATTAGTTTTTCTAAATCCTTAGCTATTTGTTTTAGTAAAGTAGCATAGTTTGGAGCCGTAGCATAACCCGCTTTTGCTATCTCATCTATAAAGCGATAAGGATCTTCTTTTACTGCTAAGGCTTTCGCGTAGCGTTTGTTTTTCAAAAAGAATTGCGCGTGATCTGTAAAGCATTCTTCGGGTGTATTGTATTTTCTGAAATAATCCTTAATGGTATACTTGAACCATTTCGAACCGTTTTTTATAACAGGTTTTACGGATATGATTCTAGGAAACTTTGCCGTGGCACTTCTTGAATACTCAGTAGTGGTCAACAATTGCTCATTGCCGTTGATTCCGTCCGTATCTTTAACCCCAAAAAACATGTTACCTGGTGCTACTTTCCCCCAAGCACTTTCGACAGCCGCTTGAGCCAAAGTAACTAGTGCGTGTATGCCCGTTTTGTCTTGTGTTTGTTTTGCAAAAGGATAATAAGCTTTTACGAACTCGGTTTTGTTCATTGGGTTTTTCCGTTGAGTTGTTTGAATTTTTGTAACTCTTCTACTAAGTGCTGATTGATTACCATTAACTCGCGGTGTTGTGCCTCCATCGTTTTAATGGTTTCTGTTGCTGCACTCAAGCGTGAGGCCATATCATCCAATAATTCTCGGTAGTATTTCACCGCATTGACTGCATTATCGAGTTCGGCAGCGCGATCTTCTGCCAATGATTTTCTTTTGGAAAAAAACCATGTGATTAAACCCGCGAAAAAAGCAGTTAGCGTAGGGTAAACAAATTGCTCCATAGTGTTTTTTTAAAAACCCTTTCAGGGACCAAACTCTGAAAGGGTTTTGGTTTTCTAGTAAATGGCTCCAATAGCTTTTGAATCAAAAGGCATTGCAATGAAGTAATGTCTATAATTCAATAAGTTGGTTTGCGCTTCTGGATCGTTTTTGGCTTCTTTGAAGTATTGCTTAGTCAGACCTGTTTTCTTAGCAATTTGCCCCTCCCAAAACGCAAAAGTTCCTTGACGATCGCCTGCTGCTTTTACAGCTCCGTATGCCTTTTTAACCCCTGCATTGGTGTACAATGGATTACCATTAAATTGATACAAAGAAAAACCTGCAATTACTGGAGCTGGCATACCTGTGTTGTAGTTCACCAATTTGTCCCCAAAGTTTTTACGATCTACCAACAAGTCATTCCAGTGAGCTGTAGACAATACCAAGCGTCTGCCTTCTGTAGGAACTTCAGCAGTATCCAAAGCCTCTTTCAAGCTAACTAAGTCTTCATAAGTTAATGAAGCTGGACCACCCGCAATTCTTGGCGCACCTGTAGCAGCTATAACTGGAGTTGCAGCAGTATTAGAAGCCGGAGCAATAGCATGAGCCGCTTTTTGGTATTTCTTAGCGTTGATAGCTACTTTATGCGATTTAGTCGCGGGGTCAATAACTGCATAAGACGCACCAATGATTTTATCATCAGAGATTGAGGTTGGTTTTGTTTGGTATTTATCCAAAGCCACCACCGTTTCATCATCCGTGTAAGCCTGTACAGCCAATGGATAAGCAGTGTTATTAATCAATACATCTGGATTGAATGAGGTACGCGGAATGTGAATTACATTCATTTCCGAAGCATCACCGGAACCCATTTCTAACACTTGCGTGTCTAATTCAGGAATACCGTCCAACCAGGGCGCTACATCTTGTGTAGTTAAGTTTTGGCGAACACGGTTCAACCAAACGTCTGCAAAATTTGCTGGCATATTTTTAAAATATTAAGATTTACGATTTACGAAAACAAGGCTTTGTACCCCTCAGGATTGTCAGTTTTGAAAGCCAATTGTTGCTCGATAGACAATTTTTGGAAGTCTTCAGCAGTTTTCACTTCAGGAGCTCCTAAGCCAGAAGGCGTTTTCACACCCGTTGAAAAATTTTGCTTTTCTGGAATAGCACCAAGCATGGTTTCTAAAGCTTTTTCAGAGGTCATTCCAAGAGAGACCATTTCCTCTTTTTGATCCGCTTTAATTTGACCTTTAGTGATAGCCAAATCAACCTTGGATTCAATTCTTGATTTTGTGGCGGCTTCCTGAGCTTCCTTAGCCGTTTGTGCAGCTAATTTCAAAGCATCATTTTCTTGTTTCAAGCTATTCACTTGATTGGAAAGTCCCAATACTTTCGCCTCTACATCAGCTACATCATGCCCGTCTGTAGGTTGGTCTTTAAAGCCTAAGGCCATCAGCGTTGCTACGCTTAAAAGAATTTTCTTCATGTTATCAATGTTTAGATTTAATTCGGGATTCTTAATGCCAGGAATAACAGAAAGTGATAGTTCTTGAATTTCTTTTTCTTCCATTGGCTTGCCATCTGAGTGCATCAATCGCACTGCATTAGCATTGGACGGAACTGGAACAATGGAAACCTCGACAAGTTCACACTTAGTCAAAATCACTTTTCCACCTATCACAGTAAGATTTTCTCGATCAAAGATGATTCCCATTGAGCAGGCGTTGATATAGCCACGCTCAACCTTACCAGCAATAACAGCCGTGTCTTGGTCTTCTGTGTCGAAGTCAGGAAGCCCACTCAAAATGGATCCCTCTTTTTTAACATCAAACCACTTTCCAATGACGTTGCTATTCGAGTTCCAATGGTCTGAAAGCATAACCGGGTTTTTAGAAAACCTAGTTAAGTCAATCCCTTCAGTTAGGATTGAAAAACCATAGGTGTTTTCAATGGTTTCGTCGTTAAATACAAAAGGTTTACTAATTGGTTTTGGCATCTTTTTTTTTCGTTTAATCCTAGCGTTTTATCGCCTTATGAGATGACAAAGATTAGTTGGTTTCGATTCTTAAAAAAACTGTAGCCAATTAGCCGAACGCTTGTGTTTGCAATACCTACAGAGTTGTAAAGCAAGTAAACGGGTGTTTTTTTTACAGGCTTGTTTTTTGGAGTTTTGACATAAATATCAAAGTATGGGATCTAGAAAACAGGTAGAAAAAGACCTCGCAAAAATGCTTTTTGTCAACGAAAATATTTCACAAAAAGAAATTGCAGAACGATTATTTGTTACTGAAAAAACAGTTAGTAAATGGGTAAATGAAGGCGATTGGGAAAAACTTAAAGTCTCGCTTTTAGTTACCAAAGACAGTCAGCTTACTGCTTTGTATGCGCAATTGCAGGCTGTGAATGACGAAATAAAGACACGCCCGGTTGTTCGTGACATTCCCAATTTTATGCTTAAGCCCATAAAGCTAAAAGACAGCTCGGGCGATGAAAAACTGGAATACCCAAAGTATAATCCAGAAGACTATCCAATTTTGATCGGGAACTTTCCTAATTCAAAAGATACTGATATGATTTCGAAGCTGACAACCGCAATCAAGCGTTTGGAAACCGAAACTAATATTGGTGAAACCATTACGGTGGCCAAAAACTTAATTCTATTTATTAGAACAATTGAGCCCGCTTTCGCCAACCAGTTAACCAAGTATTGTGACGCATTTATCAAACAAAAAATGACAGATGGCACTAACTAGAAAAGATAAAGAAAAGCTAATTGGCTGGGAGGACTTTGTAACAAACCAGTACAGAGCTACACCAGTAGATCTAAACGAAACCGCAAGTGATAAACTCAAAAGAATTGCCGATTTAGAGGCGCATCCTGAGAAGTGGTTTAAATACTATTTTCCCAACTTTTATACGTCAGAACCTGCCCCTTTTCACATAATGGCTACTCAGCGAGTGATTGCGAACGCAGAATGGTACGAGGTGCGTTCTTGGGCGCGTGACTTGTCTAAGTCAGGTAGAACCATGATGGATGTGTTTTTACTAACAATGACGGGCAAAAAGAAAACAGTTGTACTGACGTCTGCAACCTATGACGACGCGGAAAGGCTTTTGAAACCTTATAAAACCATTCTCGAAATAAATGACCGTTTAAAGAACGATTATGGAGAGCAAAAGGCGCTTAGCGGATGGGAAGAGGGTGACTTTACCACTCGTAAAGGTGTTTCCTTTAGAGCCGTTGGTGCTGGTCAGTCACCTCGTGGAACCCGAAACGATGCCGCACGTCCTGACTTGATTTTGATTGATGATATTGATACAGATGTCGATTGCAACAATCCAGATACAATCCAAAAGAAATACGAATGGATTGAACAGGCTTTAATTCCAACTCGTTCTATTTCGGTACCGTTAACCATCATCGCCTGTGGTAACATCATTGCCAAGTATTGTTGTATTACTGAAATGGCTAAGAAAGCCAATGTACATGATATTGTAAATATTCGTGACGAAAATGGTAAATCAACATGGCCACAGCGTAACACAGAGGAATTAATTGATTTAGCCTTTAGAACTATGACTTCTAGTTCAATTCAAAAGGAGTATTTCAACAATCCTATTCGAGTGGGTAAACTTTTCAAGCAAGTTCCTTGGGGCAAATGTCCGCCGCTTAAAAGCTGCAAACACGTATTGATCTATTCCGACCCTGCAACAAGCAATAAAGACAACAAAAACAGCTCCCGAAAGTTTACGGGTATCATTGGCTACAAAGATGGCGTTTTCTATTTATACAAAGTTTGGTTAGACAATATGACCCAAAGAACCTTTGTGCAAAACTTATACAATGCGCACGACTGGGTAAAAGAGAGAAAGGTGGATACGTTCAAAAACTGGATTGAAAACAACTCACTTCAGGAGCCTTTTTGGGAGCAAGTACTTAAGCCTTTGGTTAAAACAGTAGCGAAACTTTTAAATCGAATTCCGCTTTTTATGTCGCTGGATAAACGTAAGAAGGACGATAAGTACACTCGTATCGAGGGAACTTTAGAACCAAAATACAAAGAAGGCTGTTTGGTTTTTAACGAAGATGAAAAAGACAACTTGCACATGCAAAGAATGAGTGAGGAATTTTTAGGAGTTGCTCCAAACTCCAAAATGATGGACGGCCCCGACGGATTTGAAGGCGGTGTTTGGATTATTGAAAACTTATCAAGCAAAGAAAACTCCGAGTATGTCGTAGGTCATATTAACAATCGTAAATATTAAAGTTATGAGAATTGCAATTTATCAAATTGGTGTTGACGTATTGGGATTTCCGATTTATGTCGAACATAAAATATGCCAAGGAGAAACTAATCAAAATAAGTTTTGGCCAAAACCTAAAAAGTGGTTAAAGGTTATTCAATCAATCATTAAACAGCATTAATATGTTTATCGAAAAAGCAGACTTAGGAAGTGTCCTATATGATTATCAAATAGACCAAATCACAGACGGGAATGATGATTTGGTGGCTCAAGCTTGCAACGCCGCCATTGAAGAGGCGAAGAGCTATTTAACCCCAAATGTTGAGGATAAAAAATGGCTTGACGGCAGACTATTGTATGATGTCGAAACAATCTTTTCTCAAACTGGAAACGACAGGCACTCGCTAATAGTACAGCATTGCTGTACTATGGCAAAATGGTATGTAGCAGAATTATGTAACGCGGATTTCATTTATGAAAAAGCAAAAGAACGTTACGACCGTGCAGTGGATTGGTTTACTAAGGTTGCCAAAGGAACCATAAACGTTTCTTCATTACCGCAGTTAACAAGAGACGAAACAACAGCAGGAGACAAACAGCCCTTTCAATTTGGTTCAAGAGCAAAATTTAATCACGATTATTAATTATGGGAACATTTTCATTTTCTTTCAAAAACCCATTCGGGCAAAAAAGCAGTGCAGATTTAGGCGCTCAAACCACTAAAAAAGGTAATAGCTACATACAAAATATCGTACCTAAAACCATTAGCCAAACCCGTCAAGACATCAAGGTTTGGACTAATGCGCAAAACATGGCACAAACAGAAGAGAATCCAAAATTCTTTCCTATACAAAACTTATACGACAACATTCTCAAAGATTTGCACCTACAGTCTCAGGTCAACAATAGAATGCTGAAGTCATTAAGCAGACCTTTTACCATTAAAAACGCTGATGGTAAAACCAATGAGGAATTAACCAATTTGCTACAAGACAAAGGGTTTGTTTTTCAAGTCAACAAAGCCATTTTAGAAACGATTTTCAGAAGACACTCCTTGGGTGAGTTCGCCTATAAATTAGTGAACAACGAGCCAGTTCTAACCTTTGATTGTATTCCGCGTCAAAATGTGGATCCCGTAAACGGATACATCTACTACGACTACACAGATGACAAAAAAATCAACTACAGAGAGCAAAAAGAATACGGCTCCTGGTTGATTGAGTTTGGCGAAAAAAACACCACTCTGGGGCTGCTTGATGGCTGTGTACCTATGGTTCTTTTCAAGCGTTTTGGTGGCAGTTGTTGGAGTGAGCTTTGCGAGATTTACGGAATCCCGCCCCGAGTAATGAAGACCAACACTCAAGACAAAGTAATGGTAAATCGTGCCAAACAAATGATGCAGGACATGGGTTCGGCTGCTTGGTTTATCATTGACGACTCTGAGAGCTTCGATTTTGCAAAAGGAGTGAATACCAATGGCGATGTTTACAAAAACTTACTGCAGTATTGTAACAATGAATTGTCAATGGGTATCTCTGGAACCGTTGTAGGTCAAGACACCAAAAACGGCTCCAACGGAAAAGAAAAAACGTCCATCGGCATACTTGACGATTTAGTGGATAGTGATTTATCATTGATTGAACAATGCTGGCGTGATACGGTTATTCCTGCTTTGCAAGCCTTGGGCGTTTTGCCCCCTGGTGTAATGTACAAGTATGATGCGACGGAAGATTTAGAAACGCTTTGGAAAATGGTTACTGAAGCGGCTAACTTTTTAGAAGTTGACCCTAAATGGGTAGAAACTAAGTTTGGTATTAAAGTGATTGGAACTAAAAAGACAGATCCGGCCACAAAACTCTCTTTGAATCTTGGTGAGGATTTTTTCGTGTAGGGACAGGTCGCGACCTGTCCCTACACTCGGAAAATTATTTCAGGGCTTTACACGCCCGACTTAACGGTTTGTACAATTGTGATTGTGATGATTGCAAAAAGCAAAACACCGTTTTGAATTTAGGGATTAGTGACAGTTTTAAACAACTTTTAAACGATGGTTTAAACGCTTTTAAACACTTGCACAAAAAAGGAAGTTATAAGCCCGAAGACCTCAAAACCGAAAAACCTTATCAAAAATTGATACAATCAACTTTTGATGCGTTCGACTTTGCCATTAAGGACAATGATATGCCCGAGGCCATGAGAACCGCGCTACAAGATGACGCCCGGTTGTTTGGTTCCCTTAAGGCAAATGCACAACTATTTGAAGCTTCAAAGTTGCTCTTAACTCCTGATGGCAGGCTAAAACCTTTTTCTGAAGTAAGCAAAGATTTTGATAAGTTGAATGTAAACTACAATCAGAATTATTTGGAGGCAGAATATGAATTTGCGGTTGCGAGTTCCCAAGCAGCTGCACAATGGGCAAATCTTGGAGGTGATCGTTACAGCTTACAGTACAGAACCGCACAAGACGAACGGGTGAGAGCTTCGCACCAAGCCTTGGCAGATATCACACTCCCAAAAGAAGATCCGTTTTGGAACTCTTTTTATCCGCCGAACGGTTGGCGCTGTCGCTGTGTAGCGGTGGAGGTTCTCAAAGGTAAGTATGACGAAAGCGATTCTGACAAAGCAATAGCTGCAGGTGAAAAAGCAACGACCGAAATTGGCAAGGATGGCAAGAACCGTCTTGAAATTTTCCGATTTAATCCAGGAGCGCAAAAGGTGGTTTTCCCTCCAGCGCATCCGTATGGAAAAGTAAAGGGAGCTAAGGAGGTTGCTAAAAGTAAAGAAAGTAAGTTTATACCAAAGTCATTAGACATTTATGAAAAGACTCTTGGAGTAAAAGTTGACAAAACTTTCTTTAACTACTTGGGTAAAGAAACGGCATTGGTTCAAGAAAGCAAATACAATCCAAATGGGGCTTATTACAATCCCGCTGAAAACTATGTTAGAATTCCTTTTGATGATAGGCGCAAGAACAGTAAATGGTATTCGGAAGCTATAGTATATCATGAATTTGGACACGCGGCAGATTGGCATAGAGATATGAAACAAAACAAGGCGGTTACTAAGCTGATGAAAGAATACAAAACTATTCTTTCAAAAGATCAGGCATTCATAGATGTTCACAAAAAACTATATAAGGTTAGTGATGAAGCTAGAGCCAATAATGATTTCGATAAGCTTGAACAGTGTGGCGCTTTAGCTGACACAATGATGTCAATTAATTCGAATTGGGGGTATGGTCATAGTAAGGCTTACTTTGCAAGAAAAGGGAATTCAGCGGCAGAATTTATAGCACATACATTTGAAAACAAATTCGCAGGTAACCCTGTCTTTAAAGAGGTAATTCCAGAATTGTATGATAAAATGATTTTGTTAGCAGATGAGCTAAAACCTAAAGAATAATGATGTTTTCAAGAGTGTATTCATCAACTAAAATACTGTCTTCTGAGTCTAACTCTTCTAATGAAAGTTTTTTGTTTTCAGAATGTGCAGATTCTAGCAAAGGGAAAAAAGTTTCTCCCAAGTGAGAGAAAAGTGTAAGCAACAACTGAGCGTATTCGTCTTCAGTAGATCCTGAATAATCACGCTTAGCTATTAATGAGTTATATAGATTTTTTCCTTCCATAGCCACAAAGTTAACAAATGTAAATTGAATAACAATGCATTAAGTAGTAAATATGAATCCAAACGATTTTATAAATAACATTCTCTCAGACGTAAGAGTGGATTTAAGCGAGGAATTCGACCGAAATTTTGAACGCAAAGGCTTCTTTGACAAAAAATGGAAAGGCACGAATCTACCCAATCAACGCGGTTCATTGTTAATGCGTTCCGGGAAGCTCAGACGTTCTATTATGTCAAGGCAAAATGGAGTCTCGGTTACTTGGTCTAGCTCAATACCGTATGCCAGTATCAACAACAACGGAGGCGAAATAGAAGTAACCGCCAAAATGAAAAGCTTCTTTTGGGCGATGTTCTACAAAGCTGATGGCGCTATAACTATGAAACGAAACTCCGATAAAGAGGTAGTTATGCGCGAAACAGACAGGAACAAAAAACTTTCTTCTGAAGCACAACAATGGAAAAACTTAGCTTTAATGAAAATAGGTTCCAAAATGAAAATTGAGCAAAGGCAATTCATTGGCGATCATCCTGTAGTTAGGCAACGCATTGAGCATATTGTAGGACTCAATATGAAAGAAGTAGAGACTTATTATTTTAACCAACTCAAAAAGAAATGAAAACCTTTTTAGAAACGATTCAAGACAAATTAGCCACGGTAAACGCTTTAAAATACATTGATGAAGATTGGGGACAAATGGATGCTTATAGTCCAAATCCACCAGCACAATTCCCCTGCGCTTTAATCGATATCACAGCATTGAACTTTAGTAACATTGGTAAAGACAATAGCGCAAATCCTGTCAACCGCCAAATAGCTGAAGGAACCGTTACCTTTATCGTTGCGGATCTAAAACTAAGTAACACCAGTCATCGTGCGCCACAATCTCAAAAGGACAACGCTTGGAGCATTTGGACAATTATAGAGGACTTACACAAAGCTGTTCACGGCTGGAAACCTACTGAAGATTCCGGAGCATTGATGCGAACGTCTCACAAAAGAATTAGACGTGATGATGGTATTCAGGAGTACCAAATTACTTACTCAATAGGATTAGCAAATGTTTAAACAAACAATTGCATTTGAGAAGCTTTTAATTGGCGTTGTTTTTCAATTTCAGCCTCTACTTCTTTGAGTTCTGTAGTGATGGAAGTACACAAAATTTCATATAGTGTGGTACGCGAAATAGGGTAAATAGGAGCAATGTAGATTTCCAATATTTTCGTAGTGGGGGTGTAAGGATGTTCCTGGACACTTTTTTGGTAAAGCTCTTTAATAAGCTTGTAACGCAATAACTTATTGCGCTGAACTCCAAGGCTACGATTTAAGGTTACTGACATGTAGCAAATATAAATAACTTACATTTTGTATGCAACATGAGTTTTTTTTGACAATATTCATTTAATTTTAAGACCTTAATCTAAACAATGAATTATGAAGAAATCAACCTTTTTAAAAATAGTTCAAGACAAGATGCCTGATGATATTATCATTGAAGACACTACAAGTTTTGAATTTACCGAAGACGAGTGTATAGGAATACTTTCTTGGATTGAGCATTTTAATGGTCATTACAGTAAATACAATAAGCAAACAAAAACTAAAATACAAAGGCCTTCCGTTTCCAAAAGATTACTTCTTGATTTTGGCCTCTACAATATCCCATGTGATCTTGAAAGCAACAAGGGGAAATACATTGTTTATCTTGCTGAATATCGCAACATTCCCTCTAAATTGAAAATTGAAGACCTAGTAAAGTTTAAAGTAAAGTAAAGAAAAAACCGCTCGTTTTGAGCGGTTTTTTTTTAGTATGATTTAACAATACTGTATTTCTTTTCGTTTTTGACTAATTTATATTTTAAATCTTTAGTTACTCTATAATCAAAATCCTGAACAAATGTGGTTTCCCAAAATGGAATTATATTTTTATCCTCGCTGTATACCTCAAAAAAAGAATAAGTCCCTCCATAGTCTGACCAAACAACTAATAAGCATTTGTCTTTTTCCTCTTGTGAAAGCTCTTCTTTTTGCTCCTCGGTCATTGTAGCTGGTGTATATATAACAACTTTGTATTTTTCATCTCTTAAAGTTCGGTTGCCAGTTTTAAAGTACACATACTTTTCCGAAGCAGAATTTGCAATTTTATCTGAAACTTTTTTTATCTCCTCAAGTGAATTAGACTTTGCCATCAGCTTTATAGTTGGCAAATCTTGAGCATTAATAAATGCAACTATGAGTAAACAGAATAGCGTTAATAGTTTTTTCATTATTACTTATTTTGGTATTTATAAAATTGTTTTCTTATATCTTCAATAGTTTCTTGATGTCCTTCATCTTGCAAATCGTAAGTTTTAAACATATACTTTGCAGCGTATCCTTTTTTAATTATATCATCCTTCCGCTTTTCAATTGCGGATTCTCTTAATAATTTTTGAATTTCTAATTTTTGCCTTTCCACATATCTATAGTAACAATTACAAATACAATCTGCAAAATGCTTTTTTAGCTGAACTTCATTTGGATCTGCAAGTAAATTAATTTGAATATCATTCAGTATTTTGTCATAATATCTGGTTTTGTATTCATCAACAGCCTTTTGAATATCCAAATTAAATCTCATACTTTTTGAAGAAACAATAACATCAGGGTAAATTTTATTAATAAATTCGATCCTTGCCATCAATGTATCTAAATTTGTCGTTTCTTCAACTATAGCCAAACTTTCTAAAAACTGCAATAAAATCCCATATGACACTTTACTATTTACAATTTCAGTTCTTTTAGGTGTTTGGTAGTTGTCAGAAACAACCAGTTTATTTATATTTTTTTCTGTTTTATTAGTAATTCGTTTGACTAAAATAACCAACAGAAAAACCAATAAAGAAACAAGAAATAACATTAATAACAGTATCATGATTTAAGAAATTGATTTGGTTGTGTTTAAGTTAATTTCAAATGTAGTATTTTTTATAATATTCCAAATTCACATATTAAATAATTTTATTTTTGATATCAACAATTAAGCTAAAAGACTCATAAATTTTTAAATTAAGTAGAGACATAAAAAAAACCGCTCAATCGAGCGGTTTTTTTCTTAATTAATTCAATACTTTAAATCTGTCCAGTGGATAATTTTCCCTTTAAAACCAACAGGAAAATATTCCAAGAAATCTTTTTCGCAATCAAAGCCATCATTTATTGCAAGTTTTCGAATGTCATTACCGCCTAACGTCCTACCGTCTACAACAATGATATAATGGTATTTATCAATTTCCCTAAATTCAATTTCTTGAACACTCACCACCGGCAGAACTGGCGCAAACCGAAACATAGTAGGCTGACGGCAATTGATAAAAAAATCAATCTTTGTTCCGGGCTTCCAACGGTCGGTTTTATCTTCTCGGATGGTGTGGAGCTTTGGAGTTATATCTTGTTTTGAAAAAAGATCATATCCTGTATATTTCCAAAAAGCTAATAAATTAATTGGAGCTTTGTAGATTTCTATTCCTCTTAAAATTTTCTCCACAAAATAGGTAGGTTTTCCGTTGAGTTGTGTGCTAAATGGTAGTATCATCTTTTTTGTCTTGGTTAAATCCTATTTCTTTTTTTTCGTTAATGCGGCTGGCGTATCGGGGAGATTGTATTAGTAAATCCAGTTCCTTTAGTTCGTTATCTGAGCAGTTCTCAAGAAACTGCTCAGGTGTTACTGTTACGGTTAGTACTTTGGTTAATGTTGGCATGAGAAATCGTCTTTAACGTTATACATTGAAATATAAATCACATCTTCAACATAAAAAAGAACCTCCTCTTTGCTTGCATCGTGACTTTTTAGCGGCGGAACTGCTGCATTACCCTTGTAAGATTTTAAAGCACTTTCGTACGATTGATTTATAAAACTTATAGCCTGTTTTGGATTAGGGAATAAAGTACAGTCTGCTAGGCTTAGCTCTTCTAAAATTAAGCGTTGTAACTTGTTTTTGGTGCTGTAGGTTTTGGTAACCTTAGTAAATTGTTTTGCCATAGTGGTTGTTTTAATGGTTATACTTTTTGCCACTCATCTTCAAAGTAACGTTGATTAATAAAGGTGGAGAGGTGTGCTTTGTTTACTTTGGATTTGTTTACGTATTTCTCGTAGTGTTTTGCCGTTTGGAAGCACCTAAGAACGTCGGCGGGTTTCAACTTGTTAAATGCCTTTTCGCTTTCGACTCGTTTTATTTTGTGGTCGTAGAGCTTCCAGAGTGCTTCAAAGGATAGGTCAGGTTCTCCAACTGTAATTTCAAAGTTGGCTTTCAATTTCTTTTGCCAATGCTTTATTTGGTCTTCTTTATAAGGAAAATTAGCCTTGACAAACAACCAATCAATTTGTTTAGTAGACAAAACCCCATCTAGCGCTTTAAAGGAATATAATACCCCATTTAAATGGTATTTAAACTCCCAAATATTATTGGAGTTTTTACTCTTGATGGTGTAGGTTACTAGTTGTTCCATTGGTCAATTAGTTCAAATACATTAGTAACGCATGGAATCCCTAAATTAAGTGCCAACTGCTTTTCGATGAGTGCGCCTTTACTTTTGTTGTGGCACGGTAACAAGTAAACTGCATCACAGGTTAGGAGTTCCTTAATGCAAAGCTTCATAGCTTCTAGCCAAGTAGATTGCGCATTGTTTACAACCTCTATTGGGTTGATTACTTCAAAACCAACACTTTCAAGATTCGTTTGCATATCTGCAAATTTGGCGTAAACTTCATCATGTGGTAATCCCGTTACTTTGCCCGCGATGTATATTTTTTTCTTACTCATTTCAATAAAAATTTAGTAGGTTTTTTGCTTGTGTGTTTGGCTGCTAATTCGATAGCTTCCTGTCGCATTCGGTTGCGCTCTTCGTGCAGGGTTTCTTTTATTCTTGGTACTTTCTTGCTCCTTGCCATCACGCTAATTTTTGGTTTAATTGGTTGATTGCTTTTTGGATTTCCTGCCTGATATACGGTTGTTCAATCCCTTTCATTTGTTGAATGAGTAGCATTTCTAACATATCGGCCTCATGAAATTTCAAGGTGATACTGATTTTCTTTTTGGCGTCAAAGAGGTTCCTTTTCGCCTTTACATTTATCGCTTTACCGTCTAATTTTGAGGCTACATCTATCGCAATAGATAGCGTTGATTTCTCTTTACGAGTAAGTGCTTTACTGTTGTAAACCGCTTCAATTGTTGCGGCTACTATGATTGCCGTATCAGGGTTTAGTTTTAATATTACTTTCATTTTAATTTTTCTCCTAAGTTTTTTAAGTAGTCTAGTTTTTGTACACAATATTGGTAGGTATCAATATCGTAAACCCCTTTTGGAACTCTAAAAAAGAATTGGTTTCTTCTGTTGTCAAAAAATATATCAACTCCATTGTGAACGCCCACCGGTTTGCGTAATTTCCATTCTTTTTCAAACCAACTAGATAGTGCGTTTGTTTCTTCCAGTGTCCTGTCTTCTATCAATTTTATAACTAATGCTTTGCTACATTTGGTTTTATGAAAATCCGTTAAGTAACAAATCTTACCATTGCTTAACAGGTTCTCTTTTTTTAGCTTTTTTAAAAGCTCAACTTTACTAGTTATTGTTTTCATCTAACATTCGGTTTTAGGTTGGGTTAATTGCTGACCACACTCGATACAAAATTCTGCTGTAGTTTCGCAAGTGGCTACTGATTGAAGTACTCTAATTTCGGCTATGTCGTGGGAGCATATTTCGGTTATACTGTATTCTTCCATAACGATACATTTTCAAGTGCTGTGATTTTTTTTGAAACTCCCCATTTCTTCATTTTTTTAATTTGAATTCTATTCGTTCGGTAAGTAGCTCATCTTTTGTTTTTTCACGTGCCCAAAAAACAATTGTATATTCTAAGCCTAGTCTGATCTCAAAAGGTCTTGAGTAAAACATATAATCGGATCTTTCTATTGGTTCGTTATGCTTTAGATCATTTTTATCTATATAATTCTTAATTAAAGCCTCTATTTCGGATCTAAAAAGATGTTTTTCCGTTTCGCCTACTATTATGTGTTTTTTGAACAGCGGATATTCGGTTTTTGATTTTCTTTTTGAATTCTTAGGCCAGTTAATCCATATGAATAAGCAAATATTAAATCCACTGGTAAAGCAATAGAACATTAACCAGTGTAAATCGTTTATCATTTCTTCCATAATTATTATATTTGATTCTTCCATAAGGATACGTTTTCAAGAGCTGTGATTATTTTTGAAACCTCATAAGGCGACATTTTCTTTAGTGGCTTTTTCACGGGCGATTTAGGCGATTGTAGGAAGCGATTTAACCAACCGGCAGTATCGGGTACTTCGCCCCATTTTTGGCTTTTAACTACAATATTTGCCGTTCTTAAAATGGATAAGATGTAACGGTGTTGGCTGTTGTTTTTATCGAATGCTCCCCAGTTCTCGACAGTTCCCGAGCTGTCGCTACCGGTTTGCTGTTTGATTATCCTAACGGCTTGGGCTTGTGTTAGACCGCTTAAACTTGTTTTATTTACATCACCCGTTACCCATTGCACCCACTCATTTTTAATTTCAACTTGGTAATTGCAATTGTGCATGATGCGCTTTTTTTGGAAGGGTGTGATTGGTCCTTCGGGATCGTAGGTGGGGACAGCTTTGGAGCTATTCGTGCTTTTAGTTTTTGTCATCTTAGGCGTTTTTTAACTCTTTTAAAACTTGTTTTAGTCTAAAGTATTCGTCGCTTTTCTCGTTTATCTTTATTTCTAAACCTTGCTCATCATAATCGCCCCAGTCGGCTCCAAAATCTTTAATAACTTTTCTTTTTATTACTTTTAATCTGGCCTCGACTACTGGGATAAGCCTTTTTAAGTGGTGGTCTTGTAAGTCTATGTACATTTTGTTTATTTTTAATTAGCTCCCGAGGCGGGACTCGAACCCGCAAAAGCCATTTTCACTCGGGACACCGAACTAACTAACCAATTATTTCGTTTTGTACACCGACTTGGTGTGTTTCTTAAAAGCTTTATTGTTAATGACCACTTTTTCGTAGTTTCGGAAGGCGTTGAGTTCTGTATTGGATAAATCGTGTTTGCAAGTCCAATTCCCTAGGGCATCTTTGTACACCAAATGCCCGTTAACCGTGTATTCCTCGTGATCCTTTACAGGTTGTATTGTTACGCTCATTTTGTTGCATTTTTTTAAAATAAGTCCTGATTTTGAAACGAAGCCATTCTATGTACTTCGCTATGTCTTTTCCGTTGAGTACTGCTATAAATAATAGCAGTACTATATTGATTATGGTTGGGTCGCTCATGGCTTACAGACTTGAAAAGTTTAAGTATAGGTTTTGCCATTTACCATCATCGCCTTTGACCTTGAATTCGTAGCCGTAGCCTTTGAGGTGGTTGGAGAAGGATTCTTTTATCAATCGTAAGCCTTCTTTCCATCGTGGGTCGTCAAACTTATCCTCGTGCTTGTATAAATCCATCACTCGACCGTATTCCAATTCGCCTGCAGCGTTTCGCTCTAAGAAGCTCATTAGGATCTCATACATTTTGGTGTCACGTTTTTTAATCGCATCGCCTAAGAAATCTTTTATCAGTTCTACGGCTTTGGTGCTACGTTCATCCCAAACTGGTTCTGTATCACGTCTGCGGGTTACCCTCATAGTGTCCTCGCTATCGGTTACTGAGAAACCGCCTTTTGAATTGCTTCTTAACTTGCCATATTCTGAAAGCTTTACGGCTTGGTTGTCCATTTCAATGTGGCAAAACTGCTTAAACTCTCCTAGTTCTCTAAACAGGGCTTTTGCTGTCGTGATTACTTTGGTAATCATTTCGTCACGGCCTTTTTCGTATTCGACTTTTTCTTTTTCGGCTTTGGCTCGCTCTTCTTTTTTGCGTTTGGCTAATAATTGTTCTAATTCGGCAGTGGATAATTCTTGTGTGTGCATTACTATGGATTTATGTTAAGTGGTTATCGATTATTTTTTTTAGTGTGAATCTTATTTTTGACTCCAGGAGCGCAAGGCATTTATAGTTGCGCACGTCATTGGGAAAGTGCTCAGCATTGAGTTGGCTCATTAGCGAGCCGCGCTCTTGATTGATGCAAATTCTTTCGCCTCTTGAAAAGCTGGGTGATTTGCCCAGGGTTTCGTTTTCTGCACAATACTGAAGCACGGCGTGCAGGTCTTCTAAGCGTTGAATGATTTGGTTTGTATCCATTTAATTGGCATTTAAAGCGGTTAAAACTGGTATTCCTTTGGGGATTTTTTTGATTTCCTTCAAAAGGGCTGTGGGGCGAATGTTGTTGAGCTTATACACACAGTCTCGGTGACAATTATTGAAGTCGAGCGGGGTTACGTTGCTCCCAACATAACGATCCGTTAGTAAGTGAAACTCGGTTTCGCACTTTGCCAGCTCCATCAAGAACCAACGGTTAACGGCCGAGCTCGCTAATATTTTTTGAAACTCTTTATTATCGGTAGCTACACTCTCGCACCAATTGCTGTACAAATTGAAAATCATACTTTCGTACTGTTGCGGGCATATATCTAGTTTTTGTAATGTTTTTGTGTTCATTGGTTGTGGTTTTTAAACAATTTCTTTCCAATATTTAGCGGCTCTTTGTGCCCAAATCACGAAGGGTTCCCCGCCACCGTTCAACCTTCCGTCTGGGAATAGTTTGAATCCTTCTACTCTTAATTTTAGGTCGACATCATACATAATGTCATCGGCTAAGGCTCCTTTGGGCAAACTTCCTTTGGCTTGCGAGATCCAAACAATACCTTTTCCTTTTTTAAGCATCAACTCCTTGAGCTGATAGTATTGCGCCTTAGTAATTCGGGTATACTGAACGGAGTCGATAAAAAGAAAGTCGGGCGATTTGGGTTTTTTCATTCGAAGTACCAATTCTTCAAAGGGTTCACGGTCGAGCAATACGAAGGAATTTCCGAGGGATTCCATGTGGTTACGCTCTAGGGCTTTTTGCATGGTGGCAGACAATCCTTGCTCTAAAGAGTTGTAGGCTACTTTGCCAAAATTGGTGAGGTATTTAGCGAATTTGATAGCGGCTTCGGTTTTACCGTTGGTGGTTCCGCCCCAAATGATGGCAGAAAAGGCTTTGTCTGGTTTCCCCAGGGTGGCTTCCCATTCGCCCGTAAATTCTAGGGCATTAAATTGTTTTGAAAGAACGTTGGATACAGAGTAGGCTCTATTAATTATTTTGGTCATGTTTTCTTTTAATTCTTCTAATGTTTGCTTCGTCAACTTTATAAATTCTAGCAATGGCTCTTTTGGCTTCACCTTTTTCTATCCGTGCGATAATATCCTCTACATCGGCTCCGGAAAGGATCTGTTTGAACTTTTGCACTCCAGTGTTTGGTCCTTCTTTCCACTCTAAATTGGAGTAATGATTACTGGAAAGACATCCTATTTTAGAAGCATACAATCCGGTATGCGCTCTCAGGCCGTTCCATGTTTCGCAAACCAATTTGGCTACTGTATGCCTTCGACCTGCGAATGATACTTTAAGAGTCGGATGTTTTCTGGTGGTATCGTTTTTAGTAATTCGGAGCAATTCCTCATTATAGTAGATTTCAGTGCCGTCTTCATTTATCCGAAGACCTTCGATTATGGGGTGGTATCTAAATTCCATTAAGAGGCTCTTTTGTTTGAAAAAATTAAACGTCTCACTCTTCTTACATCGCCGTCACAGTCCTTGGATATGGCTCTGATTAGGGCAGGGTCTTCGATCCCGTTTGCGTTACATATCTTTTCGACGTCGCTGTAGCTTGTGGTTTCTAATTCTATGAATCGAAGTCCAACACGGCTGTAAATTTCGCGGTAGCCCTTCTTTTCCATTGCCACACCACGTTTGATTCTTTTTTCTAGGAAGTGGGTCGCCATTAGTACAATACCGCAATGATTTTCGAGCTCATTATATAGTGTTATGAAAAAAAGCAGTACGTTGTCGGCCAGTTTATCGGCTTCATCTAATATGATAATTGGTGAGTCTAAAGATTTTAAAAGCAATACCGCTTTGTGCATCATTTCGGGAAGAGTAAGCCCAGCATGGTCACGCCCCATCTTAGCAAGCAATTCACGAAGGAACCAACGCTTATCCCAGTACTCGTTGCAGGACAATAAAAAGGCGTTTTTGTTTTCGGACTCGTACTTCTTAGCGCTTTCAGATTTGCCGGCTCCTGCTTTGCCTGTGATAGCCATAACCAATGAAAATTGTTGGCTATCGTTAAAGAAAAGCATCAATTCTTTGGAGTTTCTTGTTTCGGCATAGTTCCATCCGCTAGCGGTTACGCCTACATACTTGGCTACTTTGCGCCACATTTCGTCGGCAATCAATTCCCATTTGTGGTTTCGCATTTGCGAAAGTGTCGCGGCTGATACGCCTGGCATTCCCGCTGCAACTTGGTTTTGTGAGCCTTTTTGAACGATGAAATTTTCTAAAGTTTCTACGGTTTGAATTTTGTCTTGATGTGTCATTTTTTGTATATTTAATAAGGGTTTGAACGTTTTTTAAACAGTATTTAATAGCGAGAATAAAAACTATTAGTGTCGGTTTCCATTTGTAATTCTTTAGGTAAATGACCTTGAAACTTGACCATCAGTTCCTGCTCTTCGATTAAGCTTTCTCGACTGATGCCGGTGCGCTCGATTAATCGTTCATAGGCTTCTTGGTCGCGTTTGAGTTCCAGATCTCTTGTTTCTACATCTTGAAGTAGTAATGCTTTCGAGTTTTCTTTCATCAGTACAGGGATGGACTCGTGCATTCGTTTGGATTGGGCATAGGCAACAAATCTCTTTTCTCCTGATGGCGTTAATTCGTAAAGACCGACAAACTCATCTAGTCGCTCAGGATCATAGCGTACAATTAGATTTTCTCCCACATATTTTCGTCTAAAATCTAAGTCAACATTATTGGTTTCGTCGTACACTTCGTAGAGATAATCTTTACCCTCTACAGTAAGCGGCATCCCATGCGGATAGTATTTTTTAACCTTGGTTTCATCAATCCAGAACATTGAGAGCTGATCCATGATATTGATTTCTTCGCGGTGCTCGGTCTCTTCATTGTATCTTTGATTTCTGTTCAATTCCCAGTCGTCCTGTTTGCCAGCGTTCCATCGGTTTACTAATGCTGTAAATATTTTATTGAATTCGTCCACCGTTGGAAGCGCTGATTTATACTCTACAATGAAATCGGTGTTGGGTTTGTTTCTTGTTTCCTTAACTTTAATTCCTTGTTTGTCTGAAAACCACATTTTCGAAATTACTTGCTGTTGTAAGCGATTGAAAATTTGTTCTGCTGGCGATGATTTACGCCCAACTTTGTGGCTGTAGTGCGTTCCGCCTTTGGCTGGCAAGCGGTTGTACAAATCTTGCATCTTACTTGTGGTGTGCCCCGATTGTTTGTCGTAAGTAAACAAGAAGGGTCTGCAACCCGATTCGTTTACGGCCATTTTAATCGCTCTAAAATGCGATGCGTGGTTTTCTGAGTACGCAATATCCCAACCTATAATTTTCTCGCTGTAGACATCAAAAACAACGTTTATTTTGAGTTCTGCTGCCATCTTTTGTTTGTTGTTTGCGAAGTGTACTAAATCGAGCTTAGTACCATCGATAGCCCACCAAGCGTTCGGGAACCATTCAGCACGTTTACGTGTTACTGTGTGACCAAAGTTTTTCATGTATTCGTCACGACCGTCTCTCGCTAGCATCCAAATGCGTTTTTGTTCTGTTTTTTCCAGCCAAGCGTTAACCGCCCTTTCGCTTAAAGACTTCCAGCCCTTTGCCTCACGGACACTTTCATAAATGCGAATCAGCTCAGGAACTGTATGTTTAATAGGCAAGCAGTATTGTGCTAGAATAAAGTCGGCTACTTCGCCTTGAATCAAAGTTGAATTGGAATTCAACCATTTGCCCGACACGATAGAACCGTAGCCTTCCTCTTCATATCTTTTGATCGCTCTTTTGAATGAGAGAACGTTTTTGTATCGTGTGTGGGTCCACGTTTCGGGAAGGTTCCCAACGGCTTCTTGCATACGGCTCCACATTTCTTTTTTGCCCCCAAAACGTTTTTGTACTACGACATTGTTCGCAATAAATTTGGTTGCATTGAACACTATAGCCTGATGGGTGTATTCTCGTTGCTTTTCTTCGGGCAGGTGCTTGCCGTTGTCTAAGAGGTAGTCGCTATAATACGATTCAGCCTTATAATCCCACTCCATATAGTCCCCGAAAACAATGTTTTTTACACTGGCGTAGGGATCTATGCCACGGTCACGAATAATTTTTTTGTAGCGGTCAGGTATCGACTCATAGGCCACCATTGCTCTACGGCCATTGCCTCCTTTAGCTACTTTCTTGATTTGGCCACGGTACACCAATAATTTCAAATTGGGTTCCGATATCACCCCCTCATTAACGAGCCAGGTGGAGGCCACGCAAAGTGTATTTTGTTGAAATTCGAACATGGTTGGTTTTTTTTAATATGGAAAGTCTATTAAGTAATCTGATTTATGACTTGCTGCTTAGTTTTCTTCGCTTTCTTTCAGTTTGTCAATTTCCTTTTCCAACAGCTCCACGGCTCTTTTTCTAATAGCTTTAGCCTTTTCAGAAGTAAACACGCCGTCAAGACTCATAGTCACGGTTTGATAAGAGGTTGAGAACTCTTTTTCAAGTTGTTTCTTTAAAACTGGGTGAATGTGTATTTTTTTCATTACTTTGAGCTGTTTAATAAGTGTGTAAAATGTATAGAGCAAATATAAATACATTTTGTACATGAAAACAAATATTTTAAATACAAATTGTATATTTATTTTTTTATATATGGACAAGCTATTGATATTAAACAAAATACAAGAACATTATGGATATAAAAAAGATGCTCATTTTGCAGAATTTTTAGGTATACCCGCGCAAAATCTATCAAAATGGAAGCTTAGAAAAACCTTTGATACCGAATTAATATATACAAAATGTACAGATTTGAATCCAGAATGGTTACTCACAGGAAAAGAGCCTATGCTTAAAACAGACAAGGATCTAGTAGTAGCTGCTCCAGTCAACAAAGGAGGGGTTCCGTTACTACCAATCGACGCATTTGCAGGGCTGGGTGATACCAGTATAACAGGAGTAGACTTTGAAACCATTGAAGAGCGCTATGTGATTCCTTTGTTTGACGGCCTTAAAATTGATTTTATGATAGCCGTGCGAGGATCTAGTATGTATCCAAAATACAGCAGTGGCGACGTGGTAGCCTGTCGATTAATTAGCGAATTATTGTTTATTCAATGGAATAAGGTATATGTGTTGGATAGCAAAAGTCAAGGTGTAATTATGAAGCGCGTAAAAAAAAGCCAAAACCCTGAGTACATCCTTTGTAAGTCGGACAACAAAGATTACGATGACTTTGAGATTCCCAGATCCGACATTAGAAATATCGCTCTAGTGGTAGGAGTCATAAGATTAGAGTAACTACCAAAAGCACATCATAAAAAGAGCCTTTTTTATGATTACTTAAGTGAAAATCGGCAAAAACCAAAGAAACTATTTAATTTACAGCTACTTACAGTGATATTCACCCCAGCAAAAGCGGTATTATCCCCCCTTGCATCTACAAAATTCAACGCTTTTTAACATTGTTTAGGGTATTATCCCCCTTTCGATATGGTGTTTTTTCTTGTGTTTTGTAACCCCAACTGTAACCCCAACTGTAACCCCAAAAGTAAAAACACAGGAAACTGCAACTTAGTGGAGATATCCAATTTTAGAGCAAAAAAAAGCCGTTTAAATACTAGTTTAAACGGCGTTGTTATTTGCAAATCCTTTGTTTTTGTTGGTTTTAAGGGCTTTTTTTGGCTGTATTGGGTCTTTGGTGGTACTTATGGCGTTTAAGATGTTTAAAACGGAGATTTAAATGGTACTTAAATGGTAGTTAATTTACTTTTCGTTTTGAGTTGCTTTTTCGACCTTTTTTGCGTTAAGTATTGATTTTATTGGCTTTTTCGACCTTTTTTGTATTGAGTATATTTATACTTTTGGTTATACGCCCTATATAATTTCAATTATTCTTTTGAAGCAGAAAGATTTGGCTTGTTTGGCAATATTGTCCCGCTTTCCGTTTCAATCTTATAAGCCGAACACCGGCTTATAAGGATTTCCACTTCTATCGGGGCTAAAGAGAAAGATTTGGCTTGTTTGACTATATCTCTCAAAATCTTTCCATAAAAAAAACCGTCTTGTTCAATTGAGCAAGACGGTTTTTTAATATTTCTTAATTTTTTAATGATGAACCACTTTTTTCTTAATTAATTTTAGAAAAACAGGCAATGTTGACACCAGAATAATTCCTATTACAATTTTCTCGATATGCTCTTTTAAATCAATACCCATTTCTAAAAACATGCCGTACAAATAATGTCCAGAAAATATTAAAACAAAGGACCATAAAAAAGAACTCAAAATATTATAATACATAAATTTCTTTTTATCCATTGTCCCAATACCTGCAACTATAGGAGCAAACGTTCTAACAATAGGCAAAAACCTAGCGTAAATAATCGCTTTACCGCCATGCTTTTCAAAAAATTCTTTGGATTGAAGCAAATATTTTTTCTTAAACAAAAGGGTATCTTCTCTATTGTATAAGTAATACCCGCTTTTGGCTCCAAACCAATAACCTACCATATTACCGAAAACACCTGAAAAAGCTACCAATGTCGAAAGAAGAACAAGATTTATAAAATCACTTTCTATAAAAAGGATATTCTGAACTAAATCACGGCTATAAATTCCAGCTAAAAAAAGCAAACTGTCTCCTGGAAGAAAGAAACCGGCAAAAAGACCCGTTTCGGCAAAAACAATGAATAAAACAATGTACAAACCTAGTTGAATACCTCCAATTGTAAAAGTTATATAAAATTCGGGATTTACCAATTGGGTCCAATCAAAGTTGCTCATAAAATTATTTTTAGGTTGTGAAAGTAATCATAATTTAGGTGAACCACAATTTATTACTTCACTTTAAAGTTTAATTAACGATTTTAAAAAACCAAAAAGCATCAAAATAGTGTACTAAATATGATGCTTTTTATTTTTTTTAAAACTACAAAATAGTCATTATAAATAAACTATAGCCTATCGTATTGACAACAAGAATGAAGGCTATCATACGCTTCTTTTGTTGATTTTACTTCATCTGTATCATGTCCAACTTTGGCGATCGCTTTTTTTACATCTAATAAAGAACATTTTTCTTCATTTATAATAACACTCAATTGGTGCGTTTCAATATTCCAGGACGCTGATTTTACACCTGGAACAGAAAATGCAGCTTTTTGAATTCGTTTCTGACATTGTTCACAATTCCCATTTACTTCAGTGGTATATTTAGCATTTTTATTTTTTTGCGTTTGGCCTTGAGCTGAAAGCCCTATAAAAACTAGCAGCATAACTGCAACTATATTCTTAATTGTGCTACTTTTGAAACTGTTTCTGAATTCTTTTTTTATTGTTTTCATTTTTTTATATTTTAAAATTGTTGTTATTTTTTGTTATTTTAAGAATTAACGTTATATCTATTTTATTCTAAAACGCAAGCCTGCATAATACATCTGACCAAATACTGGCGCATACAAAATTGTAGCATCAAAATAGGGTCCAAAAGGGTTTTGTGCATCCAAGATAACTTGATTTTGTGTATAATTACCAATATTCTCTCCTCCTACATACACCTCAAAAGTCTTTGAAAAAACTTTTGTGACTTGAGCATTCATCAAAGAATAAGAAGGAGAATTTTCAGAAAGTTGGTACCCTATAGGATTAGAAGCTGTATTAGGTAATTGTTGTTCCCCAATCCAATTGTAAGTAAAATCAAACTTCCATTGTTGTCCTTTATCCTTAACATGAGTTTCATATCCTAAATTTCCAAAGAAACGATGTGCCGCCTGCAATGGTCTTTGGTATTTCCCTGATAAATAATCGGTTTTGATATCATAGTATTTATAGGCAGAACGCAATTCCAAATGTTTTGCCAATTCGTAATTGAATTCCAATTGAAAGCTATTAGCAAATGAAACTCCATCTAAATTATGAAAAATCACTTGCTGTGGACTTTGCATTACATCTACCACCACTTGATTCTGGAAATTGGTTCTGTAAAAATCAATAGTTACATCTCCATTTCTATTGAACAATTTAAAACCTTGCATAAAACTCAAACCATAATTCCAAGCAATTTCAGGATCCAATCCATACAGTTTTCCTCCGGAATTCACAATATCGAAGTTTCTAGAACTAGCAAACAAATTTTGGTTTTCGGCAAAAATATTGGCAGGACGTTTTCCTCTACCTGCTGAAACTCGCAACACTCCTTTCTCCCAAGGATTGTACTTCAAATGCAATCTTGGAGTAACAAAAACCCCCAAACGATTTCCAGAATCTACTCTACCTCCCAAAATCAAACTAAAATTATCTTGATTATCGAAAGTATACTCAAAGAAAGCACCAACTGTATTGTCTATCCTACTATAATCAGTTGTATTGACAAACTCCGAATATTTATCGTAAGTAAAATTCAATCCTGTTGCAAACTTGTTTTTTTCGTTATTGATAATTGAATTAAAAATCAAATTTGAATAAAAACTATTTTGTTTGATGTTGTACCCATTCAATCCAAAATACGAATCTTGGTCATAACTGGAAAATGCATTTTGAAATCCAATGCTTTGATACGGCATATCCTTAAATACATATCCAATTTTTGTAGAAACATCTATTTTTTGGGTATCAATTTCCGATCCCCAAGAATTCGTTGTTCCTTTATCAGTATCTGGATCAAAACTCAATTGCCCCATTAATTTTGAATCATTCATATATTGAAAATTAATAAAACTAACCCAACCAGTCTCGGCATTGTAATACTGATAGCGATTGAGTAAATTGATTTGTTTTTGCAAAGGATTGTCTAGAAAACCATCATCATTGTTATCCATTTTGGAATTTCTCATATTTCCGTGAAGCAATAAACTGGTGGCCCATTTATCTGATAGTTTCTGATTAAAATTGGTATTCAATTCAAAACGGGAATCGGTCGAACCGTACGCATTTAATAAAAATGGCACATCAGATAATGGCTTTACCAATTCAGTATTGATTTGTCCTGAAATACTTTCGAACCCATTGACTACACTCCCAGCGCCTTTGGTAATTTGAATACTTTCTATCCAAGGTCCAGGAGTAAAAGAGAGACCAAAAGCTTGCGAAGCCCCTCGAACAGAAGGTACATTTTCTTGGGTCATCATCAAGTACGGACTAGTCAAACCCAACATTTTAATTTGTTTGGTTCCCGTTAAAGCATCCGAAAAATTGACATCAATGGATGGATTTGTTTCAAAACTTTCGGCAAGGTTACAACATGCCGCTTTGAGAAGTTCTTTTTTGGTAATTAAGCTAGTATTACCAGTAACTGTGTATGATTTTTGAATGCCCTTGCGTTTGGATTGGACTTTAATTTCCCTCAAAGTATCTTGCGAATAGGAACTAAAACCAATAAACAAGAGTAATAAAACCACTGTTATATTTGTTTTCATAATTTAAATTATAATGGTTAAAAATTTAGAACCCTAAAAAAACAGGTTCTATTCTAATTAAACATTACAATTTATCGTAAAGGAGATATTGGCTGTACAGCTTGAAAAGTGGCGGTGCATTGGCATCGCAATAATAGGTAAGAGTCGTGTTATTTTTGAAATTATTTACTGCAGTAAAAACAATTGAATGCGTTTCTGGAATGAGGAACGCATAATCCATTTGAAAAGAAAATGATTTAAAAACATTACTTTCTGTTTTTTTCTGGATAACAACTTTTTTGTCCTTGCAGCAACTGTCTTTTTTAGAAACTATCTTTTCGCAACAACCTTTTTCACTTTTCAATGAAGACAAAGGAGAATTCAAAGAAACGGAGGCTAATTTACCCCCACAATAATGCACATTAAAAGCAAGTCCTACATTGGAAACCAATAGTAGAAAAGCAAGAAATAGGCTTATTTGTTTTTTGAATACCATACTACAAAATTAAAACTATTATTTGTGGAATAAATCAAATTCTTGTTAAACTTTAAAAAAGATTAAAACTACAATTCAAATACTTGACCCATCATAGGAATAACACATTCAATTCCGTATTTTTCTTGAATTTTTATTCTAAGTTCATCTGCTGGCTCGTTTTCTCCGTGAACCAAAAAAACTTTTTTAGGTTTCTCCTCCATATTTGAAAGCCAATTCACCAAGTCCTTTTGATCACCATGTGCTGATAATCCTTCAATTTCTAGTATTTTAGCTTTTACTTCATAATATTTTCCGTGAATTTTTATCTCTTTTGCACCTTCTAATAGTTTTCTGCCGCGAGTACCCTCTCCTTGATAACCAATAATAATTACTGTTGTTTCTGGCAATCCAATATACCGCTCCAAATAACTCAAAACTCTACCTCCAGTAACCATTCCACTAGCCGCAATTACAACTTTGGGTTGCTTGTTATAAATGGTATTAATTGTTTCTTGATAATCTGAAATCAGCGTAAATGATTTGCACATAGCAGTAAATTCATCAGAACGTAAACGATGCCATTTTCTATTATTAACAAAAAGTTCTAACATACTTATTCCCATTGGAGTATCAATTATATAGGGAATATTTGGAATTCTATTTTCTTCTTTCAGCTTCCAAATCAAGTACATTACACTTTGTACACGTTCCACTGCAAAACTTGGAATAATAACTGTTCCGCCATTATGAACTGCATTATTAATATACATTTCAAGTTCTAATTTAGGATCTGTATCAGGATGCAATCTATTTCCATAAGTACTTTCGAGGAAAACATAATCTGCTTTTTGGGGTTTTGTGGGTGGATACATTAACACATCATTATCACGGCCAATATCCCCTGAGAAAACAACAATTTTATTTTCAAGCCGAAGCTCTACCGTACAGGCTCCAAGAATATGTCCAGCATTGGTAAAAACGGCTTCGATTTCTGCGTCCAATGAAACACTTTCTTTCGGATTTATAACCCTAAAATGCGGAAAAACCTTTTCTGCTTGCGCAACAGTATAAAGAGGCTCCGCGATTTCATGTTTTGAATATTTTCCTTCATTGGCCAATTTGGCATCTTCCTCTTGAATTTTGGCACTATCCAAAAGAATCAATTTGGCAACATCCTTGGTAGGACTTGTACAATAAATTTTACCATCGAAACCTTGATTGACGAACCTTGGCAACCAACCACAATGATCCAAATGGCCGTGAGTTAACAAAACAAAATCTATAGTAGAAGGTAAAATAGGTAAAGGCTCCCAATTTAATTCTCTCAGTGGTTTCAAACCTTGAAATTGACCACAATCAACCAAAATTCGAATACCGTTACTTTCTATCAAAGTTTTGGATCCGGTAACAGTTCCAACTCCACCAATACATGTGATTTTCATTTTTTAAAATTTTGATTAATCGAAAAAAGTAAAAACTTTGTGTTTTATAAACCTAGTCTCTTCAAAAAACTATATCAATCTACACAGCTCAGACGCTTCTTTCATTACGTTTTTAATCCTAGTAGCGCTTAAACCTATTTTCTCTAAATCTGCTCTATTATTAACAATCTCGCGAACCAAAATAATATCCAAAATCAATAGTTTCTCTTTTTCAGAAAGCGTTAATGTCGTCAAACAAGTAATGGGATACAATTGCCGATTATCAATTTGAGTTTTTAAATTGTTCTTTGAAGGATAATCCCAACTTAATAAATTGAGTTCAGAACATTTTGCAAAATCAATTGCATCCGATGTAAACCGATTATTAGTCACAATCCAACATTTTGAGATGTTGTCATTTCTAGAAAAAACCTCATGATTTCTAATTTTTAGATCATTAAAACGGGACAAAATATACATTGGTACTTTTACATCAGTAGCGGCATCTCGCCCGACATGAAACTTGCATTCTATCATAGCAATAACATTGTCTTTTTTGACAAGGACATCTATTTCATGCGAAACACATATACCCTGGAGTATCATATTTACTTTAGTTTCATAATGTTCTAAAGAAAAAAGTCGGGCAATAAACTTTTCAAAAAAGAAACCTGCTGGCCCTAACAATCGAATCGCTTCTCTTAGATTATACCGAGCAGCATGTGAATTGGAAGCCTTTTTTAAAAGTCCAAAAGCCATCTTGTAAATTTGCTTAGTCGAAATCCCCTCGTATATTTCTTTTTCAATAAGATGCAAGACATCTTCAACAACAGCAGACGTTGCTCCTGATTTCAAAAGAGATTGTTTCAACTTTGCTCTATTAAAATCAACAATCGCACCTGAATGTTTAATAATTTTCATCTTAGTTGTACTTGCTAAAATCAGCCTTAAATTCTGATTAAAGATACAAAAAAAAGAGGCTTATTTATTTAATTTTTGATAATAAAATGCTGGTATAAAAAGAATTAGAAACAAGGGCTGGATTAAAAATCGGCGCACATAAAATAGCAAAAGATTATTTTGGTTTCCGTAAAAATGAAGAACAGAAAAGAATCCAACAATTAATATCACAAAGAAAAATAAATATAAAATTGAAGCAAACTGAATCATTTCCCTGTCCTTAAAAAGACAATAAACAATTACCAATGAAACTATTGCATTCAAAAAAAAACGAAAAGACATACCTAAAAACAACCAAAAAGTATTATAATCTGGCAAAGACTTTTTTAAATAATCTCCTTCAAAATAGTGTAAAAAAGGATCGTAAAACAATTGATTTTCGAAAGTTCGAATACTTATCAATAAGAACAACAATAGAATTAATAACACAATTTTCCGCTTGTTCTGTAGTATCTTATTTAGCATATTTCGAGAATTTATTGACCCATATTATCCATAAAACAAAAATGGATCCGTAAATAATCAATGGAAAAAAAACACCATGCAATAGATGATTTTGCTTTGGAAAAAAATACAACAAAACTATTAGAGCCGCAATACGAAGTACATTTAAAATATAGATCAATATACTTCCAGCAAAAACAAACAATAAAGTATTTTTTAAACTTCCTGAAAATGCTACAACAAAAGAAACAAAAAGAATGATTACACTTATTCCATTGCAGCCTTCCACTATTCGAGCAACATTTTGATTTTGAAAAACAACTGAAAAACAGGGCTCATTTAGCACTTCTTCAACACGTATCGAATGGTAAAACCAAGAAAGAACAATTTCAGTATTTTCAGCAACAAATTGAGTTATTGAGTCCGCTTTATTATTATCAAAACCATTTAGAAAAAAATGATAACATAAAGTGAGGAGTATGTAAGTTCCAAAAAAAGCGGAAAGAAAAAGCAAAAATGGTTTATAAAGGACTAAGTATTTTTTCATTCTTAATTTAATTTTTAAATTGAATCTCGAAACTATCAAGAGGAATCACCATTCTGCGTCCTTTCCTATTTATTTGGCATGGTGATTTCAAAATAAATTTTTAACAAATTTATGCAATTTTAAATTTGGCTTTAAATACTTTTGCATAAAAAATAATAAACCATGACTTTTAAAGAATTACAACCTATAGTAAGTGAGATTATCTTAGACACTACTTTAAATAGAGACGAAAAACTCTTAGCCATTTGTCAACTTTTGAGTGATTCCATCTCCTATTACAATTGGGTAGGTTTTTATTTTGCTAATCACGAAGCCAAAACTTTACACCTTGGCCCCTATGTAGGTGCAGAAACGGACCATACCGTAATCCCATTTGGAAAAGGAATTTGTGGACAAGTAGCTGTCTCCAACAATAATTTTGTAGTACCCGATGTAAGCGCCCAAGACAATTATATTGCCTGTAGCTTTACAGTTAAATCAGAAATAGTAGTTCCTTTATTTGTAAATGGAAAAAACATAGGACAAATTGACATTGACAGTCATGTGATTGACCCATTTACCAAGGAAGACGAACACTTTTTGGAGTTTGTAAATGAGGAAATTGCGAAGTTATATTAAAACACAAGAGATATAAAAAATTAAAGATTTAAAAATTAAAGATTGCTAATTATACGAATGTAAAATAATTCATGATTCATAATTCATAATTCATAATTATTTTTTACTTTTGCACCCGTCTTACAATAGCTGTACGACATACATAAAAATCATTTAAATAATATTAGCATGTATTTAACTAAAGAGATTAAAGAAGAAATCTTCGCTAAACACGGAGAAAAAACAAACACTGGAAAAGCAGAAGCGCAAATCGCTTTATTCACTTTCAGAATCACTCACCTAACTGAGCACTTGAAAAAAAATCGTCATGATTACAACACAGAGCGTTCATTAGTATTATTAGTAGGTAAAAGAAGATCTTTATTAGATTACTTGAAAAAGACTGAGATCAACAGATATCGTGAGATTATCAAAGTATTGGGTATTAGAAAATAATCAATATATAAAGAGGTGCGAAAGTGCCTCTTTTTTTTATTAGCCCCCCAACCCCCAAAGGGGGAGCTAGCAAATAATTCCCCCTTTGGGGGCTAGGGGGCTAAAAGTTTGTTTTTCATTGGGTTTTAGGCATTAACTACGCAACAACAACACAACTAAAACCTATGTTAAACTTAAAGAAAAAAAAATTATGATTCCACAATTATTTGTAGAAAGTATCGATTTAGGTGATGGCAGAAACATCACAATCGAGACAGGTCGTTTAGCCAAACAAGCCGACGGATCTGTTGTAGTAAGAATTGGTAAAACTGTTATTTTAGGAACAGTTGTATCATCAAGAAAAGCAAGTCCTGGAATCGATTTTTTACCTTTAACGGTAGATTACCGCGAAAAATTTGCAGCAGCAGGTCGTTTTCCTGGAGGTTTCTTCAAAAGAGAAGCGCGTCCAAGTGACAGCGAAGTGCTAACCATGAGATTAGTTGACCGTGTTTTACGTCCGCTTTTCCCAAGTGATTACCACGCAGAAGTTCAAGTTATGATACAGTTAATGTCTCATGATGACGAAGTTATGCCAGATGCACTAGCAGGATTAGCCGCTTCGGCAGCACTTGCTTTGTCTGACATTCCTTTTGAAACTTTAATTTCTGAAGCTAGAGTAGGTAGAATTGACGGAAAATTCATCATCAACCCTTCTCGTGCACAATTGGAATTATCAGATATCGATATGATGATTGGAGCTTCAAACGATTCTATCGCAATGGTAGAAGGAGAAATGAAAGAAATTTCAGAAGCAGAAATGCTGGAAGCCATCAAATTTGCACATGAACATATTAAAGTACAAATTGCAGCTCAAGAAAGATTGGCAAATGCATTTGGAAAAAAAGAAGTTCGCACCTACGAAACTGAAAAAACAGATGATGCTATTTACGCCAAAGTAAAAGAAGCAGCTTATGATAAAATTTACGCTATTGCAAGCAAAGGTTCTTCAAAACAAGAACGCTCTGCAGCATTTGATGCCGTAAAAGAAGAAGTAAAAGCATTATTCTCTGAAGAAGAATTAGCTGAAAATGGAGATCTAGTTTCAAAATATTTCTACAAAACCAACAAAGAAGCCGTTCGTAACGTAACTTTAGACTTAGGAACGCGTCTTGATGGAAGAAAAACTACTGAAATTAGACCAATTTGGTGTGAAATTGATTATTTACCATCTGTTCACGGTTCGGCATTGTTTACTCGTGGAGAAACTCAAGCATTGGCAACTGCAACTTTAGGAACTTCTAGAGAAGCAAACCAAATTGATTCACCATCAGAACAAGGGGAAGAAAAATTCTATTTGCACTACAACTTCCCTCCTTTCTCTACAGGTGAAGCTCGTCCGTTAAGAGGAACTTCAAGAAGAGAAGTAGGTCACGGAAACTTGGCTCAAAGAGCTTTGAAAAATATGATTCCTGCTGATTGTCCTTATACCATTCGTGTGGTTTCTGAAGTATTAGAATCAAATGGTTCTTCTTCTATGGCAACTGTATGTGCTGGAACATTATCATTAATGGATGCAGGTATCCAAATGATACGTCCTGTTTCTGGAATTGCAATGGGATTGATTACTGACGGAGAACGTTTCGCCGTTTTATCCGATATTTTGGGTGACGAAGATCACTTAGGAGATATGGATTTCAAGGTAACTGGAACTTCAGAAGGGATTACAGCTTGTCAAATGGATATCAAAATTGACGGATTGAAATATGAAATTATGGAAGCGGCTTTAGCACAAGCTAGAGACGGTCGTTTGCATATTTTAAACATACTTACTTCTACACTTGCGGCTCCAAAAGCTGAGGTTAAAGCGTATGCTCCAAAAATCATCACAAGAACCATTCCTGGTAACTTTATTGGCGCGTTGATTGGACCTGGTGGAAAAGTAATTCAAGAATTACAAAAAGCTACAGGTACCACTATCGTAATCAATGAAGTAGACGAACAAGGAGTTATCGAAATTCTTGGAACAGATCCTGCTGGAATTGAAGCAGTACTGGCCAAAATCCAATCGATTACTTTCAAACCTCAAATGGGCGAAGCTTATGAAGTGAAGGTAATCAAAATGCTTGATTTTGGTGCAGTTGTAGAATATACTGCTGCTCCTGGAAATGAAGTATTGCTTCACGTTTCAGAACTAGCTTGGGAAAGAACAGAAAACGTTACCGATGTTGTAAACATGGGTGATGTATTTATGATTAAGTATTTAGGTTTAGATCCAAAAACTCGTAAAGAAAAAGTATCTAGAAAAGCCTTGATGCCAAGACCTCCACGTGAGGAGAAAAAAGAGTAATCCAATCTTAGTTTACTAAAGGTTTATTTATAGAAAGAACCCCGTTTCATGCATGTGAAACGGGGTTCTTCGGTTTTTAATCCTAATTAGGGCATGACCCCAATAGAAAATGGAGCCCAATATACAAACCGCTTATTCGGCTCCATTGGCTATTGCGGTCGGGCTATCCGCCTTTACAAGGTAACTTGCTCCTATCCCTCATGCGGTCTTATAGGATTAAAATTAATTTTTACATTGAACCATTAAGTCATTAAGGTTCATTCAGCCCTAGAAAACTTAATTTTCTTAATCTCTTAATCAATATTGTTTCCTTAAGGAAGATATGACATTCCGACGGAGCAGGAATCACACTCGTGACTAACGAAATCGATCCCTCTTTCGTCGGAATGACAAACTGCATGAATTAGAAAGCATTTGTTTACTTAAGGAAAAGACATTGATCTCTTAATGGCAAAATTTTCTTTTTTTTACCCACGCCAATTATGGCAGATCCAAAAGACAAAAAAACCTTTGCGCCTTTGCGTCTTAGCGGTTAACTCCCAAGTCAGCAATTAAAGAAATCCGTGAAAATCTGTTCCATCCGTCAAATACGTGGCTCAAAAACACACAAAACAAAATTTTGCGCCTTTGCGCCTTTGCGAGAAAACAAACAAAAAAAAGCTTTGCGCTCTTTGCGTAACCCTTTGCGCACTTTGCGGTTAAACTCCACAAAACCACTATTAAAAAATCCGTTTTAATCCGTTCCATCCGCCAAATCCGTGGCCAAAACCAACACACAAAACAAAACTTTGCGTCTTTGCGTCTTTGCGAGAAAACAAACACAAAAAAACCTTTGCATTCCTTGCGTAACCCTTTGCGCACTTTGCAGCTAAACTCCACAAAACCACTATTAAAAAATCCGTGAAAATCAGTTCCATCCGCCAAATCCGTGGCTCAAAAACACACAAAACAAAATTTTGCGCCTTTGCGAGAAAAACAAACACAAAAAAAACTTTGCGCCCCTTGCGTAACGCTTTGCGCACTTTGCAGCTAAACTCCACAAAACCACTATTAAAAAATCCGTGAAAATCTGTTCCATCCGTCAAATCCGTGGCCAAAACCAACACACAAAACAAAACTTTGCGCCTTTGCGTCTTTGCGAGAAAAACAAACACAAAAAAAACTTTGCGCCCCTTGCGTAACGCTTTGCGCACTTTGCAGCTAAACTCCACAAAACCACTATTAAAAAATCCGTGAAAATCTGTTCCATCCGTCAAATCCGTGGCTCAAAAACACACAAAACAAAACTTTGCACCTTTGCGTCTTTGCGAGAAAAAAAACACAAAAAAACCTTTGCGCCCCTTGCGTAACCCTTTGCGCACTTTGCGGTTAAACTCCACAAAACCACTATTAAAAAATCCGCTTTAATCCGTTCCATCCGCCTAATCCGTGGCCAAAACAAACAAAACAAAACTTTGCGCCTTTGCGTCTTTGCGAGAAAACAAACACAAAAAAACCTTTGCGCTCCTTGCGGTAAAACCCAACAAATCAACTATTTAAAAAATCCGCATTAATCCGTTCCTTCTGTAAAATCCGCGGTCAAAACCAACTTACAAAACAAACCTTTGTGTCCCTTGCGTAAAACTTTGCGTTCCTTGCGGTTAAACAAACCCAACAACAAATACTATTACAACTTTTTAAACGAATAACTCAAAATAATAACAAAAACATTACAAATTATTCAAAGAAAAAAAATATCTTTAACGTGAAAATTAGTATCTATTAACCAATTAAAAAAACAACTATGTGCGATTCTACAAAAGAACTATCCTTTACCCCTTACCCAACCGTCCAAACCACCAAGATTAACACTTTACCGTTTACTTTCCTAGAACCAGGCGAGGTTAATTACCCAGTAGCCCCATTGGTTTCTGCAAAATTCTACACCCCAAAAGGTGGTGTTTTAACCCTAAAAGTTAGAGCTACAGTATACATGAACTCCGAAATTCCAGACGCTCCTGTTGTAGAACCACCTGTTGAAAAAGATGGCGTTTTGACTATCAATTACGATTATGATTTTTCTATGGAGACCCCAGAAACTTGTGATGTATGGTACGTAGAACTAGATTATACCTCTGCTACAGTGGGAGACATAACTACTGTTGAATCTTTTATGGTAAACTTAGATCCTGAAGTCTCTAGAGGAACAAAAGTAGATGTTACTCCTTAAAACCTTTAAATTATTACTTATAAAATAATATAATGATAAAATTCAAATTGTATTTAATTTCAATACTATTCTCATTTCCTTTGATTCTTCATTCTCAAGATAAATCAGAAAATGATATTGTAAAAAAAAAATTACAAAAAAAAGTAGTTGAATATAAATCTGAAATAAATTTTATTAAATCCCAATCTTTTTTTTTAAAAAAAGATTGGGATTCCTCAATTGTATATTCCATGAAACAATTGAGTTTAAATAAACATAAAGAATTGAATGATTATTGTCATTTTTTTAGAGGAACAGGTTTTTATAGTAAAAAACTTTTTAAAGAAGCCAAAAAAGAATACTTACAAGTTTCTAATCAATTCACATTTTACCCATTAACTCAAATTTACTTAGGTGGAGTTCTACTTGAATTAAGAGAATTTAAAAATGCAATTTATTATTATGAAGAAGTTATAAAAAAGCCTTTAATTCAAAAACAGACTTATAGCATAAACAAAATATATGAAGGACTAGGAAATACTTATAGTTGTTTGAAAAAATATAAGGAAGCAGAAAAATATTTAATTAAAAATTTACAATCGAAAGAGGAAAATATAAATAAAACTGAATTATATAATGCATATAATAGTTTAGCAAATCTATACTATGCACAATACAAAGACAAACAAGCTATACATTATTTTGAGCAAGCCTATTTGTTATCCAAACAAATAAAAGATTTTGACAAAAAATACCTTTCTTCTTTTAACATGGCAGCAGTAGAAGAAAACAGAGGCAACTTCAAACAAGCATTAGTATACAGAAAAGAATCAGAGCAATGGAATGATTCCCTATACAATCAAAACAAAGTCTGGGCACTCGCAGACTATGAGAAAAAATATGCGGTAGCGCAAAAACAAAAACAAATATCGGTACTTAAGGTCGAAAACAAACTAAAAGACACCCAACGAAATACGATGTTTTTTTCTACATTGGGTTTATTATTGCTATTAGTAGGAGGCGTTTATATCTATGCACAAAAAGTAAAAAATGCTAGAATCATCCTCACTCAAAAAGAAAAACTAGACGAGCTCAATACTACCAAGGATCAATTGTTCTCCATAGTGAGCCACGATTTGCGCTCCTCAGTCAACGCGCTCAAAACCAGCAATGCCAAATTGACCACTTCGCTAGAAACCAAAAACTACAGTGAGCTCGACCAGCTCCTGCATCAAAATAGCGCCATTGCAAACGGCGCCTACAGTTTGCTCGACAACTTGCTCCATTGGGCTTTGTTGCAAACCAAACAGTTGTATTTCAGCAAAGATTCGGTGCATTTGTATTCCATCGTGCAACAAATAGAATACAACTACAAACCGTTACTGCTCGACAAAAGCATTGCTTTTGAGAACGCCGTTTCCAAAAATAGTTTTATCTTCGTGGATCTCGATTCGCTAAAAATTGTTTTGCGCAACCTGCTCGACAATGCTATCAAATTCTCCCCAGAGAACAGCAAAATTAGTTTTTACACAGTCGAAACCCATACCGATTTTTGCCAACTAGTGATTCAGGACAGCGGTTTGGGTATGAATCAAAACACCATAAACGAGTTGCTCGAAGACAATGAACTATTGGCCAAGAAAAGCAATTCGGAAATAATAGGAACTGGCCTTGGAATGCAATTGTGCAAACAAATGATCAAGAAAAACGGAGGAACACTAGCCATAGAAAGCGAACTCAACAAAGGAACCAAAATGATACTTTCGTTCCCAAAAACAGAACAAAATGGATAACATCAATGTACTTATTATAGAAGACACTCCAGAGCAAAGTGATGCACTGAGCAAAGTCTTACTGGCCAACAAATACAACATTGTAGGAGTTGCCAGAAATTATACAGATGCCCTAACTTTATTCTACCAAAACCCCGTGGACATCATCGTAATCGATGTCTTCCTCGACGGAAAACCAGACGGAATAACCTTTGCCGAGACCATCAACATTGTACCAAATGCATCAAAGCCGTTTGTGTTTTTGACCAGTTCACAAGACCGCCAAATTTTTGAGAGAGCCAAACTCACCAAGCCTTTCAGCTTCCTGATGAAACCCTTCAACGAACTGGAAATTCTCTACGCATTGGAAATGGCTGTCGAAAAATTCTATGAGCAAACCAATGTTTTCCTGAGCGAAGACCAAGACACCGTAATCAGCAATGATTGCATGTTCATCAAAAAGAAAAACGCACTCAAGAAAGTGTCCCTTCAAGACATACTCTACATCGAAGTCGAAGACCGTTATTGCAACATCATCACCGAGAAAGAAAAATTTGTCATCTTAATTTCGCTCACCAAAATCAGTGACTTACTAGACAAAAACAAATTCACCCGTACCCACAGGAACTACATTGTAAACACCGACAAAATTGAAGAAATCATCCTAGCCGACAACCTTGTCATCCTAAAAGGAAACCACAAAATAAACCTAAGCGACTCCTATAAAGATTTCATCAAGAAAATGAATATTTTGTCTTAGGAATTGGTTTTGCGCTCGTATGTCATTGCGAGGTGTAATTTTTATTCTAAAAAAAGCAATATATAATGACGTTTCGGTCGTCAGTTCGAGTAAATTTTCAGAAAATGCGAATAGCTTTTTCTGAAAATTGTATCGAGAACCGTTCGTTATAATAAAAACTTCTATGTTAGTTCCTATAGCTATGGGAATCTCGCATGTCTCTTCGTGTGCAGAAAGTTTTTTGCGTACAATCAAAAATTATTGGCACTCATAACAACAAAAACCCATTTCATGACATTGCTTTTTTAAAACACTAATTACTGCTGTAAATTTACTTTAGAATTAAAATCCAAAAAACACCACCATGAGACTAGAACTTAACAACCAAAAAAATATGCAACTCAAATCCATTTTTAACAAACTCAATCCTTGGATTGGACTTATAGCGTCATTGTGCCTCATAATCCCGAGTTTATATGACATCCTAGACGACCCATTACTGTTTACATCAGATCACTTGATCTTAGGCGCAGGTATTTTCTTAATGGTTTTATTTTTAAAACAAATATTTGATAGAATCATCAATTTTGATGAAATAGATTAATCATAATAAAAAATAGCTAATGCCATTTAGTCTATTTCTTGTATAACTAATGCTTTCCAATTAACAATTAAATTAGTTTGAAATACCTGTTTCATTTTTTTGAGACAGGTATTTTTTATTTTTAATAAAAAAGATTAAACTTTTGTAACTTTTTTGAAACAGCATACGTATAATAACTTGTACACTTAAAAAATTGAGGAGACAAAAACATGAGACAACTTAAAATCACCAAGCAGGTTACCAATCGTGAAACCGCTTCATTAGACAAATATTTACAAGAAATTGGTAAAGTTGACCTTATTACCGCTGACGAAGAAGTAGAATTAGCTCAAAGAATTAAAGCTGGGGATCAAAGAGCCCTAGAGAAATTGACAAAAGCCAATTTACGTTTCGTGGTTTCGGTAGCCAAACAATACCAAAATCAAGGTCTTACCCTACCCGATTTGATCAATGAAGGAAATCTTGGTTTGATTAAAGCAGCACAACGTTTTGATGAAACTCGTGGATTCAAATTCATCTCTTACGCCGTATGGTGGATTCGTCAATCGATTCTTCAAGCTTTGGCAGAACAATCTCGTATCGTTCGTTTGCCTTTAAACAAAATTGGTTCTATCAATAAAATCAACAAAATGTATGCCTTATTAGAGCAATCTAATGAGCGCCCACCTTCTGCTGAAGAAATTGCAAAAGAACTTGATATGACCGTAAATGATGTAAAAGAGTCTATGAAAAACTCTGGACGTCACTTATCAATGGATGCACCTCTTGTAGAAGGTGAAGACTCTAACCTTTACGATGTATTGCGTTCAGGTGAATCTCCAAATCCAGACAGAGAATTAATTCACGAATCATTGCGAACTGAAATAGAACGTTCCCTAGAAACATTGACACCAAGAGAAGCCGATGTGGTGCGTTTGTACTTTGGTCTTGGCGATCAACACCCAATGACACTCGAAGAAATTGGTGAAACTTTTGACTTGACTCGTGAGCGTGTACGTCAAATCAAGGAAAAAGCAATTCGTAGATTGAAACACACTTCTAGAAGTAAAATCTTGAAAACGTATTTAGGTTAATTTAAAATATCCCCCAAATTAAAATTTTTAGATACTTTAAGGTTTAAATCTTTTAATTCAAAATGAACAACAGTCTGATTAACTGTTCGTTTTTTGATTGATGATTGAAACTCCGGCTGATTACCGGAGTTTTATTTTTTAAAACATAAACTAACCATTATAAACTTAAATCGTTTTGCAAGAAATCTTTTAAAATTTGAAACATTAAGAGATTAAGAAAAATAAGAACACATTCAATCCCTATTTTTAAACAGTCCAAAATCAAAAATCGTTAATCTTAAATCAAAAATCATTATGCCTTTGCAGTTAAAAAAACTAATTTTGCAAAAAACTACAAACTAGTAAAGATGCATTGCAGTGCATCTCAACGTAAAAACTACACAATGAAGAATACAATTATTGCTCCATCAGTTTTGGCCGCCGATTTCGCCAATTTACAACGTGACATCGAAATGATCAATAACAGCCAGGCCGATTGGTTTCATATTGACATTATGGATGGTGTTTTTGTACCCAATATTTCTTTTGGAATGCCAGTACTTGAAGCTATTACAAGACATACCAAAAAAACAGTAGATGTCCATTTGATGATAGTCAATCCAGACCAATACATCAAAACATTCAAAGCATTGGGAACAGATATTTTGACCGTACATTACGAAGCTTGCACCCATTTGCACAGAACCCTTCAAGCCATCAAAGCCGAAGGTATGAAAGCAGGAGTAGCATTAAACCCACACACTAGTATTGATTTATTGGAAGATGTAATCAACGACATCGATATGGTTTGCATCATGAGTGTAAATCCAGGTTTTGGAGGACAATCTTTTATAGAAAACACATACGCGAAAGTAAAAAAACTAAAAGACCTAATTACCAGAAAAGGAGCGTCAACTATCATAGAAATTGATGGCGGGGTAACCAACAAAAACGCTTTGCAATTGGTCGAAGCGGGTGCCGATGTACTTGTTGCGGGAAGTTTTGTCTTCAAAGCCGAAAACCCAACACAAACTGTAGCTGATTTAAAAAAACTGACAACAGTTTAAAATCATAGTTTCATCGGAAAGTACCCCAAATTTTCGAATTTCAAAACTTTCGTTATTACCAAACAACAACAATAATAAAGGCTATTTAGCATTAAAATACAAAAGTCCCAATAAGCAACAAAGCTACATTGGGACTTTCTTTAGTAAACACTTAATCTTACATTCCTTATTTATACTGATCAATTAAATATTTGATCAAATCAGTAGTCGTAACAATCCCAACCAATAAATGATCTACACATACCGGCAAAGCATGAAACTCATTATGTGCCAATATCTCCGCTGCTTCTTTAATAGTTGTTTCTGGAGTAATTGTAATTAATTTTTTTGCCATTACTTGTTCAACTGTAAACATATTGTAAACGGTAGTATCTATAACCTCCTCATCATCATCTATCGCATCAGCAAAGGATATACGTAATAAATCAGTATAACTTAACATTCCAATTATTGTTGCACCATTAACCACAGGAATATGTCTGATTTTATGATGCTTGAAAAGAGATTCGGCTTTAGTTAAATCATCCGAAATTGTCAGTTTAATAATATTTTTGGTCATAATAGTTGACACGGGAACATGCTGTCTCATAACGCCTTTTCTTTAAATTATAATGTAAATTTAGAATAGAAATTTGAGCAAAAATATGATGTTTATCAGTTGTTATTAAAAATAAAATTGAATAGACAATCAGGCTTTTACATCTCAATATTTCCTACAAGATTTAACATCATTACAACAAAAACAACCTACGTAAAAGTACTCGAAAGAACAAGTCTTTTTTTTAGTTTTTTTCTTATTTAATCATTCAAAATAAATATTTTTGAAAGACAAATCTCTATTTATAGACATTTATTGACAGAAATAATTAACACTATTGAACTAATTGCACTATAAAATCAACTCATTTTTTAATAAATAGACCCCTAAAAACGTTCCTAAATACCATTTTTACTAAGAAAATTCATATTTAACAAAAAATTAACATTCCTACAAAATAGTGTACGAATTTTTTGGTAGTTTTACTTTGTAAATAAATAAATTTATAACTAAAACATTTTTATTATGTCATTTTCAACAACATTGACCGTAGGTGGGAAAGATTACAAAGTACTTTCTGTAAGCTACGATTTAGCACAAGAAACTGACGCTTCAGGGCGTCCATCTACAGTAACTCGTGGAGGCAGAATCATGGTAGAGGTAGAATCTACTGGAGGAACAGAATTGTTTGAATGGATGACCAACAATTTCGAAAGAAAAGATGGGTCAGTAAAATTCATCAAACGCGATTCAAACGCAACTCTAAAAGAATTGAAGTTTACAGAAGCTTACATGGTGAAGTACAAAGAAAACTTTGACCACACTGGTGAGAATCCGTTAACAGAAACTTTTATGATTTCAGCTCGTAAAATTGCAATGGGTGGAGGAGAATTTGACAATGCCTGGGTATAATCCTAGAGACTTTGTCAAACTTCTTTAAGCTTGAACCTTTAAAGGAAGTCTATTTACGGACTTCCTTTTTTGTGTTACAAATAAAGCTTTTACAATTTCATATTATTTAGGACTTATTTTTAAATCAAAATCTATATCCTGAAATTTCAAAAAAGTCAAAAACCAAAATTATAAAATATGAGTTTTTTATCTACCTTTCATGTTGACGGAGAAGAGTACAATGTACTCGAATTTAATATTGATTTCAAACAAGGAACAGACACTACTGGCAAGCCCATAGGTGGGCCAAAAGGTGGCGCGATAAAACTTACCGTTGAAGCCACACAAAACACAAAATTTCTATCTTGGATGCTCAACAGCGAATTGACAAAAGATGGCAAAATAATTTTTTATCGCAGAGACGCTTTGAGTAAAATGAAAGAGCTAACCTTCAAAAAAGCTTTTTGCATCAATTACCACGAACAGTTTACCAGCACAACAGATATCCCGATGAAAATAACCCTTGAGATAATTGCAAAAGACATTGTCTTTGGAGACGCCAAATTTTCAAACAACTGGATCGCTTTAGACTAGTGACTTTTTTAGTTTTCAGTCGCAGTAAGTAGTAGAAGAGTAAAATATATCCTAAAAAGATCTTAACTCTTAACTGACAACCGACAACCTTTAACTGATAACCGATTAAACCCCAACCTCATGATTACATACGCAGAACAAGTACATTTAGACATTAGCGGTTTCGCGCCAACTGTGATTTATTATGATTTGAAATTGGAACAGAAAATGGCAGATCACCACCATTTTTCGTTTGTGTGGCAATACACCAATACCGCCATTATAGAACCCAGCGCTCAAGCCAAAGCCATACGAGATTACTTAGGACGTGATGTAATCTTTACTTTCAAAAGCCTTACTGGAGTACAATTGATGGCCAAAGGAGTAATCAATTCACTCGAATCTATTGATTTACATGGAAGTCCCGCAGGTTTGCATGTAACGGGAATAAGCCATAGCATTTTTCTAGACGACATGAAAAGGTCAAGGACCTTTATAGAACAAGATTTAGAAACCATTGTAAAAAATATTCTAGCCGAAGGTCCGGGTGATTTTTACAATCGTGAAGCCATCATCCCAACCTACGACCCCAACCTTGCCTATATGCCACAATACAACGAAACCAACTTTGATTTCTTGAAAAGGCTAGCACAACGTTACGGACAATGGTTTTATCACGATGGAATGCGCATGCAATTTGGACAGTTAAAACCCAGCAAAGTAAAACTCACCAACGGTGCCTCTTTGCATCATTTCAAGATACAAACCCTATTGCATTCTCACAAAGAATCGCTGGGTGGTTATGATTACAACAGCGCCTCAAACATCAAAAATGCGGCTGCCAAAACCACTACCGGAAGCGGAGACGGATTTGCAACGGCTGTTGGATACAGACAAGGAGCCGTAAGACAACCCGACTTGGAAGTAGGTGCCTATACTGCACAAGCACCCGATTCTAGTGCACTTGCCGAAATGGTCAAACTGCAAACCAATGGAAAAGATGCCAACAGTATTTTTTACAGCGGTGTTTCTTATCTTCCGCTTGGAATAGGTCAAAAATTTACGATTGTAAACAACACAGTAGAACATAATTTAGTTGTAATAGAAGCCACGCATCACTCGGAAGTACAAGGGAATTATACTTGTGCTTTCAAAGCCATCCCCTCGGATGTTGGTGCGCCACATTACACAGATGTACACGCTTACGCCAAAGCCGAAAGTCAACCCGCCAAAGTAATCGACAACAACGACCCCGACGGTTTAGGTCGAGTAAAAGTAGAATTTTACTGGGCTGGAGGAAACAGGAAGAGCGACTGGATGCGCCTTATACAACCCCACGCAGGAGCTGGAAAAGGTTTTTATTTCATCCCGGAAATCGACGAGGAAGTCCTAGTAGGTTTTGAAGGAGGAAGTGCCGAAAGACCTTATATAATGGGAACAAACTACAACGGTAGCGAAAGTTCAGGTTACAACACTAGTGGCAATGACCAAAAGGTAATTCACACCCGCTCCGGTACCAAAATGATTTTTAACGATGCCGAGGGAAGTGTTTTTATCGAAGACCCGTCTGGTAATACTTGGAAAATGGATGGTCAGGGAAATATTGACGTGACTGCTCCTAAGAATTTCACAGTAAATGCTGGGGAGAATGTAAGTATAACGGCAGGAAAAAACGTAACTGTAAGTGCTGGGGAGAATATATCCTCAAGTGCTGGAAATGACATAATAGATACATCAGGAGCAAATATAAATCAAATAGCAACTGCAGATTATATGTTGATGGCAAAAAACATAACAAAGATAGCAAGCGATAATTATTCAGCAGATGCTAAAGACATCACGAGAAATGCTTCTGGCAAAATCGAAGCTATTTCGGTAAAAGAACACGTACAAAATAGCAAAGGCAAAATTCAGAATCTATCCGGTGAAAAATCATTAAATGCTTAAGGTATGGGTGTAATAAATATTTATGCTACTAATTTTAAAGAAAATGTATCTGGTAGTATTAGAGAAGATGGCGGTCAAATAGTTAATCAATCAGAAGCAAAAGTTGTCCAAAATGGCGCAAAAGGTGTAGATTATGACAAAAACAAAGAACGTAAACCACCAACAGACATTAGAATTACCAAAGTTGAAGGTCCATTTGATGACAAAGGCAAACTAATTAAAAAAATTAATTTAGGGACTTCCTATATTTACAAAGCAACAACTTCTAGAAAACCAAAAAAAGAAGAGATTGCATTACTAAAATGGTCTATAAAATTTGACCAAGGTGATCGCTTAATTATAAATGGAGTAGCTTCTCTCAACAAATTAGACGGAGATAAGATAATTATTAATCTTAAAATCAATCAGGAATTTGAAAAAGGAAAAGTTTATGCTTTTTACCAAAAAGCAGATGAAAGCGTTAGTGTAGAGCTTAGTTTGAAGAAAGTGAAGTTCCCAATTTTAATTCTTCAAGGATCAAGAAGAAAAGGAAAAAACAGAGAGAATAATGGCACTGCCTTAGATATGCTGTATAAAGATTATTCTATTGATGCTGTAGGATATGAAAAATTACGAAAACAATTATTTGATGAAACATATAATGTTGAGAAACAAAATAGTTTTTATAATGTGAATTCTCGAACTGATAACGCAAAAAAACAATCTGATTTAAAAATTGAAAAAATAAAAAGCTTTTTAGATAAATCTACTGATGATTTATTTAAAATATTTAGAAATGATATTAAAGGCTATTCTAGTGGCGAAATAGAGACAGTCGCTATAGAAATGGTTGATAAGATGGAGCAAAATACGGGAGGTGAATATACAAATAAGAAATTAACTTCCGCAGTAATAGGTCATGAAAATTCCAAGACATTTATCTCGGCAACAAAAAAAGTCATTAAGGAATACTTAAAAGAGAATAAAGGAAATATTGAAAAGTTAGAAATTATTGATGACTCTAAAGGATTATTGTATGAAAAACTAGTAAGAGATAAAGTCGACAATCCAAAATTTGGTGATTGGTTTAGTGGATTAGGAATTACAATTAATGATGTATGGGCATATCAGATCTACATTACAGATTTTAAAGTAAATAAAAATACTTTTCAAATGAAATTAGAATATATTTATTGGGACCATTTTGGTTTAGATTATCCAGATATTCAAAAATTTGACAAAGACATCTTCTATAGTTGGTTTGTATTGCAGCACTATAAAGGGTTTAAGCCTTTTATAACTAAATTGGATATAGCTGAAGAATTAAAAGGCACATTTTAAATTTGTTATTCTAGAATCATTATAACAAAAAAGTGGTTTTCTAGTCTTTAAATAATCTATAAATATGAAAAAAAATATTTTACTTTTAAACATTTTACTAATTATCAACTTCTATAGTTGTACTAATAACAATATTATGATTATTGAGCCAATTGATAAAGAATTTAATGAGCAATTACTAACAGGAAAGGGACTAGATTCTAATTTATTTAGCACGAAAGAATTACTTCAATACTATCAAATTTCAAATTTTAGTAATTTAACTCAAAATGATTTTCAGCTAAAATTGAATGAATTTGTAAGTGAAAATTATAAGATAAATAATTTCAGTAATTTTACAATTCTTTTTTATAAAAAAGAAAGTTTTGTAAATTACAGTAACTATGTCTATGAAGCAGCCAGAGATAATCAAAACGGGAGTATTGAAGAATATAAAAGCAATCTGATTGCGAAAATAGTAATTATCAAAGCAAAAGACGATCAAGAAAAGGCGGCTCGACATACGACCCTTTATGATAAAGATTCAGTTGTATTGGAGAAAATTGATAAAATAAATTTAAACTAAGTGACAGTACTCCTCCCGTGATTCTTTTATAACAATAATCATGGCAGCTTATTTAAACCAATTAACAACCACAAGGCTCTTATGAAGATAGTGGATTTGCAATTCTTTCCCATTCAATTATCACTCCCAATTTATTTTTTATCCATCTTTTTTTTACTTTATAAATGTACTGTGCGCGTACGGATTGAAAATCTGTGCTTTCGTATGTAGACTTATCCGTGTCATTGGAATAAGGGATATATAATAATAGATGATGAAGAAATCGGCAATTCTTTAAATTCAAAAGATTGGTTTAAAAAAGGTTGGAATGAAACTTTATTAAATTCTAAACGAGCTTTGATTTGCCAAAATCTGGTGATTCTCCTGCAGGCATTTTGCTTAATGGGATGTATAAATTTGAAAAGGAAAGAAACCAATTCTAAATAATTAAAAAAATGAAATCAATTTACAAACCCTTTTTTATTGGCTTTTTTTGTGCAATACTAACGATAATTCAAGCCTATATTGCAATGGGAGAATATGCAAAAGAATTATCGTCGGGTTGTATAGATTGCTCTTTTAATGAAGTATTAATAAAACATGCAATTGTGCTAATATTCATTCCGATTGTTATAATGCAACTTGTGTCTACTTTTATTTTTAAAAAACAGTATTTCATTTCAATACTCATTGGTGCTTTTTTAATTTTTGTTTGGCTTAAAATAATAAATACTGATATCTTTGAGACAAGAGTATCTAGTTGGAGTTCATTCTCTAATGAAGATACAGATTCATTTGTTTTTAAGCGATCATTTCAACCAATTTCAATTTGCATTATCATTTACATAATATTCATATTAATTTTGGACAAATACATTAAGAAACCCCAAAATAGTTTAGGATAAATAACAATTATTATAATTTGTTTAACTAATTTTTGCTGTTCAAAAACCACTCCCGTTTTCAAACTACTTTTTTAGTATTATAAACTCCAAAAAAAAAATTATTCTCCCCTTCCAAGTTCATCTATAATCAAACGATACGGAAATACATTAGAGGATCTTTGCTTCAAATACTTCATAAAGCTATCACAGAGATAATCCCATTCGGTTACAGAAATATGTTGCTTTTCTTCTGGATTCGTTTTGATGAATACATCAACTGTTCTACTAAATCCAGCTTTAATTGAAACTTCTTTTCGAGTACCTTTTTCAATTCGAACCTCCAAAAGTATGTTTTTAAAATGATCGTGCGCAAAGGCCTTTATATCGGCAAATGTTACAATTCGGCCTCTCGTAAGCAATGCATTACGGTAGGCTAGAATTCGATCTTTATTGTTTTGTCTATTGACTCCTCCCACAGTATTGGTAAACAAGGTGGTTTGTTTGCTCACAAAATACAAATCGTCTTTGGACTCCAATACCGTTCCTGCTTTGATGTCATTACCATCTTCGGCACAAGTAGACCAATATTGAGCTGTGAAATTTTTACCTTTCTCCGTATTGTGCTTGGGTCTAATCATCAAATAAGGCGCGTTGTTTCTGGTAAAACTGCTTTCTTTGGCTTGCTGTTCTACCGAAGCTAGTAATTGATTAATCTCAGTTAATGCACTTTTCATAAAATCTTGTCCAAGATCCGAAAACGAAGAACTCTCATCCTTCAATAAATCTAATACGTTTTGCAACAACTCAGAGGCCGTTCTTGAATCAAAACGAGACACTCCACCAGTTCTCAAAACAGCATTTCCTTCATCAACCATACCATCATTGAATTCTTTTATTTCGTAATGACTGCCCGATGGATCTACAACAGTATCAATATCCAAATAATTATTATCCTCAGTATCCAGCGCCATATAACTCAAAAAACCGCTTAACTCTCTAGTCAAAGAGTGCAGTTTTTTATTGATTACCGGAAAACAATTTGTCGTTATCGATACATTGTCAATAATTTGTGGCACCAAAGATTCAGGGAAAATCATTTTAATCCAAACAATTTTGTTTTGATTCTCGTTAGTTAACGCTTCGAAAACTTTATATTCTGACGAATAATCTGAGATATTTTTAGGAGATATTTTCCCTTTTAAAGTAAAAAAATTATCAAAATAAAACTCGTTTACTTCTCGAGAGACTTCAACCAAATGAGTATAATTTCTATTGATAATGGAATCAATATTCATATCATTAAAAGGGACATTATATCCCTCTTGCACCTTTATTTCTTTATCATCATGATAACATTTCAATTGCTTCAAATAATATTGAAACATCTCTTTTTGATGCGTATTTTTTATATCAATATACAACATAACATCCTCGAGTTCCACAACATCAGGGCTTGTAATTTCAATCCCTAGAATGATTTCACCAGCTGGTAAAACAGATTTATATCCATGAACGGGTTCTTTGTAAAACAGATTCGAAATTTCCAGCAAATTTCGCTCATACGCCATATACTTCACATTACAAGACGTCAATTTCACCTCCAATGTTGGCGAAAGAAAAATCTCTTTCACAATCGGTTTCAGCGGATTGTAAATATTATGCATCCTGCGCCCCACTACCATTTGGTTTTTCAGGGAGACTTTCAGGTTGTTTTCCAAGGGCAAAGCATGAAGAATTCCACGAGCCGGCTTGGCTCCTGAAGTCACCTCCGGAAACATAATTTCCAAGACACGCTCCACCACACGAGTTTTGGAATCTTCCAATTCATGCGAAACTTTTTCGAGTTCATAAGACAAGGCATTGAGCAATAAACTCACCACAGGATCAAAAGTCGTTTCCATCTCAATATCCGAAAACCCCCAAGCTCTCGCCGCTCTCTTCAAAACTCTGTCTTTTATTCTTTCTTGTCTCATATTTTCTAAAAAATGAATGAATCTCTTTTTTGAAACAGTCTCTTTTACAAAACGGTTTTCAATTATATTTGTTCTATAATAATCAATTGGGCGTGACCCCGTTGAGAAAAGGGGCTTACTTATAGCACTGCTTACAAAGCCCCTTTCCTCAACGGCGTCGGGCTATTGCCACTACTTCGGTAGTACGGCCTATCCCTCACGCAAGCGTAACCAAGACCTTTAGTGGAATTATATTTTCATAATAGAAAACACACATTAGACTACCAAAATCACCTCTTTTGTCCAGTGCACTTCGCCATTCTCAATAGAAACAGTCATTTTGTCTCCTTCCTGAACTTCACCTGAAATAATTTTCTTGGCAAGTGGTCTTCTCAAATGACTTCTAATAATACTTTTAATAGGTCTTGCTCCATATTTGGCATTATAACCACTTTCGGCCAAATGCATTTTGACTTCCATAGGAATATCAACCGTAATATTGATGGTTTTTAGCAAGTCCATGAATTCTTTTTTAAGATGGACTTCAAATATTTTCAAAGCATTGTCTTTACTGATTGGTGCAAAAGGAACAATTTCCGTAAGCCTACCCAAAAATTCAGGCCTGAAAAAACGACCCATAATTTCCATCAATGAAGTCGATGTTGGAATCTCATTTCTATTAAACGATTCCACTATATGATCGGCACCAATATTCGAAGTAAACAATATAATGGCATTCGAGAAATCGCCTTCTTTTCCCAATCTATCGTGTAGTTTTCCCTCATCCATTATTTGAAGAAAAACATCATAAACAGAAGTATGTGCTTTTTCAATCTCATCAAAAAGCAAAATCGAATATGGTTTTTGTCTTATTTTGTTGACCAACAAACCACCTTCTTCATAACCAACATATCCTGGAGGTGCGCCATAAAGCAATGCGGCCGAATGTTCTTCCTTGAACTCCGACATATCAAAACGGATAATAGCGGTCTCATCTTGAAAAAGAAACTCAGCCAAACTTTTGGCCAACTCCGTTTTCCCAGTTCCCGTAGGTCCTAGAAAAAAGAAAGAAGCAATGGGCTGACCCGATTTACTCAATCCCGATCGGGATTCCAGAATTGAACCCGCCACGGTGGCGATACAATGATCCTGACCAATCACGCGATGACCTAATACTTCCTCAATCAAATTGAGTTTTGTTTTTTCTTCTTCTTTTAATTTCCCAACAGGAATTCCTGTTTTTTGAGCAATCACAAGAGACAAATCAAAGGCTTCAATATGCACTCTTTTGTCCAATGCCTTTTCTTCAAGTGTCTGCAACAACGATTCAATATACTGAAATAACGGTTTTGACTTCTCAAACTCTTCACTATTATGATCGTCAACCACCATCAAAAAAGTGGTTTTCTTGGTCAAATCCTGCAAGAACCAATTGGCTTCTTTCAGTAATTGTTCTTCTGTCAATTCCTTTTCGTTGGTTTTCAAAACTTGAAGTTTGTTCATCAAAGATTCTTTCTCTTTCAAGAAAGTCTCCCCAGAAGTTTTCAAAACCGACATGGTATGATCAATCAAATTTATAGCCGATTCCGGCAAACTTTTTTCTTTCAAATACCGTCTGGACAACCGAATTGATTCAGAAATGGTTTCTTCGTCAATCTTTATTTTATGATGTTCTTGATATACTTGTATCGATTCTTTTATCATTCGAAACAAAGTATCGTTATCTGCATCTTCCAATTTCAATAATTCAAACATTCCTGCCAAGCCTTGCTCCTTCTCTATTCGTTTCGAATATTCCTCAACAGTTGATGTGGCAATAATGTTCAAACCTTTGGCCAATTCTCCTTTTAATACATTCGAAACTCCAGAATCTCCTCCATTTTTATCCAGCAAAGTATGAATATCTTCAATAATCAAAATCGATTTTGGGTATTGTCTTAATTCCTGAATGCAATTACGCAAACGATCCTCGATTTCACCTTTGTAAGATGCACCAGCAATCAAAGACGACAAATCCAACTCAAATAATTGCACCTTATGCAACACATCTGGCACTTGATTCTGAATCACATTTAGAACTAGATTGTCAATCAAAGTCGATTTACCAATACCTCTATCACCTATTATTAGCACATTGGGTTTGGAGAAACGACACAAAATTTCTTTCATGGTATTCAGCTCCGTATCACGTCCAATTGCAATTCTATGCTTTTTGTTTTTTTCTAAATTTTTATGAATACAGTACTTTCCTAAAAATCCTTTTTTCACCTCTTGTTTAGCTGAATTTCCAACTTCTTGCGGGGCCAGAATTTGTTCTTCCAACAATTCGTTCCTTGCAATTGGATAGGTTTTCATTTGGTCAAAATTGAACCCTACGCCAGGTGAACTCAAAGCTACCATTACAGCAAAAAGCGAAATAGTTTCTTCGTTGAGCATCACTCGAACCAATTCGGCTTCATTGATAATGGCATCGATAACATCACTGGGCTCAGCATCCAAAACATGATTTGTTTTGGGCTCATCTTCCATTCGAACCTCTGCCCACTCGTCCAGATAATAAACGTCTTTTCCCATACTTTCAAGCTGTTTCAAAAGGGAAAAATCCCTATTCAGCATTGCTTTTAATAAATGGGAAGCAGTGTAAACCTGATTCGAATTGTTCTTAGCAATTTTCTTAGCAATTTCAAAAGCAGTGATTAATTGCTGACTGAAAATATTTTTTTCTTCTTCCATTTTACTTTAATCTTTGGACCAAATAAGCAGTGATTTAACTTTGTAACTAATATTCAACCCTTTGACACAATTGGTCGTTTTATCCTTATTCAACCGAATGGCGTCAATTCGAATCTTTTTTCCTTTAATATTATCACAGAATTGTTCAAAAGTCAAAAGATCTTCACCATTTTTAACAACTGGCATTTCGTAATTTCCACATAAAAATTCTTCAAAATCATCTTTTACTTTACTACCCTCAGCCACTTTTAACAATAGGATTTCAAATTGATCTTCGGATATTTTTGGTGCTTTTTTGTCTGTCTTTGTTGAGTCCTTTTTGGCTTCCGTACGGGATGCAACAGGAATGTATTGCAACATATCTTCTAGTGGGTCTTTTTGTACTTTCCCTTTTGGCAAAGTAAACTTTTCGGGTTCTTTTTCATATTCATAAGAAGCGACATCTAATGGATTAATTTTTTTAATTTCTTTTGGATGAACATAAACAGCAATTCTGGCCACACTATTAAAATTACCATTTGCAACCAAAGTGATAATTTTTTCTCCTGCTTTTGTAAATATGTAAACAGGATTTTGAGTCGTATCATCAATCCCATTATTTTCGCCAAAAGACCACTCCCAAGTTCTTCCACCGTCTTTTATCCCTCTAAAATAAGTGGGCTGACCCACAGTAATAATTTTGGAGGCAAAAATAGTAGGCATTTCACTTTTATTTACGCTATGATTATCACTTATGGTGACCTCTTTGGTATGGATACAAACTCCATTTAAAGTAAGTGAAACAATGTATTTTCCTGACTGTTTGTAGATGTGAAAAGTATGTTGTCTGGTATCAAATTCCGAACCATCTCCAAAGTCCCAAAGCCAAGTATTTGCGTTCTCTGTTTTGTCATAAAATTCTACAGATTCTTCACTTTGAAAGTGCTCCGATAAGACATAAAATTTGGCAGTATCACAGTCTACCCGATTAAAAAATTGTACTAAAAAATACAAAATTGAAAGTAATAAAAAAAGCACAAAAAATAGCACAATCTTTAGATCAAACTTAACATCAAAATAACCTTTTTTCATCACTACTTTTATATTTTAAGAAAAAAAAATCATCCGTTTTTCAATAATTGTGTATGATTTTAAATACAAACATATACTTTTATTAGATTCAAACATAAAAAAATATAAGAATATTTTTCCATAAAAACCAATACAAATCACCATTAACTCTTATTACAATATGATTTACAACGTTTTACAATAACTTTATAAATTTTAAAAAAGTAAAAAAAATATAAAAACCACGTAGAAATACGGGGTACTTACTTTCTTACTTTGACTATTTTATATTTAAGTTTTAATTTACAAAAAAAACATTTGTTTTTAAAAATATATTTATACATTTGCCCCATACCACATTTTTAAAATTGAATTTTCAAGTCAATTAGAAAATTTTCCAAAAACCATTTTATTTTATTTATAATACTTTCTTTATATTTTAAATTAAGAAAAACCACAAGTTATTAACTTGAATTTCTACTAATTTAATTCAAAGAAAGACTTGTCTATCCGATCACTTTTGACATAGGAATAGGCAGTGTTTTTATTTATAAAAAAATAAAATTCAACAAAAAATAAATACATGAAAAGAAAGATTTTGAAACAATTTGAAATCTTTAAAAAAATATAAACCTACAAATGAAATATAAATTAGTGCTATTGCTATTATTCACCATTCTACTTGGCTGTGGAAGCGAAAATTACATAGCTCAAGTTCCATTCAAATACGATTATTCTGTTGATTTATTGAAAAAACAGAATAAAATGAATGAAAAGGCACTAGAGAATCAAGCAGTTGTCAATGATAATACCGAAAATTTAAGTGATGAAGTTTTAGCTATAAAAGAAAAATACAGCATTGTACTTGGAGTAATGCCAAAAAAAATAACCGATTACAAATTATATTCTTATATCGACAAATGGATTGACACTCCATACAAAGACAAAAGCTTTTCTAAAGATGGAATTGATTGTTCTTATTTCATTCAATCACTTTACAGTTCTGTTTACAAAGTAACACTCCCAAAAGACCCTGCAGGAATGTTTAGATCAAAATCATTGCAATTGTTTACAGGACGTGATTTTCTTGAAGAAGGAGATCTAGTGTTTTTTAGATACGACAAAGATCATCCTATTTCGGATGTGGGTATGTATTTGCATAACGATAGAATCTTAGCTTGCACAGATAAGGGCTTGGCTATTTACAATTTTAATGACGAATATTTTCAATTACGCTACATCGCATCGGGCAGGATAATTGAAGAAGCAAAGAAACAGTCAAATGGAACTAAGTAAAATCGTCAATCAAATAGAAGAAATCGCTCATGATATTCGGGCTGAGATCATTGTTAATGAACTTATTCAGAGCAATGCACTAACCGAGAACAATATTATCATTGCAAATGAAGGCCAGTTTTCCAGAGCATATCGCCATGACATACTGAGCGCAAACATCATAGACGATAATTTTGACAGTCGAGAATACCTCAAATTACAACTCTCCAGAGATAGTATTTACGACACTTTACCCGAAGGATTCATGCACAGCCCTAGTGACAATGGCACCGAGAAATCAGTAAACCAAATGATTCGGGAACACAAACATCAGAAAAAAAAGGAGGCCGAATCGCGTAATTTCTTTTCCCCGTTTGAAAACGAAATATTTCACTATAGAACAAAAATAGAAAATACAGAACGTGATTTTCTTTATAAACTGAATGGTAGTAAACCATTAGAGTTTTTCTACGAATTCTGGGGATTATCCAAAGATTTTCCAGCTGTACTGGTTTCCAAATTGATTCAGTTATTGCCTTATGCTTATAAAATTGTCGGTGATATTGACCTCTGTTGTCGTTGTTTGTCAAGTATTATAGAAGAGCCTATCCGTTTCAAAACTTCGGGATCAAAAGAATACAGCGACAATAAAGAAGAAATTACACTTGGCGATAATCGATTGGGGATTGATTTGATATGTGGCAACAGCTATATGGATTATTCGTATAATGTTACAATCGAAATAGGGCCCATTACTAAAAATCCATTTGTGAAATTTATAAATGATGGAGAAATAAAAAAATTTATCGACTGTTTCTATGAGCATTTCTTTCCAATGGAAGTTGAACTCAAGACACTTTTGATAATGAATCAAGACATAGAACAATTTAATTTTAATACTGAGCCTGTATTAGGCTACTCAACAAGAATATAAAATGATCAAAAACCATTTAAGGGATCTTATCGACATAAGACTTATTATAATTATAGTAATATTAATAGCAATTACTGTCGTATTGACTATGATTTTTAGTGACAAAGTCAAAGAATTTGATAAAAATTACAAAAGAAAATTTTACATCTATGCTTTGTCATTTATGTTCATTTATGCTTTAGTAGCATTTTTGGGTTTCAACAAACTTTTCTCTAAGCTGTCCGACGAGTTTTTGTTCTATCAAATCTCAACCCTACTGTTTGGTGGGATGCATGTATTTTTTTACCGTTGGTATTTTGATGAATTCCATTTAAAGACACTCCCCTCAGAATTGCTTTTTTCGTTAGTGATTGTATTGTACTCCAGCATACCCTTTATATTAATCTACACTGCTCTAAGTGGATTGGAATTTACGCTGTTAATGTGTTCCCAATTTATTGCCTTTTTCATACCAACATGGGTCAACGGACTATTCGAGCAAATGATCCTAATTCCGCCAAAAATATATGTGACTTGGAAATTTCCAGAAGAAAAAAATGCTTACGAAGATTTGCACGATGCAGAAATTAGAGATCTTTTATTGATTACGTTATTAATTAAAAAAAATGAAAATGATAAAGAATACACATCAATAAGAGCAAAAGGACCGGTACGAATGGACTTTGGCCGTTTGTTTTACCATACAGCACACGATTATAACAAACACTTTTCGAACCAGCCAATACAACTCAATTTTGATGGAAAACCTTGCCATTGGGTCTTTTTCTTGCAACCCAAATGGAATGAAAAAGCAAAATATGTCGATGCAAGATATACTTTGGGAATGAACGGAATCACAGAGAATTCGGTTATTATTTGTGAACGAAAAGAAAAACAAATTGTAAACAAAAAAGAGGACAAAACAATAGGTTTCATTCATGAAAACCAAGACAACTAATACAAACAAACTACTAATACTATAAAAAAATGGTTGAAAAGCTGAATCATTTTCCAGTCAATTGGATTGACGGAATGAAGATTAACAAAAGTCATTTTTTGGCTATGCAAGAAAATGTTGCAGAGTTAGTAAATGACGCTATAGGCATACACACTACCCCAATGAGCTATGGTTTGTTGAACTTGGGAAATCAAAATAAAGAGGCTATAAAAATCACTTTGGGGATTGACAACCACAAACTATTGCGAGTAAGAGTTGAAGAATGCCATGCCATTACGCCGAATGGTTCCCGTATTGAGATAAGCCGAAATTTTACAGACACATTGGATTTACAAATTCCGTATGCCGAAGATACCTATCAAATTAAAGAAGGAGAACAGCACGTTTTGTTAGCGTGTATTTCTGTAAATTCTATGAAACGCATCCCTTTTGGTGAGCCAGATCCAGAAGAAGTTCCTCCTCGTTATCCGAATACCCAACCCGAATACAAACTCCATTTGATAAATGCAGATGAGTTTCGTTCTGGAATAGGGTACGGAGGTTTTTATCTGGCAATTGGTAAAATCGTAATTGGTGATACCACAACATTAGACGAAGCTTATATTCCATCTTCGGTAACAGTATCTAGTCATCCAAAACTTATTGATTTGCAATCCAGTATTGCACATAGTTTTGGACAGCTCGAAATATATTCGGTACAAATAGCTCAAAAAATCAATAGAAACCAGCAAACTGGAATTTTGGTTCAAATGATGATGGGATTGGCCGATTTTACCGCCAATTATTTGGGGCAAACACTAACACAATTTCGTTGGTTTTCTTTGCATCAACATCCTGCAAGCATGTTTAGTTCGGTAGTTTCTTTGGCCAGAATTATGAAAAATTTTATCGATTCCAAATCAGGATCTGGTAAAGAAGAACTCTTAAATTATTTTGCAGATTGGTGTGATCTTTCACAAGGGGATTTCGAAACTTTATTTACCACCTTGATTAATACCAATTACGATCATGTCCATATTGATAAAACAGCTACGGTATCCATTCAGTTTTTAGAAAAAATAGAAAAACTTTTCGAAACCTTAAACAGATTGGATTACATCGGTAAGAAAAAAGAAAATATCGAATTATTTGTAGCCGAAACAGATAAAAACGACAGCATTATGAACAACAGTAAAAGACATAGTTTCTTTATAGAAAAATAAAAAAATGGAAGTATTAAACAAACAGGAACGTCAAAAAGCATTCTTTGCATTTTTAGTGGTTTTTATCTTAACAATAACAGTAATATTAATTGCAGCATCTTTCAATTTTTATATGCCAAGAGCTGAAAATAAAGTATTGAAATCTCAAAATGAAAAACTGAACAAAGAATTTGATTATCAAACCAATTTTGCTGTAAAGATTGACAGTGTTCGAACAGTAGTCGATTCCATAAATGCACCAAAACAAGACAACGATTTCCAACAACGATTGGCAAATGTGATCTTGGCAGACATTTATCAAAAACTACCTAAAGACTCTATCAACAATAAAAAGATGTACAACAATATCATCTTGGCCTACAAGCAAATTATCGATTACAAAAAAGAAATCAGAAGCCTTACCCATAATGCACACCTTATAGACAGTTTGAACCAATCGGCTAAAACCTACAAAGAAGAGCTCGAAAAAGTGCGCAGAGACTTAGACGTTTGCCGACAAATCTATCAAAATCAATAAGTAAGGCTTCTTTAACAAAACAAAATCACGCTACACTTGAAAACAACAGACAGAATCTATACCATTCAGAAAGGAGATACTTTGCAAAAAGTAGCTCAGGAACATGCTATAGCCCCTCTGGAATTGAGAAGGTATCATAATATTTATTGCGAAATACCCGATTTGATTGAAGCTGATTTTCCAAGTCATTTAGAGGCAGTGCTTTTGCCACCCGTTAAAAGCGACAATGATATAAATGAAACAGTAGAAAAAAAACGAAGAAAAGTTAGTTTTTCAAAAGGAAATACCTTGCCGTTTCTACCAGCGGGTTCGCAAAAGAACTACAATGTAAAATATACAATCGAAGAAGGTAATGAAAAAGACATCCTAAACTTTCAAACGAATGTAAAATGGATTGCTATTGACAAAAATGGATTTCATCTTTTTGAGATTAAAAGAGCAAAGGCTATTTATATCAACACCCTTGCACCCGACACAATGATGGATGAGATGGATGCAAAAACAACCGAAGCTCTTTATCCGCTACAAGTTGTAGTAAATTCAAATGGTAAATGGGTTGATGTTTACAATTATAATGAAATAGTGGAGCGTTGGGAAAACACAAAAAAAGAAATCTTAGACTATTACGAAGGTGATGTAACTCAAATTCATATTAAACATGTAGAGCAATACCTCGAAACCAAAGCAAACTTGATGACTGCTCTTAAATCAGATTATTTTTTGAGCGCTTTCTTTAATGGTATTCACGTAGGGTATACTCCTGAATACACATTTGAAAACAACATTACATTTCCTTTGATAAAAGAGGAAGAGGCTCTTTTTAAGGTGCAACAAAAAGTAGAACCCTTTTTAGAAGAAAACCATTCAATCAAAGTGGAACAAACTGGCGATTATGTAGATATTGACATTGCATTTGAATTGGATCCTTGGGAAGGAAATTACAAAGCAACTTATTTCTTGAATCCCGACAACTATTGCATCGAAAAAATGGAATTGGAATGTTGTATAAACTACGATTCCCCTGTAAAATCAACCATCACAATTGAGGGTATTGAAGAAGTAGAAAAACAAACCATGGACACAAACCATCAGCTGAATTAAATTCGATTTATAAAAAACAAAGAAATTAAAGTTTCAAAAAATCAAAGCAATGAGCGAAAAACACATAGTAGTACAAGGAGCCACCGTAAAATGCAAATTTAGTGTAGAACCCAAGTTGGATAAACTAAAGGTAAAAACACAGAGTAAGCATTATGCGAATGATAAAGATGCCTCAATAAAACTCATTGCAACCGACAAAGAAATTGGGCAAACCCTTGAGAAAAATACTTTTGGCAAATGCAAAATGCAACCCAACGGAAGCGGTGATTATTTGCCATGCCAAGCAGTGATTACCAAATGGTCTGGATTTTATGACAAAGTAACATTGTCTAACAAAGGAAAGATACTATTGGAAAGCAGTAAAGCAACCTGCCCCATAGGTGGACCAGATTGCATTACGGTAGACAAACACGGACAAAAAGCAGAACCTAGCAAGCAAAATGCAAAAAAAGCAAAACCACAAGTAAGCAACCAAATTAATCCCTTGGTCAATAAAGCAAAATTTCAAGCCGAAGTGAATGGAACTGATTCTATTTGTATATAAAAGAAAGTAGTATGTCTGAATTAAAAATAACAGGAAATCCAGCACCCGTAGTCGGTAAAGAAGAATCGTACTCGGTAAGCCAATTGTTGCCTACATCAATCCCTACAGAAATTTTAAATGGATCAAAACCGAATCCTTTTGAATTTCCAGTGGAATGGTCAGTGCATGTATTGGAAAATGGCAAATGGATCAAAAAAGAGGAAAATAACAAAACAGGAAATAAAGTCTCCTATAAATTTATACAAAAAAGTCTGGAAAGAAAAGGCATACGCATCCTTGCCAAAAAAGGAGAGCAAACTGCCAGACTAGATGTAAAACCACACAATGCCGAGAGTCCAAAAATAGACAGTATTGAGTTTCTTGATAAAAACGGAAATAAACCTACAAAACCTTTTGCATACGGACAAATTCTAAAAGCCAGAGTTCATTGCTTGCACATGGAGAGACGAACAGTGTACGCTACCCTATGGGAAGACGACGCTGCTGGCGCAGGGCACAACAAAGCCAATGAGAAGAATAAAATGAAAACACTTCCCGGCATTGTAAAAAATGGAATTGCCGATATTGATTTTGTTTTAGAACCCGATTTTGCCAAAATTGCCAATGCCGTAAAAGCCAAAAGTGATGCTGACGAAGGCAAAACACATGAGTATTATGTCACTGCCGAAATTTTGAACAAAAAAACAGCAAGCACTAATACTAATGTTGCCAATCCTAGTTACAAGGATACAACAGCAAAACCAGGTACTCCAAAAAAAGAAACTCCTGCACAGAAAAAAGGCCCCTCCAAAAAACAAGAGAAAGAAAAATCAATTGGAGATGAAATTACAGACTGGTGGGAAGGCTTATTTAAAGTAAAACCTATAGTTGCCCCTAACCCAAAACCACCTACTGGGAATAATCCTCTAAAAGTTGGTGAGCCTGATAAGAATCCGAAAGATGAGAAAAAAGAAGGAACCTGTTGCGGAGAAAAATTTTGCATCAAAAAAGGTGACAAAAGCGAGTTAATACGTGAAATAAATATTCGTCTTGCGGGTTTCGGGGGAAATGTACCAACAGATGAATTTACTGATCGTACTGAAAAAATGATCAAACAGTTCCAGCGTGATTATATGAAAGTCCCAGAAACTGGAAAAATTTGTGGTAATGTCTTAAAAGCGATTGATGATTTTTCGCAAAAATTTGAAATTTCACAAGCAATTTGGAATACGATAGATTGTAGTTGTTCAACTAAAGGGAGTACTGTACAAAGCAAATTAAGGGGAGTATTAGAAAAAAACAACTGTAATGGTTGGGGGGATTCTACTGGAAAAGGGACCTACAAAGTTGGAAATAAAGAAAAGGATCATAAATATGAATATCCAGGAGTTCATAGATCACTTTTGTTTGGTTTTAAAACAATATTGTTTTATTTAAGTAAACAAACAACTTATAATTTTGCACAAATTAGTTCTGGATACAGATGTAGATTTAAAAATTTCAAGACTACTAATCATCAAGGAAAAGCTTTAGATATTCAATTTAACAAAGGAAATTGGGAAATAAAAGGAGCACAAGAAAAGAATCTAGTCCCTTTAAGAGATCTTAAAGATTCTATTTTTCTTAAATATCTTAATGCTAAAACTAGTTGGACTGATCCTAACAATTTTTCATTAGAACCTATAGACTTGAAGTATGATGCTAATGGAGATATTGATAATAATTATACATATAGTTGGATACACTTAGATGTAAGGGAATTTGATCCTATTTATTTAGATGATAAATATTTTTGCAAAAATGCAAGCACATTAAATAGTAAAAATATCGTACAAATAGCAAAAGACACTGGTTTTGAGAAAACGTGTAATTGTTTACAGTCTTATTCTCCTCCTAAGCCCCCTATAACTTCACCTTTAGTTGTAGGAACCTGTGAGGATAAGTTTAAAAAAGTTGCTCCAATTATTCTTCGCCATGAGGGAGGTTATGTTAACCATCCTAGCGATAAAGGTGGACCTACAAATAAAGGAATTACTTTAAAGACTTGGGAAAAATACGCCAAAGATGACATAGGATTAGAACCTACGCTTGATAATTTAAAAAACATAACAGATGAACAAGCTACAATTATTTATAGAAAACATTATTGGGAACCCAAGGGTTTTTGCAAAATAAAAGATGAAACAGTTAGTTTAATGATTTATGATTGGACAATTACATCAGGGGGAGCAATAAAAGAAGTTCAAAAATTATTAGTCAATGAATTTGAACAAAATATCACTATTGATGGAGGTATCGGTACAAACACCATAAATGCAATCAATAATGTTACAGATCAAGATAAATTATTAAAAAAAATCTCAAAAATTAGAAAACAATATTACACTGATTTAACATTTACAAAAGGCGAGAAGAATTCTCAGGATGTGTTTCTTGGAGGATGGCTGAATAGAGTTGATGATTGTTTAAAATTCAAACCATAATTATGAATAAAATATTTCTTTTAAGTATAATGATTTTGTTTCTAGGTTGTAAACAAAGTGAAGCACAAATTTCGAGTAAAACAATAATTAAATCAGAGAATAACGATTTAATTGGTAGTTGGGAATGGTCAGATAATTCAAAGAATGTAGATGTTCCTGAAAGTTTATTTACCTTAATTATAGAAAAAATAAATGGAGATAATATTATTGCAAGATACTGCGCAATAGCCGATAGTGGAAACAAAATTGATTGTTCAAATGATGAAAAAGAATTTAATTTAAAAGGAATTATAAAAAACAATAAAATAACTGCAACTTTTAACAGCTTTTTTGGAGGGAAAAATGGTAAAGTAGAGATTACAATAAATGGAAATACTTTAAGTTGGAAAATAGTACAAAAACCCAATGGAGGTGAATATTACGCTCCTGATAGTTGTATATTGACAAAGGTAAAAGAAAAAAAAATCTCTGAAGCAAATAAAAATACTTTTTCTAAATTTTACAATAAGATCCCTACACTTACTCAATCTATTGCTGTAGAAAAACTTAAAAAAAACAAAATATTTGATAATAGCTTTTTTAATTACAAATATGACAAAGATTATTTTACAATTGACGCTTTTAATGTTGTAGGGAAATTCGAAATCAACAATAATAAGTTTATCATTTATAATTTTACATTAGTTGGCGAGGGAGAGGGTTTTCAAGAAGACGTTTTCTTAGTGAATGCATATACTTACGATGGAAAATATCTTGACAATTTAATTTTAAAAGGTAATATTGGAGGCGAAGGAGGCTCAAATTCTTATGAAAATTCAAAAATTGAAAATAACAATTTTACTATCAATGTTAAAGAAAGTTTTTTTGAATCTTCAACTGGGCTTAATTATGTTGTCTCAGTTAATAATAAGATTAACAAATATCGCTTTGATGACAAATTCATCCTTTATGAAGAGAAGTATGATTGCCTAAATTTAGATTTTAATAACTATTTTGAAAGTATTAAGAAATCATTTGATGAAAAAAAACCGAATATAATTGTTTCTGACTGTGCAGTGAAATTAAAATCATACATGTATTGTTATCCACTATCAAATATAACTATAACTAAATATAATGATATAGCATATTATTTAGAACAAGCAAGAGCTTATAAAGAATCAATATTCCTATTAAAAGAAATTCTATCTAAATACCCAGACAGAGTCGTTGCTTACTTAAATTTGGGAGATGCTCAATGGGGGTTTGATCAAAATGAAAAGGCAAAAACATCATACCAGAAATATGTTGAATTAATGAAAACTCAAGGGAAAGATTTAAATAAAATACCTAAACGAGTTTATGATAGAATAAAATAAATTCAAACAAACTTAAAAATATTGATATGAACAATCTTAACACGAATTTTCTATTTACACTTTAAAAGAGACCCAATAACGAAGATTTGAAATCCATACCCACATAGAGAATAAACAAAACAATCCTCAAGGGATTCAAAAAATAGAAAATTACTCCTAAAAAAACCGTTCTTTTTTATTTTAAAAAACAGAACACCAAAGATTAAGATCCCAGACAAAAATACCACAAACTTGTCTATTCCAATTATCAAGCCAAGGGCCTGAAGGAGAAACTCATGCCCAAAAAGAAAAAATCCAAAAACACAACATACTGAAATACGCTGTAACACAGCTTAAAATATAAATCTATAAATCCGTAAAAAAGCAAAACAAACAATCATTTAAAAAAACAAAGACTATGTTAACAAATTATGGAATTGGAGGGAATGAGGTAAAATTGGACGCTGATGAAGCCATTAGCGCAATTCCTCAAAACAGAACCCTTATCGCACAAAAACTTACTATTGACACTCCTGTAAAACCAGAATTAGTAGAAGGAATCACTAGTATCGAAAAAGCTTTTGAACACTTTAAACCAGAGGTTAAAGTAAACTTCGAAAATGCTGAAGGAGCAACTAAAACCGAAGCGTTGAAATTCAAAAATCTTGGAGATTTTGGTGTAAATGGGATTACAGCTCAAAGCACTTTCTTATCGGACTTAGAAACAGAAAAAGACCAATACCAAAAAATTATTCGTCAATTGAAAACGAATAAAATTTTGAAAGCAGCTCTAGAAGACGGTGATGCCAAAAAAGCATTATTGGAAAGCTTAGGCGGGTTAATTAATGAATTAAAAGACAACAAATAAAAACCAACAGATGAAAGATAATACGACAAAAGGAGCATTTCAAGACAATGGTGGAGATGTTGCAGTAATGGAACGTAAAGTTGCCAGTTCAGTAGAAAAAAGTGTTGAAAAATTGGCCAAATATGGTGGTTTCGACTTATTGGAAATGTCTATTGAAGGAACTCAAAACCTAAATCCAGATAGAAAAGCAAGAAGAAAAATTTTCTTGGGCGAAATAAACAAAGCCAAAGAAAGAGAAACTTTGATGAAAACCCTTGAACTTTGGGTTGCTGTCTTAAACAACAACGAAGCGTTGACAGACATGGTTGCGCAATGTGAAGACAAAAGCAAAGAATCGGAAATATTGCTAAAAAAGAATCTTGTAAAAGCGGTTGAAGACACAAGAGAGATAGAAGCTGCTTACAGAACACTTTCTTTATTTTACAAAAATACTGAGACCGACAAAGTAAAAAACATCACTATTGTAAATGCCGATATTGAGCAATTAAAAGATCTTGACAATACTCGTTTCATAGATGCCATTCATTCTGAATTGGTTGACAACTACGATCGTTTGGATTTAAAAAACAACTACGGTATTGTCGTGATTCCTGGTTATTTGGGTTCCAACAAAGTAGTCGAAAAATGGGCTAAAATAGCTCACGAAAACAAAGTAATGCTGGTTACCGATTTTGAACATTTGGACGAACCGGATGATGTTATGGAAATGTTTGACGCTGCCAACTTAACAGGAGGTGATGTTTATCGTTCCAATGTAATTATGACTTGCAACTGGTTAGTAGGTCGTGGTCGTTTTGAGCAAATTGGAGAAGGTGAAGATTTATACATCGCTCCCTCTGCTGCTCTTGCTGGTAAAATCTACAAAACATTAATGTCACAAGTAACTGCTGGAAAGAAATTTGGTGGTATCAACGAAGTAGACGGTGTGAAATTTGACCTTAAGAAAAGTGAAATTGCCAACCTAGAAAACATGGGATTGGTCCCTATGGTTAATGAGTACGGTAAAGTTATGGCGTTTTCTGCAAAAACTTTGTTTAGCGGAGACAACTTAGGTTTGCAAACCTATTCTGTTGTGCGTGTATTTGATTATGTGACTAAAGTTTTAATGGATTTCCTTAACCGTCGTGCTTTTGAAAATTTCACAGCCAAAACGCGTAAAGAAATCATGGGACAAATTGTAAGTTTCTTGGACGGAATTACTGGACCAGACAAATTGATAGAGAATTTCGAAATTCGTCGTTTTGAGCAAGATCCTATCCAAAAAGACAGAATCTATGTAGACATTCACATGAAACCTTACTTTCCTGCAAAGAACTTCCTCATCAAAATGGATGGTCACAAAGGAGATGACGGAACAGAATGGGATACCGATTACGAACAAAAATAATCCTTTGATTTTATCTATAAAAAAGGGAACACATTTTTTGTGTTTCCTTTTTTTAAAAAACTATTTCAAAGAAAATTAAATGTCATAATTCAAAACCCATGAAATCGCCATGACTAAAGTTGTCACAAGCACCAATAAAGATGAAGCGATACCATATTCCAATAAAAAAGAAATTTTATCTACATATGAAACCATTTCAAAAAAGTTTGATTTTAATTCTAATGATTTCTTTTTCCATAGCAATACAAGCTCAAAAAAAGAAAAAAAGCCATCCCTTAGACAACATCAATTGTCCTATAACTCAAAATGAATTACTACTCGACGGTAAGCATTTTGCAAGTGTCCCTCCTCTTTTTTTAAGAGTATATAATGAAAGTGCCGAATATGCAACACTTCAACTTGGAAAGAGAAAAGGAAATGCTTTTTTATTTTTCAAAATATTTACAGATAATACCTGTGTCAAGCAAGAGCAACCCCTAGAACTTTATTTTGAAGATGGAGAGATTTTGAGTTTAAAAAACCAACTCAAAGTAAACTGTGATGGAAATGTAGTACTCGAATTGAGTGTACGTGAAATTACAAAAATAAGAAGCCACATGGTCAATAAAATAAAGCTTTTTACTCTAAATAAAGATTACGAGTTCAGCCCAACAGATGCAGACAACAAACTTTTAAGAGAGTATTTAACCTGTTTGAAGTATTACAAAGTCAAAAATGATTAATTCGTAAACCTTTCAATAATAAAAACAAACCTTTTCTAATAAAACACTTAAAATATGCCAATTCCACAATTGAATCTATCCCTTGGACTTACAGACAATGATGGATCGGTATTTTATGCCGGTTCTGGGGAAGGAAAAGTGATTGTACGAACCGATTCTGCCTTGATAAAATACACTATTAGCATTACAATTTCAGAACAAGAAGTGGGTACGATCTACCTTAAAACACATCAGTCTAGTTCCGAAATTCCATCCAAAATTGAGATTCCAACCTATCAAATGATTCTTACGGATGATAAAACCAACGAAAAAGAAATTTATAAAGTAACCCGAGATACCTTTATTTATAAAGAACAAATCACCAAAAAAAGTATTTGGAGTTTCTTAGGACTAAAATTTCTAGCTTCGAAAAATTTCTTATTCGAAAATATTCCCTTTGAACCATTGAAAGAAGAAATCGAAACTTTTGATATTTCTCGATATAGAAAACTCAATTCAGACGAACTGACTTATACTTTTGAGAAAGACAATCAAACCATACAGCTTTTTGCTGGAGATATTAATTCTTTACAAATGCAAAAAGGGATCAGTTATTTTATCATAGTTGACGAAAACAAAGGAAAAAGATTGATTGGTGACCTACTCTATCGGGAGAAGTTTTTAAAACTTACACCAAAAGTAAAACTGAATATAGTGAAACGAAAAAAAGTTTCCAAAGCCATGCAAACTGACCTAAAAGGAAAAACGGATCGACTTATTTATCTATAAAAGCAATACTTATGAAAGGAGCATTTTACAAATTACCAATAGATTTTGGCGCAATAATTCAAAAAAAAGAGCTTGAAAAAACTTCTTTGGAACATTCTATTGCCCAACAAATAATTTTATTGGCCACTACAACTTTTGGAGAATGCAAATTTGACGAAACCTATGGTTCCAAAATATGGGAAATCGATTTTGATCTTTTGATGAACGAAAACACCTTAAAAGAAATTATTTCAAAAACCATGAAGCAATCGTTGCATCAGCACGAAGAAAGGATAAAAGTCAATGAAATAAAAATTGAATTATCCGAAACAAAATACACCGTAAAAGATGTCAATCGAGCCAAAAAAAGAGTCGATATCATTATTGAAGCTACCGTAAAAAGTACGAACAGACCTTTTGATTTTAGAGGTTATTTCTTTGTTGGGCCTTTATCCTACAAATAAAGCTAAGGCCATTTATTTAAAAACTAAAACAATTAATGTTTTTGATTCAACATCAAACTCACTTTATAATATAGATCCGGAAATTGTTTTTTAAACTCTAATGGTGTTTCAAAAAAATTCTCTAGGATTACCGCTAAAAACTCAAACTGATTGGTAAATGCATAAATCCTAAAATACTCGGATGCAATTAATTGTTCTCTAACTTTTGGAACACTCACTTCCTCATTTATTTCTGTATACATTCTTGCAAAAAGTAGTGCACTAATATCATTACTGCGCATTCCCTGATGATGCAACACATGTGCAAATTCATGTATTCCAAGATTTAAATTATCATTGGTTATATCAAAACCTTTTTGGAAATCCTCCCAAGAAAAAACTACTGCTCTTGCATTGGGATTAAACTCCCCTTTATGATATTGCTTAGATAAATTAGAATAATAGACTGATGGGTAAATAATAATTTTATCAAAAACGTTACAAAGATATTGTCTCATACCAAAAGACAACATAGTAATTGTGGCTGCAATATGGACTTTTACTTCTTCTGTAATTACAAAACTATCGCGACTTACAAATTGGTAATTATCTAAAAAACGAGCAACTCTATGTTCAAAATAAACCTTATTTTTATCTGATAAGTTGTTGTAAAAGGTGAACTCATTGGTAAGAAAATCAATTGCAATTGGACTTATTTTTTTGGGGAAAGGACAAAAATGCACAAAAACAGGTTTGTCAAATAACAAACCGTAACAATATTCTACAATCCTAAACATTACCCGAAGTAAAAGACCAAAAGCCAAAACAAAAACTATAATAGTAAAAAGGAGTGCGATATTTTGCATAAAAAAAACAGAACTATTTGATATTAAGTAATAAAAAAAGCAAAACTGTAAAGTACTACAATTTTGCTTTCTGATTGTGACCACGGCAGGGTTCGAACCTGCAACCCTCAGAGTCGAAATCTGATATTCTATCCAGTTGAACTACGCAGTCGGTATTAATTTTAGATTTATGATTGCAGATTTTTGATTTAAAACCTGCAATCAATAACCATTTCTTAAGTCAATAATTTCTTCACAATAGTCGAAATGGTTTTTCCTTCAGCAGTTCCTCCAAGTTGAGCAGCTGCTAACCCCATTACTTTCCCCATTGATGCAATACCTGATGCACCTGTTTCAGCAATAATTTTCGCAATCACTACTTCTACTTCGGCTTCACTTAATTGTGCTGGCAAAAATTTTTCGATTACTGCTATTTGTGCCAATTCTGGTTCAGCTAAATCCAAACGATTTTGTTCTGTAAAAATTCTAGCACTTTCTTTACGAGTTTTAACTAATTTTTGAAGTAATTTAATCTCTTCATCAGCTGTTATTTCTTCTTTGGATCCTGAAGCTGTTTGCGCTAATAACATTTCGGATTTAATAGCTCTTAATGCTTCTAATGCTACTGTATCTTTGGCTCTCATGGCGGTTTTGATTTCGTCCATGATTTGTACTGATAAACTCATAATATATTTTAGATTTTAAATTGTTGAATTTAGATTCAAACTACAATCTGAATACTGCAATCTGAATACTTTTTTACTGCCCCAGATGGTAATGAAAAGCCTTTTTGGGAGAAACTAATTTTTTCTGGAACTAGAAAAGGGACTGATACCGATAGTTATCGGGACTTTCTTGTTCTAAGAAAAAATAGTTACGACAAAAAGCTTGTAATATACAGCTGGATAAGGCCCGACAAATTTAGAAAATTTTACTCGCAATAGCAACAACTAGTTTTAGCATTACAATCAAAAAGATAACCCGAAAATAGAATTAAATTTTCGGGTTATCTCAAAAAAAATGGCTTGAATTTATTAATCTACATTGTCATGCAAATAGGAGTTATTGGAACGTAACTGTAAATCATTATTACTGTCTGTTCCAACGGATATCCTTGAAGTTGCATTGTTAGAAGGTGAATTATTCAAATCGATACCAAATCTTTTGTAAGCTGGTTCTCTTTCTAATTCATCTACTCTTGAAACGCTATCATGAAACTTGTAATTGAAATCTTTCAATTTTCTTCTTCTCTCTTCTGCTCTGAATCTCAATGTTTCTTCGATTGTCATATCAACTGGAGAATTATTTTCTAAAACAGGTATCTCTGCTGGAGTAGCGGACACTTGCTTCATTGTAATATTCAATTCAGCTGGAATTACTTCTTCAATTACTTTGGCTGTAGGTTTACATTCTAACAATTCATTCTCTACTTCCATATATTCTTCAAGTGAGTATTTTATAATACCATTCTCAGATAATTCGGTTACAGGAACAAACTGAACGGGCTGAACTACATTTATCTCACGTGTTTCATTTGTCAATTCGAACAAGAAATTAGAATCTACTTTTGGCTGAACCGGCTCTGGAGTACTCAAAGGTAAATCAAAAGAAAATGAAACTTGTTCTTGTTTTTCCTCAAATCGAATTGACTCAGACCTCACTTCTCTAATTTGCTCTACTACAGGATTTGTTACTATAAAATCGATTTCTTTCATTGGAGAAACAATTTCGAAAGTAACATCTAAATTTTTAATAAATTCAGACATTCCAATTAATTCATCTTCGTTTATTGCTGCAACCACAGGTTCAGGAATCGTTATATCTTCAACTAGATCGAAAACTATTCTTTCCTCAGTATTAGAAACTGGTAATTCACTATTTAAATTAAATCCAGCAACAGTATTTTTGGTTAAATCAAAAACACCTTTTTGATCCTCTCCTAAAGTATGAATAATCTTTTTAGGCTCAACATTTACGATTTCATTTTGTTGTTCTACATTAAAACCAGTAGCTATAATTGTAATTGCAACGGCATCGCCTAGCGTTTCGTCTTCACCAACACCCATGATAATATTGGCATTAGAACCAGCTTCGAATTGAATATGCTCATTAATTTCGGCAATTTCGTCGATTGTAATTTCATTAGAACCAGAAACGATAAGCAACAATACGTTTTTGGCACCCGTTATTTTATTATCATTTAAAAGAGGTGAATCTAAAGCAGAAACAATTCCTTCTTTTGCTCTATTTTCTCCAGAAGAAACAGAAGATCCCATAATAGCAGTACCACTATTATACAATACTGTTTTGGCATCACGTAAATCGATATTTTGAGTGTAGTGATGTGTAATTACTTCGGCAATTCCTCTTGAGGCTGTTGCCAATACTTCATCTGCTTTAGAAAATCCAGCTTTGAAACCAAGATTTCCATACACTTCTCTTAATTTATTATTATTGATTACAATTAAAGAATCAACTTGTTTGCGTAATTTTTCTATACCAATTAAAGCTTGTTCTTGACGTACTTTACCTTCAAACAAGAACGGTAAGGTCACAATACCAACTGTAAGAATATCTCTTTCTTTTGCTAATTGAGCAATTACAGGCGCAGCACCAGTTCCTGTTCCACCACCCATTCCAGCAGTGATAAAAACCATTTTTGTATTTCTATCCAACATTTTTTCAATATCGGCAATACTTTCAATAGCAGATTGATGGCCTATGTCTGGATTTGCTCCAGCACCAAGACCTTCCGTTAAATTTACACCTAACTGAATTTTATTTGGCACAGCACTATTTTCTAATGCTTGCGAATCGGTATTACAGACGATGAAATCAACGCCTTTTATACCTTGTTTAAACATGTGGTTAATGGCATTGCTACCACCTCCACCTACTCCTATTACTTTGATTACATTTGATTGATTTTTTGGCAAATCAAATGATATACTTCCAAATTCAGTGTTGCTTGACATCGTATGGGTTTTTAATTTTTTTTATTTATCTATAACTACTCTAGGCTTGGGGCAAAAAGGAGGTTTGATAACTTATTCAATTCTTATTATTATTCTGCGTTGTCTAAAAAATCCTTTATTCTGTCTACATATTTATCAAAAAACGATCTTCTAATTTTGTTTTCAGTCGTTTCTTCTTTTATAGAATCTACCTGAAGTATTTTTTCAGGTTGCACATAAACTTCTTCTTGTAACTCTACTTTTGTTTCTACAATAGGCTCTCTGTAATATGCTACTTTTTCAGGGCTAAGTATCGCTTGCATTTTAACAGCACTTTGCGAGTTGTTTTCTATGCTATTCATAACCAATCCTACTGCTGTTGCATACAATGGACTTGAAATTTCTTCATCAGAATTACCCGCCAAATGCTCATTTGGGTAACCAATTCTTGTATCCATTCCCGTTATATATTCCACCAATTGCTTGATATGTTTCAATTGTGCGCCTCCTCCAGTAAGAACTATACCTGCAATTAATTTTTTACGTGGATCTTCATGCCCATAGGCTCTCACTTCGGTAAAAACTTGTTCAATTATCTCGACAACTCGTGCATTGATTATTTTTGAAAGATTCTTCAACGAAATTTCTTTCGGTTCTCTCCCTCTTAATCCAGGAATTGAAACTATTTCATTGTCTTTATTTTCACCTGGCCAAGCAGAACCAAATTTAACTTTCAATAACTCTGCTTGTTTCTCTATTATCGAACAACCTTCTTTTATATCATCAGTGATAACATTTCCTCCAAAAGGAATTACGGCAGTATGTCGAATTATGCCATCTTTAAAAATAGCCAAATCCGTAGTACCTCCTCCTATATCGATTAAGGCAACACCTGCTTCTTTCTCTTCCTGACTTAAAACTGCATCGGAAGATGCTAAAGGTTCTAATGTTAAGCCTGACAATTCAATACCTGAACTTTGAATACACCTACCTACGTTTCTGATAGACGCAGCTTGTCCTACGACAACATGAAAACTACTTTCAAGCCTTCCACCATACATCCCGATAGGTTCTTTAATATCGGACTGCCCATCAATTTTGAATTCTTGAGGCAAAACATGAATAATTTCTTCTCCTGGCAACATAGCCAATTTGTGAACTTGATTGATTAGCAAATCAATATCATTTCCTCCGATTACTTCTTCTGGATTACTTCTGCTGATGTAATCACTATGTTGAATACTTCGTATGTGCTGTCCTGCTATACCAACTACAACATCTTTTATTTTATAACCTGAATTATTCTCTGCTTCAAGAATTGCTTGTTGAATGGACTGTATTGTCTGAGTAATATTATTTACAACACCTCTTGACACACCCAAGCTTTTAGATTTACCAACACCTAAAATTTCAAGTTTTCCATATTCATTTTTTTTGCCAATCATGGCAACAATTTTAGTCGTCCCAATATCTAGACCTACTGCAATATTCTCTTTTTCCATTTTCTATTATTTTGTGCAAACTACTTGTTCCGTAAATCTGAGATCTATTTTTTTATATTTATACAAAGAACTATCCAAACTTACTTTTTGAAAAAAAGCTTTATAGTTTTGAAATTTTCGTTCTGCATTGATCGAACTACCAAAATCAATTTGATAATTATAATTTCTATTGAGCATTAATAAGCTACCATTAGGCATAATTTGTATACCAATGATGTTCTTTCTTAAAAACGCATCATCATAAATTATTTTAAATAATTTAAATAAATCTTTGTTGTTTTTCTTGTTTATCTCCCCAGAAACAAGTGGAACTCGAGCTGTAAAATTTGACGATAATGGCATGGTATTTCCTTCACTATCAACATAAAAAGAACCCTCATCATTAAAGACCCTAGCAATAGGTGTCTTTTGTTTTACAACTGCTTTTAAAACACCATCAATACTCACATACACATCTGCTTTCTCGATCATTTTTTGAGCATTTAATACTAGCTCCAATTTATTCAAATCTAACCTATCTTTTCTTATGGTTGTAACATTCGAATTATTTTCTATTAACAATTTATTAACCGTTTCGTTTTTTAAAAAAAGTGCGTTTTCACCTATAAAAACCACCTCTGTTTTGATCAATTTCCTTTTAGAATTTCGTTTGGATGTAAACGAAAAAAGAAAAATCACCAACACAAACATCAGTAATAATCTTATATTATTCCAATTAAAGACTTTCATACAATGCTTTTTTAATTGACGGTACCATTTCTCCTAAATCACCAGCTCCAATTGTAACAATCACACGAGCATCATTAGCCAAAATAGCGGGAATTAAATCCTCTTTACTAACTATTTTTTTATGTCCATTTGTCATTTTATTCATAAGCCATTGCGAAGTAACTCCTTCCATTGGTAATTCACGAGCCGGGTAAATATCCAACATAAATACTTCATCAAAAGCAGATAAACTTTTGGCAAAATTATCAGCAAAATCTCTAGTTCTACTGAATAAATGTGGTTGAAAAACAGCTAAAACCTTTTGTCCTGGATACAATTCACGAACCGCCTGATGTACAGCATTTATCTCGGTAGGATGATGCGCATAATCATCAATATACACTAAATTTTCTTCTTTTATTTGATAGGAGAAACGACGTCTTATCCCTTTGAACGAAACCAAAGCTCTGGCAATAACATCGGTTGGGGTGCCGTAAGTTATTGCCATTGCTAATGCCATCAAAGCATTCATTAAATTATGCTTACCTGGCAATCCGAAACGCAAATCTTTTATGAGTCCGTTTGGGGCTTTAACATCAAAAACATAACTACTGTTTTCTATTCTTACATTGAAAGCTTCAAAAACTGCTTCATCATTTACCGCACAAACTACCCCTTTTATTGGTAATTCGTTGGTAATAAAAAGGTTGCTTTTGTCTTCAATTTTATTAGCAAATTCTACAAATGAAGCTTCAATAGCATCACTAGTTCCATAAATATCCAAATGATCTGCATCCATAGAAGTGATACAGGCAATATCTGGATGTAAATGTAAAAATGAACGATCGAATTCATCCGCTTCAACAACTGTAACCGTTTTTCCGTTTCCTATTAAATTGGAATCATAATTCTCAACAATTCCGCCAATAAAAGCGGTTACATCAGCACCACTTTCATATAAAATATGTCCTAAAATACTAGAGGTCGTCGTTTTGCCATGCGTTCCTGCCACAGCAAAACAAAACGTATCTTTGGTGATAATACCTAAAACTTCCGCTCTCTTTTTTACTTGATAATCACGTTCCAAAAAATAATTCCACTCTGAGTGGGTCACAGGTACTGCTGGAGTAATAATCACTAAAGTATTTTCAATGTAGAAATCATTCGGAATACTCGCTATATTATCTTCAAAATGAATATCAATTCCGCTTTCTATCAACTCACTTGTCAGTATAGAAGGCGTTTTATCGTAACCCGAAACTTGTTTCCCAATGGCTTTGAAATACCGAGCCAAAGCACTCATTCCGATACCACCGATACCAATAAAATAGACGTTTTTAATTTGATTTAAATTCATTTTATCTTTATTTAGATTTTTACAACCTATTCTTTATTTTTTGCTTTTATCTATCAATTTAACAATTTCATCCACAATTTGAATCGTTGCATTTGGTTTTGCTAATTTCTTCATACTCTTGCCTAGAAACTGTTGTTTCCCAATATCTTTAATTAAAGATTCGAAAACGATCATAAAATCATCTTCCAACTGGGATTCTTTTAATAAAATAGCCCCTTTTTTATCAACTATAGCTTGAGCATTTTTAGTTTGATGATCTTCAGCCACGTTTGGTGATGGAATAAAAATAACCGGTTTAGCAACCAAACATAATTCTGAAACAGAAGAAGCTCCTGCACGAGAAATAATTATATCAGCAGCAGCATATACCAAATCCATTCTTTCTATAAAAGGAACAACTTGAACATTGTATTTATTGTACTTTTGATATTCATCAAAATAAAATTTACCACATTGCCAAATAATTTGAACATTTAAGAAAAGCAGATTATCTAGTTCTTTTTCAATCAATTGATTAATCCTTCTAGCACCAAGACTACCGCCTAAAATCAAAAGTGTCTTTTTGTTATTATCCAATTTAAAATATTGAATAGCTTCTGTACGTTTCGAAGAAATATCCATTAAATCCTGACGAACAGGATTTCCAGTTAGAATCATTTTTTCTCTAGGGAAAAATGATTCCAAATTATCATAAGCCACACAAATACAATTGGCTTTTTTACTTAATAATTTGTTGGTAATACCTGGATATGAATTTTGTTCTTGAATAACAGTTGGTATATTCATACTATTGGCCATCTTAAGCAATGGACCACTTGCAAAACCTCCAGTTCCAATGACAACGTCGGGTTTAAATTCTTTTAGAATTTTTCTTGACTCCCATAAACTATGGATTAATTTAAAAGGAAACATTGCATTCTGAATGGTTAATTTTCTTTGCAATCCAGCAATCCACAACCCTTTTATTTTGTAACCTGCCTGAGGCACTTTTTGCATTTCCATTTTGTCTTTGGCTCCAACAAACAAAATCTCTGAATCTGGAAATCGAAATTGCAATTCATTTGCTATGGCAATTGCAGGATAAATATGTCCTCCTGTACCTCCTCCACTTAAGATAAATTTATGCTTGGCCATTTTGAAAAATTTTATAAATTGATGCTTGTGTATAACTTTAAACTGTAAATAATTGTATTTTAAAAATAACTAAATCAAATAAATTCAGTTATTTCAAAACAGCATTCATTGGATTTGAAGAATTATCCGAAATCGAATAATCATTTATCTCAACATTATTTTTTTCATTTTTAAAATCAGATTCTTCAAGATTAGTTTCGATTTCTTTATCAATCAATCTTTGAAGTACTTCATCCCTTTTTTCTTTTTCTAATTTTTCTTGTGCAATTTCTTCTTCTTTTTTGGTAACGCTTAAAATTATTCCGAGTCCGAAACAAGTCATCCAAATGGAACTTCCCCCACTACTTATTAAAGGCAGTGTTTGTCCAGTAACGGGTAATAATTCAACGGCAACTGCCATATTAATCATTGCTTGAAAAATCATGGGAAAACCCAACCCTACAACCACTAATTTTCCAAAAAGAGTATTGGCTTTGTGCGATGCAACCACAAAACGAAATAACAAAAGTAAATACAAAACCAAAACCCCTACTCCACCTACAAGCCCATATTCCTCTACAATTATAGCATAAATAAAATCGGATGAAGATTGTGGCAAGAAATTTTTCTGTACGCTTTTACCTGGCCCTAAACCATAAATTTGACCTGAGGCAATCGCAATTTTGGCTTTTTCTATTTGATAATCATCTTCATCTGCTTTGTTACTTGTAAAATTTTCAATCCGGCTTCCCCAAGTTCCTACTCTGCTAAAAAATCTAGAATCAGGAAAAGCTTTAGCTATTAAAATAAAAAATGTCAAAAACAACATACCGGTTCCGACGATAAAAAAAATATACTTTATCGGGTATCTTCCTATAAAAACGATCATAATAACCATTGCAAAAATCAAAGCTGTGGTAGAAAAATTGGCTGGCAATATAAAGATCAAAGTAATAAATACCGGAAGCCATAACTCCCACAAAGAGGATTTAAAAGTAATAGGATTTTCTCTTGTCTTAGACAAATAACGAGCCACGAAAATAAACAAGATGATTGCGGCCACAGTTGAGGTTTGAAAAGATAAACCTATAAAAGGTATTTGAATCCAACGGCTGGCATTGGCTCCCGCAATTACAGTTCCTTTTACCAAAGTGTAGGCTAACAAAATCCAAACGATAGGTAAACCAACTTTTGAAATTGCTCGAAAATAGAGATACGGAATTTTATGAACCCAATAAATAATTAAAAAGCCAATACAGATATGTGCAAAATGCTTCACCAAATACCCCAAAGTATTTCCTGTACCATGACCGAGATAAGCTAGATTACTACTTGCACTAAAAACGGGCATAAAGGAAAATAGGCCCAATAAGGCCACGAATGACCAAATACCTTTATCCCCTTTTAGCTTGTTAATTAGTTCTTTCATGATATTTTTGTTTAAAGGTTTATTTTGTTTAAAGTATAAAGTTGAGTGACATCAACCTTAAACTTTTAACTGTTAAACTCTTTCCTTTTATAAATTCTTTACCGCTTGCTTGAATTGTCTTCCTCTATCTTCATAGCTTTCAAACAAATCAAAACTGGCACAAGCCGGTGACAATAATACTGTATCTCCTTTTTCAGATAAACGTTGAGCCATACGAACGGCTTCATTCATACTGTTTACTTCTACCATAATATCTACTACGTTCCCAAAAGCATCAATTATTTTTTTGTTATCCACACCTAAACAAATAATTGCTTTTACTTTTTCACGCACTAAAGACATTAATTCATGATAATCATTCCCTTTATCAACACCCCCTACTATCCAAACGGTAGGAGTATTCATACTGTCTAAAGCAAAGAATACAGAATTTACATTTGTAGCTTTAGAATCGTTTATGTATTGAACATTTTGAATCTTTAATACTTTTTCTAAGCGATGTTCTACTCCTTGAAAATTAGATAAACTTTCACGAATCGTTTCCTTTCTAATTTGCAAAATCTTTGCTACTGAAGTTGCTGCCATTGCATTTTTCAAATTATGTTTTCCTTCCAATGCGATGTATTCCGTGTCCATTGTAAACTCTTCTTGATTAATCCTTACTTCCATTTTATTATTTTTTATATAAGCTCCTTGTTTGAATTCGTCGGTTAACGAAAAAGGAATTAATTGGGCTTTCACTTTATTTTTACTTAACCATTCTAAAATGGCTTCATCATTTGCATCATAAATAAGGAAATCTTCCTCTGTTTGATTCATCGTTATTCGAAACTTAGACTCAATGTAATTTTGATATTTATATTCATATCGATCCAAATGATCCGGACTAATATTAGTTAAAATTGCAATATGTGGTTTATACGTTATAATACCATCCAACTGAAAACTACTCAACTCAATAACATAAAAATCAAAATCATTATCAGCAACTTGCCATGCAAAACTTTTACCAACATTTCCAGCTAAACCAACATTCAACCCAGCGGTTTTCAACAAATGGTACGTTAACATTGTTGTGGTTGTTTTACCATTACTTCCAGTTATCCCAATGGTAACTGCGTTTGTAAAAGGAGCTGCAAATTCAATTTCAGAAATTATCGAAATCCCTTTACTTTTTAACTGTTTGACTATTAGAGATTTATCTGGAATACCGGGACTTTTCATCACGATATCGGCATTCAAAACCAACTCTTCTGTATGTTTTCCCTCTTCCCAAGCAATTCCGTTAATAATAAGAACCTCTTTATAACTTTCTTTTATTTTTCCAAAATCAGAAACAAAAACATCATATCCTTTTTTCTTCCCAAGAATTGCAGTACCTACACCGCTTTCTCCTCCTCCTAATATCACTAGTCTCATATTATCTCAATTTCAGCGTTACAATTGACAATATGGCTAGCATAATAGCAACAACCCAAAATCGGGTAACTATCTTACTTTCATGATATCCTTTCTTTTGGTAATGATGATGCAAAGGAGACATTAAAAATATCCTTCGCCCTTCACCAAAGCGTTTTTTTGTATATTTAAAATAGGCCACTTGCAAGACAACAGAGAAATTTTCGACTAAAAATATTCCACACAATAGCGGAATTAATAATTCTTTACGAACGGCTATAGCCAAAACAGCAATGATTCCACCTATTGTTAAACTCCCTGTATCTCCCATAAAGACCGAAGCCGGATAGGAGTTGTACCAAAGAAAACCAATCAAAGCACCTAAAAATGAAGCAATAAAAACAGTCATCTCTCCAGAATTAGGTATATACATTATATTTAAATAATTAGAAAAAATAATATTCCCCGAGACGAAAGTAAAAATCGCTAATGCAAAAACCGAAACCGCAGAAGTTCCTGCAGCTAATCCATCAATACCATCCGTTAAATTTGCTCCATTTGAAACAGCAGTAATAATAAAAATTACAATTGGTATAAAAACTAGCCAAGCCCATTTTTCATAGCCTTCTCCAGTCCAAGCCAGCAATTCTGCATAATCAAACTCATTATTTTTGAAAAAAGGAATAGTAGTTGCTGTTGATTTTTCTTCTAAAGAAGCAGGATTAATTACAGCTTCTGTAGATTGTCTAAAAATATCTGCTTTCCCTGTGTCGGTTCTAACCGTAACAGCAGGACTGAAATACAAAACGGAGCCAACTATTAAGCCCAAACCAACTTGCCCAACAACTTTAAAAATACCTTTAAGGCCTTGTTTATCTTTCTTAAAAATTTTGATGTAATCATCTATAAAACCAATTGTACCCATCCACAAGGTGGTTACAATCAATAAAACGATATAAATATTATGAAGTTTTGCAAAAAGCAATACAGGTACTAGAGTAGCAAAAATGATAATTATACCCCCCATGGTTGGCGTACCCGCTTTTTCATTTTGACCTGCTAATCCTAATTCACGTACAGTTTCACCAACTTGCTGTCTACTCAAAAAACCAATAATGCGTTTTCCATAAATAGTAGACAATAATAATGACAACATCAATGCTAAGGATGATCTAAAAGTGATGTATTGAAAAACACCTGTTCCTGGCACATCCATTACTTTGTCTAAATATTGAAATAAGTAGTATAGCATATCTCTTTGTTTATTTGGTTAATCGTTAATTTGTTTAATCGTTCCGTCTTTTACCATCCAATTAAATGAATAAACAAACAACCGATTAAACTATTATTTTACTAATTGTTCTAAAATTTCCTTTACAGTTTTCATATCGTCAAAATCATGACGCACTCCTTTGATTTCTTGATAAGTTTCATGTCCCTTACCAGCAATCAATATAATATCATTGGATTGTGCTAATTGACAAGCCGTTTTAATTGCTTGAAATCTATCGGTAATCGACAAAACTTTTTTAATATTCTGTACCTGAATCCCTTTTTCCATTTCATGGATTATTATTTCAGGATCTTCATTTCTAGGATTATCAGAAGTTAAAATCACTTTATCACTCAACTCTGAAGCGATCCCTGCCATAATCGGACGCTTAGCTGTATCCCTATTCCCACCACAACCTACAACTGTAATTAATTGTTCATTATTGGTACGCACATCGTTTATCGTATTCAAAACATTTTCGAGAGCATCTGGCGTGTGTGCATAATCTACAATAGCTGTTATATTCGTTTTGGAAACAATATATTGAAATCGGCCAGAAACACTTTCTAATTCTGACATCAATCGAAGTACTTCTAAACTGTCAAGTCCAAGTTCTACGGCTGTTCCATATATTGCCAAAAGGTTATAAGCATTAAAAGTACCAATCAACTTTACCCAAACTTCATTACCGTTTATTTTTAGTAACAAACCGGACAATTGATTTTCAAGAATTTGCGCTTTGTAATCCGCATATGTTTTCAATGCATAAGTAAGCTTCCTTGCAGAAGTATTTTGTAGCATTACTTGTCCGTTTTTATCATCACTATTCGTAAGTGCAAAAGCACTACTTGGCAAATGATCAAAAAAGGTTTTTTTAACGTCTCTGTATTCCGAAAAAGTAGGATGATAATCTAAATGATCATGAGATAAATTTGTGAATATCCCTCCTCTAAAATGCAAAGCTTCGGTACGTTTTTGATGAATCCCATGTGAACTTACCTCCATAAAACAATATTCAACCCCTGCATCAACCATTTCCTTTAGATAATGATTTATGGTTATCGAATCTGGAGTGGTATGCGTTGCTTTATATTCTAAATCGTCAACTAAAATTTTGACTGTAGAAAGTAATCCTACTTTAAAACCCGCTTTTTTGAATAATTGATATAATAAAGAAGCTATAGTTGTTTTCCCATTTGTACCTGTAATTCCAACTAATTTTAATTTTTGAGAAGGATTTTCAAAATAATTGGCCGCCATAAAAGCTAGCGCAGCATTTGTATCTTTCACACAAACATAAGTTACTCCAATAGCCAAATTTTCTGGAAGTGTTTCACAGATAACAGCCTTTGCTCCTAATTCAATGGCTTTTTCTATAAAATCATGCCCATCAGACAATGTCCCTCTAATGGCAATAAAAACATCCTCATTTTCAATTTTTCTAGAATCAAAATTCAAGTGATTTACTGCAATTTCGGTAGAACCATTTAAAGATTCTATTGCTACTTTATATAATATGTCTTTTAATATACTCATGATAATTCCAATAGAATTGATGAATTTTTTACAATACTCTGACCTGATTGAACGGATTGTCTTTTAACTTTTCCAACGCCAATCACTTTGACTTTAACACCCAAATTTTCTAACAATGCTACAGCATCCATTCCCGCCATACCTTTTACATTTGGAATCAAGTTTTGCTTTTTCTGCATTTTTACAAAATAAGCGTTGTAACTATTATCTTGTTTTGGATTTGGATTATCTAATTTTTTTATCACATTATTAGACGGAGTATCTGTAAATATTTTTTGGGCAATTCTTTTAAAAACTGGCCCTGCTACATCTGCACCATAATAGTTATTATTAGAAGTGTTTGGTTTATGAACTACCACAATACAGGAATACTTAGGATTATCAGCAGGAAAATAGCCAACAAATGAAGACGCGTAATACTTATCCATTCCTCCATTATGAGCATAATTCACTGCCGCAGTCCCAGTTTTACCAGCCATAGAAAAATCTTTAGAATACAATTTTGCCCCTGTCCCTTTTTTTACCACATTCGCCAAAACTGCCTTAACTTTTCGTAACGTTTCAGGCGAACAAATTCTCGGGTTCATTACCTCCGTATTGTATTTTTTTATGGTTTTATTCCATGCCTTTATTTCTGACACTAATTGTGGTTTAACCATCACTCCATTATTGGCAACTGCATTATAATACGTTAAAGTTTGTAATGGTGTAACCGAAACTCCATACCCAAAAGCCATCCATGGAAGTGAAATATTAGACCAATTTTTATCACTTGGTTGAGGAATAAAAGGTACTCCTTCCCCTCTAAAAGCCAATCCTAATTTTTTATTTAAACCGTAAGAATTAATGTGATTTACAAACTTCGTAGGATTATTTTTGTAATTATTATAAACTGCTTGAACCATAACTGTATTAGATGAAACTTCAAAACCACGTGCCAATGAAATTTTTCCATATCCTCCTTCATGAGAGTCTTTAACCTTTTGACCAGAATACGTAATTATCCCACCGTGACTATCATAAACACTACTTGTATCAGCTACTTTATCTTCAAGTATTGCCATTAAGTCAACCAATTTAAAAGTCGATCCTGGTTCATGAGATTCAGCATAAGCATAATTGGTAGTTTCATAATAACTACCATCAGTAGCTCTTCCTAAATTTGAAATTGCTTTAATATGTCCTGTTTTTGTTTCCATAACCACAACACAACCATGATCAGCCTCATACTCTTCTAGTTGTTTCAACAATGCATGATGTGCAATATCCTGAATGTAAACGTCTATAGTTGAAATCACATCATAACCATCTTGAGGCTCCACTTCATTTACATCTCGAATAGGTTTCCACTGCCCTTTGGCAATTTTTTGTTTTAATATTTTACCATCTTTCCCGTTAAGGTATTTACTAAACGCCCACTCGATTCCTTTTCCATCAGAATACCCTTCAGGCATTTTTCTTTCGTAACCAATAGTACGTTCTGCAATCTTACCAATAGGATGTTCTCTAATTGTCTTTTGCTCAATTATAATTCCACCTTTATAAGCACCCAAATTAAATAATGGATAGCCTTTTATTTTCATATATTCTGTAAAACTTAAACCTTGGGCTACTAAATAATATCTGTTTTTATGAACTCTTGCTCTACGCAATTCATTTTGAATTGAGCTACTTGATTTTTTAAGCAACATTCCCAATGAATCTGACAATAATTTTATATTTTTCTCAAAATTTTCCGTTTTAGGCGCTACAGCATCAAAACGAATAGTATAATTGGGAATTGAAGTAGCCAAAAGACTGCCATCCGCAGAATAAATATTCCCCTTATTAGCAGGAATAACAAAATTCTTAACGGTTCTTTCTTTTGCTAATTGTCTATAATGATCCCCATCAACCCATTGAATATTCGTTAACTTCACTGCAATAGCCATCGCCATCATAAAAATGAAAAAGGCAACCAAGTAGGTTCTATAGGATATATATTTATCTTCTACTGCCATATTTTTTCTAAGAAATTTTTTTCTTCAGGTGCTGCAACTTCAATTTTAACTGGGGGAACTGTGGATGGAAAAATTTGCTTTCCTTCCATTTTGGCCGAAACTGTGGATTCCATTTTTAGTTTCATCAACTCCGAACGTCTATCTACAAATTCTGAACGTAATTCTTTTACTTTATTAGTCAATTCAACAATCTTAAATACTTTTTGTTCGTAACGTTGTGTATTGGCAATCATTATTATAGCAAGTAAAATCACAAAGACAATAAAACGCCAGTTTTTGACTGCATTATCATCTATAAGGAACTGTGCTTTTAATATGTTATAAATTCCTCCCTTCATTTTTATTATTTTTTTTCTGCAATTCTCAATTTAGCACTTCGGGCTCTACTATTCAATTTTATTTCTTCATTATCAGGAACAATTAATTTTCCGATGGTTTTAAAAGGAACGGAGAAATTTCCATAAAAATCACGCTCTGGCTCCCCTTCGAACATTCCATTTTTTATGAATCTCTTCACTAATCTATCTTCTAATGAATGGTACGAAATCACACTCAATCGTCCTTCAGGTTTCAAAATCTCAAGTGATTGTTCCAAAAATTCTTTTAAAACATCCATTTCCTGATTCACCTCAATACGGATCGCTTGATAGATTTGAGCCAATATTTTATTACGAACTCTTTCGGGTAAAAATTTCATCAAGACCTCTTTTAGCTCGTCTGTAGTTTTGATTAACCGATGTTCTCTAGCCTCTACAATTGTTCTTGCCAAAGCTGGTGCATTTTTGAGTTCACCATAATCTAGAAAAACACGTTTAAGATTTGCCTCATCGTATTCATTGACAACCCGATAAGCATTCAAATCATTTTTCTGACTCATTCGCATATCCAAATCAGCATCAAAACGGGTAGAAAAACCTCTTTCAGCAACATCAAACTGATGCGAAGAAACACCCAAATCACCTAAAATGCCATCCACTTCTTTCACACCATAAAAACGCAAAAACCTTTTAATAAATCTAAAATTTTCGTTAATTAATGTAAATCTTTCATCAGGTATAGCATTCGCCAAAGCATCTTCATCTTGATCAAAAGCAAACAATTTACCATTTGGCCCCAGCCTACTCAAAATCTCTTTTGAGTGACCTCCACCACCAAAAGTAACATCCACATAAACTCCATCTGGTTTTATATTCAAGCCATCTACCGAAGCATGAAGCAATACAGGATTATGATATTCCATTTTCGTCGTCATTTAAATTACCCATTACCTCCTCTGCCAAATCTGCAAAATCAACATCTGCACCGTCAATTGATTTTTCATACAAATCCTTATCCCAAATTTCTACAATATTAACTGCAGAAGAAAAAACCACATCTTTAAAAATACTAGCAAAAACCACTAAATCTTTAGGAACCAACAATCTACCCAGCGCATCAATTTCTACCACTTTGACTCCAGCGGTAAAACGACGAATAAAGTCATTGTTTTTTTTTACGAAACGATTAAGTTTGTTGATTTTTTTCATCATCAAATCCCACTCAACCATAGGATACAATTCCAAACAGGGCTGAAATACAGAACGCTTCAAAACAAAACCGTTTTGAAGCGAGGAAGCCAATTGCTTTTTTAAGGGAGCAGGTAATAAAACCCGTCCTTTTGCATCGACTTTACACTCATATGTCCCTATAATTGTGTCCAAGTGAATTGTATTAATTGTATTAAGCAAAAATATATAAAATATTACCACAATTTACCACTATCTACCACTTTGTTAATAAGTTTAACCACTTTTAACCAAAAACGCTTAGTTTATAGACAATCAGAACATTAGCATACATCTGATTAATTTGTAAGAAAGAATGTGTTTTGTTAAAAAACACCTATTTTTTAAAAACAAAACACCTTCTTAAAAGGATATATAATCAATTATTTATTAGTTAAAAAATTAACAAAATGCTCATTAAATATCATTTTTACTATTGAAGAGAATAAAAGGTTAAAAAAAAGCCACTAAAATTCTTTTTAATTTTATAAACCCTATATTTGTGAAAAATTGAAAATTGTCATTTAAAACATGGAAAAATACTATAAAAAAGAAGGCAAATACGGATATTACGAAGCAGGCGAAGGAATTCCGATTGTCATCTTACATGGTTTAATGGGGGGGCTTAGCAATTTTGACGCTGTGGCCAATTACTTTTCTAATAAAGGATACAGAATAATAATCCCCGATTTACCTATTTACACACAAAACATATTAAAAACAAACGTAAAGAGTTTTGCAGTCTATGTAAAAAACTTCATTACTTTCAAAGGATTAGACAGAGTTATACTTTTAGGAAATTCACTTGGTGGTCATATTGCTTTATACCATACCAAAATGTTTCCAGAAAAGGTTTCTGGACTAGTAATTACAGGTAGTTCTGGACTATACGAAAGTGCCATGGGAGATAGCTATCCAAAACGAGGTGACTATGAATACATCAAGAAAAAAGCCGAAGATGTATTTTACGACCCTAAAATTGCGACACCAGATCTTATTGACGAAGTATATGCCACAGTAAACGATCGATTGAAATTAATCAAAACCTTGACTATTGCAAAAAGTGCCATTCGTCACAATATGGCCAAAGATTTGCCAAAAATGCACGTGCAAACTTGTATTATTTGGGGAAAAAACGATAAAGTTACTCCGCCGGATGTTGCCGAAGAGTTTCACAAACTTTTACCCAATTCAACTTTATACTGGATTGACAAATGTGGTCATGCCGCGATGATGGAACAACCAGAAGAATTTAATACACATCTTGAAGACTGGTTGACTCACACTCACCTAGCCGAACACTAATCATAGAAGGAGAATTTTACACATAACAGTATGAAAATTAATACCGCCGAATTTGTAATAAGCAACTCAGATGTAAGCAAATGTCCAAAAGACTTCTTACCCGAATATGCTTTTATTGGTCGTTCCAATGTCGGGAAATCTTCATTGATAAACATGCTAACCAATCATAAAAAATTAGCAAAAACATCAGGAAGACCAGGAAAAACACAACTTATTAATCATTTTTTGATTAATAACAATTGGTTTTTGGTTGATTTACCGGGTTATGGCTATGCAAAAGTTTCAAAAAAAACAAAATCTATTTTTCAAGAATTCATAACTGATTATTTCGAAACAAGAGAACAATTAGTTTGTGCTTTTGTTTTGATAGACATTCGCCTAGAAGCACAAACTATCGATATTGAGTTTATGTCGTATATGGGAGAAAGTGAAATTCCGTTTTGCATTATTTTTACCAAGGCTGACAAAATCAGTAAAGTAAAAATCGATTCTCATATTGCAGCTTACAAAAAACAAATGTTTGCCAATAATTGGGCTGAAATGCCGCATTATTTTGTGACCTCAGCAACTGAATCCACTGGAAAAGAAGAATTATTAAGTTATATAGACGAAGTGAACCAAGAAGTAAACAAGAATAATTCTGAGTTTTAAACTTCTGAAATAAAATAAAAAATCCCAAAACTGAAACGAATTTCAATTTTGGGATTTTTTAATTACAATCAACTCATCAAAAACTAATTCCCTTCATTAAAAGCTACTAATTTTTGAAAATCATTTATTTTTAAATTTCCTTGAACCTTTACAAGCAAAACTTGAGAATCATTTTCAAGTTCAACTATAACTTCTTTTAACTGTTCTCCTTTTTCAAAAGAAAAAATACAGATTTTTTCATTTCCTTTTGTGGTATATACTATTTCCTCAAAATTATTTTTCTTTAAAAAAACATCAAAATTGGATTTTAAAAACGCAGGATTGGATTTGGAAACCAAAACCTGATATTTTTTTATTCCTGAAACCTGTTTAGTAAATTCTCTAAATTCCTTGTCCCGAATGAGCGTATTGATTACAAAAGCCGAAACGCCAAAAGAGATAGCAACCTCATCTTTATTTTCTTTTTTGAATGTTTCATAAGGTGTCTTGGTTCCACAGGAGAACAAAACAAACACTATCGATAGTACAATTAAATTCTTCATAATTACTGTTTTAAAAAAAGACGACTAAACCTATCTTTTGTAACAGACAATTATAAAAAAAGATAAAAACTATTGTTTCAAATCCAGCTTTTCTGCAAAATAATCACAAAAATCAAGCATCGTATCCGACATTTTTTCATCATTTGTCGCTCTTTTAAAAGTCTCTGCCATTGAAACCAATGTTTGATGGAAGAAAATTTTCATTTCATCAACAGGCATTTCTTTAGTCCACAAATCGATACGCATACTTTCTTTGGCTTTGCTATCCCAAACATTTAGCATAATTGCTTTTGTTTCTGAAAGCGCGACACCACCATCTTCTGCTGTCCAAAAAAGTTTTTCTGGAACACGGTTTTCGTCTAATTCAACTAAAAACTTTATTTCTGAGGTTTTATTATTTGTCATTATTTTTTGGGTTTGTATTTTGATTTTTCGAAAATTTCTTTGGCATCCATTTTTAGTAATTCATCTATTTTTACATCATTATTTTCCATATATGAACGCACTATTTGCCAACCCATCCAAGAACCAATTTGGCCTGGAGAATCATTATCAATTTCCAAGTAAAATTTAGAAAAAGGAGCCGGATCAATAAAACGAGAAGTTAACTTTTGTTCATCGCTAAACAGCATTTCCTTTTCAATAAAATAGCGCCAAATATAACTCTCATTTTCCTGACACCAAACTATTTGCTCAGGGGTATAACCCATTTTTTCCGCATCACTGTATTCTGGCAATAAAATATCTTTAAGATAGAGTTGTTTTCCAAAATAAATCATTTTAGACAGCAAATTCTTTTCCACTGAAGGAGCGATTTTACCGGTAGAAAAACTACTTACAACATCTGGCATCATTTGTCTTTCTTCAAAATTTTGTTTGAGATACTTTGGAAAAGTATAGAACTTATGATCCTTACCCAAATACAATTCTAGTGAAATTATAACTAGTGAATCAGCATAAATCGCTTTATTCGAACAATCCATATCTGAGATCAATGTGATCACTTTTGGTGTTTTAGTCTTTGGAAAATAGTATTTTAAATGTTGCACTAACTCTTCAACATTTTTTTGAATTCCATCTGCTGTTGGATATTTTTTTTGAACCTCAGTATAAACTTCTCTCCAAATTGGTGCATTCATCTTATTCAACCAAACTGAATCGTTTATTTGTGGATTAAAAAAATAAGGATATTGTTTTTTTAATTTTGCCAAATCATTTGGAGACGTTTCGAAAAATTGCTTATCAAAACGTTCCACTTTTATTTCAACAGGAGCCTCTTCAATAGCTTTTTCGATTTTACTTTTTTGATCACAGGAACAAAAAACAAAAGAAATCACCAAAGGCAAAAGAAATAACTTCATATATTATTTTTATTTATTAGAGTTTAAAATATAGAACACCATTAAATTTAGAAACTATTTATCTGAAACAAATTTGTTATTAATGACGAATTCCTATTTATTTTATTAATTTATCAATACAAAAATATATTTACCGTATAATTCATAAATCTTCATCCCTTTTTTCAACCGATTTAAAACATACAACATGAATTGTATTATTTTATATAAATTTGTTTCGAAGGAAAACTATAAAAATTTTGCTTAATTTTTTTGCAAATATACATTCCTGCTTTTTAAAACTTAAACTATTATGATTAAAAAAAGAACTCTTCAAATCGAAAAAGTAAATACTCATATTGTAGAATGGCTAAAAAGCTATGCTGAAACGGCAAAAGTTAATGGATTTGTTATTGGAATTTCAGGCGGAGTAGATTCTGCCGTAACCTCAACCCTCTGTGCACAAACAGGTTTGAAAGTATTGTGCGTTGAAATGCCAATTCATCAGGCACTTAGTCATGTTACTAGAGGTCGTGAGCACATTGAACAATTAAAAAAACGATTTCCAAATGTTAGCAGTGTTGAAGCAGACTTAACATCGGTTTTTGAAGATTTTAAAAAACAAGTTCCAGAAACAAGTGATTTACACAAGTCAAATTTGTCTCTAGCCAACACTCGTTCCCGACTAAGAATGACTACATTATATTATTTTGCTGGAATTTATGGACTATTGGTTGCTGGAACAGGAAACAAAGTAGAAGATTTTGGAGTGGGTTTTTATACCAAATATGGAGATGGTGGAGTAGATTTGAGTCCAATTGCAGATTTAATGAAATCGGAAGTATACGAACTAGGAACATATCTTAAAATTCCAAGTTCAATTTTAACAGCTGCCCCAACAGATGGATTATTTGGAGATGACCGAACTGATGAAGACCAAATTGGAGCAAGTTATGATGAATTAGAATGGGCGATGCATGTAACTGATTCAAATACAGAAAGTAATAATTTAACAGAACGAGAAAAAGAAGTTTTAAAAATCTACAAAAAACTCAATAAAAATAACCAACACAAAATGAATCCGATACCAGTTTGCACTATAAACTGTTAAAAAAAAATATTTTGTCCGAAAAATTAGACTTATATAAAATATTTTTTTTAATTTTATATCTTCAAAAACAATCCTAAAACTAAATACCATGATTAAAGTTTGTTTAGCAGATAATTATCCTGTAGTGCATTTTGGAATAAAATCGTACTTCAAAGACCATTCCGAAATCTCCATCGTGGCAAATGTTGGAAATTTTGCAATGGTAAAAGACATCCTTCTTACCAAAGAAATAGATGTTCTTGTTTTAGATCTAGAGCTAGAAGGCCTAGCTAGTATTTTCGAAATCAAATCGATTTTGAAAAATTTCCCTAAGACAAAAATCATTATTTACAGTGGTCTTTCAGAACAGATTTACGCTCCAAATGCTATTAAAGCAGGAGTTTCCGGTTTTGTTCACAAAACCGAAAAACTGGAAACTTTAGGTCAATCGATCATTAAAGTAAACCAAGGTAAAATCATCATGAACGAAACAGTGATGAAAAACATTGCTTTGATAGCCAAACAAAGCAAAAGCGAACGTTTGTACAGAAAACTATCAAACCGTGAAGTTGAAGTATTGCGTTATTTAAGTGATGGTAAGAAAAACCATGAAATCGCTGAAATTTTGTCGCTGAACGAAAAAACAATCAGTACTTACAAATTACGATTGTTAACCAAATTAAACGTTACGAATCTAGTAGATTTAGTAAATAAAGCTAAAACTTTGGAGATCGTTTAACTGTATCGCGACATTACTCTTCCTAATTTTTTTGAAAACGAATTTATTAGTTTGTAGTAATCCATCGCCATAGACATAGACTCTGTATTATCTGAACCTGGTTCATTTGATACAGAGTTTTTTAATTCATCTATGATTTTATCTACCAAATACCATCTCATTGTCAAAATAGTTTCTGAAACATATTGACTGATCGTCTCATTCTTTGTTTTAGGTATAATGTTTTGTCCTTCCCAATTGTGCAAAACAACTCTTTCGTCTTCCATTAATATATCGGTAACTTCTTGAGCGAAGTCAGAATTGAGATGCATTAAATATCTTTCGATTTCTAAATTTTCATTTTTAAGGAAATACTGAATTAAATCATTGAAAATATCACGAAATAAAGGATTTGCAAGCTCGACTTCATCTTCCTGCAAACTCAAATAAATTCTCTGATAGACTTTATATTCTTTTTTTTCCGTTACCGTTTCAATTTCTCCACCTTCATTGGTTTTCAAGTATACATCTTCAAATTCTTCTATTTTATTTCCATATAAGAGAAGAATTTCAATAATTTTCCGCTCCAAACGATACAATACATCAACTTTTGAAGTCTCGACTGGATTTTCATTTTTTACAATTTCGAAAGCCTTTTGTTCTTGTTTTGCTTTTTTCCCAACTTCAGAAACATCTTTTTGGACCATTTGTGCCAATGTACTCGTCAAAACTTGTTCCGAAATATCCATAATTCTGGAACACTCCTGAATATAAATTTCACGTTGGATTCTATCTGGTATTTTAGAAATACTAGTAACCATATCCCGAATCAAATCGGCTTTCTTTATCGGATCATTTTTGGCATCATCCATTAAAAGCGATGCTTTGAACTGAATAAAATCCTTAGCATTTGTATCCAAATAGGAAACTAAATTTTCGTAGGACGTTTTTCTGGCAAAACTATCTGGGTCTTCACCATCAGGAAACGCACAAACTCTCACGTTCATTCCTTCTTCAAGAATCAAATCGATTCCACGAATAGAAGCACGAAGTCCTGCTGCATCACCATCAAAAAGAACGGTAATATTTTTGGTCAATCGATTAATTAACCGAATTTGATCTGGCGTAAGCGCAGTACCCGAAGATGCAACAACATTTTCTATACCCGATTGATTAAACTGAATAACATCAGTATATCCTTCAACCAAAAAACAATTATTTAGTTTGGCAATAGACTGTTTGGCTTGAAAAATACCATATAATACTTTACTTTTATGGTAAATATCACTCTCAGGAGAATTTAAATATTTAGCTGCTTTTTTATCATTAGTCAAAATTCGACCTCCAAAACCAAGCACCCTTCCTGACATACTTTGAATAGGAAACATCACTCTGCTTTTGAAACGGTCAAAGGGGCGATCTTCTCTAGCAATGGTCAAACCCGTACTTTCAAGAAACTCCATTTTATACCCTTTACCTAGTGCTTCTTTGGTAAAAGCATCCCATGTTTCGGGTGAATATCCCAAAGCAAACTTTTTGATAGTTTCGTTTGTAAAACCACGTTCTTTAAAATAAGAAAGTCCAATAGCTTTTCCCTCCTCTGAATTCAATAAGATGTCCTGAAAATATGTTTTGGCAAACTCAGACACAAGATACATACTTTCCCTTACATCAGTTATCTGTTTTTCTTCGTCTGTTTGCTCGGTTTCTTCAATTTCAATATTGTACTTTTTAGCCAAATAACGAATGGCTTCTGGATATGTAAAATGAGAATGTTCCATCAAGAAAGCAATAGAATTTCCACCTTTTCCTGAGCTAAAATCTTTCCAAATCCCTTTTACAGGCGAAACCATAAACGAAGGAGAACGTTCATCCGAGAATGGACTTAGCCCCTTAAAATTACTCCCAGCGCGTTTTAACTGAACAAAATCACCAATAACCTCCTCTACTCGAGCAGTTTCAAAAACGGTATCTATAGTTGCTTGTGATATCAAAATTATATGAATATTTAATTGCAAAAAGCTCGAAAAATCGAACGAATACAAAAATACACAAATCAAACTTCATAATTCAAAATAAAAAAAGTGCTTCATCACTGAAACACTTTTTAAATTGAAACAAATTACTAATCATTAATTAAAATCGAAACGAAGTCCTAACGAAATATTATTTTGATCTACTGGATTATTTTCAAATAAAGGTTGCAGATCATATTTTAAATACAAACTTGTTTCTTTGTACCCTATATAAGTACTCAAGCCGTAATTAAAGTCGTTTACATTATAGTTCCCTTTAATTTTTTGGTCTACACTATTTCCTATATTATCATCAAAACAAAATATCTGTTTCGATTTAATACGGAAACCTGCATAACCTCCTAATCCAACTCTCCAACTTTTATGTGTTCTAAAATAATCGGCATCCTCTCGAATTTCTTTCTTACTAAAATCAAATTCCAAATGCATCGGAACCATGATATATACATTTCTGAAACGAGATTCATCCAAATGAACTGAACTTGCAACCAAATTGGTTTGAGCTCCATTTTTCTCAAAATATCGGTTATCGGTGGCTCTTAAATTATTATACATCAATGACATTCCATATTTAAAATGCAACAGATTATCCTCTTTTAAAATTCTGGTATTAGACGTAAAACCCCATTCATAAAAATGCGATTTCCAATATTTAAAATTCGAATTTGCTACTTGTTTATCTGTAACTAAATTATTGGCACCAAAAGCAAATATAAACTGAGAAGTCGTTCTTTTTTCACCTTTATTAACTTTCTTTTCAAAAAAATCTTTTGGAAATTTGATTGAAATTGAAGCTGAGGAATCTTTAGATACACTTTTTAACTTCCCATCCACTTTATCTTGAACAATTTGATGCAGTTCTTCCTCAAGTTTCGCTACTTGATCTTCAATTGCAATTGCTGAAGCTTCGGCTAATGATTTCTTCTTTTTATCGGCATCGTCCAGTCCAATTTTATTTTCAGATAACTGAATATTTATTTCTTCTACCTGAATTTTAAGTTTTTCTTTTTCGCTTTTTACAACAGCTTCAATTTTAGAAGCAATTTCTTTTGTTCTATTTTCGAATGAATTTTGGGAGTATATTTTGCTCGCAAAAAGACATACCAATGTTGCTAAGTAAATTTTTAAATTTCTCATGATTGTTTTTTAATTAAAAGGATTGATGATTTATTCTGAATTTCTATTGCTCAAAGCTACCGTTGCCATTTTTATTTTTTTATTGACCACTTTGAGTGCTTTTTCTCTAAAACTAAGCTCTAATTCACCATCTACTTGTGAAAGCAATTCCTTAGAATCAACCTTTACATTAGATTGAAGAACCTCAGTATTCTCATTTTTAGAAAAAGAATCTACAGATGCTAATAGTTCGTCAACATTAACATACTTAGATTTTCGAAGAACATTTTTTTGTTCTGTTTTTTGATTGATGATTGAAATTTGTTGTTCTTGATTTGTTACTTTTTGCTCTAATTGATTATTAGCATTTTCGAAAACAATATTTTCATTTTCCTTTGATAATGTTTTTACAACCTCAGAAGGTACTGAAATACTACTTTTCGATTTTATTTTTTTGGAACTCATTAATGGTTTTGAAATTGATTTTACTTCAGGAACCGTTTTTGAATCAGTAACTACAATATCATTTTTTTTAAAAACAACTTCGTCTTGATTTTGATTAAAATATATACTTCCTATTAACAAAAAACCCAAAAGACTTGCTGCAACATACATCCATTTAAAATTACGTTTGGGTGTTTCGACAATTGTAAGCATAGCGTCAAGCCGATCCCAAGAAACAGAAGACGGCATTATCTCCCGTGATGAAAGCTTTTCTTTAAATTGATTTTCAATTGCACTTTTTTTCATTGTATCTATATTTCTTTATTCAAAAAAATATTCAAATTGTATTACTCAAGAATACTTCTCTTTATTTTTTAGAATAGTAATTTGATTTTTTAAAATTCTTCGGGCATGAGCAAATTGTGATTTAGAAGTACCTTCATTAATAGAAAGCATACTAGCAATTTCTTTATGCTTATATCCTTCAATTGCAAATAAATTAAAAACGATTTTATAACCATCGGGTAAACTATCAATTAAACTTTGAATGTCTTCAATAGAAAACTGAATATTGGTTTCGTTATCTGTTTCTTCAAAACCAACAGAATCATCTAAAAAATGAACTTTTTTTTGAACCCTAATAAAAGAGACACATTCATTAATCATGATTCTTCGAATCCAGCCTTCAAAACTACCTTTCTTTTCGAATTGTTTTAAGTTTACAAAGACTTTCATAAACGCAGTAATCATAACATCTTCGGCCAGTTGTATGTCTTTTATGTATTGTCTGCAAACACTCAACATTTTTGGAGAAAATTTTGAATATAGGCGTTGTTGTGCCTGCCGATTATTTGCGACTGCCAAATCTATAATTTCATTTTCTTCCTGATATAAATTAATTACTTTCAAAATGTTTAAAAAGTGTTTCTATAACTATAGACGAGAATTAATGTAAAAAGGTTGCATGGATTTAAAAAAAAGTTAAAATCAAAAGCATCATTTAATTTTAAAAATAACACAAATCACTATTTGTAAACAATTTAGAAAATAAAAACTATTTTTTAGTAAGACTCAAAGTTTATTTATTTCTTTCTTTCTATTACGTAATTAACCATTAAAATCAAGGCTGATTTATAGTCGGATTCGGGGTAATCATTCAACAGCAGTAATGCTTCCTGTTGAAATTCTATCATTTTATTTTCGGCATAAGTCAATCCGTGATTGTCTTTTACAAAAGTGATAACTTCTTTAACTCTTTTTTTATCTTTATTATGATTTTTTATCGAATTGATCAGCCAACTTTTCTCTTTTGAAGTACAATTATTGAGAACGTGAATAAGAGGCAAAGTCATTTTTTGCTCTTTGATGTCGATTCCAGTTGGTTTCCCAATGGCTTCATCTGAATAATCGAATAAATCATCTTTAATTTGAAAAGCCATTCCGATAAGTTCACCAAATTTACGCATGTTCTCTACTTGAACTGTATCCTCAACAACGGATCTTGCTCCAAGTGCACAACATGCGGCGATAAGGGTAGCCGTTTTTTTTCGAATTATTTCATAATAAATGGCTTCTGTGATATCGAGTCTACGGGCTTTTTCAATTTGGAGTAATTCCCCTTCACTCATTTCCCGAACTGCTACTGAAATAATTTTCAATAAATCAAAATCTTCGTTATCAATAGAAAGCAATAATCCTTTGGATAATAAATAATCACCTACCAAAACAGCAATTTTATTTTTCCAAAGGGCATTGATTGAAAAAAAACCTCTGCGGCGGTTGCTATCATCTACAACGTCATCATGTACTAATGTTGCTGTATGTATCAATTCGATCACACATGCACCTCTGTAAGTTCTTTCATTTACTGAACCTTTTGAAACCATTTTTGCCATTAAAAAAACAAACATAGGTCGCATTTGTTTTCCTTTTCTATTGACTATATAATAAGTAATTCGGTTTAAAAGCGCCACTTTTGAAGACATTGATTCGTAGAACTTTTTTTCAAAAAGTTCCATCTCGTAAACTATTGGCTGCTTTATTTGTGTAGTGATATTCATTTAGATGCCAAATATACTATTTTAAATAAAAATACGTTAATCAATTAATATTAAGTGCACGTTATTTGTCCTGAGGCAATATTTAATTTGCAATGTATAACTGACTTCAAATTCTTTTAAAACATGATTAAAACTTTATAAATATAAAAAATTTTAAAGCCCTAATTAATCATAACAATTCTACTCAATAGATTCTAATAGATCAGCATTTTTTTTAACAGCTGATTTAAACCATTTTGAAATTTACAGATCAAACAAGAATTAACAAACCAAAAAATTTATAATTATGAAAACTAAAAATTTAATTATTGCTTCATTTATGACAATTGCCTTATTTATTAGTTGCGACTCAACTGATAAAACAGCTGATACACCAACCGCTATTTCTACAGAACAAGTTAATGCTGATGCTAAAATTGATGCTTCTATTAATGATGTCTCTAATATTATTGAAGATCAATTTTTGGTAAAACAAAGCGTTACTAGTAAGTCTGGCGAAAAAATTAAAAGTATTTTGCCTGCTTGCGCAACTGTAACTTGGACGCTAACCAATGGGAATTTTACAGGTTCAATTGATTTTAGAACAGTAGGCTGCGCACTTGACAATGGAAATGTATTGAAAGGAAAAATTACCCTAACTTTCTCTGGTAACTTCACAACTCCCGAACAAACGATTACGTATACTTTTGATGAATTTTATCACAACGGTAAAAAACTACAAGGAAGCAAAACCATTACCAGATCACTTAAATCTACTGAACTGTTAGCAACTGCTCATCCCGTATTCACTTGTGCTGTAGACATGACCGTGACATTTGATGATGGTTCTGTTTATACTAGAACCGAGAACAAAGTTAAAGAAATGGTAGAAGGTTATGACACTTTGGGCAATTGGGACGATAATGTTTTCCTTGTTACTGGAAGCGGAACTACTACTATGCCAAATGGCGACAAATTATCCAGCACTATCAAAACACCGTTACGTTATGTTATGGCTTGCAAACAACCGTTCCCAGTTGCAGGAACAGTTTTGAAAGTCAAAAATGATATCGAAACTTTGGTTGATTTTGGAAACGGTGACTGCGACAATCTTGCGACAGTCACTACTGGAGGTGTAACAACTACAATTGAATTAAAAAAATAATATCTAACTAGTAATAAGCTATTTACCAAACTAGAAAAAACCTTAAAAAGCCAGAAATTGCACTTTTAAGGTTTTTTTATTTATATCAACATTATAGCTAGATCTATGCTTCTTTATTGGCCAATTGCCCGCAGGCGGCATCAATATCTTTACCTCGACTTCTTCTTACTTTGACAACAATTCCAATAGCTTCGAGTGCTTTTATATATGCATTTATAGATTCTTCAGAAGCTTGTTGAAACTCACCATCATCAATAGGATTGTATTCGATTAAGTTTACTTTACAAGGTACATATTTACAAAATTTCACTAATGCATCAATCGATGCTTTATCATCATTGATCCCTTTCCAAACCACATATTCATAGGATATTTTGCATTTTGTTTTTCGATACCAATATTCTAAAGATTCTCTTAGATCGGCCAAAGGAAAATTTTCGCTAAACGGCATAATTCGAGAACGAATTTCATCAATAGCAGAGTGTAATGATACTGCTAATTTGAATTTCACATCATCATCGGCTAATTTTTTAATCATTTTAGGAATACCCGAAGTGGAAACCATTATTCGTTTGGGAGACATTCCCAAACCTTCTGGAGAAGTAATCATTTCAATGGCTTTCAAAACATTATTGTAATTCATAAGAGGTTCTCCCATTCCCATAAAAACAATATTAGACAACGGATGATTGTGATACAATCTACTTTCTTTATCGATAGCGATAACTTGGTCGTAAATTTCAGCAGGTTCTAGATTACGCATTCGTTTCAAACGAGCGGTTGCGCAAAAATTACAGTCTAAACTACAGCCTACTTGACTTGAGACACAAGCTGTTGTTCTTGTTTGAGTAGGAATCAACACACTTTCGACAACCAAACCATCATGCAAACGAACTGCATTCTTTACCGTTCCGTCTTCAGAACGTTGCATGGTATCTACTTTGATATGATTGATCACAAAATGTCCTTCTAACATAGCACGAGTATTTTTGGACACATTAGTCATATCTTCAAAATGATGTGCTCCTTTACTCCATAACCATTCATAGACTTGATTTCCTCGAAAGGGTTTATCTCCGTTGGTTACAAAAAAATCTCTCAATTGATCTTTAGATAGGGCTCGTATGTCTTTTTTCTCGATTTGCATGGTGCAAATTTAATGACAATTTGTTGAATTATTTCATCAATTCGCAGAAATGCTCATGTGTTGTTTTGATAATTTGATAACTTTGACAAAAATTAGAAAAATGCATTTTATCTCCCAAGAATTAGAAGATTATATTGAACAACACTCCGAAAAAGAGCCTACATTATTAGCGGCTTTAAACAAAGAAACCTATCAAAAAATATTGTTGCCTAGAATGCTTAGCGGTCATTTTCAAGGAAGGGTTTTGAGTATGTTGTCTAAATTGATTCGACCAGTAAATATTTTGGAAATCGGTACATACACTGGTTATTCCGCATTATGCCTGTGTGAAGGTATGCAAGAGAACGGGCAATTGCACACGATAGACATCAAGGAAGAATTGGTTGATTTTCAGCGCAAGCATTTTGACAAATCGCCTTGGGGTAAACAAATTGTACAGCATTTGGGTGAAGCCGTTGCCATTATTCCTAATTTAGATATAAAATTTGACTTGGTTTTTATTGATGCTGACAAAGAAAATTACCTGAATTATTTTGAAATAATTGTACCAAAAATGAACAAAGGAGGAATTATTTTATCCGATAATGTATTGTGGAGCGGAAAAGTATTAGAGCCTGTTCATCCCAACGATGTAAGCACCAAAGTCCTAATAGAATACAATCAATTACTTAAAAATGACCCCAGAGTAGAAACGGTTTTATTACCTATTCGTGATGGATTGACGGTGAGTAGGGTGATTTAAAACGTGGGATAAAGTCTATAAAGATTAATTGAGATTGATCCTATGAAATTTTAACTAAACATCCTTTATTCCCTGATTGCTTTGCCAATTCACTTCGCTCGTGTGAAGAGATATCCGTATTGTTTTTTTTTAAAGAATAAGATACAGCGGATAGCAGGATTAGCTCCTTAATGTTTATAACCCTAATTATTTTGTGTAACTGGAAAATTCTTTTTGAGTGCCCATTGGTAAGCTTTATACATTGCATATCCGGTTATTAGCCCGCACAAATACCCAGAAAGTATGTCTAAAGGATAATGCAAACCCAAATAAATACGGCTGTAAGCAAAAATTAATGGCCATAGAAAAAGCAGTCCGAAATACTTAAATTGTTTCTTAAAAATAAGATACAAAAAGGTTGATACCGCCATAGTATTTGCAGCGTGCCCAGAGAAAAAACTAAAAGAAGTACGCACTTGAACGACTCTTATAAAAGTATTGATTTCGGGGTTATTACAAGGTCTAATTCTTTGAAAAGTATATTTGAACAGATTGGTTATTTGATCAGTAGCCAAAACCAAAACAGCAACAAAAAGCAATAAATACCCTGTTTGCTTGATTCCTAATTTTTTATATATAAGATAAAACAAAAAGAAAAAAAATGGAATCCAATTGACTTGTTTGGTAATAATTAACCAAAATCCATCATAGGTTTCGGATCCTAAACTGTTTAGATAAATAAATAATTGAGTATCTAGAGCGAGTATTTTTTCTAGCATTACATTTGTCGTTTTACGGGACCAGTTATATCATCTATTAATGGAGTCCCATCTGCATTGACAGTTCCGCTTATAACGCTATCCTTGGTTTTATTAATTTCGGAAGAAAATGTATCTGTAATTCCGTTAAAAGTGTTAGTCGTTTCTCCTAAAAGATTTGATTTGGCTCTATTAATTTCAGCATTAATTCCACCAGTTAAATTATCCAAAGTTTTTTGGTCAAAGCCATTGGCTTCAGCACCTTTTTGAATTTCACTTTTAATATCATTAGTAGCATTTTTAAGTTGAGCCATAGCTTTCCCCATAGTTCTTGCTATTTCTGGAACTTTATCAGAACCAAAAAGCATCAATACAATAAACATGATAAAAACTAATTCTCCTCCTCCTATTCCAAACATAATTTTTGCTTTTTAATCTGACAAAGATATTAAAATTTCAAACTTAGTCTTTTAATTATTTCATAAAAAAAATTGCTAAGATTCTAAGTTTTTCAGACTTCATGTCTTTGTTTAACTTATAAAATCTTAGCAACTTAGAACCTTAGTATCTGTTATTTAAGTTAATCGAATTTTGATTTTGTTTCCACTTTTGGCCAAGCATTGTTGGTTACATCAATATCGGCAGTTTCTAGTTTTGGATCAATTTGAATTTGTTTTATCGCCTTAGTGGTAGCATATACTTTTTTGGCAGTTTCATTGTTTTGTCTCCAAATTTGAGCTGGATATTTATAATTATCTACTGACCCGTCTTCATACGTAATTTGAACAATAATTGGCATTGGCATACCACCTGGTTTATTAAATTCTACTTCGTAAAAGTATTTTGGATTTTTCAAAGTAGTGCGTTCTTCTGCAGTAAGCTTTTGATTTACATATTCAGAAAGAGAACTTACTTCTTCAATTTTAAATGGTTTTTTAGCAGTAGGATTCAATTCAGCATTATCACTTGCAATTAAATATACAAATGGTCCTTTGTCTTGACCAAAACGTCCTTTTCTAACTTTTGCATCTTTCAAAGCTATTGTTGGAGTCTCTGTAACATAGTATTGTTTTACCTCGTTAATTCCTATATCAACAAAGTCAGTTGAATAAAACCAACCTCTAAAAAACCAATCCAAATCGACAGCCGAAGCATCTTCCATTGTTCTGAAAAAATCTTCAGGAGTTGGATGCTTGAATTTCCATCTGTTGGCATACATTTTGAATGCATAATCAAACAACTCACGACCCATTATTGTTTCTCTCAAGATATTAAGTCCTGCTGCTGGTTTCCCATAGGCATTGTTTCCAAATTGAATGATATTTTCAGAATTTGACATAATAGGTTCCAAGAATTTTTGATCACCACTCATATAAGGAACTATATTTTTGGCTGGGCCTCGTCTAGAAGGAAAATTAGTTCCCAACTCCTGTTCGGCCATGTATTCCATAAAAGAGTTTAATCCTTCGTCCATCCATGTCCACTGACGTTCATCAGAATTGACAATCATCGGAAAAAAATTGTGTCCCACTTCATGAACTACAACTCCAATCATTCCATTTTTAATTTGTTCACTAGTCTTTCCGTTTTCGTCTGGACGACCAAAATTCCAACAAATCATAGGATATTCCATTCCTTGATCTTCTGCCGAAACAGAAACTGCTTTTGGATATGGATAATCAAAAGTATGAGAAGAATAACTTTTTAAAGTATGTGCAACTGTCATCGTTGAAGTTTCTCCCCAAAGCGGATTAGCTTCTTTTGGATATACCGATTCTGCCATAACTACTTTTCCGCTCAATTGAACCGCCATCGCATCATAAATAAATTTTCTTGAAGATGCTATTCCGAAATCTCTAACATTTTTGGCACTAAATTTCCAGGTTTTCTTTTGATTGGAAAAACCTTTTTCCGCAGCTTCGGCTTCTGCTTGCGTTACAATAACCACAGGTTTATCAAAGGTTTTTTGAGCCAAAGCATATCTTTTAACTTGTTCTGGCGTAAAAACTTCGCTTCTATTTATTAATTCACCTGTAGCATCAACCACGTGATCTGCGGGTACCGTAACATTTACATCAAAATTTCCAAATGGCAAAGCAAATTCTCCACCACCCCAAAACTGCATGTTTTGCCAACCTTCGACATCATTATAAACAGCCATTCTTGGATAAAATTGAGCAATGACATACAACCTATTACCTTCTTTTTCAAACAATTCATATCCGGAACGACCTCCATCTTGTTGGTAATTATTGATATTGTACCACCATTTTATAGAGAATGAAATACTGGTTCCTGGTTTCATTGGAGTTTCCAAATTGATTCGCATCATCGTTTGATTAATGGTGTAAGACAATGGACTACCTTTTACATCTTTTACATATTCGATATTGAAACCACGTTCTAAACCCGGTTTTAAATACTCATTGGTAAATTTATTAACCGGCAAAACTTGTTCGATTTTTTCGTTTTCAACCAATGGAGACTGCGAATTTTTAGCAGCTTGATTTTGATCCAATTGAATCCACAAATACTCTAAATTATCTGGAGAATTGTTGTAATAGGTAATAGTTTCGGAACCACTCAGTTTCGCGTTTTTATCATCTAGTTCTACATCAATTTTATAATCAGCTTGTTGCTGGTAATAAGCTGGTCCTGGAGCACCCGAAGCAGTACGAAACATATTGGGAGTAGCCAATAAATCATACATTTGGCTAAACTTGTTGGTATCGTATTTACCTTGCTGTTTGACAGCTGGCGTTACTGTTTTTTCTTGTGCCAATAAAATGGTAGGAAGAATAAATAATAAAGAAATGGTTCTCATAAACTAAAATTGGAGTTTTTATAGGCCGTGAAAATACCATTTTTAAACAGAATTGTTAATATTCCTCAATATTTTAACACTTGTTTAGTAGAAGTTTCTGTAAAAAGAAAACTATTTTTCTTTCCGTAAGCATTAATATGCATAATGTTTTGTTGCTCTGAGAAACAATCCAGCAATAAGGAATTAAAAATTTCGACTGAATTAATTTTTGATAAATCTTTACAATTTAAATAGCAAACTAATACATCACCATCCATTTCTTTACTTAAAAAATGTATGGGCTTTGAAAGACCATTCACCTTAATAGTCAATTTTTCAGAAAAATATTTCTTTAAAAGATCAATTGATTCGACTGTTTCCTTATCGTTACCTATACAGACCTTTTTATTGTATTTTTTCTCTAAAGCTTTATTAAGATCGTCAATAAAAATGCGAGAGGTAATTTGAAGCATTTTCTTTTCGGGCACATAATTTATTTGGTAAATAGCCATATAAAATTTGTGAACACCAAAACTGCTCATAAAAAACGTCAATAATACAAGAGAAATTGCTATTCTTTTTTTCATTTTTCTAAAGTAGCAATATTTTTGAATTCCCTGTTTTTAGTAATCAAAAAATCCATTATTTCAAATTGTTGATTGGTTTTGGAAAAAGTTTTAGCTTTTGGATCGTTTTCACAAAACAATAAGAAAAGCCCAATTTCGTCATCTTTTAGTTTTAAATCATCTGTAAAGAAAGAATAATTAACATTCTGCATCGCTAGAGTAGTAAAACTAATCTCTGAAACCAAATCCTCTTTTGTTGGATTGCTTTTTAACAGATTCCTAAAAATCTTATGGTAAACTCGAATTACGTCCATATTATTGGGATCACCTGTACCAGTAGGCATCATTAAAATATTGTCTGGAGAAGATTGTCGGTCATCATAATATTGTTTGTCTACAATTTTTTGAGAATTTGCAAATTCAGGATGTGGTCCATGTTTGGCATAAACAACAACCGATAGTAATTGCGTCGCAACAGCATTCAGTTTTATTCTATAAAATGAAGATGCTATATCAGATTGTGACAGCACCACTTTTTTACTTTTAAAACCTAAACTAGTAAAAACTAAGGTATCATTAACTTTGGCCAATATGCTAAAAAACCCTTTTGTGTCAATAACTGATCCTGTTTTTGCATTTACATTAAAAACCAACCCGTTTTCGATGGCAATAGAATCGTTTACCACTTTTCCATGCACTGTTTTTCGAGTCAATACTTGACCTAAACAAAGTTGACAACTCAATAACAAAACGAAGATCACTACTACATTTTTCATTTACAATCACTTAAAGATTAAACAGGCAATATAAAGCAATTTTCAATTTAAACATTGCCTTTTCACTTATTAAAATTACAACTTTATTTTATTCTTAGCCCTTTGAACAACTGTTATTTTTTTAAAAAAGCAACAAAACAAAGGTTTGTATAAAAAAATTATCTCTTATTTAACTCTTTATTTAATTCTAAAAAACTTTTGAATTCACGATTTTTGTTAACCAAAAAATCCATAACTATAAATTTAGCATTGCTTCTGAAAATCACTTTCCTTTACCATTGGTTTCACAATAAATCAGAAAAAGATCAACAATTTAAGTTGGCCCAAAAACAACTTTATACAATTAAAATTAGTACCCTATAAACATTATTCTTCAATTCTAATTTTATTATAAACAGTTGCTAAATTAGTAATAAGAAACATAGACATTGTTTTGTTTTTAAAGTTTAAAGACTCAACAAATTCAGGATCTTCCACACAATAGTACTGAAATCCTTTGATAAGTTCCTGAGGTATTTTCAAGGTATTTGTATAATATTTATTCCCAAAAAGATATTCCATTTTCTTTAATAAAAGCTCCTTTTTTTCTATCTCAACATTCATTTTAAGAACATCTCTTTCTCCTGAAATAAAATTAAAAAAACCTTGAACGCCACCAGAACCAGAGTACAATCGTCGTTCTTGAGGAGTTAATTTAATTTGTCCTTTTGGAATAATTCCCAAATTTTCAGCAGTAATATTGGCGTATTTATTAATTATTACTTCATCTAATTCGATAGCATTAAAAGTCATATTAACTTCTAATGTACCGGATTCGTATTCAAATTTATAAACATATTTTCGAAGAAGTTTATAATCAATTCCTGAAAAACTTAAAACATCCCCCACTTTTGCCTGAATAGAAAAACAACCATCAGCATCAGAGACAGCTATCATTTTATTAGTAAAATTAAAGACACTGATTCCGGCCAATTTAGTAGAATCGGAAGCAATTATACCCGTAATTACTTTATCTTCTTTAACTTGAGCAATCATAAACTGAAACCCATTAAATAAAAACAATAGTATTAAAATTTTCTTCATATTATTAATTGAAATCATTGAACTTCAGTATCTGTTGCCTTATCTTTATTAAATTTAGTAGCCAATCCAACTATTAAAAACATACACATTGTTTTATTTTTTCCTTTTAAAGATGCTACAAAATCAGGATCCTCAATACAGTAATATTGAAAACCTCTTACATAATCTTTAGAAATTTTTAAAGTTTCCAAATAATATTTATCCTCAAATAGGGTTTGTAATTTGAGCATTAAAAACTCTTTTCTCTCAACAGAAACAGCTTTTTTTAGCATTTTTGTTCTTCCACTAATCGCATTCAAAATTGGGTCAACTGCTAAAGCTCCACCCAATACACCCAACAAGTGTGTCGGCTTAAAATCTCCGGCGGTTTGCAACTTTCTTTCTGCAGGGGTTAATTTTATTTGATTCTCAGGAATTATTCCTAAGTTTTCAGCAGTAATATCAGGACGCGTGTTTATTAAAACTTCGTTTAATTCGATACTTTTTGGAGTTAAATCAACAACTATATTTCCAGTTTTAAATTCTTTAGTATTGATATATTTTCGCAAAGTTTCATAATTAACAGCCGAGAAGCTCAAGATATCTCCTTCATTAACCAAAATCGAAAACGAGCCATTGGAGTCTGAAACCACCATATTTATATTGGAAGTATTTAAGATATTTATACCCTCTAATGGAATCCCATTCGAAGAAACCTGCCCTTTGATCCTTTTAGCTAAAGTTACTTGAGCAGTTACACCAACGGATGCAAGCAAAAACAATAGTGAAAAAGTAAAATTATATTTCACAAGCTATTTATGTTTATAATGAATACTTTTTTTAACAAAACTCTATTTTCTAAAACACAGCAGGCTTGTTTTGTATCATTTTTTTTTAAATAAAAATTAGCTTTCCGCTTATTAAAACAATCATTTTCAAAAAATTCTTGTGACTGTATTTGTAAGCTTAACGAAATAAATAACGGAATTAAAAAAAGTAAAACTTTTGCCATAGTCACAATTATAAAGTGTAAAAGTATCCCAAACCCATCCAAATTAATTATTAATGGTTTGGTAAAAGTTTGTTAATTAAAAAATGATTATTTCATTAAAAAACCAATCGTTTTATACCTTTACTTAAAATTTTACAAAGTAAAAAAAATGAAAAACTGTATCATAGCAAGTACATCCACACTTCACGGCGGAGATTATTTAGAATATATTTTACCCGAATTGCAATTGCATTTTCAAAACTGTAAAACAATACTATTTATTCCATATGCACGACCAAGCGGCATAACCCATGACGAGTACACCTCTAAAGTCGCACAGGCATTCGGTAAAATAAATATAGTAGTGAAAGGAATTCATGAATTTGAAAACCCACAAGAAGCTATTCATAATGCAGAAGGAATTTTTACTGGTGGAGGTAATACCTTTTTACTGGTTACTCAATTGTACAAAAATGAGCTTATGAATATTCTTGCAGATACCGTAAAGGCCGGTACACCTTATTTAGGAACAAGCGCCGGAAGCAACATTTGCGGATTGACCATGCAAACTACAAATGATATGCCAATTATTTATCCACCGAGTTTTCAAACTTTAGGGTTAATCCCATTCAATTTAAATCCACATTATTTAGACCCGGACCATCAATCCCAACACATGGGGGAAACAAGAGAAACGAGAATAAAAGAGTTTCATGCGTTTAATACTTTACCCGTTTTAGGATTACGCGAAGGAAGCTGGCTAGAGGTTAAAGGAGACAAAATCACTTTAAAAGGAAATTTACAAGCTCGCCTTTTTAGGCAAAACCTATTACCCGAAGAACTAGAAACAGGAAGTGATTTGAGTTTTTTAAATTAAAGTATTCAAACTCAAATTAAAAAAATAGACCATTAAGATATCAAGTTATTTAATATCTTAATGGTACATAAAAAAATAATTTTTTGAGTAAAAAAAAACCTCAAATTTTCATTTGAGGTTTTTGGAGCGAAAGACGAGGCTCGAACTCGCGACAACCAGCTTGGAAGGCTGGAGCTCTACCAACTGAGCTACTTTCGCATTAATCATTAAAAATTCCCTTTACAATCAAATAAAATTTGATTTTAGAGCGAAAGACGAGGCTCGAACTCGCGACAACCAGCTTGGAAGGCTGGAGCTCTACCAACTGAGCTACTTTCGCATTATTGAGGTGCAAAGATAAACAATAAAAACAGTTATTTGCAAATTTTTTTTCAAAAATAAACGCAAGAATAACGAAGTATTTTTCAACCATTTTAAAACTAAAAAGTTATGTATTAATTTTTTTTTAATTACCATACAAAATATTCAAAAAACAACCTCTTTAGAAACATTTACTAAAAGGTAAGCTATCATTTGAAAAGTAAAACCAATACTATTATTTCATTTTAAAGAATACAATAGATCCACTAAAATCATATTGACTGTTTCTAAAAAGCATAAATTAACAAGAAATATTTCAGTATACTAAAATAATAATAGCATCTTTGTACTCTAAAAATAATTAAAAATCAGAGAATGGTAGTTTTAGATATAAATAAAACAAGAAAAGCTACTATTGTATTGTGAAAACACCATACAAAACCTCAACTGCTCTTGTTTAATTCACAAATAGCTTTTATATGCTTTTGAAAAAATTAAACACCTTATATAGTTACGACTGTTTTACTTTAAAATTTGTAAGTCAACATTGATTAATTATAAAAACTGAATTAATGAATAAAATTTCCTTCCTTATTATATTTATGGCTTTTGTAAGCTGCAAAAAAGACTCTATCATAAATATTGACTCATTAACAGACTCAAAAAAAAATGATAAAGAAGGATCGATCCTTGCTATTGACACACTTTTATATGCTCCTTTTAAAAGCAAAATACTAAATGAATTCTATAATTCCAAAGACAACGAGACGGTTTGGCAATCTGAAAACAACAGAAAAATAATTATCAAAACCATCAAAAACTGTGAGACGGAAGGTTTAAATCCAGACGATTATAACATCACTAAGCTATCCGAACTGGAAAAAAAATTCTCTGATCTAGATGAATCAGAACAAATAAATTATGACTTATTACTAACTTATAATTTTCAAAAATATTTAACCCACTTACATAATGGCAAACTCAATCCTAGAAAAATTTACAACAACTGGGATTTACATATTAATGAATTGGACATTAAAACTATTTTAAACAATGCCATAGAAAAAGATTCTTTAATTCATGAAATTGAAAAATGCCAACCAAAAGCTTTAACATATCAAAAACTGATAAAAGCGTTAGAAATTATCAATAAATTTCCTGACGAACAAACTCCATTAATAGTTACAGAAGATAAAATTTATCATAACAAAAAAAACATAGCAGTAATCAACATCAAAAAAAAATTAAGGTATTGGAAAGATTTAAAAGCCAAAGACAGCATCACTTCAACTTATGATGATGATACTTTTGAGGCTGTAAAAAAATTTCAAACTAGACATGGTTTAATTTCAGATGGCATTATTGGAAAAAGCACTATAACTGCTCTTAATTTCACAAAAGAAGAAAGAAAAAACCAAATCATAGCCAATCTAGAACGCTGGAGATGGTTTTCTAAATCCTTTGCAGAAAACTACCTCTTGATTAATATCCCCAATTATAGTTTGAACGTAATAGAAAAGCAAAAAATCACTATGAATAAACGTATAGTTGTTGGAAAAATTAATCGAAAAACTCCAATCCTTACCTCTATTTTACAGACCGTCGTTTTCAACCCAACTTGGACCGTACCACCAACTATCCTGAAAGAAGATTTATTACCCGAAATGATTAAAAACAGAAACACCTTGAAAAACAAAGGCATTGGTATTTATGACTCAAAAAACAAGGAGATAGACCCTTTAGATTGGAATGAAAAAAGACCAAGAGGCTATCGCTATATTCAAAAACCAGGGTATTACAATTCGCTAGGAGTCGTTAAGATTAATTTTCCAAATAAACACAGCGTCTATTTACACGATACGAATCACCGTAATTTGTTTGAAAGAAACAATCGTTCCTTGAGTTCAGGATGTGTTCGAATAGAAAAACCATTGGAATTGGCTCAATTATTATTAGACAATCCAGTTCAGTATTCTAAAGAAAAAATAGATTCTATTGTTGCAACAAGAGAAACATTATTTATAGGAATAAAAAAACGCTATGCCATATACCAATGGTACTGGACAGCGTGGAGTGAAAATGACGAATTAATTTTTAGAGATGATATCTACAAACTTGATGCCGATTTATACAAACAATTACGAAACTAATTTCATTCTATTTGTTTTATTCAATGATGGATGATAAATAAATAAGCAAGCTCCACCTTTAATCATATCAATAACATCTGAAGCAACATCTACAGGAACTGCGGGACAACCTTGACTTCTTCCTAATCGGTTGTGTGCTCTTATGAAGGCTTCAGAAACATAATCAGCGCCATGTATTACAACAGCTCTTTTGCGTGCTTGATCATTTAACCCTTTCTCCAAACCATCAAGTTTTAGAGAAACTCCATGTTTTCCTTTATAAACTTCTCCTGTTGCATAAAACCCTAAGCTACTTTTGAAAGATTCTGGAGTATTTGAAAAATTATTGGCAAATTCATCACCTGTATTTCTCCCATGTGCCACTAGAGATTGAAACAACACTTCATTGTTTACTAAATCAATAATCCAAAGACGTTTTGCATTTGAGGACAAACTAAAATCTACTACTGCAAGAATGTCTTTTTTAACCAAACCTTTTTCTTTTAAAGCATAAAATCCTTTTAAGGCTTCTGCAAAACATTCTGATTTAGGTAATTCAAAACGATTCCCTTTTAGAGATTTATAAACCTCTATAATTTTGGTATCTAAACTTGAAGTCAAATTAGAAGCTACTTTTCTATTTGTAGCTGTTTTTAATGTATTAGTACCATTATCCTTAAATGAATATGAAAAAAACATATAAATTGAAGCAAATAAAACTTTGTAAACCATTGTATATCTATTCGTTAACCAACTTTTGGGGATTACAAATATACAAACAATTACTACTCATCAAAATAAATTTGCATTTAATCGGTAATATTTAACTTTTTATCGATATTTCTTTTTTAAAAAAAAATTCAAAAACACAATTTTTTAAAAATTTATATTACTTTTGTTACAAATCACTAGTTTTTTATGACCAAATTTCTAAATATTTTAGTTTTTTCTATATTCCTTAGTAACTCCTTGCTTTATGGTCAAAAAAAGACTCTTAATACGAAGTCTATTACATCCAAGATTTTTGTAGATGGAAAGTTATCTGAAGTAGAATGGAATACGGCCGAAACAGCTTCAAATTTTGTTATGTATCAACCAGATAACGGAAAACCAATTAGTGAAAATAAAAAAACAGAGGTGAAAATTCTTTATGACAACGACGCAGTATATATCGCTGCCATTATGCATGATGAAAACCCCAGTAAAATAAAAAAAGAAATTACAAACAGAGATAGTTTTGGTGTAACCGATTATTTTTCGGTATTCATCAATGGATTTAATGACGGCCAACAAGATTTTAGATTTTATGTTACTGCTGCTGGAGTACAAATAGACTGTATTACGACTGAAAGTTACAATGATTATTCTTGGGATGCTATTTGGGACAGCAAAACAACCATTACTGAACAAGGATGGGTTGTCGAAATGAAAATTCCATACGCTGCTATCCGTTTCCCAAATACAAAAAAACAAACTTGGGGTATCAATTTTCTAAGAAGCATCGAACGCGATGTTCAAATTTATTCTTGGAACCGAATTGACACTAAAATAGGAGCTGAACTTACACAAAATGGAATTTTAGAAGGTATAGAAAATATAAAAACCCCTACCCGATTATTTTTTATTCCTTACGCTTCTTTTTACAACCAAAAAGATGACAACCAATCAGACAGTACTTTTAAGGGAGGGTTAGACATCAAATACGGAATTAATGATGCCTTTACACTAGATGCAATATTAGTACCTGATTTTGGTCAAACTAAATTCGATAACATTGTCTTAAATCTTGAACCATTTGAACAACAATTGAACGAAAACAGACCATTCTTTACCGAAGGAACTGAATTATTTTCAAAAGGTAATCTCTTTTATTCCAGAAGAATCGGAGGGGAACCTACTGGATATCCAGATCTAGCTAAAAATGAAGTAGTCACTAAATACCCCGGAACTGTTGATTTACTGAATGCCATAAAAATATCAGGCCGAACCAAAAACGGATTGGGAGTTGGTTTTTTAAACGCCATAACCGAAAAAACCTTTGCTACAATAAGAGACACAGTTACTCAAAACATTCGAAAAGAAGTTATTGAACCATTAGCCAATTACAATGTAGTAGTTTTAGATCAACGATTCAATAAAAATTCATCTGTTACTTTTATAAATACCAATACTACTCGAAATGGAGATTTTAGAGATGCTAACGTTGCTGGTCTTTTATTTGATTTAAACACTAAAAAAAACAGTTATAACTTAAATGGTGATTTCAAATACAGCACTATAAACACTACTGAAGATTATAACGGGTTTAAAACTTCCTTAGGTTTCAAAAAAACAAGTGGAAAAATTCGATATGAATTCTCAGGAAAATACATTTCCGAAGACTATGATGTCAATGACTTAGGAATCATATTTTACACCAATTACCATGCAGCATACGCCAATGCGAGCTATAGAATCCTAAATCCTACCTCGATTTTCAATACTTTTAAAATTATTGAAGAAGCCAATCTGGAAATTCAAAATACAACTGGAAAAATTCAGGAAAATTTCTTAAAAACAACAATAGGAGCCAAATCAAAAAACAACACCTATTATGAATTTTCCGTTTTATACGCTCCAAAAGAAACTTTTGATTTTTATCAACCATTGGCTAGCGGAAGATATGTTTATATTCCAAAAAGATTGACTTCGTATTTTGGATTTGAATTAAACAGAAATCACCCTTTAACAGTAGACGCAACAGTTTCGACAGCGCAATATGATGAAGAAAACAGACAAACTTATGGTATTTATATCAATCCAAAATACAGATTCAACAATCAATTCTCACTAGAATATGCTTTTGATTATTTAACCAAAAGAAATGATAGAGGCAGAGTAGGAAGCGATTCTAATGGCATTGTATTTGCCGAAAGAAATCGAGAAACACTACAAAATACCCTTACCGGAAAATTTGCTTTAACCAATAGAATGGCACTTAATCTTGATGTCCGTTATTATTGGTCTTATGCTGAAAACCATGAGTTTTTCACGCTTCAAGAGAACGGTTATCTTACCCCAAATCCCTCTTATAACCTTAATAAAAATAGGAATTACAATTCCTGGAACTTGGATTTATCCTATTCTTGGTGGTTTGCTCCTGGAAGTCAAATGTATATTTTATACCGCAACTATGGTTTAGAAGACACTCGTCAAGTAGAAAAAGACCTCTCCTCCAATTTAAAAAATATTTTCAACAGTAATTTGACAAACATTATCTCTGTAAGTATTCGCTACTATATTGATTACAATGTGGTAAAAAATAAATTTTAATCTTTTTCTCATAAACTGTAACATTGCAACAATTCGATAGTCTATTGATTGAAACAATTTTTAATTCTCGTATTTCGAAACTGAAATAAGAGAATTAAAAACTTTGATTAAACAAACTATCGTTTTTATGAAAAATAAGTATTTCGTTTTTTTTCTTTTGTTTTTTGCTTTAGGATACGGACAAAAAAAATCATTACAAACAAGATTCATTTCCGAAAAAATCACTTTAGACGGAAAGTTAGATGAAGCCATTTGGCAATCTGTACCAATTGCTACAGACTTTGTTATGTTTCAACCCGACAATGGTAAAAAAGTGGAAGAAAACAAAAGAACAGAAGTTCGTGTACTCTATGACAACGAAGCCATTTACATTGGAGCTTTACTTTACGACAATGAACCCAATAAGATATTAAAGGAAATTAGCAAAAGAGACGATTTTGGAACCGCCGATTTTTTTGGTGTTTTTGTGAATGGCTATAATGATGGGCAACAAAATTTTCAGTTTTTTGTAAATGCCGCAGACGGACAAGCAGATTGTTTAGCAACCGATTCTAATGGTGAAGACTATTCATGGGATGCTGTTTGGGAGAGTAAAGCAATTCTAACTGATTTTGGTTGGATAGTCGAAATGAAAATCCCTTATGCTGCTTTACGTTTTTCTAGTGAGACCAAACAAACTTGGGGTGTCAACTTTTTTAGAGAAATAAGAAGAGATCGTGCCAAATATTCTTGGAATTTCATTGATTCAAAAATTGGAACATTCACCCAACAAAACGGAATTGTTGAAGGTATTGAAAATATTAAAACTCCTACTCGACTTTTCTTTTTACCCTATGCTTCTTTTTATACCTATGCCAATGCTGACCGAAAAACTTATGGAGAATTAAAAGGAGGTTTAGATATTAAATATGGTATAAATGATGCCTTCACACTTGACGCTATGCTGATCCCAGATTTTGGCCAAACAAAATACGATGATCGAATATTAAATTTAAGTCCATTCGAACAGCAATTCAACGAGAACAGAGCCTTTTTTACCGAAGGGACGGATCTATTTAGCAAAGGAAACCTATTTTATTCCAGAAGAATTGGAGGTCCGCCTTCCTTACATCCAAAGAAAGAAAAAAATGAAGAACTAATTGAGAATCCCACAAGTGTCGATCTCTATAACGCAACAAAAGTTTCAGGGAGAACAAAAGGAGGTTTGGGAATTGGCTTTCTCAACGCTATTACCCAAAAAACGTACGCTACTATCAAAAACAATGACACTCAAGAAATAAAGCGTGTTTTAGTAGAACCTTTAACCAATTACAATGTATTGGTTTTTGATCAACGTTTTCACAAAAACTCATCGATGACTTTAATAAACACTAATGTAACTAGAAATGGTTCTTTTAGAGACGGTAATGTTTCTGCTTTGGTTTGGGATTTAAACACTGCAAAAAACACCTATAATCTAAACGGAAATTTTGAATACAGTCTTGTAAACATTATAGAAAGCAAAAAAGACGGAATCAATACCACTTTGAATTTTGCAGAAACCAGTGGCAAATACCGCTATAATGTAGGAACAAATATAGTCACCAAAGAATATGACAGTAATGACTTAGGAATTAATTTTGAGACCAATTATTATGCTTTTTACGGAAACACCAGTTATCGTATTCTAAATCCAACAAAAACATTTAACACCTTCAATTCTCATATTAACGTTTACACTCAATTCCAGAAAGAAACAGGCAAAGTACAAGCCGATGAAATCAATCTAAATATCAATTCCTCTACAAAAAAGAACCATTATATTGGATTTGGAATGAATTATCGTCCAGTAGAAACTTATAACTATTATGAACCAAGATCGAATGGTCGATTCAACATTGATCCCACACGTTTGGGAGGTTGGCTTTCGATTTCAACAAATTACAATAACAAATTCGCATTTGACATAAACCCTTCCATTGCAATATTAAATGAATCCAAAAGAATGTCATATGGATTTTATTTAAGTCCAAGATACCGTTTCAATGACCATCTATCGTTAAACTATGAATTCAACTTTTTCCGTCAAAACAACAACAAAGGTTATGTTGATAGTAGTGATAATAATGATGCTCTGCCTGCCGAAACTATACTTTATGCTAATCGAAATGCAATCAATTACACCAATAGTCTAAACGGAAAATACTCTTTAAACAGCAAAATGAATTTTGATTTATCTGCCAGATACTATTGGTCGTATACTGAAAATAAAAACTTTCTAAAATTAGAAAACAATGGTAGACTGAGCGATTATAATGGTTATACAGAAAATAAAAACCAAAATCTGAATACTTGGAATCTTGATGTTTCATACAATTGGTGGTTTGCTCCAGGCAGTCAATTGACGCTTTTATACAGAAGCAATGCCGCAAAATATGATAATTTGATCAATAAAGATTTTGGAAACAACTATACTAGCCTACTCAACAATAAAGATTTAAGTCATGTATTATCCATTAGTGTAAAATATTTTATAGACTATAATCAAGTGAAGAATATATTATAAAATCAATTACTAAAGACAAATACGATTCTTTAAAGAGATATCCTTTTAAACGACAAAAATATCTTCAAAAAACCCTGTTATTCCTACATGGTTTTCGAAGATTTTTTTTTGCATTTAATAAAGAAAAAAAGACTTTTTTCAACACATTTTTAAGTATTTGTTGCACTTCTCTTTTTTATGTATAATAGTAGTTTTGACTTCTTTATATTTTTTGCGAAAGCCTTATCTTTACAAAAAATTTAATGCTATGAACAAAAAAGTAATTTTAATGATTTTAGACGGTTGGGGAAAATCTCCTGACCCGAAAGTTTCTGCAATTGATAATGCAAATGTTCCGTTTATAAATAGTCTCTATACAAAATACCCAAGCGCACAACTTAGGACTGATGGTTTACATGTTGGTCTTCCGGAAGGGCAAATGGGAAACAGCGAAGTAGGACATATGAACCTTGGAGCTGGAAGAATTGTTTACCAAGATTTGGCCAAAATCAATCTAGCTGTAGAACACAAAACATTAGTAAAAGAACAAGTTTTACTTGATGCTTTCGAATACGCCAAAAACAATAACAAAAAAATACATTTCTTAGGTTTACTTTCTGATGGTGGAGTACACTCACATACTTCACACTTGAGAGGTTTAATTGATGCTACACAAGATTATGGATTGGATAATGTGTTTGTACATGCTTTTACAGACGGTCGTGATGTAGATCCAAAATCGGGAAAAAAATATGTAAAAGATTTAGAAGAATATATTGCGAACACAACAGTAAAATTAGCTTCAATTACTGGCCGTTATTATGCAATGGACAGAGATAAGCGCTGGGAAAGAGTAAAACTTGCTTATGATGCGGTAGTTAATGGAACAGGAACTCATTCAACAGATGCCGTAGCCAGCATAAAAGAAAGTTACAAGAATGATGTCACTGACGAATTTATTCACCCAATTATTATGGTGGATGAAAAAGACCAACCTCTTGCAACTATTAAAGAAGATGACGTGGTTATTTTCTTTAACTTTAGAACAGACAGAGGACGTGAATTGACCGAAGCGCTTTCGCAAAAAGATTTCCACGAGCAAAACATGCACAAATTGAAATTGTACTATGTAACGCTAACCAATTATGATGAAACTTATGAAAATGTAAAAGTGGTCTACAACAAAGACAACATCACAGAAACATTGGGTGAAGTTTTAGAAAAAGCCAACAAAAAACAAATTCGTATTGCCGAAACAGAAAAATACCCTCACGTAACCTTTTTCTTTTCTGGAGGTCAAGAAACTCCATTTAAAGGCGAAACCAGAATCTTGAGAAATTCTCCAAAAGTAGCAACTTACGATTTACAACCAGAAATGAGCGCTTATGAATTGAAAGATGCTTTGGTTCCTGAATTAAACAAAGGAGAAGTTGATTTTGTTTGCTTGAATTTTGCAAATGGTGACATGGTAGGTCATACAGGAGTTATGAGTGCAGCCATAAAAGCTTGTGAAGCAGTAGATGCATGTGTGAAAGAAGTTGTTGAAGCGGCTCTTGCCAATGATTATACCACAATTATTATTGCAGACCATGGTAACTGTGAAACGATGATCAATCCTGACGGTACTCCAAATACAGCTCATACCACAAATCCAGTGCCAATTATTTTGGTAGATAAAGACTTAAAAACCATTCATGATGGAGTTTTAGGTGATATTGCTCCAACTGTTCTTGCTTTGATGGGAATCGAGCAACCAGCTGCAATGACTTGTCATTCTTTACTATAATAAATAAAAAGCGCCAATTGGCGCTTTTTTTATGTTTAAACATTTAAAAAAGTGGGCGTAAATTAGTTTATGCTCACTTTTTTATTCCATTTTGTTGAGCAATTCAAAATATTCTCTTTCAACACTTTCTTGATGATTGGGATGTGCAATTCGTACCATTTCTGAAGCACGTTGTCTTAACGTTTTTCCATATAAATCGGCAATACCGTTTTCTGTAATAACATAATGAATGTGACCTCTCGTAGTTACCACTCCAGCACCCTGTTTCAAGAAAGGAACTATACGACTTTGACCATTTTTTGTGGTTGACGGCAAAGCAATTATCGCTTTTCCACCATCACTTAAGGAAGCTCCACGTATAAAATCCATTTGCCCTCCTACACCAGAATACATTCTTGGCCCAATAGAATCTGCACAAACTTGGCCGGTTAAATCGACCTCAATAGCCGAATTGATGGCAATCATTTTGGGGTTTTTTCGGATTCGAGCAGTATCATTCACCGTAGAAGATTCTCGTAATTCGATAAAAGGATTATCATCTACAAAGTCATACAAACGTTTGGATCCCAGAACAAAAGTCGACAATACTTTCCCTCTTAATGAGCCTTTATAATTGCAATTGATCACATTACTTTCAATTAAATCGATTACACCATCCGAAAACATTTCGGTATGTAAGCCTAAATCTTTATGATTACCCAATTTGCTCAAAGCGGCATTTGGAATCGATCCAATACCCATTTGTAACGTACTTCGATCTTCAATCAAAGAGGCAATATAATTCCCTATTTTATCCTCTTCGGTTGTAAAAGGCTCTACTTCATGAGAATAAATAGGCACATCTACATTTACCAAATAATTTATTTCAGAAACATGAAGAATTCCATCTCCAAAAGTCCTTGGCATTTGAGGATTTACCTGTGCAATAACAATTTTTGCGTTTTCAATCGCAGCTACCGAAGCTTCAACAGAAACCCCAAGTGAACAATATCCATGACTATCTGGAGGAGATACATGAATAAAAGCAACATCCAATGGCAATACATTTTTTCGAAACAAACGAGGTAACTCACTCAAAAAAACGGGAGTATAGGAACCATTTCCTGCTTTTAAAGTATGACGAACATTTGAACCAATAAAAAAAGAATTCACATGAAAACTATCCGCTAATTCTGGATTAGCATAGCGTGCTTCACCTTCCGTATGCAGATGACAAATTTCAACATTTCGCAATTCTGAAGCCCTCTCGGCTAAGGCATTGGCAAGAATCGTTGGAGCTGCACCAGCGGCTTGCAGGTAAACTCTATCTCCCGATTTCACAACTTTTACGGCTTCTTCAGCAGTTACATATTTTTCCATAAAAATGTTATATTTATAACAAAAGTAAAACAATTGAAGAAAATAAAATATGACAACGCTCATATTTCAAAAAACCCAAATAAAAGTTAATATTTCATAATTAAAAGTATTACTATTATATTTGCAATAAATTATTTCAACATGGATCAAATTCTTTCAAACATCAAAATCCAAATCAACGACAAACTGTATGTAAAGGACCCTGAAACTTCTATATTAGGCAAGAAAATCATTCAAGAAAGTATTATTTTAATTGATTGTATAGGCTTTGATGATTTTACCTTTAAAAAATTAGGAGAAAAAATAGGCTCAAACGAAAGTTCTATCTATCGTTATTTCGAAAACAAACACAAATTATTAGTATATTTATCTTCATGGTATTGGAGCTGGATGGAGTATCGATTAGTATTTGCCATATCAAATCATTCTGATTCATGGGAGAAATTAAAAAAAGCAATATCGATAGTCACTGAAAAAGTAGAAGATGACCAAAAAACATTACACATTAACGAATCGATATTAAACAAAATCATAATTGCAGAGTTCACTAAAACTTTTCACACCAAAGAAGTAGATCAGGAAATCAAAGAAGGCTTTTATACCATTTATATCAGAGTCATCAATAGATTAACCACTTTTATAAATGAAGTAAAACCAGAATATTTATATGCAAAAAGTTTAGCTTCCAGCATTGTTGAAGGAGCTTTACATCAACACTATCTAAAAGATCACATGCAATCTATTACGGATTGCAATCAAAATACAAGCCCAACCCTTTTTTATTTCGATTTAATCGAAAAAATACTTAAAAAATAAAAAATATGACTTCATTAAAAAGACTGTTTAGACTTTTGGAATTAGACAAAAAAGACGTTTCGCAAATCTTTTTCTATGCTATTTTTGCTGGTATAGTGAGTTTATCCCTTCCTTTGGGCATTCAAGCGATTGTCAACTTTATTCAATCTGGTCGAGTAAGCGCATCTTGGATTGTTTTGGTTATTTTAGTTGTGATAGGAGTTGCCCTTGTCGGGATATTATCATTAATGCAGTTGCGTATTACCGAAAATTTGCAACAAAAAATGTTTGTGCGTTCGTCTTTCGAATTTGCTTCCAGATTGCCAAAAATAGAATTTAGAGAACTTTATGGCCAATATCCTCCCGAATTAGCCAACCGCTTTTTTGACACATTAACGATACAAAAAGGAACTTCAAAACTATTAGTAGATTTTTCGGCTGCTATATTACAAATCGTTTTTGGTGTAGTATTATTGTCTTTATACCATCCCTTCTTTATAGTATTCGGACTCTTATTATTGGTGCTTTTATTTATTATTTTTAAATTTTCATATAGTGAAGGAATTAAAACCAGCCTGAAAACCTCTAAAAACAAATACAAAACAGCAGGTTGGATTCAAGAAATTGCACGAAATAATTTCAGTTTTAGAAACGAACTGAACTATGATTTTGCTTTAGAAAAAAACAACGGAATTATAAAAGATTATTTATACTGTCGTGAAAATCATTTTAATGTCATCAAGAGACAGTTTAGTCATCTTATCATTTTTAAAATAATTATCACAGCCAGTTTATTGATTATAGGAGGTTATCTTGTATTGAGCCAGGAAATGAATATTGGACAATTTGTTGCGGCAGAAATCATTATTTTATTGGTAATAAATTCAGTTGAAAAAATAATTCTTGGTTTAGAAACCTTTTATGATGTATTGACAGCAGTAGAAAAAATTGGACAAGTCACCGATATGGAATTAGAAGAAGATATCACTGTTGAAAACAAAAGTTGCTATACCAATATCAGTCTTGAAACCGAAAATATGAATTTTCAATTTCCAGGAACTAACTTTGGAATATTAAATTCTATCAACTTAAAAATAGATACAGGAGAAAAAATTATAATCGATGGAGAAAATGGTTCTGGTAAAACAACCTTAATTAGAGTTCTGTCAGGCCTTTTGCACCCAACTTCTGGAAACTTTTATATAAATGATGACACTTTTAGAAAAATAGACATCAAACAATACCGTTCTAGAATTGGTAGTATTATACAAGGAGAAACCCCTTTTGAAGGAACAATTCTAGAAAACATAACTTTTAATGACAAAACCATCAAAACGGAAGATTTAAAATGGGCATTAGACGCTGTACAACTTACTGGGTTTATAAAAACATTACCTGAAGGACTCGACACTCAAATTTTCCCAGAAGGTAAAGAGCTCTCCTCATCCAATGCTCAAAAAATATTATTAGCAAGAAGTATAATTCACAAACCAAATATTTTATTTTATGAAGAACCAACTGATAAAATGGATGTGAAAGTTGCCAATGAAATCATTGACTTTATAACTTCTGAAAAAAACAAATGGACAGTAATCGTATCCTCACAAAATCCTCATTGGCTTACAAAATGTACTCGAGAAATTACCATGCAAAAAGGAACAATTCTATCAGACATTAAAAAATAAGAATATGTTAAATATATCCAACAAAAACACAATAAATAATAAGGCTCTAGAAAAGTATTCCACAGTGAAGAATTTGAGCAACAGACCTCATTATAAAATTTTGAACAGAATAATTCTTACCGTTTCAATTTTAGGAATTATTGCACTTTTCTTGCCTTGGACTCAAAACATTTCGGGATCTGGTGCGGTAACAACATTAAAACCAAATCAAAGACCCCAATCGATTCAATCTGTTATTTCGGGTCGAATAGAAAAATGGTATGTTCAAGAGGGGAATTATGTAAAAAAAGGCGATACCATTCTGTTTATTTCAGAAATAAAAGAAGATTATATGGATCCGAATTTGGTTAAAAACACAAAAAACCAAGTAGATGCAAAAAAACAGTCTTTGGAATCTTATGGTTCAAAAGTAGCAACACTTTCAAAACAAATGCAAGCCATAGAAAGAGAAAAAGGCTTAAAACTCAAACAAGCTGAGAACAAAATAAAACAAGCGCGTTTGAAAATAAAAAGCGACAGTATGGATCTTGAAGCGGTAAAAACACAATTAAAAATTGCCAATACCCAATTCAATCGTTCCCTACAATTAAACAAAGAAGGATTAAAAGCGTTGTCTGATGTGGAAGAAAAACGTTTAAAATTGCAGGAAGTCGAAGCTAAAATCATCACACAAGAGAATAAATTTTATACCAGTAAAAATGAATTCATCAATGCCGAAGTAGAAATCAACCGAATATCAGCAGAGTATTCTGAGAAAACATCCAAAGCACAAAGTGATCAATACACAGCGATGAGTAATCAATACGATACCGAAGCGCAAGTAAGCAAATTAGAGAATCAATACGCCAATTACAGCATTCGAAATGGCATGTATTATATCAAAGCACCACAAAGTGGTTACATTAATAGAACTTTGCAATCTGGAATTGGAGAAAACATTAAAGAAGGAACTCCAATTGCTACAATTATGCCCGCAAAATATGACATTGCTGTAGAATCTTTTGTAGACCCAATTGATTTGCCTTTAATTAGAAGAGGTGAAAAAGTAAGGGTTTGGTTTGATGGTTGGCCAACAATTGTATTTTCTGGATGGCCGGATATGTCTTATGGAACTTTTGGTGGTGAAGTCGTAGCTATAGAAAACTTTATCAGTGACAATGGAAAATTCAGAATCCTAATTGCTCCAGACAAAAACGAGGCTCCATGGCCTAAACAATTAAGCATAGGATCTGGCGCACAAACAATTGCATTACTAAACAATGTACCTGTTTGGTTTGAATTTTGGAGAACACTTAACGGTTTTCCTCCTAATTATTACAAAGGAAAAGAGAAACCTTCAAAAGAAAAAAAATAATGAAACAAGTATGTACTATTTCGCACAAAGAAATGGTTATTTACTAGTTCTATCTGACTATTAAAAATTAATAAAAACAGTTCTACACTAAATCGTATGGGTTTTAAAAATTAAAAATTTAATTTTTCTTTGCACCATTAAGCTATTAAGGTTCATTAAGTCCTAGAAAACTTAATTTTTCTTAATTTCTTAATGGTAAAAATTTTTCTTTATTCTTTTCTTACCCACACAATTCTTGGTAGAATCATAAAAACTAAGAGATGAAACACCTTCTTTTACTACTAACATTATTAGGAACAACTATTTATAGTCAGACCAGTACCGAATCTACATTACCTCCAAATCTCAAAGAAATGAGTTATAATGAGTATTTGGGTTTTGTAAAAAAATACCATCCATTGGTAAAAAATGCCAACTTAGAAATAAGCAAAGCGCAAGCTAACTTGATGATGGCGCGTGGAGGATTTGATCCAAAATTGGAATTGAATTATAATAAAAAACAGTTTCAAGGCACTGAATATTATTCGATACTAAACAGCAGTTTCAAAATCCCAACTTGGTACGGAATAGACATAAAAGCAGGATTTGATGAAAACGAAGGCTATTATCTTGACCCCCAAAACAAAACTCCTAGCAACGGATTGACTTCGCTCGGAATTAGTGTTCCTCTTGGACAAGGATTACTGATTAATCAAAGGATGGCCGATTTGCAAAAAGCTAAAATTCAAGTCAAATTAAGCCAAGCAGAGCAAAAACTAGGAGCCATTGCCGTTTTGTACGATGCTTCGGTAGCGTATTTCAATTGGAAGAAAAATTACGAAGAATATTTGCTTTATGATAATTACAGCACCAATGCCCAAAAACGCTATGAAGGAATTGAATCTTTAATCAAACAAGGAGACAAACCAGCTATTGACAGTGTTGAAGCAGGAATTGTTGTAAAAAACAGACTGTTGGCGCTCGAAGATTCAAAATTAAAATTAACAAAAGCAAAACTAGAATTGTCAAACTTTCTATGGTTAGAAAACAACATCCCACTAGAATTGGCAGATATTATTATTCCTGAAAAAAAGCTGGACCAAACTATTCAGGAAACACTTAATATAAGTGATTTGGTCAATCAGGAATTTTCGTTGATAAACCATCCGAAAATCGAAGCACTTCAGAGCAAAATTGATTTATTGACTGTAGAGAAAAAAATGAAAGCCAACATGCTTTTACCTAAAATTGATGTAGGATATTCCTATTTGGCACAGCCTAATCCGACCAAACCCAACAGTACTGATAATTACAAAGTAGGTGTCGATTTTTATTTTCCTTTGTTTCTTCGAAAAGAAAGAGGCGGTTTGAAACTAGCACAATACAAAATACAAGAAACTGAATTTACGAGAGATTTAGAAAAAGTACAATTAACAAACAAAATAAGTGCACAAAAAACAGAAATTCAGTCACTGACAAAACAGCAAAAATTAATTAGCAAACTGGTAACTGATTATGAAACTATGTTAACATCCGAAGAGCGATTATTTACACTAGGAGAAAGTTCTCTCTTCCTTATTAACTCGAGAGAAAATAGTTTAGTGAGCGCTCAACTTTCGCAAATTGCATTAGAAAATAGATTTTATACGTCTAATTCAGAACTTTATAAAATCATGGCCAATCCGAATTGATTTACTTAAAAATTCAATTTCGCCATTATTAAATCCTGCAAGGTTTTTTTAACCTTGTAGGTTTACAAATCAAATACAATACCTACAAGGTTAAAAAAAAACCTTGCAGGAAAATCAATTCGGAATCACAATACAAAATTATGCAACACCAATTCAACAGCATAAATCAAAAGCCCCACCAAACCGCCTACAAGTGTTCCGTTGATTCGAATGTATTGCAAATCGCCACCAATTTCTAGCTCTAATTTTTTGGAAACCTCATCGGTATCCCAACTTTTAACAGTAGATGAAATCAAGTCGCCAATCGTTTTTTTGTTATTAATGAGCACAGAAAGCACGTCATTCTTGACAAAATTATTAATCTTGTCCATCATCAATTGATCGGCTTGTATTCCTTTTCCAAAACTCTGAATCATATTGGCAATACTATTTTTGATTGTTGATTCCTCGTTTTGTTTTAAATCATTAGTAATTGCCATTTTAATTTCCAACCAAATTCCGCTAATATAATCCTGCACTTCCTTTTTATTAGCAAAGCCAAGAACCAAATCATTAACCTTTTGTTGCATTTCGGGTGATTCTTTCAACTCGATTATGAAATCCACCACATAGTTGTTTACTTTTTTTCGAATAATACTGTCTTGATGACTAGCCTGATCCAGAAAATTATAGAGTCCATTAAAAATTCCTTCTGTTATCTTTTTATCGGCTAAGCCAAAAGAAAGAAATGGGGTAGAACTTTTTACTTTTTCTTCAATCACATGTTTATTGTTTTGCAATTCAACAATTAGTGTTTTCAAAACATTGGTCACCAATTCTTCTTGTTTATCGCTTTTGGCTAATGATTCTAAACCAAGAGCAATCCATTCTGCGAAATTTACTTTACTTAATTTACCACTAAACTGCGTCTGTATAAAATGCTGAACTTCTTCATCATCTATCGTTTTTAAAAGGCCCGGAATCACGTTTTCTGCAATTAAAATGGCTACAGTGTTGGCATTTTTTTCATCAATTAACCAATTGGAAGCTTTTGTAGCTACATTAAACTGATCGATTTTCAGTTCCAATTTTTCTTTTATCAAAAACTCATCTGAAACAAAATTTCCCAGATTCTTCCCTATTTTATCTTTATTACTCGGAATCAAAGCGGTATGCGGTATCGGAATTCCAAGCGGATGCCTGAACAAAGCTACGACAGCAAACCAATCGGCAATTCCACCCACCATTGCGGCTTCGCTAAACGCTTTTAACCAATTTATCTTATAAACATTGGCAAACACAAAAAGAACAACAGCAAATCCCAAAAGAATACCTGCATTTCTCTTCATTTTAGCCAAATCCTGTTCTTTTTTACTGTCTTCTTCTTCTATGGATGCATTCATAATATAACGAATTGATTTCTTAGCTAATTTAAGCAACTAAACTTTGAAAATTAACCGCAAGGTACACAAAGAATACCGCAATCCCCATAGCTCAGTATCATTAAGGTTAAGGGATTTCTAGCTAGGTTTTCTCTAAATCTAACCCTCGCAAAGACGTAAAGAAAAAGGGCCCACACTTTGCGTCTTTGCGTCTTCGCGAGAATAATAAGAGCTTAACTTAATCACATTGCCCATAGCCATCAGAACGCTAAGCTTTGCAGACATTACGCCTCCTTTGCGAGCATTGCGGTTAAACTTAAAAATTAAAACAAACCCAATACAAAAAAAATAATTTTAAAAGTGTATTTTTGCAGACTGAAAATTCGAAAATATGATTATTCAAAAAACCCGTGAGGAAATAGAATTAATGCGCGAAAGTGCACTAATCGTATCAAAAACATTAGGAATGATTGCTTCTGAAATAAAAGAAGGAGTTACTACATTATATCTAGACCAAAGAGCCGAAGAATTTATTCGTGATCACGGCGCAGTCCCAAGTTTTCTTGGTCTTTATGGTTTTCCAAATTCATTGTGTATGAGTCCTAATTCACAAGTTGTACACGGAATCCCGAACAACAAACCGTTGGAAAGCGGCGATGTAATTTCGGTTGATTGCGGTGCTTACAAAAATGGCTACCACGGAGACCACGCCTACTCTTTTGAAATTGGAGAAGTGGCTGAAGAAACTAAAAAATTATTACGCATAACCAAAGAATCACTATACGTAGGAATCCGCGAATTGCGTGTGGGTAACCGTGTGGAGGATGTTGGTAATGCAATCCAAAAATATACTGAATCTCATGGTTATGGTGTTGTTCGAGAATTGGTGGGTCATGGTGTAGGGCAAAAAATGCATGAAGATCCCGAAATGCCAAACTACGGTAAAAAAGGCCGTGGAAAACTTTTGATTGAAGGAATGGTTGTTGCTATTGAGCCGATGATCAATTTGGGAACCAAAAACATCAAACAACACAAAGACGGTTGGACAATCACCACCGCCGACGGAAAACCATCTGCACATTTTGAACACGATGTAGCCATTATTGACGGGAAACCTGAGATTTTATCGACGTTTGCCTATATCTACAAAGAATTGGGAATCTTGAGCAATGAAGAAGATGAGTTTAGAAAAGTACCTTTGGTTATTTAAAACACAGATTTCACAAATTTGCACAGATTAAAATAATATTGAAATAAAATCTTCTAACGCTTAAATAAATTATTGCAATTAATAAAAACTAAGCCAAATATCTTTTCTACGAATTAAAAATGGAAGAATTTTATCTAAAGGAAGAAACATATAAAATAATTGGAATCTGCATGGAAGTCCATAAAATTCTAGGCAAAGGTCATAGTGAAATAATTTATGGCGATGCACTAGAATATGAGTTTAGGAAAAATAGCATTCCTTTCGAAAGAGAAAAAAAATATAATATTACATACAAAGACATAATTCTGCCTCATCATTATTTTTCAGATTTTGTGATTTTTGAAGAAATAATTTTAGAAATAAAAGCAATTCAAGAACTCTCAAGTAGTGAAATAAAACAAACGCTTAATTACCTTGCAGCATCAAAAAACAAAATTGGTTTACTAATAAATTTTGGAGAAGATAGCTTGAAATACAAACGAATCATACTATAAATTAATCTGTGAAAATCTGTGAAATCTGTGTTTAAACTTATACTCAATACAATCCCACGTCCCATTCTTATTCGACTAAGTTATGTTGCACGTCCTTTTATCGCTTTTTCATTAAAAGGAGATAAATATACAGACCCAATTGACGGGAAAAGTTTCAAATCGTTCTTGCCTTACGGCTACGAAACACAACGCAACAATGTGCTTTCACCAAGTACACTTTCGTTGGAGAGACATCGCTTGCTTTGGTTGTACTTAAACGAACAAACTGATTTTTTTACGGCTCCAAAGAAAGTATTGCATTTTGCGCCAGAACAGGCTTTTTATAAATTGTTCCGCAAACAAAAAAATTTGGATTACACTACAACTGACTTATTTTCGCCTTTGGCAGATGTAAAAGCAGATATCTGTAATTTGCCTTTTGAAGACAATCAATACGATGTTATTCTTTGCAATCACGTATTGGAACACATTCCGGATGATACCAAAGCGATGCAGGAATTGTACCGTGTTTTAAAACCTGGCGGAATGGCTATTTTGCAAATTCCACAAGATTTGAATAGAGACGTAACCTTTGCAGACGACACAATTACAGATCAAAAAGAACGTGCAAAAATCTTTGGGCAATACGACCACGTGCGTATTTATGGCCGAGATTATTTTGATAAACTAAGAAGCATCGGTTTTACAGTTGTCGAAGAAGATTACACCAATAAAATAGCTCCCGAATTGGTAGAAAAATATTGTTTAGCAAAAGGAGAAATCATTCCAGTTTGTTTTAAATAAACACGATTATTGATAGTTAAAAAATTCAACACAGATTTCACAGATTTACACAGATATATCATTAGGTTAGATAATAATCTGTGTAAATCTGTGAAATCTGTGTTTAAATAATCACATTTGGAAACCGAAAATTCATTTCAGTTCTGCTTTGATATTAGTTTTGAGAAAAGGCTAAACAGCCATATTCCAACTACTTATATTATAGGACATACAGAAGCTATAACTTATTTAGACAAGAAAGCGAGTCCCGAGGTACTCCAAAGTTTTGGTGTGATTGTTGAAAATTTAGATACAAACACAAAAAAAGTTTTATCCCTTTGCGAAGCACTCAAACCCGAAGTTATTTTTAAGAAATTCGGCAAAAATAGCAAATCAGCCAAAAATATTGAAGATTTGTTCAAAGACAGCAAACTGGAATTTGGAATTCGGCAATTCATAAAAACAAATTTAGACCAGTTCTATACTTTAGTTTGTCAAAATGATTTTCCGCTCTCAATGAATTTGGGAAAAGAAAAAGATTTTCGCATTAGCAGAATCGACACTACAAATCCAAAATTGGAAACCAGTCTTCAATTTGACAAACACGAAAACGGAATTTCGTATACGTTACTTTTAAAAGACGAAGCCACGACATTCTACCCATCAAACACGGAAATCACACTACTTTTGGACGAACCCGGTTGGTTGGTTGCCTACCATAAATTGCATCTTTTAAAAAACATTAACACCAAAAAAATCATTCCTTTTTTAACAAAAAAAACCGTCGAGATTCCGTCAAAATTGGTTCCTGAATACTTTGAAAAATTTATTAAGGATGTCGCAAAAAAAGCAGATATAAAAGCCACTGGATTTGCAGTCGAAGTCAAGGACAAAATCAAATCTTGTTCGCTCGAGTTGGCGCACGATTTTTTTAAAAACACTTATTCTCTGAACCTTATATTCGACTATAACGGTTTTAGTTTTGACAATAGCAAAACCAAGAAAATCCACTCCGAAATTGACACCCGCAATCTGGATGAAATCAAATTGATTCAATATAAAAGAACAACCGAAGAAGCTACATTTGAAAACAAATTGACAGAACTGGGTTTATACAAAACAGAGAATGGTATGTTTGGGCTTTCGCCAAAAGAAGAAAAACAGGATACATACGCAACTATTCAATGGGTTATAGAAAATCAGGAAAACCTAAAATCTTTAGGATTCGCGACGGAAAATCTAAAAATAGATAATAAGAAAATAGAAACCCACAAAGTCACTATTCAATTTTCGAATGACATAAAAAGCGATTGGTTTGACATCAAAATGATTGTGGTTTGCGAGGCATTTGAATTTAGCTTCACCGAAATTGTTCCGAATATAAAAAACCGAAACCGACTTTTTCTTTTACCTAACGGCAACTATTTTTTGATTCCAATCGAATGGATGACACTTTACGGACCAATGGCAAAATTGGCAAAAGTCCAAAACGGAAATATTATTTTACTTAAAAGCAATTTTGCTGTTTTGGATGGTATTTCAGAACTTAAAAATTCAATACATTTAAAAGGAGAGGTCGAATATCAACCTTCCTCATTAGTAAAAGCAACATTGAGACCCTACCAAATTGAAGGAGTCAAATGGCTCTTGGAACACTACAACAATGGCTTAGGCGCTTGTTTGGCTGATGATATGGGATTGGGAAAAACATTGCAAACATTAACTACATTGGTTGCTGTCCAAGAGCAATTGGAATTTAAAAAAGCAGAAGACGTTCAACTCGATTTGTTTGGAAACGAAATTCCTGTACCAAAAGAATATTTAAAAGCATTAATTGTACTGCCTTCGTCCTTAGTTTTCAATTGGTACAACGAAGCTCGAAAATTCACACCGCATTTTCGAAGAGTACAATACATTGGCAACGACCGAAAACTGCTTTCTAAAAAACTGGAAAAATACGACTTGATTTTTACGAGTTACGCGGTCGTTTCCAGAGATATTTCGATTTTGCAAAAATACAATTTCAGGTATTTGATTTTGGACGAAAGCCAATACATCAAAAACAAGAATTCTAAAATTTTCAAGTCGATTAGTCAAATAAAAGCCAGTCATAAAATATCGTTGAGCGGAACTCCAATAGAAAATTCACTTGATGATTTATGGTCGCAAATGCAATTTATCAATCCAAATATCTTGGGGAGTTATGCATTTTTTGCCGAAAATTATAAATTGCCAATCGAGAAAAAACAAGACGAAAACAGTTTATTGGAATTAAAAAATCTCATAAGTCCTTTTATATTAAGACGCACCAAAGAACAAGTTTTAAAAGACTTACCGGAATTGTCCGAACAGATTTTCTATTGTGACATGGAGCCCGAACAGGAGAAATTGTATGAAGAGGAAAAATCGAAAGCACGAAACTCGTTATTAAAAACGGATGGTTCTGGAGTAGATAAAATCAACATCATCAATACCTTGATGCGTTTGAGACAGTTGAGTAATCACCCAAAAATGATTGATTCCAAATCCGAAATGGATTCGGGAAAATACATTGCGGCAACTCGTTATCTCGAGACTTTGGTCCAATCCAACCAAAAAACGATTGTTTTCAGTTCGTTTGTGTCCAATTTAAATTTTTATAAAACGTGGTGCAAAGAAAACAAAATTGATTTTTGCGAACTCACTGGAGAAACTCCTTTAAAAGAACGAGAGTTTCAGGTCAATCGCTTTCAAGAACAAGAAAAACCATTGTTATTTTTCATCTCTTTGAAAGCAGGTGGCGTTGGACTCAACATTACCAAAGCTTCTTATGTTGTTTTTTTGGATCCTTGGTGGAATCCTTTTTCGGAAAAACAAGGAATTGGTCGTGCGCATCGAATTGGCCAGATGAATAAGGTAAATGTGATTCGGTTTATTACCAAAAATACCGTTGAAGAAAAAATCATTCGTTTGCAGGAAAGCAAAAAACTATTAGCTGATTCACTTTTGGATGAAAATTACATGAGTGCAGAAATTGAGGAGAATTTAGATTTTATTTTAGAGTAAAAAATAGAATCTGCCATTTCGCTATTATCAAATATATCATTATAATTCCCGTTAATTTGTATATTTACCATTCTTGAACAAATCGCTATCAATGAAAATAATTGCTGTTTTACTGTTTTCTTTATTTTACATCAATTCTTCAGCACAAGTAGAGACTGAAATAGCACCTCCATTCAATATCAAAACAGCTTCTTTTGTCCAAAACAGTCAAAACGTGGTTCCCATATTTAAACTTGGAGACTCTTTTCAATTTCAATTTGATGATTTGTTTGGCAATGAAGCCGACTATTATTACGAAATCACCCATTGCGATTACAATTGGGTTCCAACAGACATTCCAAAAAGCGAATATTTATCAGGTTTCGATAGCCAAAAAATTCAAGAATACATTAATTCTTTCAACACTTTACAAATTTTCACTCATTATAATTTAACCTTACCCAACAACTTTAGCAAGATAGTATTAAGTGGCAATTATGTCTTGACTATATTAAACTCAGACAAAGAAGTAATTTTAAAAAGATATTTTATTTTGTATGAGGATTTGGTATCTGTTCCTGTAAAAATAAAACGCCCTCGAACAGTCAAGAACATTTATTCAAAACACAACTTAGAATTTGAAATCAAACCTGGAGATCAACTATTTTTTCAAAATCCGATGCAAAACCTAAAAGTTCTTTTGCTACAAAACGGGAAATTCAACACTGCGATAAAAAACATTGTGCCACAATATACCTTGAGCAGTAACTTCGTTTACAAATATGATCAAGAAACACAATTTTGGGCGGGTAATGAATTTTTAAATTTTGATTCGAAAGACATTAAAAATGCAAACAACTATGTGAGTTTCATCAACTCAGAGAATGATATTTACAACACCCATTTGTTTACCAATAATGACAAATCGAGTTTTCCATATACAAATTTTTCAGATCTTAACGGAAATTTCTCCGTTAGAAAATATGACGCAGAAAACCAACAAATAGAATCTGATTATTCATGGGTCTATTTTAGTTTATCGGCACCATTGGCAAACCCGAAATCTTCCATTTATGTGGTTGGTATGTTTAACAATTACAGTATGTCACCAGAATATAAAATGGACTTCAATACTGAAAAAGGACTTTACGAAAAAGCCATTTTAATCAAACAAGGATTCACTAACTTTCAATATCTGACCGCAAACAACAAAGGATATATTGATCAGGAAAATGCTATAGATGGGAATTTTTACCAAACCGAAAACGATTATACTGTTCTAGTATATTACAAAGGAAGCACAGATCGCTATGAAAGAGTGATAGGAAAAGGAACTGCTAATTCAATTAATATTACGAATTAGAAAACTTTATTTATTTTTAAAAGGATTATTTATTTTTTTTGTAAATTTGTCGACATACAGCACTTAATTAGCTCTTTAACATGGTTTCACAAATAACAAGAGGCATAAAAATTTCAGTTTTGACTAGTTTTGAAGGTACCTACTTCAAAAACTACAAAATTCACTTTGCCTTTAGTTATGAGATTACAATTGAAAACCATAGTAAAGATTCCGTACAATTAACATCACGTCATTGGGAAATTTACGATTCTTTAAACGATTTAGAATTTGTAGACGGAGAAGGTGTTATTGGGAAAAAACCAGTTTTAAAACCTGGAGAACAACACACTTACAGTTCAGGTTGTTTATTATCATCTCCTTATGGAGCTATGAAAGGCTATTTCAATATGATTAATTTTACTTCTACAAAATCATTCAGAGTTATTGTACCAACTTTTAGAATGTGTGCCCCTTTTGCTCTAAATTAATTTGACTTTTATTATGATATTTTTATCATGATTTAAATCTTTCCTTCGTACTTTTGCATCAAATTATCTAATTGTTTACTATTTAATTATAAAGATATGTTAAAAGGATTTTTCAATGTACCCAATGCGGTAAATGAGCCAGTAAAAAGTTACGCTCCCAATTCTCCAGAAAAAGCTTCAGTTCTAGCAGCTTACAAAGCCATGTGGAATACTAAAATCGATGTTCCATTGTATATTGGAAGCGAAGAAATTAGAACTGGGAATACCAAAAACATGACTGCTCCACACGATCATCAGCATATTGTGGGAACCTATCATTTAGCCGAAAAATCTCATGTTGAAAGCGCCATTGCCAACGCATTAGAATCAAGAACAGCATGGGCCAATATGGCTTGGGAACAAAGAGCCGCTATTTTCTTGAAAGCAGCTGAATTAATTGCAGGTCCATACAGAGCCAAAATAAATGCAGCAACAATGATTGCGCAATCCAAAAATATATTTCAAGCAGAAATCGATGCTTCTTGCGAATTAATTGATTTTTTACGTTTCAACGTTGAATTCATGTCACAAATCTATGCGGATCAGCCAAAATCAACTTCAGATATGTGGAATCGTTTAGAATACAGACCACTTGAAGGTTTTGTCTATGCAATTACACCATTCAACTTTACCGCTATAGCTGCCAATTTACCTGCAAGTGCAGCAATGATGGGGAATGTTGTAATTTGGAAACCAAGTGACAGCCAAGTATTCTCAGCAAAAATCATTATAGATGTTTTCAAAGAAGCAGGAGTTCCTGATGGTGTTATCAACGTTGTTTTTGGAGATGCTTTGATGATTACAGATACTGTTTTGGCTAGCCCTGATTTTGCTGGAATTCACTTTACAGGATCTACTCATGTATTTAAAGATATTTGGGCAAAAATTGGAACCAACATTCACCATTACAAAACTTATCCAAGAATTGTGGGAGAAACAGGTGGTAAAGATTTCATCATCGCTCATCCAAGTGCTAATGTTAAACAAGTGGCTACTGGAATTGTTCGTGGAGCCTTTGAATTTCAAGGACAAAAATGTTCAGCTGCTTCAAGAGCTTATGTACCGCAAAGCTTATGGCCAGCATTAAAAGAGCAATTAATCATTGATACTAAATCAATGAAAATGGGTTCTCCAGAAGATTTTGGAAACTTTATAACGGCTGTAATTCACGAAGGATCATTTGATAAATTGGCTAGTTTTATTGACCAAGCCAAAAAAGATGCTGATGCTGAAATTATCGTTGGTGGTAATTATGATAAATCGGTTGGATATTTTATTGAACCAACCATTATTGTAACATCAAATCCAAATTACAGCACGATGGCAACTGAATTGTTTGGACCTGTTATGACAATTTATGTATATGAGGACGCTAAATGGTCTGAAACATTGAAATTGGTAGATTCTACTTCTGAGTATGCTTTAACTGGAGCTGTTTTCAGTCAAGACCGTTATGCAATCGAAGAAGCAACTACAGCTTTACAAAACGCAGCAGGTAATTTTTACATCAATGACAAACCAACTGGAGCTATTGTAGGAATGCAACCTTTTGGTGGAGCAAGAGCTTCTGGAACCAATGACAAAGCAGGTTCTGCTTTGAACTTATTGCGTTGGGCTTCTCCAAGAACTATTAAAGAAACTTTTGTAACTCCAACAGATTATAGATATCCATTTTTGGGAGAATAAAAGCCCCCTAACCCCCGAAGGGGGAATTAGAAAGAAATAAAAACTCAAAACCCACAAAAATTCAATTTATTTTGAAATTTTGTGGGGTTTGCTTTTTATATTTAATTTAATCTTGAAAGTTTTTAATCTACACCACAAACTTCAACGGCAAGTGCACCACTTTCTTGGTTTCAAAAAACTCATCTTCAAAGAAATCCGAAATATTATATTCAGTTGCTTTAGGAAAATCTTTCAGTTCCTCCGTTAAGTCTCCCCCTTTTAGATAAAGAATACCGTTTTTTAATTCGTGTTTGTTTTGTTTCTTTATTTTTGTTTTTACCCAAGAAACAAAATCGGGCATATTGGTCACTGCTCGACTTACGATAAAATCAAAATCGCCTTTGACATTTTCGGCACGAAGTTGTTCGGCTTTTACATTTTTCAGTTCCAATGCTTCCGCAACGGCTTGAACAACCTTAATTTTTTTGGCAATGATATCAATTAGATAAAAACGGGTTTCAGGAAAAAGTATAGCCAATGGAATACCAGGAAAACCACCGCCAGTACCCACATCCAAGACATATGTTCCGGGTTCAAACTTATTTATTTTGGCTATAGCCAAAGAATGTAATATGTGTTTAGTATACAAAGAGTCAATGTCTTTACGGGAAATAACATTGATTTTTTCATTCCAATCATGGTATAAAAAATCCAATTTTTGAAACTGTTCCTTCTGATTATCAGACAGGTTAGGAAAATACTTTAGAATCTCGTCCATCTTAAAAATTTTTAACAAAAGTACTGCTTTTAGCTTATAAATATTTAACTCAATATTGTATGTTGAAAATTTATATTAGTTACCTTTGCAAATATTCAAAAAACATATGAACAATACCCCACCTACATTTGCTAAGCAAGACAATTTGAAGTTTTTCAGAACACTTAACTCTCGTGTAAACAGCTATTTCAAAGAAAATAATATTGAGAAAACCGGAAATTGGAAGATTCATTTAAAGACTATTATTCTTTTTACTGTCTTTCTTGTTCCTTACTTTTTGATTCTTACATTAGATATGCCTTTTTGGGCACACCTACTTCTAACAATTGTCATGGGAATTGGAATGGCCGGAATTGGAATGAACGTAATGCACGATGCCAATCACGGATCGTATTCAACCAAAAGTTGGGTAAATAAATTCATGGGTGGAACGATATATGTATTAGCTGGAAACGTACACAACTGGCAAGTACAACACAACGTTTTGCACCATACTTACACCAACATTATTGGTCATGACGAAGACTTAGAAGCAGGAAGAATTATGCGTTTCTCTAAAGAAGCCGAATGGCATAAATTTCATAAATTTCAACAATACTACGCGGTATTTTTATACGGATTATTGACTTTCAATTGGGCCATAACAACTGATTTCAAACAAATGAGCAGTTACCTAAAAAGAAAATTATCTTATGGTGAACCAAAAAGCCCAAAGACACTTTGGACAACATTAATCATCACTAAAGTTATTTACTTGTCTATTTGGATTGTTTTACCAATCGTAATTGGAATCACTTGGTGGAAAGTTTTGGTTGGATTTTTCATCATGCACTATACTGCTGGATTAATCTTAAGTATTGTTTTCCAATTGGCGCATGTAGTTGACGAAGCTGCCAATCCACAACCAAACGAGGCTGGCGAAATGGAAAATACATGGGCAATTCACCAATTATTCACTACCGTTAATTTTGCACCAAAAAATAAAATTGTAAATTGGTACACTGGAGGTTTAAACCACCAAATCGAACACCACATTTTTCCGCACATTAGCCATGTACATTATGGGAAAATTGCACAAATTGTAAAGGAAACAGCCAAAGAATGCCAATTACCTTATTACGAATACAAGACAATGACTGCCGCTGTTGTTGCCCATTTCAAACATTTAAGAACACTAGGGTTAGAACCCGCACTATAATAATTATCTAAAAAAAAGAATAAACCAAAAAATTACATTTTAATGAGTAATCCACTTTCAGACAGAATTAACAATTTAGCTACATCACAAACATTAGCGATGGCTGCATTGGCAAGAGAATTAAAAGCACAAGGAAAAGACATTATCAGTTTAAGTTTAGGAGAGCCAGACTTCAATACTCCAGATTTTATCAAAGAAGCAGCTAAAAAAGCGATTGACGAAAACTACAGCACCTATTCTCCTGTAGAAGGGTATGCAGAATTGAAAGAAGCAATTTGCAGAAAATTCAAAAGAGACAACGATTTAGATTACAAACCGTCACAAATCGTGGTTTCAACAGGAGCCAAACAATCTTTGTATAACATTGCACAAGTAATGCTAAACGATGGTGACGAAGTTATTTTACCAGCACCATACTGGGTTTCGTATTTCGAAATCGTAAAATTATCAGGTGGAGTTCCTGTAGAAGTTCCAACTTCTGTAGAAACTGATTTCAAAATCACTCCAGAGCAATTAGAAGCAGCTATCACACCAAAAACAAAAATGATGTGGTTCAGTTCTCCTTGTAATCCGAGTGGATCGGTTTACAACAGAGAAGAGTTAACTGCTCTTGCCAAAGTTTTAGAAAAATACCCACACGTATACGTAGTGGCTGACGAAATTTATGAGCACATCAATTTCTCAGGAACTTTCTGCAGTATTGCTTCTATTCCAGGAATGCTAGAAAGAACCGTTACTGTAAATGGTGTTGCCAAAGCATTTGCCATGACAGGATGGAGAATTGGATATATTGGAGCACCAGAATTTATTGCAAAAGCGTGTACTAAAATACAAGGTCAAGTAACCAGTGGAGCCAACAGTATTGCACAACGTGCTACTATTACAGCTGTAGATGCTGACCCATCTGTATTGAAACACATGGTGGACGCTTTCCACAGTCGTAGAGATTTAGTCGTAGGATTGTTAAAAGAAATTCCAGGAGTAAAAATCAACGTTCCAGAAGGAGCATTCTATGTATTCCCAGACGTTTCTTCTTTCTTCGGAAAAACACTAAAAGGAACATTTATCAAAGATGCCAATGATTTCTCAATGTATCTTTTAGCCGAAGCTTGTGTAGCAACCGTAACAGGTGACGCTTTTGGAAATCCAGATTGTATCCGTTTCTCTTACGCAACTAGCGAAGAATTATTAAAAGAAGCATTACGCAGAATTAAAGAAGCGGTTTCGCTTACAGAAGTTCTAGCATAACATAAACTTGTTTAAAGTTCAAAATAGTTTAAGGTTTAAAGTTTCATTACTTTTTACTTTAAACTATTTTTTTTATGAATATTTGGGCGTGCCACCATAAAACAAAGGGGCCAACTTAGCAAACCGCTCAGTCGGCCCCTTTGTTTTATGCTGTCGGGCCATCCATGCTACTTCGGTAGCTTATTCCTGTCCCTCACGCGAGCTAGCGGTTAAAAACACGTTTAAAATATTTCAAGAAATCAGCAAAACACAATAGGCATTCCTAAAAAAAATTCACACAAATAATGTATTTTTGTGATAATTATACAAACCAAAATAAAACCACAAACCCTTAACCTTTCTAAACTTTTTTTAATGAAAATATTACTTCTAGGATCTGGCGAATTAGGAAAAGAATTTATAATCGCAGCACAACGCATCGGACAAACCGTAATTGCTGTTGACAGCTACGAAAATGCACCCGCAATGCAAGTAGCACATGGATTTGAAGTCATCAATATGCTCGATGGAGATGCTTTGGATAAAATTGTTGCCAAACACCAACCCGATTTCATCGTTCCCGAAATAGAAGCCATAAGAACCGAACGTTTTTATGATTACGAGAAACAAGGAATTACGGTTGTACCATCTGCGAAAGCGGCAAACTTCACCATGAACCGAAAAGCCATTCGAGATTTGGCCGCCAAAGATCTAGGATTGCGTACCGCCAATTATCGCTATGCTACTACCGCACAAGAATTACACGAAGGTGTAGAAGCGGTTGGAATGCCCTGTGTGGTAAAACCATTAATGTCATCCTCTGGAAAAGGGCAATCGACTATAAAAACCATTGCCGACATTGACAAAGCATGGCAATATGCGGTAGAAGGTTCTCGTGGTGATGTAGTCGAAGTTATCGTCGAAGCTTTTGTTAAATTCAATTCGGAAATTACTTTATTGACGGTTGTCCAAAACGAGAATCCTACATTATTTTGTGCTCCAATCGGGCACAGACAAGAACGTGGCGATTATCAAGAAAGCTGGCAACCCGCAAAAATATCCGATAAGGATTTATACGAAGCACAAGACATGGCCGAGAAAGTAACAGAAGCTTTGGGTGGAGCGGGATTATTTGGTGTCGAATTTTTCCTTGCTGATGACGGTGTTTATTTCTCAGAATTATCTCCAAGACCACACGATACTGGAATGGTTACTTTGGCGGGAACACAAAACTTTAATGAATTTGAATTGCATTTACGTGCCATTTTAAGTTTACCAATTTTCGAAATCACTTTAGAAAAAGCAGGAGCAAGTGCTGTAATTGCAGCTTCAGCAAACTCAGAAAACCCAAGCTATTCTGGTTTGAATAAAATTGCATCTTTACCCAAAACCGATTTTAGGATTTTTGGAAAACCAACTTCAAGACCCTATCGCAGAATGGGTGTTGCTTTGGTCAACGATACCTTAGACACTCCAATTGAAGAAGTGGTAGAAAAAACTAAAGAAGCTGCCAAATTAGTAACAGTACACCCTTAAAACCATGAAAAAAGCAACAATAATTACAATATTCTTTTTTTCTTTTGCTTTACAAGCACAAGAAAAAAACACAAAAGTAAATACTCAAATCGTTGAAGTTTCTTGTGGGGAATGCAATTTTGGCATGAAAGGAAAAAGCTGTGATCTAGCAGTTCGAATCGATGGGAAAACATATTTTGTAGATGGAACCAAAATTGACGATCACGGGGATGCACATGCCAAAGATGGCTTTTGCGAAGTGATTAGAAAAGCTGAAGTTACTGGAGAAATTATAAACAATCGCTTTCAAGCCACAACTTTCATTTTACTTCCAGAGCAAAAATAAATGGCTTTAATACTCGAAAACATTGCGCAACATATAGATCTCACTGCACAGGAGCAAGAACTTTTTTTGTCCAAAACTGAAATCCAGCATTATAAAGCTAAAACGATTTTATTGAATAGTGGCGCAATTTGCAAACACTCTTATTTTGTAAATTCAGGTATTCTGCGCAGTTTCAACATTAATGACAATATTGTAGAACACGTAATGAGTTTTGCTTGCGAAGGCTGGTGGATTGGCGACATGTACAGTTTACTTTCGCAAAAACCAGGTAACTTATTTATCGAGGTCTTGGAAGATGCCGAAGTGGTTTTATTATCCAAAGAAAATCAAGAAATATTGTATCGGGAAATTCCAAAACTAGAACGTTTCTTCAGAATACTTACCGAAAATTCACTCGTAGCCAACCAAGAGCGCTTAATGGACAACCTCAGCCTCACTGCCGAAGAGCGTTTTGAGAAATTTTGTAAAAAATACCCCACTCTCCTTCAGAAAGTTGCCCAAAAGCAGATTGCTTCCTATTTAGGTGTGACTCCTGAGTATTACAGTAAAATGAAAAACCGATTACTTAGAAAATAACTTCTTAATCTAGATTAAGTGTCAAACGCTCAAAACGATTGTAAATTTGTATAACAAAAATTACTAAATTTATACATCATGAAAAATACAGTTTTACACAAAGCAGATACAAGAGGGCATGCAGACCACGGATGGTTAAACGCGTATCATAGTTTTAGCTTTGCCAGTTGGTACAATCCAGATAGAGTTCAATTTGGCGCTTTACGCGTTTTGAACGACGATACAATTGCTGCAGGAATGGGTTTTGGCACACATCCGCATGACAATATGGAAATTATTACCATTCCGCTTGAAGGTGATTTGGCACACAAAGACAGTATGGGTAATGCCGAAATTATAAAAAATGGTGATGTTCAAGTAATGAGCGCCGGAACTGGAATTCAACACAGTGAATATAATCCAAATGCGGATCAACGTACCAAACTTTTTCAAATTTGGGTATTCCCAAAAGTAAGAAATGTAGAACCTCGTTACCAACAAATCACATTGAACACTGCTGAGCAAAAAAATAATTTTGCTCAAATTGTATCTCCAAATCCTGAGGATGCTGGAGTTTGGATTTATCAAGATGCTTGGTTTCACTTAGCTGATTTTAGTGCCGGATTTTCAAAAAAATACGAACTAAAAAAAGAAGGCAACGGCATGTACGCTTTTGTAATATCTGGAACAATTACTATTGATGGTCAGGAATTGGAGACTCGTGATGGTTTAGGAATAACTGATTTCGAAACTTTGGACATCAAAGCAACAACAGACGCAAAGTTTCTGTTAATGGAAATCCCAATGGCTTATTAATTTAGCGTAAAAGTAACTAGGATTCTAAGTTTCTGAGAGATTTAGAATCTCAGGAACTTAGAATCTTAACAAAAAAAAACCATGAGCGATACAGTAACTATAGAATTCAATGACAAAAACGGTAGTTTCAATATTACAAACGAAGGCAGAAAAGTAGCTTTGATGACTTTTGTATTTGCTGGTCCCAATAAAATAATCATTGATCACACCGAAGTTTCTCCCGTATTTAATGGCAAAGGTCTGGGCAAAAAATTAATAGAAAAAGCCGTTGAAGTAGCAAGACAAAAAAAATGGACAATTATTCCGCTATGTCCTTTTGCAAAAAAAACATTTGAAAAAAATCCTGAATATAATGACGTACTCTAAATTAAATTATTTGAAATGGATCCAAAAAACATCAAAAAAGAATACACTAATGGCGAAGTAACTATTGTATGGCAATCCGGAAATTGCATTCATTCCGGAAATTGCGTACGCAACAATCCTGACGTTTTCAAACCGAAAGAACAACCCTGGATTACGGCCGAAAATTCAACAACAGAAAAAATAATAGAGACCATCAACAAATGTCCATCAGGAGCGTTGAGTTTTTACAGGAACAAATAGATTTAATCCTCATTTAATTTCCGAATCACTTTGGCAGGATTACCCACTGCCAAAGAATTTTCGGGAATATCTTTGGTTACTACAGATCCCGCACCAATTACACAACCATTACCAATTGTGACTCCCGGACAAATTACAGAGTTCCCTCCTATCCAACAATCATCTCCAATAGAAACAGGATTTGAACTTTCAACAGTTCTCCTTTCTATGGCATTCAGCGGATGGGTAGCTGTGTATATATGAACGCCTGGTGCAAAGAAAACATTTTTGCCAATAGTCACTTTCATAGTATCCAAAACCACACAATTGACATTAAAATACACATTCTCCCCCGAATGGATATTGTACCCATAATCACAATGAAACGGTGGCTCTATATACAATCGCTTATGAGAATTAGGCAATAACTCCCGGAGAATAGCACGTGATTTCCCATTCATCAAATATTCTGTAACATTTAATTTATGCAATAATTTTTTGGCATTAGTACGCTCTTGCATAAGTTCTTTATCATTGGCAAAGTAGATTTCGCCTAAAAGCATTTTTTCTTTTTCTGTCATTTTAGAAAAATTTCAATATCAAATTGCAAATATACCAGCTGTTTCTGAATACCTATAATCATCTTCATTTTTATATTTATCCATAATCATTTGAGCTTTAAAGAAACACAATGTAGATTCAGCCCCTTGATTAATATTCACATTTTTTTCTTCCAATCCATCATAAGAAGCACCATTTACAGGATTATAAATAATCTGATTCAGGTGATTATTTCCCAAGAACCAAGAAAAAGCCATATTTAGCTGGTTTTTATATTTTACATTTCCAGTTACTTCATAAAACAAATGTAAGGTAATAATTGTTGTTGCCACTTCAATAGGCTGCTCTCCATAAGCATTTTTTTTCTTACCTTTTACAAACCAGCCTCTGTTGGAGATTACGCTAAATTCCCCTTTCATAAAATAATGAGAAAGCAAAAAATCAAATGTAATTAAGGCAATTTTTTTATATTTTAAATCCCCTGTTGCCAAAAAACCATACATCATCGCCTCAGGCAACACATTATTTACATACGTCATATAATCCTCATACCAACACCAATTCTCATCAGAATTGATATGATAATGATTGAGCAATTTATCTGCGAGTTGAATAATATTGTTTTTTATTTTTTCCTCAGGATTAACGGTGTAATAGTGATATAATCCCTTTAAGGTATAGGCAATTGCTCTTGGAGAAGTAACAGAATCAACATGAAATACTGCCTTATCCCAAACTTTTTGAGCTTGTTCAACAAGAGCGTAGGGAAGCAAATTATGATTGGATAATGTATAACCCAAACTCCACAAAGCTCTTCCATTAGAATCCTCAAGATTTACTAATTCATTTTGCGATGTCAAATCTAGATTTAAATCTTTGTAATTATCAAATTTACCGTCTTCCCTTTGTATTCCTGCCACAAAATTCAAATAGATACTAGCCAAGCTCAAAGTATCAGCATCTTTGCTTGAATTGTAATACATAATTAAGTTAATTAATGCTCTTGCATTATCATCCAACGTATAACCAGATGAAAAATCAGGTTGACTAAAATTTGAAAATTGTAGCATTCCATATTCGGTGGTCAATTCCTTAATATGATTTAATTTTATACGTGGGAAATTCAATTTTAGGTTTTTCTTGTTTTCAGTCACTTCTGCAAAAAGGAATCCATATTTTATGGCTATATTTTCCCAAGTAGTTTCATGGGTTAAAGCATATCCATTCCGACTCATTTCTAATCTTTTCTCCTTATTTTCAACCAATTCTAAAATAGCCTCTTGAAACTCGTTGGGTTTATCAAATTCCTTTAATAATATTCCGATTCCTGAGTTCAAATCTTCTTTGGCATGAGCTATTGGTGTCGAGATAATAGCACAACCACAACTCATGGCATAAGCAAAAGTGCCGCTAACAGCTTGATTGGGATCCTTGGAAGAAAACAAATAAATATCAGACATGATCAAATAATTGAGAAGTTCTTTTAAATCTAAAAATTCATCAATAAAGATCACATTATTCTCAATTTTAAGTTCCTTAGTAGTCTCAACTAGCATAGTTCGGTATTTTTCTCCTTCTTTATTCAAAACTTCGGGATGCGTTTTTCCGATTACCAAATAAATCACTTCGGGGTGTTTTGCAATAACATTTGGCAAGGCATGCAAAACAGTTTCTATATTCTTATTGGCACTAATTAATCCAAATGTTGATAAAACAATTTTATCAGAATAGTGAAAATCCTTTTTAATTTTCTCCTTTTGATCCCAAAGAACCATATGTGTCCCATGCGGAATTACCCTTAATTTTGACTCCAAACAATCATAGTCTTGCATCAAAATCTCTTGGGATTTTTTTGTAAGAACCACAATTTTGTTTGACAAATCAATGATGGCTTGAACAATTTTTTTTAATTTATCATTCGGTCCAGGCAATACTGTATGAAAAACGGTTGCAACAGGTTTATTTACAGCTAGTAAAAAAGACAATAAATAATCCCCATAATCACCTTCAAAAAGGCCAAATTCATGTTCGATACAAACCATTCCAATATCGTCACGATTATTAATCTTTTCGGCCAAAAGACGGTAATCATTAATAGAGTTGACATTTAGTATATAATGAACATCTGGATCATATTCGAATTGATTTTCTTTTTTTTGCAAGGCACATACTTCTATTGGTAGCGATTTTCCAAAGACCAATTTAACGGAATTTACTATATCATTAGAAAAAGTTGCTATTCCACATTGTCTAGGCGGGTAGGAACTCATTAATAACATAGTTTTATTTTTCTTTAATTTCATGGCTATTACTTTTATTGCTTATGCATTTAATTAGAAATCAATTGCTATATAAAACATCAACTTATTGTTTGCTTTTCTTTAAGGCATCCAATAATTCTACCAAGTCTACCACAGCATAGGTAGAGGAATAATCGGACACTGCATAGGGTAATATTAGGCTGTTATTATGAATTATTGAACCACAGGAATACACTACATTTGGCACATAACCTTCTCGTTCGTCTTCAAGAGGGCTAAGCAAGGGCTCAGCTAATCTGCCAATTTCTTTGCTAGGATCCTCTAAATCAAACAATGAAGCACCAATACAATACCGTCTCATAGCACCTACACCATGTGTAATTACAAGCCAGCCTTCTTCTGTCCATAAAGGTGATCCACAATTACCAATTTGGGTATATTCCCATGGATATTTGGGTTTCTGAATAATTTGTGGATTTTTCCATTCGTTAGGACGTTTAGAGTACATCAAATAATTATTGACCCCATCAATTCTGCCTAGCATGGCATATTTACCTTTTATTCTTTTAGGAAACAAAGCCATACCCTTGCTTTGTGATCCTTCACCATATAAAGGCATTATCCGAAAAGTATAAAAATCTTCTGTTGTAATTAATTTTGAAAGTATCGAATGTCCATTATAAGCAGTGTAAGTTCCCATTACACTATCGAAATAGCCATCATCACTAAAACGAACAAAACGGGCATCTTCAATTCCTCGGCTTTCTGTATCAGAAATAGGAAAAATAACACGCTCAGAAATATCGGAATCATGTTTAAATTGCACATCATAAAAAGAATCCAACAACCAAATCACCTCTTCATAAGCCTCACTTTTTTCTTTACTTGTATTTGGATTTGCCAATTCTTTCATCAAGGCATTTTTCAACACTTCATACTCAAAAACTTCTGGAAAATCACATAAAATATTTGAATAAATATCCAAGGTATGCATTTCTGCTAATTTAGAAAGAACTCGCTTTTTGTTAAACATCATTTTATGCAAAACCTCTGCTTTTTCAATATCATCACCAATACGCATCATTCGCAAATTATTCTCTTTATCTATAATTCCTCTTCTAAATACGATAGAGGAAACATGGCCTTCTCCAGTCGCCCGAAATGAAATAACAACCCGTTTTTCACCCTTTTCCAGACTCGTTTGATCAAAATCTTCCACCATGGATGGGTTAAAAAAAGCAGCAGACTCTATGGAATATTCCATTGTAAGATAAGAGCCTATTAGTAGTTTTTGTTCTTCTGACAAATCAGCTACATTAATTTGCATTTCGGCAATTATATTCGAAATATTTTGAAAATTACTATAAAAAATTTCCGAAATATTACGGTGTCTTCGTGCAAATCCTCTATTTATTTGTTCTAGGGTATGAGAAACTTCATAATTACTCATAACCAATATACGACCAACAAGTTCTTTGGTTCGTTGTTCTCCACTATTGAAATATCGAGCCACAACCCTACTTGAATCAGGCATAAATTTCAAGTCTTTTCGAGTAACAGATACTTTCATAAAAAATATTAATTTAATTAAAATATATTAAGTAAGCATATTATGATTGTAGTAGGAAGGGCTTTTTTTAGAACTAAAGCCAATTTATTTATTAATAAAGCAACACTTCATTAAATCGGATAGAGGCATCTATTTAAATATAAATACAGATTAAAGGGTTTTGTTATTTTAGGGATAACAAAAGTTTAAAAAAATTTAGTCAGAACTTTTTAAAATTTTTCTAAACAAACACTATCAAATATACGAATAAAAAACAACTTAACTTAATGATAATTATCACATTACAAATACTCTAAAAAAAACTTATTTAAAAAATAAAATCCCCTCATTTAGGCCCTGATTACTCTACTATGCTTTTATTTTCAAAAGCGTTCATTGAACTTCATTTGCAATAAAACACATTTTATTCCAAGGCAAGTTTTTGATCACTGCCATGGAATAAAAGATGGAAAAGAATAGCAGAAGAACTGTTCTTAAGAAGCAAAAAATTGCTGCTCCTAAAAAAAGTAGTATTTTTGCAATCTGAAAAAACAAATTAGTACCCAGAAAAAGCTGAAGGGTTAAACTTAAAAAACAACAGATGAAAGCATACGTATTTCCAGGTCAAGGCGCACAATTCACCGGAATGGGCAAAGACTTATATGAAAACTCACCATTAGCAAAAGAATTATTTGAAAAAGCGAATGAAATTTTAGGTTTCCGCATTACCGATATTATGTTTGAAGGTACAGCAGAGCAATTGAAAGAAACCAAAGTAACGCAACCAGCTGTTTTTTTACACTCGGTTATTTTGGCTAAAACCTTGGAAGATTTTAAACCAGAAATGGTAGCAGGTCACTCATTGGGTGAATTTTCGGCATTGGTGGCTAATGGCGCTTTGTCTTTTGAAGATGGTTTAAAATTAGTTTCGCAACGTGCGCTAGCGATGCAAAAAGCTTGCGAAATCAAACCTTCAACAATGGCTGCCGTTTTAGGATTAGCAGATAATATTGTAGAAGAAGTTTGTGCATCAATTGATGGAGTTGTGGTTGCTGCCAATTACAACTGCCCTGGACAATTAGTAATTTCGGGAGAAACTACAGCTGTAGAAAAAGCCTGCGAAGCTATGAAAACTGCTGGTGCAAAACGTGCATTATTACTACCTGTTGGCGGAGCTTTTCACTCTCCAATGATGGAACCTGCTAGAGAAGAACTAGCGGCAGCTATAGAAGCGACAACATTCTCTACCCCTATTTGTCCGGTATATCAAAACGTAACGGCAACTGCAGTTTCATCACCAGAAGAAATAAAGAAAAATTTAATCATACAATTGACTGCTCCAGTACGTTGGACCCAATCTGTACAACAAATGATTGCTGATGGTGCTACTTTATTTACCGAAGTAGGTCCAGGAAAAGTATTAGCTGGTTTGATTGGGAAAATTGATAAAGAAGCTGCAACCGCAAATGCTTAATTAATTTTTTAGTCAAAACCGACCTATAAAATAATCCTCATGAACAGTTGTTTATGAGGATTTTATTATTTACAAAAAAAACCAAATCATCAACTTGACAATTTGGTTTTTTTTATAATGTGAAATCTAACTTCTAATTTTCTGTTCCCATTTCCAGGCGCTCTCCATGGCTTCATCCAAAGAAGACTGCGCTTTCCAACCCAATATATTATTGGCTTTATCGGTATTTGCGTAAGCTTCGGTAATATCACCTTCTCTACGGGGTACAATTTTGTAAGGGAGTTTTTTGCCGCTTACTTTTTCGAAACTTCGAATGACTTCCAACACAGAACTTCCTGTTCCAGTTCCAAGATTGAATGTTTCTACTTTTTCTGTATTTTTTTTATTTAACAAACGTTGTAAAGCGATTACATGGGCTTTCGCCAAATCGACTACGTGTATATAATCACGAATGCAGGTTCCATCTGGAGTTGGGTAATCATCTCCAAAAACAGCTAATTCCTCACGCAATCCAAAACCAGTCTGGGTTATAAAAGGCACTAAATTTTGAGGAACTCCTATTGGTAACTCCCCTATTTCAGCCGACGGATGTGATCCAATTGGGTTGAAATAGCGCAACAATATTGCATTAATATTTGTAGCTTTTGCCACATCCTGAATTATTTCTTCGCCTATTTTTTTGGTATTTCCATAAGGAGAAATAGGTTGTTGAACGGGCGCATTCTCAGTGATTGGCATTTTTTTGGCTTGACCATAAACGGTACAAGAAGAACTGAATATAAAATTAGCTTCTGGTTTTTTTTCTAATTCTTGCAAAATATAAACCAGCGTTCCAATATTGTTTTCATAATAAAGCAATGGATTCTCAACGCTTTCTCCAACTGCTTTAGAAGCCGCAAAATGAATAACACCCGCAAGATCTATATGCTTATTAAAGAATCCTTGAACACTATTTTTATCCCTTAAATCCAATTTTTCGAATAGAGGCATTTTGCCTGTAATAGTGACAATCCCTTTTAATACTTCTTCTGAAGAATTGGAAAGATTATCAATAATAACCACTTCAAAACCCTCGTTTTGTAGCTCAACTACGGTATGCGAACCGATAAAACCCAATCCTCCTGTTACTAGTATTTTCATATTTGCTTTTTTTAGAAAACAGATAAAAGAGAATAGAAAACGACTCTATAACAAATCTATTTTCTAAAATCTATATTCTTTTCTCCTATTTTAAAAACTCTAAAACGCTATCCGTAATAAATTTTATTTGTTCATCATCAAGTTCTGTATGCATTGGTAATGAAATCACTTCTTTTACCAACTGATTTGTTACTGGGAAATCTTCTTCTTTGTAACGCACGTCCAAATAGGCTTTTTGTGAATGCAACGGAATTGGATAATAAATAGCACAAGGAATTCCTTTATCCAACAAATGCTGCATCAAACCGTTTCTATCGGCATCTATAATGCGTAATGTGTATTGATGAAAAACATGACAATCACAATTATCACAAATAGTTGGCGCAATAATATTTTTATGTCCTTCAAAAGCAGCGTTATATTTTCTGGCTGCATCTTGTCTTGCTTTTCCGTATTCATCCAAAAAGGGTAACTTGGCATTAAGAACTGCAGCTTGAATACTATCCAAGCGAGAATTTACTCCTACTACATCATGATGGTAACGTTCGTACATTCCATGATTTACAATCCCTCTTAATTTGTGTGCCAAAGCATCGTCATTGGTGAAAATTGCTCCACCATCACCATAACATCCTAAGTTTTTTGATGGAAAAAAAGAAGTAGAAGAAACATGTCCAATAGTTCCTGCTTTCTTTTTTGTTCCACCAGAGAATTTACAATTGGCTCCAATAGCTTGAGCATTATCTTCAATTACATATAAATTATGTTCCTTGGCAATAGTCATAATAGCTTCCATATTGGCTGCACGACCAAACAAATGAACCGGAACAATTGCTTTAGTTTTTGGAGTTATTGCTTTTTTAATTGCTTCAATAGAAATATTCATATTTACCAAATCTACATCTACTAAAACAGGTGTTAATTGTAGCAAAGCAATTACCTCAACAGTAGCTGCAAAAGTAAAATCGGCAGTAATCACTTCGTCTCCAGGTTTTAAACCTAGTCCCATCATAGCAATTTGCAAAGCATCTGTTCCATTAGCACATGGAATCACATGTTTAACTCCTAAATAATCTTCTAATGATTTTTGAAACGCATGAACCTGAGGCCCATTAATATAAGTATTGGTATCCAAAACTTCTTGAATCGAAGCGTTTACGGTTGCTGCGATTTTATCATATTGACTTTTCAAGTCAACCATTTGTATTTTTTTCATGTATTCTTTTTTAACATCTCATGCCATTCACGAGACCAATTAATAGAAGTAAACTTGCCGTAAGACCAAATTTTACATCAATTTAGCAATCCCAAACAAGCACAACAAAAATAGTTATTTAATGAGTTTAAACCAATGAAAATAACACAAAGAAAATGTATTTTTACAAAAAAAAATATCAATGCATTTTCTCTACAATTTAACTATTCAATTCGTCCAGTTAGTATTAAAAACCATTGCCCTATTTAGCCCAAAAATGAAACTTTTTGTGAACGGCAGGAAAAATGTATTTTCTATATTAGAACAAAAAATAGCCACTCAAGATCGCACAATATGGTTTCATGCAGCCTCTTTAGGAGAATACGAACAAGGCCTACCCGTAATTGAAAAGATCAAAGACAAATACCCTAATCATAAAATTGTAGTTACTTTTTTCTCTCCTTCGGGTTACGAAGTACGCAAAAACAACACTATTGCTGACGTAACAGTTTACCTTCCTTTGGATACACCCAAAAACGCCAAAAAATTTTTAAAATTAGTACATCCTGAACTCGTATTCTTTATTAAATATGAATTTTGGATTAATTACTTAAATCAATTACACAAAAAGAACACTCCTACCTATTTGATTTCAGGGATTTTTAGAGAAAAACAATTATTCTTTAAATGGTATGGAGGATTTTACAGAAAAGCTTTAGACACTTTTACTCACTTTTTTGTTCAAAATGAAATCTCAAAAAAACTAATCACTCAGTTAGGCAAAACAAATGTTACAATTTCAGGAGACACTCGTTTTGACAGAGTGGTAGCCATTTTAGAAAAAAACAATTCATTGGATTTTATAAGTCAATTTAAAAACAATAAAACAACAATCGTAATAGGAAGTTCATGGCCGAAGGATGAATCTTTACTCATAGAATATATCAATTCTTGCACAAAAGATGTAAAATTCATCATTGCTCCCCACAACATCAAAACAGAACAAATTCAGCTATTACAAAAAAATATAACAAAAAAATCTATTTTATTTTCTAAAAAAGAGAACCTTGATTTATCACAATTTGACGTGTTTATCATTGATACTATTGGTATATTGACAAAAATATATAGCTATGCAGATATTGCCTATGTCGGCGGTGGTTTTGGAAACCCAGGCGTTCACAACTTATTAGAACCTGCAACATTTGGCATCCCTATAGTAATAGGACCAAATTACTCGCACTTTGACGAGGCTACAAAATTAGTTCAATTAAAAGGCTGTTTTTCTATTAAAACCCATCAAGAATTAAACGCAACATTTTCAATACTAATTGATAATAAAACAATTAGACTTAAAACAGGTAAAATATGCGAATCTTTTGTACAAAAAAACAAAGGAGCAACAGAAACTATTTTAAACAAAATAAAACTACCTCTTTAAATCAAAATAAAACAAACAAAAAAACTCAAAAAAACTCAAATAAAACACACTAATCCCTTACATTCCATTAGTTATTAGTTTAAGCTACACAACCAAAAATACTATTAATTCCTAAAAAAAATTAAAACGTGAATTCCTTTACAGGAAACACTTATAAAAACATGAATTTCAACACATAGAGATAACTTTAAGTTCTCGTTTATGTTTAAAACACTGACCTGAACTCATATTACAATTTAACTTTTACAAATATTTTCTGATTATTATATCCTAAAAGGAAAAGCTAAAGTCCTGATAGAAAATTATTTTAAAAAAATAAATGAAAAAATATTTTACATATTAAAAATTTTATATCTTTGCCACGAATTAATAATTAACCTTTATATTAAATTAAGATGAAAAAAGTATTTTTAAGTTTAGCTGTTGTTGCTGTATTAACTGTTGTATCATGTAAAAAAGCTGACGCTGCTGCTGAAGAAACTGTAGCTGTAGATTCTACTGCTGTTGTTGCTGATACTACTGCTGTTGTTGCTGACACTACTGCTGTAGCTGCTGACACTACTGCTGCTGCTCCTGCTGCAACTCCTGCTGCTGCACCAGCTAAGTAATTTCAAATTACGCTAGAAAAAAATAAGCTGCATTTTATGCAGCTTTTTTTTTGGTTTTATTTTACTGCAAACAACTTACACCAACAAATAAAACCCCAAAAAAAATGCTATCCAGAAAATTTCCAAAATAGCATTTTTTTATTCAATAAAAGCTTCGAATTCAATCCAAAAAAATAAAATCATTTTCCGAGAAATCCAATATCTCCGACACCGAAGCATATTTTACAATTTCATCAATACCTTTCTGAACCCTTAATTCTGTTGTATACTTTCTACTTAACGCAATTTGTGCACCATCCAAAAAAAGCTTAAAAAAGTACTTATTCCCTGGTGATTTAAATTTAGAAAAAGTTGCCAATTCTATATTGTTTTTAAAATATTCTATAGCTTCCTCACATTCAAATTTAAGCTCATATCGCATACTAGTAAAAATCACTTTCCCTTTTCTTGACGTAAATACAAATTTGTAATGATCATCAAATCTTTTACTTATTACAAAAGCCCCCATTTGATTTAAGATTTAAGATTATAACACCTGAAGAATAAAACAATAAAAAAAACCAACCACTATACCATAAAAAAAAGCCCCAAACATAGTTTGAAGCTTTCTTGTACTCAGAGCGGGACTTGAACCCGCACGAACATTGCTGTTCACTGGATTTTAAGTCCAGCGTGTCTACCAATTTCACCATCCGAGCGAATTACTTTATGTTTTATACTTAAAAATTAAATAAAAAACAAACCAAGTATTATTTGGTACTTGAGCGAAAAACGGGGCTCGAACCCGCGACCTCGACCTTGGCAAGGTCGCGCTCTACCAACTGAGCTATTTTCGCATTTTCAATTCTTAAAAAGAACAGCAACACTTGATTTCTATTAACTCACCAACTTTATCAATCAGAGGAGTTCGTTGAACTTGTTTGCGGTTGCAAATTTAGAACATTTATTCAATTACACAAGCCTTTTTTTTAAAAAAATTGAAGAATAAAATTAACCTTCTGACAACGATTTGTTTAAGAATAAAAAAAATAAATTTCAAATTTCCAGAATCCGTTTTTATCACAATAAACTAAAAACTCACCTTCTTGATAACATCCTTTTTATTTCATTGAGCTTCATCAATGCTTCAACAGGAGTGATGGTATTTATATCTAAATTTACGATCTCTTCTTTGATTTCTTCCAACAACGGATCATCAAGATTAAAGAAACTCATTTGCATCTCTTCTTTATCCGATTTAATCCCTACAAGAGCATCGCTAGAATGATTTTTTTCTAGCTTTTTCAACATTTTCTGCGCTCTTGATATAACAAGCTGAGGCATTCCAGCCATTTTTGCTACATGAATTCCAAAACTATGTGCAGATCCCCCTTTTACCAATTTACGTATAAAAAGTACCGTATCTTTTAATTCCTTGACCGAAACATTATAATTCTGAATTCGAGGCATCGAATCACTCATTTCATTCAACTCGTGATAATGTGTCGCAAACAAAGTTTTAGGCCTAGAGGGATGCTCATGCAAAAACTCTGCAATAGCCCACGCAATAGAAATCCCATCATAAGTACTAGTTCCTCTTCCTATTTCATCTAGCAACACCAAACTTCGGTCTGAAATATTATTCAAGATAGAAGCAGTTTCATTCATTTCTACCATAAAAGTAGATTCACCCATCGATATGTTATCACTCGCTCCTACTCTAGTAAATATTTTATCCACTATTCCCATTCTGACACTCTCGGCAGGTACAAAACTTCCCATTTGAGCCAACAATACTATTAATGCAGTTTGACGCAAAATAGCCGACTTACCAGACATATTAGGCCCTGTAATCATGATCAACTGTTGCACTTCCCTATCTAAGAAAACATCATTAGCAATATACGGAATTCCAACTGGTAATTGTTTTTCGATAACAGGATGCCTACCATTTTTAATTTCAAGTTCAAAAGTATCGTCAATATCTGGACATACGTATTTATTTTCGATAGCCAATTGAGTAAACGAACACAAACAATCCAATTGCGCCACCAAATTGGCATTCATTTGAACAGGTTTAATATATGTAGCAATCCAACTCACCAATTGCTCAAACAAATCGGATTCTATTTTATGAATTTTTTCTTCTGCTCCAAGAATTTTAGTTTCATATTCTTTTAATTCTTCGGTAATATATCGTTCAGCGCTGACCAACGTTTGTTTTCTTATCCATTCTGGCGGCACTTTATCTTTGTGTGTATTTCGAACTTCGATATAGTATCCAAAAACATTGTTAAATGATATTTTTAGAGAAGAAATCCCCGTACGTTCGGACTCTCTTTTTTCGATTCCCTCCAAAAACTGCTTTCCAGAAGTAGAAATGGCGCGCAAATCATCCAATTCAGCATTAATTCCTTTTGCAATAGCATTCCCTTTTGCAACTGCAACAGGCGCATCTTGATTCAAGGTGATTTTTATCTTTTCACGCAATAAATCACAACTGTGCAAACTATCTCCAATTACTTTTACAGCTTCTTGAGGACTTGCTAAAGCTAAAGTTTTCACAGGAATAATAGCATCCAAAGATTCTTTAAGGTAAACCACCTCGCGAGGCGAAACCTTACCTGTAGCAATTTTAGAAATCAAACGCTCCAAATCTGAAATCTGCTTGATTTGGTTTTGAATTTTTTTCAAAATATCTTGATTTTCATTCAAATAGGAAACTACCTGATGACGGCTTTTTATTTTATTACTATCCTTTAAAGGCAAAGCTAACCAACGTTTTAACAATCGTCCCCCCATTGGCGAAAGTGTTTTATCAATCACATCTAAAAGTGTAACTGCATTTGGATTATAACTGTGATACAATTCAAGGTTTCGAATCGTAAAACGATCCATCCAAACATAAGCATCTTCGGCAATTCTCTGAATAGCCGTAATATGTTGCACCTTATTATGTTGTGTTTCTGATAAATAATAAAGAATAGCTCCAGAGGCAATAATTCCTTCATTTAATTCCTCGATTCCAAAACCTTTTAAAGAAACCGTTTGAAAATGTTTCGTTAATATTTCAAAAGCATAATCTTCTTTGAAGATCCAATCTTCAAGATAGAAATTATGAAAATCTTCACCGAAAATTTCGCGAAAATCACTTTTATTATTTTTTGGAACTAAAACTTCAGATGGATTAAAATTTTGAAGCAGTTTATCGATGTATTCAGCATTGCCCTGAGCTGTTAAAAACTCACCCGTAGAAACATCCAAAAATGAAACACCAATTGTTTTATTGGTAAAATAAATAGCTGCCAAGAAATTATTGGTTTTGGACTGTAAAACCTCATCATTCATAGATACTCCAGGAGTTACTAATTCTGTAACACCACGCTTTACAATAGTTTTAGTCATTTTTGGATCTTCCAATTGATCACAAATTGCAACACGAAGGCCCGCTTTGACTAATTTTGGCAAGTAGGTATTAATGGAATGATGCGGAAAACCCGCCAGTGCCGTTTCCGTTTCAGAACCCGCACCTCTTTTTGTCAATGTTATTCCTAGGATTTTTGAAGCACGAACAGCGTCTTCCCCAAAAGTTTCATAAAAATCTCCCACACGAAACAACAAACAAGCATCAGGATATTTCCTTTTGATTTCATTGTACTGTTTCATTAATGGAGTCTCTTTAACTATCTTATCTTTTGCTGCCAAAATTGTTGTATTTGAATGAATAAAAAACTCAGCGAATTTATAATTTTATATACAAAAAACTAAGGAGAAAAAAATTTAAATTAGTTTTAAGAAAAATTTACATTGCAATTTTGTTTATTTGTATAAATTTGTCACATAATTCAAAAAACACTATGAAAAAAATATTTCTATTAGCTATGCTAACTGTTTTAGGAGTAACCACTTCTAATGCTCAAGACACCTCTAAAAAGAGCAAAAAATCAAAAACGACTGCAGTTGCTGCTTTACCAAAAGTAGACGGAGCTGGAATGGTTTTTGAAAATGAGACAATCGATTATGGAACTGTCGCTCATAATTCAGACGGAAATCGTCAATTTACATTTACAAATAATGGTAATAAACCATTAATTATTACAAATACTCAAGGATCTTGTGGTTGTACTGTACCAACTACACCAAAAGAACCTATTGCTCCAGGAGCAAAAGGAGTTATTGGAGTAAAATATGCCACAGATAGAGTTGGTCCTTTTACAAAAACAGTTACTGTAACATCAAATGCTGCAGGTCAACCATCAAAAGTACTTACTATAAAAGGTACAATTTTACCAGATGCAGCGCCAGTTACAAAAAGCTAATATTCCTTTTTAAAGATAAAAGTAAAGGCTTCCTGATTTTGGGAAGCCTTTTTTATAAAACACTATTGAACAAATGAGAAAACTCGAAAATAGCGAACTAGAAAGAAAATCTATTGAAGATTTTAAGAAATCCAAAAAAACTCCACTGATATTGGTTCTAGATGACATTCGCAGTTTACACAATATTGGCTCTGTATTTAGAACAGCTGATGCCTTTTTGATCGAAAAAATAATACTCTGTGGAATCACTGCAACACCTCCGAACAAAGAAATACACAAAACCGCACTTGGCGCTACAGAAACCGTTTCTTGGGAACACCAAGAGAATGTACTAGATGTTATCACCAATTTAAAAAAAGAAAATATCATTACATTAGCTATTGAACAAGTAGAAAGTGCCTTTTTTCTACAAGATTTTAAAGTCGATAAAGACCAAAAATACGCTTTAATCTTCGGAAATGAAGTTTATGGAGTAGCACAGGAAGCTGTAGCAATATGCGACGGATGTATAGAAATCCCACAATTAGGCACTAAACATTCTTTGAACATTTCTGTTAGTGCTGGGATTGTAGTTTGGGATCTATTCAAACAATTTAATAAATAAAATTAATTTACAAAAATTCCTTTTTTTTTATAATAAACTTCAAAACAATTCCTTACAATTTGTATTAAATGCTTATTTTTATAAAATGAAAATTTATACGCATTTCTACATACTAACACTTTTAGTACTTACAACTTATACTATTTGTACTGCTGAAAACACCTATAAAAACCCTCCCAAAAAGGGATTTACAACTTCGATCCTAAAACCAAAACGCAAAGCTGATTTTCTTGCAAACGTAGCTCCAATAGTTACTGCGACTGACAATCAGACCTATTGCCCTTTAACAAGTGTAAACATTGCAACCACTATCAATATTGTCGATCCAGATGACACTACTACTGATGCAATTTATATACAAATTTCATCTGGCTACATCAATGGCCAAGACCAATTAATTTTCAATAATGCCTCGTCGCATCCTAAAGTGACAAGCGGTTGGAATTCAAGCGAAGGAAAATTAACGCTAAAAAGCCCCACGGGAATACCTGTGACATATGTTGATTTTATAAGTGCCATCAAAGATGTTCAGTTTAGCAATTCTTCCCCTTCCCCTACAGGAACCAGAAATTTTTCTATCAGTATAGGTCAGGCCAATTATTTACCTCGAAATGGTCATTATTATGAATATGTTCCTGGTTTAGGAATCACTTGGACCAGCGCAAAAACCGCGGCAGATACAAAAACATACTATGGACTTAAAGGATATTTAGCTACGCTTACAGCTGCAGATGAATCACAATTAGCAGGAAAACAAGCCCCAGGAGCTGGTTGGATCGGCGGCAGCGATGCCGAAACAGAAGGCGTTTGGAAATGGGTAACAGGCCCTGAAGCTGGAACAATCTTTTGGAACGGAACCTCTAGTGGTTCTAGTCCAAATTTTGCCTTTTGGAATTCCAACGAACCGAATCAATTAGGAGATGAAGATTACGCCCATATTACAGCGCCAGGAGTAGGCATAACTGGCTCTTGGAATGACTTATCCAATATAGGCGACACTAATGGCGATTACCAACCCAAAGGTTATATTGTAGAATATGGAGGAACAGCAGGAGATCCAATTCTACAACTTTCGGCCAGTACTACATTAACAATCGCATCTATTACAAGCACCACACCTAATCACAGATGTGATTCTGGAACTATTACATTACAGGCTACCGCTTCTGCAGGAATAATTAATTGGTATGATGCCTCAATTGGAGGTACTTACCTAGGAAATGGAACAAGTTTTATTACTCCAAGTATAAACACTACAACAAGTTATTATGTAGAAACCTCAACAACCAGTTGCTCAAGTATTAGAACAGCTGTCGAAGCTAAAATAATTAATACACCCGTAATCTTAACAACAAACTCACCTGTACCCAATTGTGGCCCTGGAGTATTTAATTTAAAGGCTACATCGACGATTGGAACTGTAAATTGGTACTCGCAAATTGGAGGAACAATACTAAGTACTGGATCAACATACTTCACACCTCAGATTACCAAAAACACCACTTATTATGCCGAAGCTACAAACAACGGCTGCACAAACGGATTAAAAATCCCAGTTGATCTTATTGTTTACCCATTACCCGTAGTCAATGATGAAACTGTAAAAAAATGTAATGCCAGCAATGTGTCATTAGATGCGTCAATACCCAATATGACCTATCTTTGGTCAACTGGCGAAACTAGTCAAAAAATAACAGCAACAAATACAGGTGTTTATACCGTTGACATAACCAGCCCAGCTCCAGAAAAATGTACTAGTAGAAAAACGATTACAGTAAAAGAAGACCTAAAACCTAAAATAAAAAACATAATCGTTGACGAAACAACCGTTAGCATAGAATTAGTACAAAATGAAGATTATTTTGAGTTCTCGATTGACGGTGTTAATTATCAAAACTCAAATGTATTCACTAATGCTCCCAGTGGATTACAAACTGCATATGTTAGAGATATCAATAAATGTAGTGATGACAAAAAAACTTTTATAGTTATCATTGTTCCAAAATACTTCACACCAAATAACGACGGTTTTAATGATGTTTGGGAGATAAAAGGATTAGCAAACTATCCGTTAGCCGAAGTTCTTCTTTTTGACCGTTACGGAAAACTAATAACACATTTAGATTCCTACTTTCGTAGTTGGGATGGAACTTTTAATAAAAATCCTTTACCAGCAACTGATTATTGGTATGTTATAAAATTAGATAAAGATAGTCCCGAAGTCAAAGGCCATTTTTCTTTAAAGCGATAAATTATAGATTACTCTTTTCTTGAATTTTATTCAAAATAAAAAGATAATCCTCTTGATTGTTTACAAAATCACGATCGGAAACATCAATTACCAAAACATTCAAATCAGTTTGGGTTTTAATGTATTCTAAATATCCTTTGTTTATTTTATCCAAATATTCTGCCGTAATATCTTGTTCATAGATTCTTCCACGACTCTTTATATTTTGTAACAATCGAGTAGTGTTTTGATAGAGATAAATATACAAATCGGGTTTTGGCATTTCTTTATAAATAATATCAAAAAGAGTACGATACAAACGAAACTCATCTTCTTCCAATGTAATCTTAGAAAACAATAATGATTTAAAGATATGATAATCGGCAATAATAAAATCTTTGAATAAATCAAATTGTGACAAATCATCCGACAACTGTTGATACCTATCGGCCAGAAAAGACATTTCTAATGAAAAAGCATAACGGCTTTGATCTTCATAAAATTTAGGCAAAAATGGATTATCGGCAAAACGTTCCAATACGGTCTTCGCATTAAAATCTTGAGCCATTTTTACAGCCAAAGTCGATTTTCCAGCACCAATATTCCCTTCAATAGCAATATAGTTGTAGTGATTTAGTCGAATAGAGCTCAACGGGTTTTCTAATTCATGTACTACTTCGCAAACACTATCATCGGGAGTAATTTGAATCAACTCTGAAATGGATTTTTTCAAAATAGGATGTTGCCAACCCATATTTAAATCCTGAAAAGGCAACAAAACAAATTTTCTATTTTGCATTAATGGATGCGGAATTTGAAGATGCTCAATATCGATTATTTCTTCATCAAAAGCAATCAAATCAACATCAATAATTCGAGATTGATAACCTGGTTTTTCATTGCGAATACGGCCCAGTTTTTTTTCAACTTCTAAAATTTGCTTCAAAATTTGAATTGGTGATTTGGAAGTATGCAAAAGCAAAGCACAATTAAAAAAAGCTTCGCTTTCAAAACCCCAAGATGGAGATTCATACAATTTAGAAACTTTTATAATAGTACCTATTTCCAAATGAATCAATTCGAGACATAATTCTATGTTTTTCAAACGATTGCCTTGATTGCTTCCAAGAGATAAAATGACCTGATGTTGTAATTCCATAATTACCACAAATTAAGTAAAAGAATTTTAGATAAGCAGTATATTTGCCTCTAGTGTTACAATTTATTTTCATCATAGAATGTAACAAATCAATACAATTTACTACTTATTAGAAAAATAAATTTATATGAGATTTTTAGGAAATGTAATGGCTACCATTATTGGAATTTTTGTTTTTTTTATGCTTTTCTTCTTTGGGATTATACTCATAGGAGCCATTTTTGGTGGAGAATCCGAAGGGGTTGAAGTCAAAAACAATTCAGTAATCGAATTGAATCTAGAAAATATCTCCAATGATTACGCCGGTAAATACAAAGACCCTTGGATGGATGTCTTTTCGGAGAAAAAAAGTGTTGGACTTACAGACATCATCAATGCTATCGCTGTTGCAAAAACAGATAATGATATTAAAGGAATATCGATTTTAAACGAAGATTCTTCTCTAGGATTAGCCCAAAGTAAAGAGTTGAGAGAAGCTCTGATTGATTTTAAAAAATCAGGAAAATTTATTATGGCTTATGCCAATAATTATTCACAAAGAGATTATTACCTGAACTCTGTTGCCAATACCATTTATTTAAATCCAGCAGGAGACCTTGATTTCAAAGGATTATCAACTGAAATTATGTTCTTTAAAGATTTACAGGAAAAATCAGGAATAAAAATGGAAGTTATCCGTCACGGAAAATACAAAAGTGCCGTTGAACCATTCCTAGAAAACAAAATGAGTGATGCCAATAGAGAACAAACAACCGCTCTATTAAATTCAGTTTGGAATTCGGTTATAACCGACATTTCAGAAAGTCGTCATATTTCAACAGCTAGATTAAACGAAATAGCAACTGGTTTATTGGCTCGTACTCCAGAAATGGCCAAAGCCAACAAACTTATTGATATTGTCGCCTATGAAGATGTTTACCATGACGCCATCAAGAAAGCCTTGAAAGTAAAAAAGAATGAAGACTACAATAAAGTATCAATAACTGATTATGCACAAAAAACAGCAACAACTTCTATACTTTCAGAATCAGACAATCAAATTGCTGTAATTTATGCGCAAGGTGAAATTCAAAGCGGCGAAGGAGATGTCAACGTAATTGGTGAAGGTTCTATGCGTCGTTCCTTGCAAGAAGCTAGAAAGAACAAAGACATTAAAGCTATCGTACTTCGTGTTGACAGTCCAGGAGGAAGTGCTTTGACGTCGGATTTGATTTGGAGAGAAATCGAATTAACCAAAAAAGTAAAACCTGTAGTTGTATCTATGGGAAATTATGCAGCTTCAGGAGGTTATTATATTGCTTGTAATGCCAATAAAATTTTTGCGGAAAAAAATACGATTACAGGTTCAATTGGGGTTTTCGGAGTATTGCCTAACTTTAGCCAATTATCCACTAAAATCGGAATTCATACAGAACAAGTTACCACCAATGAAAACTCCAATTACAGTCCGTTTGTTCCATTGAACGAAAAATTCAAAGGCGTGACTCTTGAAGGTGTAGAACGTGTATATAAAACATTTGTAACTCACGTTGCCGAAGGAAGAAAAATGACATTTGCACAAGTAGATTCTATTGCACAAGGTCGTGTTTGGACAGGATCAGAAGCTTTGAAAATAGGATTGGTTGACAAAATCGGAAATCTAAATGATGCTTTAAAAGAAGCTGCTTCTTTGGCCAAAATCAAAGATTATTCTACACAAAACTTTCCTGAGTATGAAAAAGATTTTAGTGACATATTGGCTAAACTTCCTTTTGCCAAATCTAAAGAAGCTTTAATCAAAGAAGAATTGGGAGAAGAAAATTATTTTGTATTACAACAAATTAAAAAAGTACAACTTCAAAAAGGAATTCAAGCCAGAATGCCTTTTGAAATAAACATTCAATAATTTTTATTCTTAAACAATTAGAAACCCTTTCAGTTTTAAAATCTGAAAGGGTTTCGCTTTTATGAAAAGGTTGTGATTTGAAAATCATAAATTAAAATTAAAGAATTGTAATACCATATTTCATTATAAAAACAAATAGTACCTTCGCATGATGTTTTTACCAAACAACAAATAAACAAACCTTCTTTTATAAAAATAACCCCAAATTATTTAACCAAAATGCCAAAGAAAATTTTAAAAATAGTTGGAATTATACTGATTCTACTTATCGCTTCCTTATTTGCTATTCCGTATTTCTTCAAAGATCAAATAAAAGCTAAAATCACCGAAGCTATTAATGAAAAAGTAGATGCCAAAGTTTCTTTTGCAGATGCTGATTTGAGCTTGTTCAAAAATTTCCCTAAAGCAACAGTAACCTTAGATAAATTATTAATTATCAACAAAGCTCCTTTTGAAGGAGATACTTTGGTTTCTTTAGGTGAATTGAATTTAAAAATGTCGATCAAGGAATTGTTTAAAGGCAAAGAAGAAGCCATGCAGATTGAAGGAATTACATCCAAGAATGGGTTCATCAATATTATTTTCAACAAAGACGGTATTGGGAATTTTGATATTGCTTTAAAAGACAACAAACCCAAAGAGGATGGAAAAAGCGACCCAATGCTTTTGAAAATTAAAAAATACCAAATTGAAAATTTCAAGTTTCAATACTTTGATGAGTCCTCACAAGTAAGAATGGTTATTGACAGTTTGAACCACGAAGGAGCTGGTGATTTTAATAACACAAAATTGGATTTAGACACCAAATCGACTGCTAAACTATCTCTTAATATGGGCAAAATCAATTACATGAAAAATGTTGCCTTGTCACTTGATGCTGTTTTAGGAATTGATTTAGAAAAGAGCAAATACACTTTCAAAAAGAATAAAGCATTGATCAACCAATTGCCTTTAGAATTTGACGGTTTTATACAAATGGTTGATGCTGGGCAGGTTTATGATTTGAAATTCAAAACTCCAACTTCTTCCTTCAAGAACTTTTTGGGTCTGATTCCAGCAGCTTATGCTTCGAGTTTAGAAGGCGTAAAAACCACAGGAGATTTTACCGTTACTGGTTTTGCCAAAGGAATGCTGACGGATACTACAATTCCAAAATTCAACATTGCAATTGCTTCCAACAATGGTTCCTTTCAATATCCGAACTTACCAAAATCGGTTCAAAGTATTGTAATAGATACCAAAATTGTAAATGAAACAGGTTTAATGAATGATACTTATGTAAATTTAGATAAACTTTCTTTTAGAATAGACCAAGACGTTTTTGATGCGAAAGCCAACATAAAAAACATAAGCACAAATGCTTTGGTAGATGCCGCTTTGAAAGGAACCATCAACTTGGCCAATCTTTCCAAAGCCTATCCTATAAAAATGGACAAACCGCTTACCGGAATTTTGAAAGCTGATGTAACAACCAAATTCGATATGGCTTCGGTAGAGAAAAGTCAATACCAAAACATCAATAATGCAGGAACGATAGGTTTAACAGGATTTAATTATGCTGACGCTAATGGCAAAAACATGACCATTAGTTCGGCTTTGGTACAATTTAATCCAAGTCAGGTACATTTGAAACAATTTAATGCCAAAACAGGAAAAAGTGACCTTAGCGTAACGGGAGTTTTGGATAATTTTTATGGTTTTATGTTTAGAAAGCAAGAATTAAAAGGAAATTTTAACTTGACTTCCAACCAATTGGCTGTTAGTGATTTCATGACAACCGCCACTACCCCAGTTGCTGCAACTGAAGAAACACAAAAAACCAAGAAAGCCGAACCTTTGAAAATTCCAGCTTTCCTTAATTGTACGCTTACCGCAAAAGCCAATACGGTTTTGTATGATAACTTAACTTTGAAAGCGGTTTCTGGGAAAATGATTATCAAAGACGAAAAAGTTACTTTAGAAAATGTAAAAACATCGATTTTTGGAGGAACAATTGGTGCTAGCGGTGCTGTTTCCACAAAAGGAAAAATACCCGTTTTTGACATGAATCTTAATTTGAACCAAGTTGATATTCAACAGAGTTTCACCCAATTGGATATGTTGAAAAAAATAGCGCCAATAGCGGGAATTGTAAATGGAAAAGTAAACACAACTATCAAATTGAATGGAAATCTGGATGCTACTGAAATGACTCCCGATTTAAAAACACTGACAGGCGATTTGGTTGGGCAATTACTATCGACTACTATTAATGCAGAAAACTCAACAATGTTAAAAGCATTGAGTTCTAATTTAAAATTTATTGATTTAAGTAAAGTAAACCTCAATGACATCAAAGCGGCACTAACGTTTAAAGACGGTAGAGTAACTGTAAAACCATTTGATGTAAAATACCAGGATATTAAAGCCGTTGTAGGCGGTACCCACGGTTTTGACCAAAGTATGGATTATAACATCAAATTTAATGTACCCGCAAAATATCTGGGTAAGGAAGCAAATGCGTATATATCAAAAATGTCACCAGCAGATGCAGCCAAATTTGATAATATCCCTGTAACGGCATTGATGACCGGAACATTCAGCAGTCCGAAAATTTCTACCGACATGAAAACAGTAATGACCAACTTGACCATGCAATTGGCCAAACAACAATCGGATAAATTGGTTAAAAAAGGAGCTTCAGAGTTGGATAAATTACTGAACAGCGGTAAAAAAACAGATGCTGACACCACTAAAACTAACGCTCAAAAAGAAGACATCAAAAAGAAAGCGGGCGATTTATTGAATGGTTTGTTTAAGAAGAAAAATTAGAAGCTGAGAAGCTAATATACTAAGATTTAATCCTAACTCATTTTTAAAATGAGTTAGGATTTTTTGTTTTAAAAAGAGGTCTCAATTTCTCATTGCAATCAAAATTTCTTGATTAGCGTGAGCGTGAGGGATAGCGCCAAGTTACCGAAGTAACGGCAATAGCCCGACCCCGTTGAGCAAAGGGGCTGCCTGAGCGGTACTATAAATAAGCCCCTTTGCTCAACGGGGGCACGCCCAAATAGTATTTAAAATTCTAGTTTTACACTTTTAATCGCACCACATAGCCTTCAAAACTTCGAATATTAAAAACCGTTCCATCCTCAAAAATAAGGTATTGACCTTTGATTCCTGTAAGTTTTCCTGTGAAACTATGCATTTTGTCCAGGCTCAAACTGTTTACTTTTTTTGGGTAACTCAATACTGGAAAATGCATCTCGTACAAATCGTTTTTATCTAAATAAAAATACTCTTGTACTTCGGGTGGAATTAAATTTTCAAGTTTTAAACGCTCGGCAATTAGATCGACATGTACAACATCGTTTTGTAGCATTTTGCGCCAATTGGTTTTATCGGCATAATGGTTTTTGAGGGCTACCTCGGTAATCCCTGCCAAATATCGATTGGGAACTTCGACAATTGAAATGGCTTGAGACGCACCTTGATCGATCCATCTTGTTGGCACTTGAGTTTTTCGAGTCACTCCAACTTTGACCTCACTAGACAAAGCCAAATAAACGATATGGGGTTGCAGTTGGACTTTTTCTTCATAATCCAAATCACGGTCTGCAATACCTAAATGAGCAGTACTTAACTCGGGCTTCATAATCCAATCTCCCACAGCAGGACTCGAATAAAAACAATCATAGCAGAATCCTTGGCGAAATATTTTTTTCTTTTTACCACAATTCAAACATTGATATCCTTCAAAATTGATTTCCAACTCTTTGTTTAATAATTGATTCATGTTCAAAAAACTGTTTTCGAAAACCAAGTAATATTGAATAGGATCACCGAATTCAGTCTGCATTTTAGAGAGTACACCTTTGTATGTCATTGGAGATTTAGATTGTAGCGTAGTGATTTCAGAATATTAATTTCAGTACACTTCATAAATTTTAGATTATATAATATCTATTATTGAAATAGAATCTTTAATGTAAATAAATTGTTTTTTACAAAAAAACACTATTTTTGATACGTTGGCAAAGTTACAGTTTGTCAAACGATATTCAAATCTAAAATCAAAAATCAGCATTCTAAAATCACAAATCCTCATGCCTTTATCCATCATCAACTCTATCGCTTCCTGGTTTTTAAAGCAAAGAATTCATCAAATTGAGCTTTTTCTAAAATATCCCAATGAAGTTCAAGAAGAATTATTGATGAATTTGATACGTTCTTCAGAAGGTACCGTATTTGGCAAACAATACGATTACGAATCCATAAAATCCTATCAGACTTTTACAGATAGAGTACCCATATCAACCTATGAAGATCTAGAACCTTATATCGAACGAACTCGAAAAGGGGAGCAAAATGTACTTTGGGAAGAACCCATAAAATGGTTTGCAAAATCCAGCGGAACCACTAATGCCAAGAGTAAATTTATCCCCGTGAGTAATGAGGCCTTAGAAGATTGTCATTATAAAGGAAGTAAAGATTTGTTGTGCATGTATTTGAATAACAACGAGGATTCTGAAATGTTTTTGGGAAAGAGTTTACGATTGGGAGGCAGCTCGCAAATTTACGAAAACAATAATACTTTTTTTGGAGATCTATCGGCAATCCTAATCGAAAATATGCCAATTTGGGCAGAATTCAGTAGTACCCCAAGTAGTAAAATTTCATTAATGAGCGAATGGGAAACCAAAATGAGTGCCATTATAAATGAAACCATAAATGAAAATGTAACCAGTTTTGCTGGAGTTCCTTCTTGGATGCTAGTTTTAATGAATAAAGTGCTGGAAGAAACAGGAAAAACAAACCTTATGGAAGTTTGGCCTAACTTGGAAGTATATTTTCACGGAGGTGTAAGTTTTGATCCCTATCGAGAACAATATCAAAAAATATTGCCTCAAAACCAATTCAAATATTACGAAATTTACAATGCTTCAGAAGGCTTTTTTGCCATTCAGGATTTAAATAATTCTAGTGATTTACTGTTAATGCTAGACTACGGGATTTTTTATGAATTCATTCCGATGGATACTTTTGGCACACCCGACCAAAAAGCCATCCGATTAGCGGATGTGCAATTATTCAAGAATTATGCCATGGTGATTACTACCAATGGGGGTTTGTGGCGTTATTTAATTGGTGATACCGTACGATTCACCTCTTTAAATCCTTATCGTATTCGAGTTACGGGGCGCACCAAACATCATATTAATGTATTTGGAGAAGAATTAATGGTCGAAAATACAGATCAGGCTATTGCCAAAGCTTGTCATATTACCCAAACCGAAGTAGTAGATTATACTGTCGCTCCAATATTCATGAAGGGTAAAGAAAAAGGAGGTCATGAATGGATGATTGAATTTAAGAAAGAACCTAAAGACATCGCTGCATTTCAAAAAGCACTGGACGATACTTTACAGTCCCTAAATTCTGATTACGAAGCCAAGCGTTATAATAATATGACTCTAAACCCGCTTGTGATTAATGTAGCTCGAGAACGATTATTTTATGATTGGCTTAAAGAAAGTGACAAATTGGGTGGACAACACAAAATCCCAAGATTATCTAATAAAAGAGATTACCTCGAGCAATTGAAAAAAATGTAAATCCTAAGTTTATAAAATTGGCATTATAATCATTAGCTTCCTTTCTTTCTTGCCCTATCTTATTATACTATTGGTCCTATTTTTGATGGAACAAGATGTACTGAAAATACTCAAAAAAGATCAATAAAAAGTAAATTCACAGCAATTAGAATATCCTTTTAATTTTATGCCTTTAAAATAAAAAAACCTGCTCAATTGACTGAGCAGGTTTTAAAAATACTTTTGATTATCAAAACTTAAGAAGCTATCTCCAATCGTTTCAATAAATTTTTATTTAGTGTTTCTTTGGCGTATTCCACATCAATTTCTAACTTTTTATCGTCCGAACTTGGTAATTCATACATCGCATCTGTCAGAATAGCTTCGCATAACGAACGCAATCCACGAGCACCCAATTTATATTCTAAAGCTTTTTCAACAACAAAATCTAAAGCTTCATCTGTAATGGTAAATTCCACGTCATCCATCAAAAACAATTTTTGATATTGCTTGATTAAAGCATTTTTAGGTTGTGTCAAAATCGCACGTAACGTTTCTCTATCCAGAGGATCCATGTGTGTCAAAACTGGCAAACGCCCAATAATTTCAGGAATCAATCCAAAGTCTTTAATGTCTTTTGGGATAATGTATTGCAACAAATTGTCTTTATCAATATTATCCACATTTTTGGATGTAGAATACCCAACTGCCTGACGGTTCAAACGTTTTGAAATAATACGCTCTACTCCATCAAAAGCACCACCGGCAATAAACAAAATATTTTGTGTGTTTACCTCAACAAATTTTTGATCTGGATGTTTACGACCCCCTTTTGGTGGTACATTAACAACAGTTCCTTCCAATAATTTCAATAAAGCCTGTTGCACACCTTCTCCCGAAACATCACGAGTGATGGAAGGATTATCGCTTTTACGGGCAATTTTATCAATTTCGTCAATGAAAACAATTCCTCTTTCGGCTTTGGCAACATCATAATCGGCAGCCTGCAAAAGACGCGTCAAAATACTTTCGACATCTTCTCCCACGTAACCTGCTTCGGTTAGCACTGTTGCATCAACAATAGCAAGTGGCACATCCAACATTTTGGCAATCGTTTTGGCTACCAAAGTTTTTCCTGTACCAGTTTGCCCTACCATGATGATATTACTTTTTTCAATCTCAACTTCATCGTCTAATTGCTGTTGCATCAAACGTTTGTAGTGATTGTATACCGCTACCGACATTACTTTTTTGGTTTGTTCTTGTCCAATTACATATTGATCAAGGAACGCTCTAATTTCTTTTGGTTTCTTTAAAATCAAATCACCTATGAGCTTAGAACCTCTATTCGTTTTTAATTCTTCCAAAACAATTCCGTGTGCTTGTTCGATACATTTATCACAAATGTGAGCATCGATGCCCGCAATCAATAAATTGGTTTCTGGTTTCTTTCTTCCGCAGAAAGAACATTGTAATACTTGTTTTGCCATCTTTTTAGATTGCAGATTTCAGACAACAGATTTCAGATTGCAATAAACTGCTATCTAAATTCTGTTATCTGTTATCTAATTTAACTTCTTCTCAACACTTCATCAATCATTCCGTATTCTTTGGCTTCATCGGCAATCATCCAATAATCACGTTCACTGTCTTGGTGTACTTTATCAAAAGTTTGACCAGAGTGGTGTGAAATAATTTGGTATAATTCATCTTTTAATTTCAACATTTCGCGTAAGTTGATTTCCATATCAGTAGCAACACCTTGTGCTCCTCCAGATGGTTGGTGAATCATAACACGAGAATGAGGCAATGCCGAACGTTTTCCAGCCGCACCTGCACACAAAAGAACAGCTCCCATAGAAGCGGCCATTCCAGTACATATTGTAGCTACATCTGGTTTGATGTATTGCATCGTATCATAAATTCCTAAACCTGCATAAACACTTCCTCCAGGTGAATTCAAATAAATCTGAATGTCTTTGGAAGCATCTGCACTTTCTAAGAATAATAATTGAGCTTGAACGATGTTTGCAATTTGATCATCAATTCCTGTTCCCAGAAAAATAATCCTATCCATCATTAATCTCGAAAAAACATCCAATTGCGAAATATTCAATTGACGCTCTTCTATAATATAAGGAGTCATATTTTTAGGATTCATGGCTGCTACTATTTTATCATAGTACATTGCATTTACCCCTTGACCCTTAATCGCAAATTTTTTGAATTCTTTTCCGTAGTCCATTTTAAAAAGTTTATAAGTTTATAAGGTATATTTTCTAATGTTATTTATAGTTCTAATGGTAAAGCAAAGGTCGTACCTTTTTACTTTTTGTGACAAACTGTCTCATTATAATTTTTAAGTAAATATCAACTATCTCAAATTGATATTCGTTACCCATTTCAAACAAAAGAGCGCCAAAGCAAAAATCTTTTGACGCTCAAATATAACATTTTTTTTCTTTAGATTATATATAGAAAAAATCCCTTTCCCCTATATGATTGCCTTTTAACTTATTCCCCCTTCGAGGGTTAGAGGCTTTATTCTCCGTAAGAAGCAGCAATAAATTGATCGTAAGTTACTTCTTTAGTTGCTGGATTCGCTTTTTCTTTGAATAATTCAAGTAATTTAGCCGCAACCACTTGATCAGAAAGTCTTTTTACTTCTTCTTGGTTCGATAAAACTCTAGCCACAATTCCTTGAACTTCTTCGTCAGTAGGATTTGTTTGTCCAAATTGAGCCATTTGTTGTTTGATTGCATTTGTAGTAAATGATTTCAAATCTTCAAAAGTAATTTGAATATTGCTTGTAGCCATTGCTTTTCCTTCAATCAATTGAAAACGCAATCCTCTTTCAGATCTTGCATATTCCACGATTGCTTCTTCTGGAGTCAATTGTTTTTCTCCTACAGTTTGCAACCATTTAATTAAGAATTCAGATGGCAAATCAAATTTTGTATTTTCGATCAAGAAATCTTGAACATCAGCCAATAATTTTTGATCCGCTTGTTGCGCGAATTGAGATTCAGCATCTTCTTTGATTTTTGCTTTCAAATCTTCCAATGAAGCTACAGTTCCAGCGCCAAAAAGTTTGTCGAACAATTCTTGATTCAATTCAGCCAATTCAGCTCCATTGATTGCCTCGATAGTAAAATCAACATCTACAGCCAAACCGTGTACATTGTCGTGACCTACTTTCAAATAATCCATCAATTGGTGGTCATCTTCAAATAAACCTTTAGTATTTACAGTAACAACATCACCTACTTTTTTACCAATGAATTGATCAGCAGTCGCTTTATCTTTAAAAATTGCCAAAGCAATTGTAGTTGCATTATTGATCCCTTCAGCCTCGTTAGAGAAAGTTCCGGTAATATCAGAGTCCGCTACAACAACTTCTTGAGGAATTGGAGTACCAAATTGTTTTTGGATACGAGCAACTTGACCGTCAATTAATTTATCATCGGCAGTAACGATATATTTTACGATATCATTTTTAGCTTCAAGATCTAAGTCAAAATGAGGCACTAAACCAATTTCGTACTCAAAAACCAACTCTTCATCATCCCAGTTGAAGTTTTCGTTTACTTTAGGAAGTGGAGTTCCCAAAAGGTTTAATCTTTCTGATTGCACATAACGCTCCAAAGCCAAATCAACAACTTTCTTAACTTCTTCTTGTTTGATAGCCTTTCCGTATTGTTTTTCAACAAGGTCTTTTGGCACAGCACCTTTTCTAAACCCTTTTACAGTCGCCAAAGGCATTTTTTCGTTTATTCTTTTTGCTACTTGTCCTTTGTAATCCATGTGAACAACTGTCATTACAATCGTTTCATTCACAGCGTCTATTGCTACTCTTTTGATATCCATCTTCTTCTTTAATTTACATTATAAAATTGGGTTGCAAAATTATGAAATTTTTGCAACCCAAACAAGTATTTTAAGAATTTGAATTTTAGCTGATTATTTAAGGAAATCAGGAGAGAATTTATGCCACAACAAAAATCATTTGGGCGAGACCCCATTAGAAAAAGAGGCCTATTTTACTAAACGCTCATTCGGCCTCTTTCTATAATGCGGTCGGGCTATTTGCGCTACTTCGGTAGCCAGCGTCTATCCCTCTCGCAACGATTAAACGAGATATTTGGTTCAAAAAACAATGTTTAAACTAAAAAAACCTTAACAATCTGTTTAATCCGTCAAATCTGTGTGCCAAACTATTTATTAAAACTCAAAACAGAAACCTCATCCCCAACCGAAACATTCCCCAATCCCAGTCCAATCACATTTTGACCAAACAACACTTTATTGCCAAAATTTCTGTATTTCGCTAATGTTTTCAAAGGGTCTTTTCCTGAAATGATTCCTTTTTCTTGATCAACAGTTGTCATCACGCAACGGTCACAAGGCTTCACTCCTACAAAAGAAACATCCCCAATTCTAAAGTCACGCCAAGTATCCTCCTCAAAAGCGTCACCATTGGTAAAAACAAAATTCGGTCGAAAGCGGTTCATCAGAACTGGATTTTTCATTCTCGAATTCAAATCATCCAACGAAGCCTGACCAATAATCAAAAAAGGATAAGCATCAGAAAATGAATTGTTTTCGACTCCCGTGATGGCATATTTGGGATCTAATTTTCGCTCACTCTCTTCTGGCATATAAACCAATCGTGCCGAAAAACCCAATTGCTTTGTAAACCAATCGGTAATCACTGCACTTACTTCAAAAGCATCTATCAAATCATCCCAAACAGTAACTCTTATTTTAGACTGGGATTCCAAAAAAACAGATCGAAGTGGAATATCAATTGATTCCAAATTCAATCTGTGTGTAATTCGCAAAAAATCACCAACAATCTCAGTATTAAAAAGCGCCAAATTAGGATACTCCCGTTGTGACAAAAAACGCCCATCATCATCCACCAATAACCATCGTCTATCCAATTCCAAACCTCGGTCTGTAACTTTGGATTTTTGCAATTGGATTCCACCAAATGACTTTACAGGATAAATCCAAATTTCTGAAAGTTGCAACATACCGTATTTTTTTTTCGAAATTAAGAAAAAGAGGATACAAAAAAAAATCCCGAAATTTATAATTTCGGGATTTTTACTTTATTAAATTTTGCTAGCGAATTTGTTTTAAATAACATATTAGATAATTTGAAAAAAAATCGATTTGATCTTTTAACAAAAACAACATGAAGAACAAAACATATAATGTGTAGCCCGTAGCGGAATCGAACCGCTCTTACATGGATGAAAACCATGCGTCCTAACCGATAGACGAACGGGCCTTGCTTTTAATTGCGGTTGCAAAATTAAAACTATTTTTGAGATGTACAATACTAGTGACTAAAAACCATTTAATCAAAAAAAAATTATTTTATAAGACATTAATAATTAATAGTTTCTAAAAATATTTATGAAAGAAAAAAATCAAATTATTGAATTTTATTTTTTAAACAATAAAAATACAAAAGTGTTTTCTTTCATTTTAGGAGGTAATGCAGTATTTTTAACTCAGCTGATTTGTAGAAAAAAGCATAAAATCACTCAAAACTAAACTTATAAAAACAAAAAAAGGATTGCGTTTATTCAACTCCGAATTCAATATTAGCTTAAAAAAGACAAAAAATATCTTGAACTAAAACCAAATTTTATCCAAAACAAATTAGATAAAAATCTAAATCAAATAGAATTTTTGTTTTTATTTTTTTTTAGACCGTTAAAAGCAATCTATTATACAAAACCTTTTAACTTACTATCGATAAAAAATAGTATTTAATGCTTTAATGTTTTTGAATCCATTTTTTTTTCAGTCAAAACCTTACCGCATTTAGGACATTTTCCTGGCTCGTCTAATACAGAACCATCCATAGTACAAATGTATTTTTTAGATTTAACAGAGGACGTTTGACTTCCTTTTACAGCAGTATTGTGCAAAACTGTTTTAGTGACCACCAATTCCATACCACACTTGCCACATTTCCCTTTTTTATCACTTATTTCATTAGAATGCATAGGACAAGCATACATCGTTTTTTGAACTTCTTTTTGAACAGCATTTTGTGTTGTTTGAGCCCAAACAGCAGAACCCATAGAAAAGAATAGAACTAATGCAATTATTAATGTTTTCATAATTTCAATTGGAATACGTTATACGATAAAAAATATCTGAAAAAATTTCAAAACAATCTAAAAGAATAACAATTTAGAAAAGACACAAAATATACATATAGAAATTGCTAAACACCAAATAGATTTAGCACCAATAAATATAAATCCAAATAATTAGATCAACTTATTTATATCAAAGTTAGTGAAATAAAATCTTAGTGTTTAAATTTCACTAAAACATTAAACAAATTTTAATCCAATTTATCTTTACCAATAATAGCATACACAATGGATTGAGACAAAGACAATATAATACTAAAAAGCATTGCTACCCAAAAGGTATCCACATAAAAACCCCCAACAATCTTTGTACACAACACTATTATTAAAGCATTAACCACCAATAAAAACAACCCCAAAGTAACTATTGTAAATGGCAATGTTAATAATACCATTATGGGTTTTATAAAAATATTAAGCAATCCCAATACTACGGCCACCAACATAGCAGTATAAGGCCCTGCTACATGGACTCCAGGTAAAAAATGAGCGATCCCAAAAACTAGCCCTGCTGTCACAATTATTCTTATAATTAAATTCATAGTAGCACTTTTAAAATTTCAATAAATATAATAAAATTTCTACACTAAAATAAATTATTTCAAAAAAGCACTTGCTAATTCATAAAACAATTTTGGGTTTTCGGCATGCAACCAGTGTCCAACATTTGGAATGGTCGTAATTTCTGAAACTGGAAAATAGTTCTTAATCATATCAAAATCACTATCTAATATGTAGTTAGAATTTCCACCTCGAATAAAAAGAGTGGGCTTTTCAAATATTGAAGCAGCTGGCAATGCTTTTCCAATTTCTTCAATTTTTTTATTAAAAACTTTCAAATTGAATCGAAAGGCTAATTGCCCTGGCTCTTGCCAATATAAACTTTTCATCAAAAATTGACGTGTTCCAAAATCAGGAATATGAACTTTTAAAACTTCCTCAACTGCATTCCGACTTGGTTTTACTGAAAAATCAACTGCATTTAAACCTGCCAAAATATCTTGATGATGTGGCGCATAAAATTTTGGTCCTATATCTGCCACTATCATTTTATCAACTAAATTAGGATATAAAGTTGCCACTAGCATTGCTATTTTCCCCCCCATTGAATGACCAATAATAACAATTGACTCCAAACCGTTTGCCTGACAATATTCAAACACATCTTGAGCCATCAATTCATAACTAAAATCATCCGAATGAAAACTACGTCCATGATTACGTAAATCCAATAAGTGCACTTGAAAACCATCAGCCACAAATTGAGTACCTAATGATTTCCAATTATCGGACATTCCTAGAAATCCATGAAGTATAAGTAAAGGCTTCCCTGTACCTTCTATTTTTGAGTAAAGCATTTTTAATTCAGATTGAAGATTATAGATTTTAAAATACATATTTATTAAAACTGAATTCTAAAATCTCAAAATCTATTTAAAATTTCATTTTTTTTATATTGTCTCGTCTTAATTATGATTGAAAATATGTAAATTAAATATTTATATCAACATTGTTAATCAAAAACTAGAAAATCATTTCAATTTATGCAAATACATATTCACTACATTTTCTAATCCAAGATAAATTGCCTCGGAAATTAAGGCATGACCAATAGAAACTTCTAACAATCCAGGAATATTTTGATTGAAAAACTGAATATTATCCAAACTCAAATCATGCCCTGCATTAATTCCTAATTCCAATTCATTAGCCAAAACAGCCGAAACGACATACGGATCAATACCTTTTTTATTACCCAAACTATATTGATGTGCAAAAGACTCGGTATACAATTCAATTCTTTCTGTTCCAATTTTTTTTGCTCCTTCTATCATTTCAAGAACTGGATCCACAAAAATAGAAGTTCGTATTCCGTTTCGTTGAAATTCATGAACAATTTCTGTTAAAAAAGAAGCATGTTTAATAGTGTTCCAACCCGCATTTGAAGTTATGGCATCGACAGCATCGGGAACTAAAGTCACTTGAGTTGGTTTTATTTCGAGAACCAAATCCACAAAAGATTGCTCAGGATTCCCTTCAATATTGTATTCTGTATACACAATTGATTTTAAATCTCTTGCATCTTGATAGCGAATATGACGCTCATCAGGACGTGGATGAATTGTTATTCCCTGACCTCCAAATTGCTGAATATCAGTCGCCACTTTTAATAAATCAGGCACATTTCCTCCACGAGCATTACGCAAAGTGGCAATCTTATTTATGTTAACGCTAAGTTTTGTCATGAAAACAAGTATTAATAGATATTTATAATATATGATTGGACAAAAATACAAAGTAAAACCTAGCAGAATTTGTATAATTTTGATTATTTTGCATCGATTATTGAGGATCCATTTTATGACTGATATTAAAAACTATATTACAAACGACTACAAGGCCATTGATGCCAACGAAACCATTGGAACTGTTCAATCTTTTTTTGACGAGTTGACCTATTCCCATTTCCCTGTAGTAGAAGAAAGTATTTTTATCGGAAGTATCGCTGCTGATGATATAGAAACTTTTGATAGCGACAAAAAAGTAACTGATTACAAATATGTACTCGAACATTTTTTTGCCAGAACTACAATGATTTGGTTAGATGTTTTGGAAGTATTTGCTAAAAACCATACTAATTTAGTTCCAATATTGGACGAAAATAATAAGTATGTTGGCTATTATGAAATTGAAGATATCATTAAATTTTTTCATGAAACTCCTTTTTTGAAAGAACAAGGAGCAATTTTAATAGTAAGTAAAAATACTATCGATTACTCCATGAGTCAAATAACTCAAATTGTCGAAAGTAACAATGGAAAACTTTTAGGCTTGTTTATTTCAAATTCAGACATAAACACGATTGAGGTTACCCTAAAAATAAGTGTTGGCTCTTTAAATGAAATCATTCAAACCTTTAGAAGGTATAATTATGACATCATTTCAGAACATAACGAAGACAATTACATCAATAATTTAAAAGAACGTTCTGATTATTTAGACAAATATTTAAACATATAATTATTTGAAATTTTCAATAAAACCAACAAAAAACAAAGCAGAACAAACACTTAAAAAGAAATAAATGAAAGTAGCTATTTACGGCCAATATTATTTAGTAAGCACAGAACCAATCATAAAAGACATTTTTGTGTTTTTCAATAATAACAATGTTGAAATGGTTATTGAATCCGATTTCTTGAATATGTTATATGAAAAACAAATTATCAAAAAAGAATATAAAACCTTTTCATCACATAGTGAATTGGATTCAAGTTTTGACATGTTGATTAGTATTGGTGGTGATGGAACTATTTTAAGAGCTGTGACTCTTGTTCGCAATTCTGGAGTCCCAATTTTAGGAATAAATGCTGGTAGACTCGGTTTCTTAGCAACTGTTCAAAAGGAAAACATAGCTGAATTTATGCAATTTGTGATTGACAAAAAATATAAAATTTCAAAAAGAACTTTACTAAGCCTAACTTGTTATCCAGAAAATAAAGACATTGATGGACTAAATTTTGCAATGAATGAGATTTCCGTAAGTAGAAAAGAAACAACCTCGATGATTACAATTGACACTTACTTGAATGATGAGTTTTTAAATTCATATTGGGCAGATGGTCTAATAATTGCAACACCTACAGGATCTACTGGTTATTCACTAAGTTGTGGAGGTCCAATATTAACACCTGATGTAAAAAGCTTAGTCATCACTCCTATTGCTCCACATAATTTGAATGCAAGACCACTTGTTGTACCAGACATTAACGAAATACGTTTAAAAGTATCTGGTAGAGAAGAAAAATACTTGGTTTCCTTAGATTCAAGAATAACAAGTGTAGCTAACGAATCTATACTTACCATAAAAAAAACAAATTTTAAAATAAACATGGTAGAAATTCCCGAAGAAACATTCTTAAAAACATTGAGAACAAAATTACTTTGGGGAGAAGACAGAAGGAATTAAATAAAATATACGATTACCACATATTTCATCGTTTCTATCATAAGTGTTGTAGATAAAAAAAGGATACTGGTCTAAAAAAAGATACTATTCTTATGTTAGGTATTGAATACTATTGATAATTATTATATTTGCAGGCAATTTTAAATTTATGAGTAAAATTTTCATTCCAATTTTATGCTTTTTATCCTTAACATCTATTCATGCTCAAATTCATGAAATTGGTGTTTTCCTTGGTGGCAGCAATTACATAGGAGACATTGGTTCAACAACCTATATTGCACCAAACGAACCAGCTTTTGGAATTTTATATAAATGGAATAAAAGTCCAAGACACTCCTACCGATTCTCCTATACACAATCACAAATTTCAGGAGATGACAAAGAATCCTCAGAAATAGGAAGAAAAAACAGAAAATACAGTTTTGTTAATAACATAAAAGAACTTTCTGCTGGATTAGAGTTTAATTTTTTTGACTTTAATTTACATCAAGAAAGCCCAAAGTTCACGCCATATGTATATAGCGGAATAAGTTACTTTTTCTATGACGAATTATATTTGATTTCTGGTGAAACTAAAAAAAACAATATCAAAAACTCCATTGCAATACCAATGACATTAGGTGTTAAAACTAATTTTTCAAGAAATTTTGTTTTAGGACTAGAGGTAGGCATTCGATATTCTTTTACTGATAATATTGACGGAAGCAATCCAAGTGATAGCAATATGTATAAATTTGGCAATTTAAATAATAATGATTGGTATGTATTTTCAGGAGTAACTTTGACGTATACTTTTGGAGAAAAACCATGTTACTGTGCAGAATAAACACGATGTTAAAAGAAAAAATAAACACTAAAAATATACCATCCCACCTCGCCATAATTATGGACGGGAATGGTCGTTGGGCTAAACAACAAGGATTCCTAAGAACACTAGGACATGAGAGTGGATCAAAATCTGTAAAAAAAATTATTCAGGAATGTTTAGATTTAGGAGTACAGTATTTAACCCTTTATGCTTTTTCTACAGAAAACTGGAACAGACCCAAACTTGAAGTAGACACACTAATGCGAGTTTTGATTAATTCATTGAAAAAAGAACTCAAAACAATGCAGGAAGGCAATATCAAAATGAATGCAATAGGAAACATTGATAAGTTACCAAAAAATGCCCAAAAGCAATTAGCAGAAGTCATTGATAAGACAAAAGAAAATACGAAAATGACATTAACTCTGGCATTAAGCTATGGATCTAGAGAAGAATTAGTAAATGTTGTAAAAATAATCAGCGATAAAGTTAAAAATAATATAATTTCAATAGACGCTATTGACGATTCAATTATAAATGAGCATCTTTACACGCACAATCTACCAGATGTTGATTTATTAATAAGAACAAGTGGTGAACATAGAATAAGTAATTTTCTGTTGTGGCAAATAGCTTATGCCGAATTATATTTTACGGATGTACTTTGGCCAGATTTTAAAGAAAAAGATTTACATGAGGCCATCATTAGCTATCAAAAAAGAGAACGTCGATTTGGAAAAACAAGTGAACAAATTAAATAAATTTTTAGTGTTACATAAAAGCTTAAAACTAGTCCTTACCTTTTTATTATTAGGAACATTTACTCAAATCAAAGCCCAAGACAGAGTCCCATTTGACCAAGGTAAAAAATACATTTTAGCTGATGTCAGCGTAGTTGGTGATATTAGTTTCAATCCACAAACAGTAGTCACATTTGCTGGACTTGAAAAAGGACAAGAAATTACCATCCCTGGTGAACAAATCAGTAGTTCTATAAAAAAACTAGGAAAACTAGGCCTTTTTGATGAAATTTCATTTTATGTAAATCGTATTGAAAACGATAGCATTTATCTAGACTTAAACATTAAAGAATTACCAAAAATAAATCAGGTAAAATTTGTTGGTGTATCCAAAAGCAAAACCGAATCTTTCATTAAAGATAATGGTTTGACAAACGGTAAAATTGTAACGGAAAACTTGATTACCACAACAAAAAACTATATAGAAAAAAAATACAAAAAAGACGGTTTTTTCAATACAAAAGTTCATATTACTACCACAAAAGACACTTTAAAAAGCAACGAAGTTAACATGCTTGTAAAAGTAGACATGGGTAATAAAGTGAAAATTTATAAAATCGACATTGAAGGAAACAAAGAGATTGCTACTAAAAAGTTACTTAGTTCGATGAAGAACACCAAACAGCGAAACCCTATTAACATTTTAAAACGATCTAAATATATAGAAGAAAAATACCAAGAAGATTTAGAAAAAATAGTCAGTGATTATAAAAAAATAGGATACCGCGATGCCCGTATTATAAGTGATTCAATTGCATATAATGAAGAGAAAAAGGGTATTTATATAAAAATTAAAGTAGAGGAAGGTATTAAATACTATTTTGGAAACATCAAATTTATTGGTAACACGGTTTATTCAGATGAAGGATTGAGTAGCATGCTGGGTATCCGCCCTGGTGATGTATACAATGGCGTATTACTTCAAGAAAGAATTGCAGATAAATCAAAACCAGATGGAGAAGATATTACAAATTTATATCAAAACAACGGATATTTATTTTCAAATATTAATGCGGTAGAAACAAAAACAACTGATAATAAAATTGATTTTGAAATTAGAGTTACTGAAGGGCCTATTGCCTATTTCAATAAAATTACTGTTGTAGGTAATGACAAAACTAATGATGAAGTTATTTATAGAGAATTAAGAACTCGTCCAGGAGACAAATACAACAAAGCTGAATTAGTTAGAACCATTAGAGAGATAGGTCAATTGGGATTTTTTGATCCTGAAAAAATTGAACCTAAATTCAAAAATGTTGATTCTGGTGCCGGAACAGTAGATATCGAATACAATGTTGTTGAAAAAGGAGCAAGCCAAATCGAACTTCAAGGAGGATATGGAGGCGGAGGTTTTGTTGGAACCTTAGGCCTATCATTTAATAACTTTTCAGCAAGAAACTTATTCAACAAAGACGCTTATCATCCACTTCCAATGGGAGATGGTCAAAAAGTAGCATTACGTTTACAAGCAAGTTCCTATTATAAAACGTATAGTTTATCTTTTTCTGAACCTTGGTTTGGAGGAAAAAGACCAGTACAATTTAGTAGCTCATTTGCTTTTAGCCAACAATACAGTTCCAACTATCAAACACAAAGAGTAGACAAATCAAAATACATTAATATCACCTCTTTGTCAGTAGGTATGGCAAAAAGACTAACTGTGCCAGATGATTTTTTCACACTTTCACAGTCTATTAGTTACCAACAGTATGACTTGCATAATTATCTTTATGGAATGTTTACATTTGCAAATGGTACTTCAAGAAACTTATCCTATACAGTAGGTCTAACTAGAAACAGTAAAGGTTTTAACCCTATTTTCCCAACTTATGGAGCAGAATTTGGAGTTACAGGTGAATTTACACTTCCGTATTCTGTATTTAATGGAATTGATTATGCTAAGTTAGGGGATCAAGAAAAATACAAATACAAATATACCGGTACCTCTTATGTTGACAATAATGACAGAGTTGTAAATGCAGGTGATTATCTAGACAAATTACCAAGTTCATCCTATACCTCTAACAAAGTAGACAAATACCAAGATGCAGTTGCAGATCCTGCAAAAGTAGATCAAGAAAAATACAAATGGTTAGAATATTATAAAGTTCAAGTAACTGGAGATTGGTTTACTTCTTTATACAAAAAATTAGTTTTACGTACCTTAATGCAATTTGGATTCTTAGGTGCATACAATCAGGATCGAGGAGTTATTCCATTTGAAAGATATTATTTAGGTGGAGACGGTATGGCTGGAAGTTCTATAGACGGAAGACAAAACATACAGCTAAGAGGTTATGAAAACGGAGCATTAACTCCTGCAAATTCAAACGGAGATGCATATGGTGCTACTATATATAATAAATTCTCATTAGAATTACGTTATCCAATAACATTAAAAGCATCAGCTTCTATTTATGCACTAGCATTTGCAGAAGCAGGCCAATCCTATGAATCATTATCAAGCTACCAACCATTTAATCTGGCTCGTTCATCAGGTGTTGGTTTAAGAGTATTCATGCCTGCATTTGGATTATTGGGTATTGATTTTGGTTATGGCTTCGATGCTGTACCTGGAGCAATCAAACCAAGTGGATGGCAAACGCATTTTATAATTGGTCAACAATTTTAAATAACTTTGGTGTAAAATTTCTAAAATTAAAAATTATGAGAAAAGAATTTTTATTTATAATTTTATCGCTTTTTGTAGCTACAACAAATCTAGCTCAGACCAAAGGAAACAAAGTGGGTTATATTGATATGGAATACATTTTACAAAATGTTCCAGACTATATTGAAGCCAAAGCCCAGTTAGAACAAAAAGCTCAAAAATGGAAACAAGAAATTGAAACCAAAAAAATAGAAATAAACAAATTAAAAGATGCTTTAAAAGCGGAAAAACCATTATTAACAGCTGAATTAATTGAAGAAAGAGAATCAGAAATTAAATTTCTTGAGACTGAAAAATTAGATTATCAACAAAAAAGATTTGGCGCAAATGGAGATTTAATAATCCAAAAAGCAGGTTTAATAAAGCCTATTCAAGATCAAGTTTTTACTGCTGTACAAGATATAGCTGAAGCTAGAAAGTATGATTTTATTTTTGATAAATCATCACATCTAACCATACTGTTTGCTGCCAAAAGATTTGACATAAGCGATCAAGTCATAAGGGTATTAAATCGTACAGAAAAAAGAGAGCAATTAACTAAGAAACAGCAAAAAGAATTAGAAGCGAAAGAAAACTTAGAAAACGAAATAGACGATAATCCTGTTTTAGCAGAAAGAGAAAAAGTGTTATTAGATAAAAAAGCTGCTAGAGAAAAATTAGTCGCTGATAAAAAGTTAGCACAAGAGGAAGCTAAAAAACAATACGAAGAAAAAAGAAAAGCTTTACTCGCTGAAAGAGAAGCTAAAAAGAAAGGTACAACTGTAGTAGAAACAAAAACAACTACAACAGAAAACGCGACAACAACAAATGCGGCTGGTCAATCTGAAAAATCAATAACAGAAACCGCTAAACCAAATGTACAAGAAGAACGCAAAAAAGCTTTAGAAGAAAAAAGAAAAAAAATACTTGAAGCAAGAGAAGCTACGAAAAAAGCTGCCGAAGAAAAAAGAATAAAAGAACTTCAAGAAAGAGAAGCCGCAAAAAAAGCTTCAGAAACAAATACAAAAGAAAACAACTAAACAAATTCTAATTATTTAATTTTTTAAAACGATGAAACAATTCAAAACTTTATTAATTGCAGCGACACTATTTTTTGGTGCAACTCAAATTTCAAATGCTCAAACTAAGGTAGCTCATGTTGATGTAAGTGAAATCATGACAAAATTACCAGCTATGCTTGATGCTCAAAAACAACTTGAAAAATTGAGCGGTACTTATGATGCTGATTACAAAAAAATGGTGGAAGAATACCAAACTAAATTAAAAAAATACGAAGCTGAATCTGCAACTGTTGGCGAAACTGTAAATCAAGAACGTTCTAAAGAAGTTCAAGATATGCAAAAAAGAATTACTGACTTTAGAGATAATGCTCAAAAAGAATTACAAGCTAAAGAATCAGAAATTGTAAAACCAATTATGGAAAAAGTAAGAGCTTCTATCCAAAAAGTTGGTAAAGCTAAGGGTTTCCAATATGTACTTGACGGTTCTACTTTATTATTAGCTGATGGCACAAACATTACAGCTGATGTAAAAAAAGATTTAGGATTTTAATTAAAATACAATAAATCATAAACTGCTCATCCAAAATATTGGATTGAGCAGTTTTTTTTTACACCATAAAATGTAGTATATTTAACTATTGCTTATTTATTAATATCATGACAAACGACAAACCAATTGGTATTTTTGACTCAGGAATTGGAGGAACCTCCATCTGGAAAGCCATCCATGATTTATTACCAAACGAAAAAACCATATATTTAGCCGACAGTAAAAATGCACCCTATGGACAAAAAACCAAGGAAGAAATCATCGCATTAAGTATAAAAAACACTGACTTGCTAATCCAAATGGGATGCAAACTAATAGTAGTTGCTTGTAATACAGCTACTACCAATGCCATTCAAGAATTAAGAGCTAAGCATACCATTCCTTTTATTGGTATAGAGCCCGCCATTAAACCCGCCGTTACCCATTCTAAAACTCAAACAATTGGCATCCTTGCCACCAAAGGAACCTTAAATAGCGAACTATTCCACAAAACAACTGAGAAATACCAAGACACCAAAATCATAGAGCAGATAGGCCATGGATTAGTTCAACTAATAGAAAATGGAGAAATAAATTCACCAGAAATGACGCAATTACTTCAGTCTTATCTTAACCCCATGATTGAAGCCAATATCGACTATCTAGTTTTGGGATGTAGTCATTATCCCTATTTGATCCCTCAAATAAAAAAAATCCTCCCAGCACATATTCAAATTATCGATTCTGGTGAAGCTGTAGCGAGACAAACCAAAAACATACTTAGGGACGTAGTAGGTCTTTCAAACGCAAAAAGTAGTGAGCCTATTTTTTACACCAATACTAATCCGAAAGTGTTAAATGAAATTTTAGAAAACAAATTTAAAGTTGAAAAAAGGGATTTTTAAATTATTCTAATTTATTCCTAACAAACCAAATGCCATCTAGATTAAGATTCAAACTCAACTTATGATAATTTTCCTTAATTAACGGATCAGTAATTCTCCCTTTTTGACCATAAGTATATGAAATAAACAAAGAAGAAGACAAATGATCCAACGGCAAGGAAGCGCCTATAGAAAAACTTTTATCTTGAATTTTTTTACTATCCACCTCCAAATAGCCAGTATCATAATTTAAACCTGTTGCGAATTTTATTCTATCCAAATAATTTCTTGAAGTTTTAGCTTTAATATATGACAATCCCATTGAAAATTTTTCTTGGTTTGAAAAATAACCATACATATCGGATTGATTAGTGGAATCCCAAAATTTCTTTTCATAATCAAAAGAGACATTTAGTTTGTTTTTAAATACTTTATTGAAACCAACTCCAATTTCCATTGGCAAATAAAAATCATCTGTATCGATTAATTTATCTGTTTCCAAATTACTTTCACCGGAACCGCTAACAACAGTAACCGATTGTTTATTTGTCGCATTTACTCGAGATGGTGCTTTAACATTTAAACCAAAAGTCAATAATGGATTTATTTTAAATTGTGAACTTACTATTGGCCGAATACCTTTATAACTAATTTCCTTTTCGATTGTTGTATTAGAATTATTAATAGTAAAGGTTCTTTTATCAGTGGTATTGCCAAAAAGAACAGAAGCAGAAAACCCTAAAGACCATTTTTTACTTAATTTATATGCATATGAAAAATCAAAATTGTTTAGTCCTCCTGTACCAACCACATCCAAATAATAATAGGCATCAGCTCCGTCAATAATTGGAATTTTTAATTCTGAAATCTTAAAAGAAGAACTTGAGTAGGGCATCATTGCAACACTAAATGCAGATTTATTATTTATTGGAAAAGCAAATGCAAAATGGGAAAACTGAGAATTATTTCGGCTTTCCTTTCTAGAATTGTCTTCAAAAGAAGTTTGAATTCCTGTTCCTCCTACTTCAAAAAAGAAATTATTCGCTGGAATATCAACAAGAGATGCAGCATTTTTATTATTAATAAAATTTTCCGAAGACAAAGCGATTCCTGTCGTACCGAGAGCAGGAATTATTCCAAAATTAGAATCATACAAACTCCCTAAGCCATACAATGAATAAGGAGAAGTTGCAATACTTTGAGAAAAAGAAAGACAATAATTAAAAGACGCAACAACTATAAAAAAAATAGATTTTTTCATTTAATAGGTAATATAATAGATTTGTAATTTTAATTTATTCTCCTTATTATTTTGATCCCCTAATACAACTCTATCGACCACTTTAGACAAAATTGGCATCGTAATTAACAATCCACTTTTTTTATCTGATTCTTTTAACATTTCTTTCTGCAAATAAGAACCCAACAGTATTTCGTATTGAACATCATCCCTAAATTCATTATCAGACATGTTCAAGGAAGCTGTCACGGTCTCATTATTTGCATTTGTAAGCTTACTCTTTATTCGATTCATATTATCTACTAAATAGACACCCAAAGTTTGAGGCAAAGGAAACAGCTCTGAATATGAATATTTTACTGGTTTCAATAATAACTTAGCATCCACTATTGCGCCTTTTTCAGCCAAATATCTCAATTGCTTTACATTTGGAAAATTAATTCTACAAACTAAACCCGTTCCTGATTGTACAAATCCTTTATTTCCGGAATAAACACTAGGCAAACTCTCATTAGACGAAGGCAAATCTTTTATAAGTGTACCATCCCTATTTGAGGATATAACATTAAATTGCTTTGCTGTATTAGAAGGCATGAAGTCTTTTCTGTAAGACTCTTCAGTATCACCTTTAACTTTGGAATAATAAAGTCGTAAAGTACTAGACATATTAAAACCAATTACACTTGATGATGAACTATTCGAAGAAGTAATCATAAAACCTTTTAAATATTCAGTTAAATCACTTTCATCTGAAATCTCATTGTTTTTAAATTTATTAAATAACTCTAAACCAAAATTATTATCTAATTTAATATTTATACTATCCTTACCAATTGGTTTTGGTTTGTAAGTTATACTGCCTAAAATTGAATTATCATAATTCAAAACTGAATTATTATAAAAACTATTGTCTTCTTTATTGGGCTTAAACTTTTGTAAGACCCTATGGATATTTAAAGTTTGAACTTTTGTCGTATCAGCATAATAATAATCATCATAACGCATAATCATAGCAATAGAATCAAAAACATAACCTGTAGCATCCGTATCTGAATTTTGACTGTAAAGATTAAATGAGCTAGTTAATACTTGGAAATAACTATCCGCTTTTATAGTCCCAAAAAGAGGATCATCATAATTACCAACTAAAATTCTACTTTCACTCGAGGTGACTAAAGAATCTAACCTGATTGTTGAAAGAGTAACCGTCATGGTGTCTATGGAAATCACTTTGTTTTTTATCGATAAATAATCCGAACCTACCACAAACTTACCCGCATCAACATCGGAATCACAAGAAACCATTAGAATACTCAAAAACATGAAAAACAAAAACTTGTACATATTTATTTTTTTGAACAAATATAAAAGCCACGATCAAAGCTATCCTAATAACATATACCATCAGGAATATTATATCTATAAAAACTCATAATTACTCTACAACTCCAAATCCATCTTTATTTCGTTGTTTATCCTTTATTATCGGCTATTTGTCTATAGAATGAAGGCATGTATATATATTCTTTTTTATTCGGTAACAACCCATTTACTTTTGAACCAATATTAAAAAAATGAGAATAAACAACTTTACTAAGCTTTTGATTTTAATACCATTTATTGGTATCAATGCACAAAAAGGATGTGCCCTTGATTGGAATTTGCAAACTGAACCTATTAATAAAGGAACTATTAAACAAACAGAAATTGGTCTAACTCTTTTTAAAACAACAGATACAAAAATAAAACTGACGAATATATTTAGTTACAAAAGCACAACCATTACAGATGAATTAAAAGATTATTTACTAAAGGATTATGCTACAAATTACAGCAGTACACATTTCAATACTTATGAAAATAATTTTGAATTTTCAAAACAGTTAAACGATAAAACAAGATTGACATTTGGCATTCAGCCAACACTTAATTTTGAAAATCATATAACTTTTTCAGATGTCATGCTTTTAGGAAGTATTGAAATCAATTATAATATTAATAAAAATAGCAGTGTTGATTTTGGAATAAAAAGAACAACACTTTTTGGAACAGTGGATTGGCTACCCACTTTTACATATAATCACCAATTCAATGAGCATGTCTATATAAAATTGGGTTTCCCAAAATCATCATTCAGCTTTTCGAATTCGATACGAAATAAATTTAGCATAAATAATGATTTTAATGGCTGTAGTTATAATCTTGATGAATACATAATTAATGATGACCTAAACACCGTTTCTAAAGTAGGCTTTTCACAAATGGAAACTACGTTACAATTTGCAAGAAATATGGATAAATCTTGGATAATTACAGCCAAAGGAGGGTATTCGACGAATAAAGAATTCAAATTTTCAGATAATAATAAAACATACGAAATAAATCAGAAACAGAAAAACGGTAGCCTCTTTTCGATTAGTATAAAATACAAAATTTAAAAACTGTCCCAATAAAATTTACTGATAAATATAAAATAAACGAGAAAATTAACATCATCACAAATAAATAAATTTTAGACATATGAAACATTTTAAAAAAGGAATAATACTTAGTACTTTGCTAATTAGCCTATTTTCAATAAGCTGTAGTGACGATGATACAGAAGAAAAATTAGGAAATTGGATTAAAAAATCAGCCTTTGATGGACCTGCCCGTTCAAGTGCTACCAGTTTTGTAATAGGGTCTTTTGCTTATGTTACTACTGGTTATACGGGAGATGAATACCTAAATGACTTATGGGCATACAATTCAGCAGGGGATTATTGGGAACAAAAAGCAGATTTTATCGGTATAGCAAGGAGCTCAGGATCAGGATTCGAATTAAACGGAAATGGATATGTGGGATTGGGATATGATGGTACGAATAAATTAAAAGATTTTTATGAATACAATCCTGATACTAATATTTGGACAAAAAAAACTGATTTTGCAGGAACAGCACGTTATGGTGCCGTAGGATTCCAAGTAGGCGGAAAAGCATTTTTTGGGACTGGTTATGATGGTAATTACTTAAAAGATTTTTACCAATATAACGCAACAGACAATACTTGGACTCAAGTTAATGGATTTAGTGGAAACAAAAGAAGAAATGCAACTGTATTCGTAATAAACGATATTGCCTATTTAGGAACAGGACTAAACAGTGGCGTAAATCAAGTAGATTTTTGGGCATTTGATCCAATTACTGATGTATGGACAAGAAAAAGAGATTTAGATGATGATGGAACTGATCACGATGCCTATTCAATTAAAAGAGCAAATGCATCAAGTTTCAGTATTAATAGTTTGGGTTATATTACTTGTGGTGAAAGCGGAAGAACAATTTGGGAGTACAATCCAAAAACAGATATTTGGAAAGAAAAAACATCCCTTGAAGGATCTGGAAGATCTGATGCACTTGGAATTACAATCAAAGGCGAACGAGGTTTCGTTATGCTAGGAAAATCAGGAACATCTTATTTTGATGATGTCTGGGAATTTAAACCATCCGAAGAACAAAATGATGACGACAATTAATACTAAAGCAAAATTCTTCCGGAAAAAAATCCGGAAGAATTTCAATCCTCTTTTTAACATATACTTAATTATATTTTTGACAGGAACATTTATCTTCGTTTTTCTAAAAAAAGAAGAAAATTTTAAAGTTGAATCTATAAAAATCATAAATGGTTGGGGCTATACTATTTCAAACAACAATAAAATAATAATAAAACAAACCATTATACCCGTTGTTAGTCAACAGAAATCTTTTCAGACTGAAAAGGATGCCTTAGCAGTAGGCCATTTAGTATTACATAAATTAGAATCAAATTCATCACCCACAATCACAAAAAATGATTTAATCTCATTAAAAATAAAAATATAAATGAATATTGATATCGTAAAAAATCATATCTATAATAAGATCTTAATACATTGTATAATATGGTGTTTTTTTATAAGCACATCTCTTATTCAGTTTTACGAAAGTCCCTTTCATATTAATAGTGATTTTTATGTTCAATGGTTAACTGGTATTTTACTATTCTATTTAAATTATCTTTATTTAGTTCCTAATCTACTTTTAAAGAAAAAATATGTCAATTATATAAGTATCATTTTTGTACTCATAATCATTATAATGTTTATAAGGCAACATTTTATATCAACTGAATTTCTGGAAATGAAACCCCAAAAGGACATCAATTTTCAAAAGTTTCAAATGAATAAAAATGGAATACAACATATTGGTCCTAGAAGAGAACAACCTCTCTTTTTTAAAATAATCCCTTCCTTTTTTTACCTTTTAATAGTTGCCATTAGTACAATTATTAAAACCCTATCTGAATTTTATAACGACCAACAAAACAAATTAATATCTGATAGTCAGAGGACAACAGCTGAGTTGAACTATTTAAGAAAGCAGACAAATCCACACTTTCTCTTCAATTCATTAAATAGTATTTATTCCCTTGCCCATAAAAAATCAGATTTAGTACCAGATGCAATTGTAACATTATCCGAAATGATGCGATATATGCTATATGAAACGGACAACAAGACTGTTTTATTAGAAAAAGAAATTAGCTACATCAAAAATTATATAGAGTTACAAAAACTGAGGCTAAATAACATAGAAAACTTAACAATAAACATTCATGGTGATACCAAAAATAAGTTTATTGAACCAATGTTATTAATTTCATTTATAGAGAATGCTTTTAAATATGGAACTGATTATAAAGGCGCTACATTTGTAAAAATTAAGATAACTATCACGGAAAATATTTTAGACTTTTGGGTACAAAACAAAATAGAGAACACTAAAAAAGATCCGGTAAATTCTGGAATTGGTTTAACAAATATCAAAAATAGGCTACTTTTACTTTATCCAAATGCGCATACATTAAAACTAACAACAACAGATTCATTGTATACGGTAAATTTAATTTTACAATTGGATAAAATACAATTAGAATCCAACAACTCTTTTTAAATCAATTCTTAAAAACTAAAAAAAATGAAGTGTGTTATTATAGATGACGAACCTTTAGCAGTAGAATTATTGGTAGAATTCGTAGGACGAATTGATTCTCTAGAACTAGTCACTACCTTTACCAATGCAATTGATGCCATTTCCATAATCAATCAATCTCAAATTGATCTAATCTTTTTAGATATAGAAATGCCTCATTTCTCAGGAATTGATTTTATCAATGCAATCGAAAACAAACCGTTAATTATTTTCACAACAGCCTATTCCGATTATGCTGTGGAAGGTTTCAATCTAGGCGCAGTTGACTACTTGGTAAAACCAATTCCATTTAATCGATTTTTAAAATCCGTTTTAAGAGCCCAACAAATTAATACACCAAAGAGTATATCCGCAACAAATCAAAATGCAAATCCTCCAGAAATCGAACAAGATTTTATTTTTGTACGAGCAGAATATGAAAATGTCAAAATAAATTTTAAAGACATTCTATTTATCGAAGGTTTAAAAGATTATGTCAAAATTTACACTACTGATAATAAATACATTCTAACACTAATCAGCTTAATAAAGCTTGAAAACTTATTGTCCTCTAAAGGATTTTCAAGAATACATCGTTCTTATATCATCAACATAAAGCACATCAAATCCATCCAAAAAAACAAAGTTTTAATTGCAGATAAAAGAATTCCAATTAGTGAAAGTTATAAAAACGTTTTTTTTGAAAAGATAAATATTTAAATCAGAATCCGCAATAGACTTAGCAACGAAGCTAAATTATTCATTAAAAGTAAAACTAACGGACTATTTTTGAGGAAAACGAAGTTTATTAGTGAATACCAAAATAAATAGCAACCAATGAACTAATACTTTTGACTTTCGATTTTGAAAATAGGAGCACGTTCTTCGTTGTGTAGAACAATTTAGATATGATAATTTTCTAATCCAGATTTTGGGTTTAATTGATTCTTATTGTTAAAAAAATTGTATTCCAAAAACACTTATTTATTGTCAAATAATTTCTATAAATTAAACAAAAAATTACTCTTCTTTAAACCAGCTTGAATACATTACATAATTATTTGAAATACGTTCTATCTCACCAGCAAAATTTGATTGATCTATATCTTTAACTTTCTTAGCTGGAACACCAGCCCAGATAGAACCTGACTCAACAACAGTATTTTGAGTGATTACTGCGCCTGCAGCAACAATAGAATTACTTTCGACTATACAATTATCCATAACGATTGCCCCCATTCCGATTAATACATTATCATGGATCGTACAACCATGTACTATTGCATTATGTCCTATGGAAACATTATTACCAATTATTGTTGGATGTTTTTGATAGGTACAATGAACAACTGCTCCATCTTGAATATTTACTTTATTTCCAATTTTAATATAATGTACATCACCGCGAATCACTGTATTAAACCAGACACTACATTGAGAACCAAAAGTTACATCACCCACAATAGTTGCATTATCAGCTACATAACAATCTTCAGGAATAACAGGTGATTTTCCGTTTACAGGCTTAATTATCATTTTCTTTTATAACTTTTTAATTAATAGCAGGACAATTACAATCGTATTTTTCAGGTTTGCATAAAAAGTTAATACCTAGTGTAAGCTGATGAAATCCTGCATTATCATATTGAATATCACCCAATAGATGAGTATATGTATAGGCAAACATGAAATTTTTATAATTTAAACCTAGAACTGGAGTAATATACTGCAATTTTTGACTGTTTGTTCCGCTTCCGCTAATGTATTCGGCTCCATCAAAACTTCTTCTGTAAGATAGACCTCCCCATAATTGCCCCATTTCTAGTTTCTTATAGGCTTTCAAGTTCATATCCAATGCGCTTTCCTTTGTTTTATCCACATATTGATACAGTAAAGAAGGCTCCCATAATATTTTGTCGGCATTACCAAAAACATAACCACCGCTAACAATAAACTTACGCAAATTATCACTTTCATATTCACTATAAATAGTCTGTCTTGTCTCTAAAACATTCTTTACCACTGCATTAAAACTAAAATCAAGATAATTATAAGATGCTCCTATATCTAAATTAAAATAAGAAGCTTGCTGAACAACATTTCCAAGGAGTGGATCATAATCTCCTGAATTTTGAAAATCAGTTTCATCCAATTGACTTTGATTTACACCTACATTTATACCAAAGGATAATTGATTTAAATCTACTTCATCCCTTGAAAACATAAGATGATGTGCATAAGTTGCTTTGAAACCAAATTGGGAATGATACCCATTAACATCATTAAAAACAATAGCACCAACTCCAGATTTATCACCAACCCTACCATTGTAACTTAATGTTTGGAGAGCAGGTGCATCAGTTTGATCAAACCATTGTTTTCTTGCAGTAAGCCTAAGTTTATGGCAATTGGATGCACCAGCCATAGAAGGAAAAATTAAATAATAATTATCCGATAGATAATCTGAATAAACGGGTATTCCTTCCTGTGCGAAAGTAGTTAAAGTGATAAAAAAAAAGGCAAAAACAAATTTGATTTTATTATACATTAAGGGGCGGTTTTATAAAATTAATCACGAAAAAAAAACTTTTGTTAATTTATTCTTTAAAATATCAAATATAGTTAATCATAGAAAATAACTTCACTAAATTTGTAAAAAATCACAAAAATCATGACAAAAGTTACTATAAAAGAAACCCAAAACCCAACAATATTAAAATTTGAATTTCCTGACTTCATTACTCAAAACGAAAGTTTCGAATTTAAAAACATCGATGAAGCAAAAGCGTCTCCTCTAGCCCAACAATTATTTTATTTACCATTTGTTAAAACAGTCTATATATCAGGTAATTTCATTGCAATTGAAAGATTTAGCATAGTTGAATGGGACGATGTAAAAGACGCTGTTGCAGAACAAATTGAAGCCTTTATAAACAAAGGAGGAATAATCATAGCCATTGATGAAAACAAAACAAAAAAACAGCCTATTACCGTTTATGGTGAATCTACTCCAAATCCTGCTGCACTCAAATTTGTCATCAATAAAATGATTACGAAAAATGCTATTGAGTTCAAAAACATAGATCAAAGCGCACCTTCACCGTTAGCAACTGAATTATTTAAATTCCCTTATGTAAAAGAGGTCTTTATAGATGAAAATTACATCTCTGTTACCAAATACGACATCAATGAATGGCAAGATATTACACTTGAATTAAGAACTTTTATAAAACAATACATCGAAAACGGAGGTACTGTGCTTGATGAAACTATGATTCAAACTATTGTTAAAGACGAAAAAACAAAAGACGAATCATTTGATTCACTTGATGAAACATCTCAAAAAATCATTAACATACTTGAAGAATACGTAAAACCGGCTGTAGCCGCAGATGGAGGAAATATTCTTTTTGATTCCTACGATAGTATAACAAAAACCGTAAAAGTAATTATGCAAGGTGCATGTAATGGATGTCCCTCATCAACTTTTACCTTGAAAAGCGGCATCGAAAACATGCTAAAAAGTATGTTGAATGATGAAGGAATAAAAGTAGAAGCTGTTTAAAACCATTAGCTATACAATAACATTACAAAAGCGTTTCTAAAATTAGAAACGCTTTTTTTTTAAATTCCTATTTCAATTCAAAACAGAACAGTAAGCACTCTCACTGTATGAGAAATACAAAAAAACAATATACCGTAATCCATTGCTGTACAATTATTTAATATGGTAATTATAAAAATAAAGTTTACATTTGGTTTTTCTAACCTAAAAAGTAAAAACCATGGGAATAACTTCATTTTTTAAAAGTGTATTTGGCACAGCCAAAGAAAAAGCAAGCGAAATAGTAGAACAAGCAGAAAACGTAATTGAAGAAACAAAAGAGGCCGCTCAACCCTATTTAGACAAAGCCGAAACATTTGTGGACGAAACTGTGACAACTATTAAAGAAACAGCAACGCCTCAAATTGAAAAAGCAGAGGCTTTTATTGAAGAAACGGTAAACAAGGCAAAAGAAGTTGCATCACCTCAAATTGAAAAAGCCGAAAACTTTATAGAAGAAACAGTGGCCAAAGCAAAAGAAATTGCCAGTCCTCATATAGAAAAAGCTGAAGTTTTTATTGAAGATACGTTAAACAAAGCTAAAGAAACTATAACTCCAATTATAGAAAAAGCAGAAACAAGTATAGAACAAGCCATTGATAGCACAAAAGGAAAAACAACTGCTCCAGAAGAAACTTCAGAACTAAAAAACTTGGATACAACCTCAACAAATTCTGAAGAAGTTCCAAAATAGCATTTTATAAAAATATTAATTTCTTATTTTTGCAATCCAATTATGGCCTTCTCATATGAGAAGGTCATTTATGATTTAAAATATGACTTTAGACCCCAATTTCATCGCTGGTTATGCCGACACCTTTATTACGGCACTTATAAATTATTCTCCAAAAGTTATTTCCGCTTTTCTAATTCTTTTTATTGGACTTTATTCCATTCGAATTATCAATAGAATTATTCGAAAAATAATGATCCAAAGAGAGCTAGACCCAACATTAACCAAATTTCTAGCCGACATATTATTGTGGGCATTAAGAGTCTTACTTTTTGTTACTTTTATTTCAAAATTAGGAATAGAAACCTCCTCTTTTGTAGCTATTTTGGGTGCAATGGGACTCGCTGTTGGTTTGTCATTACAAGGTTCATTGTCTAATTTTGCTGGAGGAATGCTAATCATCCTTTTTAAACCTTTTAAAGTTGGAGATACTATTGAAGCACAAGGTATTTTGGCTACGGTACAAGAAATTCAAATTTTTGTAACCAAATTAATAACAGCCAATAATCAAACTGTTTTTGTACCCAACGGGTCTTTATCCAATGGAACAATCACAAACTATTCGATGCAAGGTACCCGAAGAGCTGATTTGACAATCGCTATATCTTATGACACTGACATCAAAGAAGTAAAAAACATCATAACAAAAGTGCTACAAAGCAATCCCAAAGTATTAGCTTCACCTATAGCAGAGGTATCCGTTAAGAATCTTACTGATAATGCTATTCAAATTGCCGTTAGACCTTGGGCCAAAAATGAAGATTTGGGTAGTGTAATCTCGGATACATTAGAAAATTGCAAATTGGCATTTGATGAAGCGGGGATCACTTTTCAACCGTATGTTACCGAGTTATCAAAAAGTAATTAGCAAAAACCAAACTATTTTTTTGAAGTGGTAATTAAAAAATCTTTCAAATAATAAGGTTCAAAATAGGCGACATCAACTGTGTCGTTTATTTTGTATTTATCAAAACTCAAAGCACACATTTCGTTGGCAGAAGGATATTTAATAGCATCTAAGAATACAAAATTATCATTTGTCAAAACTGTTTTGCATTTTTCATTGCAATCACCTACAAAATAAACTGTCCCTTGTAGTTCTTCAAAAGATTTTTCGGTTATAATCTCGGCCAATACTTCTCGTTTTTTTTCTAATAAAGGAGAAAAAACAGCACTATACACTTCCATTCTACGGGCATCAATCATAGGAACAATAAAACCTTCAGCAACTGTAACTTTCAAGGCCAATGACTGCAAAGTGTCAACCGCAATTAATGGAATTTCCAGAGCATAACACAAGCCTTTAGCTGCCGAAATACCTATTCGCAATCCCGTATAAGATCCTGGCCCTTGACTTACGGCAATTGCCGCCAAATCTTTATACCCTATTCCCGCCTCGCTCATAATTTCTTCTATAAAAACATGCAAACGCTCCGCATGCGAATACCCTTCTTCTGCAATTTCTTTGCACAATATCATTTTTCCTTCTTTTGCCAAAGCAACAGAACAATTTTTGGTAGCGGTTTCAATGTTAAGTATATACGACACGTTATTAATTTTAGGTTGTAGATTTTAGATTTTTTATTATAAAATCATGAAATAATGAATACGATTGCAAATTTACACCTAATTTTTAAATTTCCTTTATAAAACAAAAAACACGTCCAGGAAGTTCAAGACGTGTTTTTATTTTTATATTCTTCAAAAGAAACCGAACAATAATTTATACCATTTAATGATTAAGGAAACTATTTTTTCTTGTCTGTTTCGGTTGGAACAAATACTTTATCTCCAGAATTTAGATCTTTGGAGACGGTAGAATAAGGCCCTGTGATAACAACATCGCCTTTTTTCAATCCTGAAACTACTTCAATATTTGTATCATCTTGAATTCCAGTTTTTATGATTCTAATTTTAGCTTTATCGCCTACTTTTACAAAAACACATTCATATTTTTTGTCACTTTTCGGAGCTTCCTTTTTGTCGTCAGACTCAGGTCCGTCCATTTTGATTTCTTTTACGGCAGTAGTATCAGACTTCACAACAACAGAACTGATAGGAACATGAACCACATTCGTTTTTGTTGTAGTGATAATATCAACCGTAGCGGTCATACCTGGTCGGAAAGGAGAATAAGAAGACGGTTTCCCAACCATTAAATCTTGATACGATTCTTTTAAAATTCTAACTTTTACCTTAAAATTAGTTACTTGATCTGCTGTTAAAGCCGTACTTGCTGAATTTGAAATACTGGTAACAACACCTTTAAATTGTTTTTTCAAATAGGCATCCACTTCTACATTAGCCAAATCCCCAACTTTTATTTTTACAATATCATTTTCGTTTACATCTACTTCAACCTCCATATTGTTTAAATTGGCAACTCTTAAAATTTCGGTTCCAGCCATTTGTTGCGTCCCTAAAACTCTCTCGCCAAGCTCTACATTAAGCACAGAAATGGTACCATCAGCAGGAGCATAAATAGTAGTTCTACCCAAGTTGTCTTTGGCTTCATTAACAGTTGCCGAAGCACTTTTTACATTATAAAAAGCAGATTGTTTATTGGCTTTTGCCACTTCAAAAGAAGCTATTGCCTTATCCCAATCTGATTTTGAAATAATCCCTTTTTCAAACAAAGTTTTATTTCTTTCATAATTTGCTTTTGCTTCATTAAAAGAAGCTTCTGATTGACTTAAACCGGCTTTAGTTCCAGACAAATTCGAAACAGAACGATTGTAGCCCGAAGTATATAAATCTGGATTAATTTTTACCAATAAATCTCCTTTTTTTACTACTTGACCTTCTTTTACATTAAGTGAAATAATTTCGCCTGAAACTTCAGATGAAATCTTTACTTCAATTTCGGGTTGAATTTTACCCGTTGCCGATACTGTTTCCACTATTGCACCCGTAACCACATTGGCGATTTCAATTTCTTTTCCTTTATCTTTATTTCCTAAGACACCCGCTTTTGAAAGTCCAATTAATAAAGCTATAATTACTACTGCCGATCCTAATAAGATGTAAATTGTTTTTTTTGACATGATAAATTAATTTTTGATAATTGGAATTCCAAAATAAAATTCTAATATTTTGATTTTAAAGATATAATCGTATTTGGTTCTAATAACTTCTGATTGTGCATTGGTAAGCAACGTTTGTGACTGATTAAAATCGAAAGAATTCATTAACCCCACTGCATATTTTTCTTTTGCATAATTATAGGCTTCTTCTCTAGATTCTAAAGCTACAATGGCAGACTCATGTGCATTCAAAGCTCCTTTGGCATCTGTGAAAGCAGTGTAAACATTTCGTTGCAAATCCAAATCTTCTTTTTCCAATGCAATTTTAGATTTTTCTAAAGCAACTTTGGAACGTTCTACATTATTTCTTACAGAGAATCCATTAAAAATAGGAATCGACAATTGTGCCCCAAAAGAATGCCCTTTGTTATTACTAAATTGATCCATAACAGGTTCTGGACCTCCTAATACCGCCACTGAATTAGGTCTCAAAACGTTTTGGTTCGTGCCTTCTACATAACCAACAACAGAGGTAGGATTTGCTGTATTTGGAGCAGAACCGGTTACAATATCGCTATAACTTGCTCTTGTATTAAAATTATAAAAAGCAGATAAGGTAGGTTGATAAGCTCCTTTTGAAATTGCCACATCTTTTTCAGCGATTTCCAAATTGGTTTGTGCAATTTTCAATTCTGTTCTACTCTCTTTTGCTTTTGCATAAATATCCATCGGTTTTATCGACATAATATTATTTTCGTCTTTAGCATTAGTATCGTCTATTACATCAAAATCCCAAAATTCTTTTAATTGTAATAATTGAGCCAAACTCAATTTAGAAATTAATAATGCATTTTCGGCTGTAATAACATTTTGTTTATTAGAAGCCACTGTAGCTTTGATATCTAATAAATCGCCTCGTGGTATAGAACCCGCTTTTACCAATTCTTCGGAACGTTTGTATTGTTTTTCATTTATTGATAACTGTTCTTGTTGCACTTTTAGATTTTCTTTATTAAAAAGCACTTGCAAAAAAGCATTGGCAACATTCAAAGCAATGTCCTCCTGCATTTTTACCAATTTGTATTTGGAAGAAACAATAGAAAGATTAGCTTTTCGCAGTGTATTTTGATTCTGCATTCCTTTGTAGATATCTACTCCAACATTGGCTCCAAGGCTTGTAAATTGAGTAGTTTGATTTCTCAAAAGACCTGTTGTTATATCTTGATTTAGACCAATATTCCAAGAATGGTTAGCACTCAAATTAGCACTTGGTAAAAAATTTCCAAAAGCGCCTCTTTTGTCTATACTAGCCGAAAGCGTATCCAATTCGGTGTTTTTTATAGAAATATTGTTTTTTATAGCATACTTTACACACTCTTCTAAAGTCCATACTTTGGTTTGTGCTTGAGTCGATAATCCTATCAGAAAGACTAAAGCGATACTAAAATAATTTATTTTTTTCATTTTTATTGGAATAAAAGCGTAACAAATATACTACGCATATTTAACTTAATTTGTAATTCAAAAACCTTTTTTTAGCGATTATTTGGGTTTAACCTCTTCCGTAATTAACCCTTGATTCCATACTTTTATTTTATCTGTGGGTTTAATTCCACTTTTTACCTGAACATAGATTCCGTCACTTACACCCAATGTAATATCTTTTCGTTGAAACTTTTGTTTCCCTGTTTCTATTTCAACATAAGGCTTTTGTGTTTTTTTGTCAAACTGAATCAATGATTCTTTTAAAGCTTGCACTTTATCTGCTTTTTCTAATATAATGGAAGCATTAGCACTCAAACCTGCTCTGATAAAAGTATTATCTCTATTGGTTAATGTTGCTTTTATTTCGAATTGAATAGCTCCGTTTTCCGTTTTCCCTTTTGGAGCTATATAAGTCAATACAGCTTCGAATTTTTTATTTTCAATGGCTCCAATAGTAATTTCGATAGGCATATTTAATTTGATCTTTCCTACTTCAGATTCATCTACTTTACCAACAAATATCATTCTTCCAATATCGGCAACACTAGCAATTGTTGTACCTTCATTGAAATTATTACTCTCAATGACTTGATTACCCACTTTTACAGGAACATCGAGTACCATTCCATTTACTGTTGAACGAATCAAAGTATTCGCATAACTTCCTAAGCCAGAAGTAGTACCTGTTTTCACAATATCAAATCCCTGAATAGAGGCACTATAATTTTGTCTAGCCTGATTATAGGCAAGTTGAGCAGCATCAAAATCATTGGCAGAAATAACCCCTTTATCAAACAATGTTTTTTGTCTTTGGTACAATTTCTCTTGATTATCCAATTCAATTTTCGCTGTTTTCACTTGATTTTGTGAATTACTCAAATTAGATACATTAGCAACTACTTTTATTTTTGCAATCAAGTCACCTGCTTTTACTGATTCTCCGGCCTTAATATATACTGCTTCAATAATACCCGAAATATTGGGTTTGATTAATACTTCTTCGTCTGGCACAATATTCCCAGTAGCAAGAGTACTTTTTATAATAGTTTTCACTTCTACTTTGTCCGTTTCAAAAACAATAGGAGATTCCTGGTTTTTGGCGTACAAATAATATAAAGCCCCGAAAAAAACTATTGCTATAAGAATCAATACGGTTATGGTTACTCCTTTTTTCATTTTGTAAATTTTATTCGATTATTATTATTTTTTGATTGATTTTCTATTCAGTTCGTAATGCATCGACTGGTTTAATGTTAATGGCTGTTTGTGCAGGAATAAAACCTGCTAGCAATCCTGACCCCACTAATATAAGCAAGGCTATAAAAACAACAACTAAGTCCACACTTGGATTTATAAACATCATTCCTTCTGTAGGCATTGAAGCTAATATCATATTCAATATAGCAAGTAATCCCGTTGCAACAGCAATACCAAACATACCTGCTATTATAGTTAAAAAAATAGCTTCTAATAATATTTGAGATCGAATGGCACCCGGTGTTGCTCCTAGTGCTCTTCGGATTCCGATTTCATTAGTTCTTTCTTTTACTACAATGAGCATAATGTTTGAAATTCCAATAATACCAGATAACAATACTAAAGTTCCAACAAAATAAGCAATGAACTTAAGAACCATAAACAAATCTTGTACTTTTTGAAATTCTTTATACAAGTCAAAATTACCAACCGCTCTTTCATCATCGGGATGAATATAATGTCTTTCTCTCATGAATGCTAGAATACCAGGTCTAAGCTCTGTTATAGAAGCATTATCATTTGCGGTAAGCGCCATCCAACCTACAGTATCTCCAAAATTAAAAGCTTGTTGAAAAGTGGTAAAGGGAATGAAAATATTTTTTTGAGCAGATTCGGCATTTCCATTATTTTGACCTTTGGATTTATACACTCCAACCACCATAAAATTGACACCGTTTATTTTGATATAAGTACCTATGACTTCTTCGGCATTCATATACAATTCGGCAATAACTCCTCTACCAATAATTGCCACTTTGCGTCTAGAAAGAATATCCTGCTGATTCACAAAACGGCCTTTAATAATTTCCATCTGCTCTTGCTTGATCAACTCAGGATAATCACCGTAAATGGTATAAGCTCCAGTTTTTGTACCTCGAATAACATTACTGACTCCATTAAAATCACCTAGTTGATTACGTGGCGAAACATATAAAAGATCTGGGAATTTTTGTTTTAAAGCATCTACATCACTATTTTTAAAATCATACCTCCTAGTCTTCGGCAAACCTTTGTAAGCCTTAGAAGTAGTTTGAGTCCACATAAACATAGTGTTTGTAGCGATACCGTCAAATCCCTTTTTTACACCATTTTCCAAACCATTTGAGGCGGCTAACAAAATAACCAAAATAAATATACCCCAAAACACCCCAAAAGCTGTTAAAAGCGTTCGGAAAGTATTGGCTGTTAAAGCCTCTAAAATTTCGTTCCATTTTTCTCTATCAAACATAATTATTCGTCTCTAAGTGCAACAATAGGTCTAATTTTTGCGGCTCTATAGGCTGGGATAAATCCTGCCAAAGCACCTGCAATCACTAAAACAATTAAGGTTGATATCGCCACAGTAAAATCTACTTGCGGATTCCTAAAATATTCACTTTCTGCATGTGGACCAACCAATTCTAAAAGCGCCAATCCTGTTAACAATCCAATAAAACCAGAAATAGTGGTTATAAATATTGATTCATGCAAAATCATAATAATAATTGAAATAGGCGAAGCTCCAAGCGCTTTTCTAATTCCTATTTCTTTCGTTCTTTCTTTTACTATAATCATCATAATATTACTTACCCCTACAACTCCTGCAATAATGGTACAAATCCCTACCCACCAAAAAAACAAACGAATATAAAGGTTCAAGTCATAGAACTTTTTGGCTTCTTTGACAGAATTAAAAATACCAACAGCACTTTCATCATCAGGAGCAGCACCATTTTTACTTCTCAATAATTTCCCATAATCATTTTTGAATTTTTCGGACTCGGCTACAGCTTCTTCATAGGTTTCTTTCTTTTTCATAGTATAAGCCATATAACTTATTTTATCTCCTAATCCAAAAACCTGCTGTGCTGTAGTTATAGGCACGAATACTCTACTTTCTTCTCTCTCCCCTCCAGGATCAGTAAACACACCAACTACTTTAAAATTGATATTCGCTACAGTAATTTGTTCGCCTATTGGATTTTTTTCTTTAAACAGGTCTAATTTGACCTTTTGACCAATCACAGCTGCTTTTACATTGTGTTTCAAGTCATTTAGATTAATATACCTGCCTTTTATAACGGATACATTTTCTATTTCCATACCATCTGTATTGACACCTCTGTATTGATAATTTCCTGATTCCTTTCCATAACTTACAGTAATTCCCCAGCCACTAGCAGTAACCCCATTTTTATCCAATTGGCCACCGTATTTTTGTACTGCAAGATCAAAATCACTGTTTCTAAATTGTATTTGCCTTCCAGGATTCAATCCTTTGTAGGCTTTGGTCGTAGCGCCAGACCACACCTCGATTACACCTGCAGCATCACGTTCAAATTGTTTTTCAATTCCGTTTTGCAACCCTTTTCCAACACCAAGAAGTATAACCAAAATAAAAATACCCGACGCCACAGAAAGCCCAGTAAGAAAGGTTCTCAACTTGTTTTTGGCGATTGCCTCAAATATTTCTTGCCAACGTTCTATATTAAACATAAGAAGATGCTCTTACTTGTTCTACCATTTTGTCATCAATGATGATTCCGTCTTTCAAAACCACGTTTCTTTTGCACATAGCAGCAATATCAGGTTCGTGAGTCACTATCAAAATCGTTTTTCCTTCGTCATTGATTCCTTGTATTAATTCCATCACCTCATACGAAGTCAAAGTATCTAATGCGCCTGTTGGTTCATCAGCTAATAAAACTTTTGGATTCGAAGCCAATGCTCTTGCAATAGCCACACGCTGTTTTTGTCCTCCGGAAAGTTCATTTGGCAAATGATGTGAATGAGATGCCAAACCTACTTTTTCTAAATATCGCATTGCAATCTCGTTTCTTTCTTTTCTCTTCACACCCTGATAATATAAAGGCAAAGCCACATTATCCAAGGCACTTTTGTAATTAATTAAGTTAAAAGATTGAAAAACAAAACCAAGAAATTGGTTTCGGTATTTGGAAGCAATTGTTTCATTGAGTTTCTTAATTGGAACATTATCTAAAGTATAAAGACCTGAATCTGCTTCATCTAGAATTCCCAGAATATTTAGTAAAGTAGATTTACCTGAACCTGACGAACCCATAATGGCAACTAATTCCCCTTCTTTGATATTGAAATTAATTCCTTTTAGCACATGCAATTCGGAATGTCCCATTTTGTATGATTTATGCAAGTCTTTAATTTCAATCATGATTTTGTATTTTATAAAGGAAAGTATGTCTCTTCAAAATTTAGCATTAAGAAAACGGAATACTTAAATTACTAATTAAAACATAAGACTTATATCCATCTAATTTGTTACACGCTTAACCAAAAAATATATTTGTTTTGTTAAATTTGCCGTCAAAACACAAAACAAATGCTAAAATCATTTTCTATTCTATTTTTTTCCTTGTCTACTCTAGTTATTCTAACATCTAGTTGTTCTTCGGCCTCTCAAAAAATAGAATCTTTAAAACCCGAACCCGATGATGCGGTTCCATTGACATACAATAGTTCGCCCTCCTATATTAATCTACCGGTTAGCATCAAACTAAAAGACATCGAAAATCAAACCAATACTCTAATGAATGGTTTAATTTACGAAGACAATACCATCGAAGATGACAATATTGAGATCAAAGTTTGGAAACAATCTCCAATTACCATAACCAATGATCACGGAAAAGAAGGCGAAAAATTAAAAACGGTTTTACCTTTAAAAATTTGGGTGAAATACAGAATTGGCACCAAAACTTTGGGTGTTGATTTATACAAAACTCAGGAATTTAATCTTAATGGCGTAATCACTTTGTTGAGTAGTATAGGCCTAAACAACTGGAGATTAAATTCAAAAACAACTTTAAAATCTCTTGATTGGGTCGAAAGTCCCACTATGACCATATTTGGAAAAAATATGCCCGTTACTTATCTCATAAATCCTGCAGTAAGCATCTTTAAATCAAAAATTGAAAAAAGCATTGATAGCGCTATTGAGGACTCTATGGATTTCAAACCCAATGTTATGGATGCCTTATCCAAAATATGCTCACCAATGGAATTGAGTGATACTTATAAAACTTGGCTAAGAATTATTCCAATAGAAGTATATTCAACGAATGTAAAATTAAAAAACGATTCCTTTTTACTCAACATGGGCATGAAGTGTAATATGGAAACTTTGATTGGCAAAAAACCCGATTCAAAATTTGAAGCCAACAAAATTACCTTAAAAGCTGTTGACAAAATTCCCGAACAAATCTCGGCCAATATAGCTGCAGTATCAACCTACCAAGAAGCTTCAAAAATAATGACAACCAATTTTGTAGGTCAAGAATTTGGTTCTGGAAGTAAGAAAGTAAAAGTACAAAATGTAGCAATTTGGCACAAAGATGGCAAATTAGTAATTGCATTGGATCTTTTGGGCTCCGTTAACGGAACGATTTATTTAAATGGAATTCCTCAATATAATGAAACCACCAAAGAAATCTATTTTGACAAATTGGATTATGTATTGGATACCAAAAGTAGATTAATGCGAACAGCCAATTGGATGGCCCAAGGTATTATATTAAAGAAAATGGAAGAAAGTTGCCGTTATTCTATCAAACAAAACCTTGATGAAGCCAAACAAAGCATGATGCCTTATTTAAAAAACTACTCTCCTATGCCTGGTGTTTTTGTCAATGGAAAGATGGAAGACATTCAATTTCAAAAAATACAATTAACAAATCAAGCCATAATTGCATTTATAAAAGTTGATGGAACTATTAATGTATCAATCGACGGACTGAAGTAAAGTAATCAGTTTGCAGTGATAAAAAAAGTCAGTCCTGAAAAAAAATATTTTTTCAGGACTGACTTTTTTTTATTGCAATTAAATTTTGCTACTGCTATTGAACTACTGTTTTTTCTTTTTCATTCGATAAATGTAATATCCAAGTGCTCCAACTAAAACATAAGGAATAATCATAAGATAAACAATCCCATCATTTATAGCTGCTGCTTTCGCTTTATTCTCTTCTCCATTTAGTGCAGCACGACACATGGCGCACTGGGCATAAGATGAAATTTCTATGAAGAAAAAACAAATTCCAAAAAGAAGAATCTTACGTTTAGCATTTGAATTTAGATTTGCAGGTATATTTTTTTTAAACATAATAAGGCGAAATCATTAAATATACAATCACTCCAGTTACAGCAACATACAACCAAATTGGAAAAGTAATTTTTGCAATTTTTTTATGCTTATCAAATTTACTGGCCAAAGCACGAACATAAGTAATCAAAACCAAAGGAATTATAGCTATTGACAAAAAAATATGAGTAATAAGAATAAAGAAATACACATATTTTAAAATCCCTTCTCCACCATATTTTGTAGATTCGGCAGTCATGTGATACGCCACATACATTACTAGAAATGCTAAAGAACATCCAATTGCCAATTTCATCAACAACTCATGACGCTTTTTATTGCCATTTTTAATAGCCATTACCGCAGCAACCAATACTATTGCTGTTATTCCATTTACAGTAGCATAAATTGGAGGCAAAAAGGTCAGTGGTGTAACATTAAAACCAAAATCTTTTAACTTCACTTTAAAAAGAACAGCAACCGCAACTGGTATTACGATTGACAACAATACAATCCACTTATTATATTTTTGCTCTATAGTATTATTTTCCATTTTATTTTTTTAATCTAATTTTCTTTATTTTGTTCCGTTTATTCTTTTAACAAAGCTTGTATGTCCTGCTGAATATCTCTAATTCCTTTTTTCTCCAATCCATCATAATATAAAATAGGATTACCATAGTCATCTTTTCTGCATCTGATGTTTCCATTTTTATCAATTAAGGCAAAAAGACCCGAATGTTCAAAACCACCTTTTACTTTACTGTTTTCACCTACATAAATATTAAACCCTTTATTGGATAAATTATAAATATAATCATGATCTCCTGTCAAAAAGTTCCAATTTGAAGATTTCACACCTAATATTTTAGCATGCTCTTTTAAAACTGCTGGAGTATCATGTACAGGATCAATAGTAATCGATACAATTCCAAAATTAGGATTTCCAAAAAAGGTATTTTGAAGTGTAAGCATATTGGCATTCATTTTAGGGCAAATTGAAGGACAAGTTGCGAAGAAAAACTCCAAAACATATACTTTACCTTTGTAAAAATCATTTGTGATTTTTACATTATCTTGATTGGTAAGCTCAAACTTAGGTGCACTACCAATGGTTACTAATTTCTCATTTAGAACATTAGATCCATTTGTTTTGTCTAATCTATCACTTTGGACAACACTGTTGTTTTTCAATCTATCTACAATTTTCGGAATTGCATAGATACCAAAAACCAGTATTATAAAAGAGATTCCAATGTATGATTTATTCTTAAGCATCTTTATAATTGTTTTGTTGCGTTATGATTCTTTTTTAAAGCAGCACGATATTCATAGAGAATAACTTTGAAATCATCGAGCATTTCATTGCTTAATTCAGCAGGATGAAATGTACTATATCCTTCCTTGTACCCTTTCTTTTCTTTACGTCCTCTCAAGTTTCTTTCTTTGTCTACAATATAAACATCAGGAGTGCCAAAGTCAGGATTCAAATTGCCTTTTAATTTTAATTGACTAAAATAAGACTTTATTTCTTCTGGAGTTGCAAATATAAAATGCCATTGACTCACATCTGTAAAAGCACCTAAAGCATCAATTACAACTTTCACATCTTTTTCAGTTCCAAGAGGAGCAACTACCACAAACTGTAAATCTTTAAAATCGTGATAACGCTGGTATATTTTTTCATTTAGATTAAAATAATTCCCTCTGTTTTTAAGAATCTCAGTTCCTGAAAAACCGAGAATTGTTATCTTATTATTCAGGCTTACTTTTTCGCCATTCAGTGATTTCCATTCTCCAAAATCAGGAATTTTTGAAGTAATCACAGGCAATTTTGTAAAACTATTAATACCTGATGCAAAAAAAAGATAAGCAACAATAGGCAATATGAACAACACAAAAAGAACAATATTTTTTTTCATTAGGGTTATATAAAATTTACTTTACTAAAATAAAAAAAGGCATCCGTCGAGACGGATACCTTTTTCATTGAATTAATATCTTGTTAAAAATTCCATTTAATGGTAGAATTTTTAAAAACCTCAAATACATAGTCTCCTTCTGTCAATAGAATAAAAAGCAAATAACAAACTAAGAATATCAAAGGAAAAACAACAGCATTTCTTAATGACTTTTTTTCTCCTTCCATGTGCATGAATGCCCATACAATATAATATGCTTTTACTAATGTTAAAATTATAAACAACCAGTTCAACAAACTCATCGTTAAAAAAGTATGCATGTATAAAGCATCTGGTCTGATGATACCAAAACCAACTTCAACAGTTGTGATTAAAGACAATAGACCAAAAACAGTCCAAATTCTTTTTGTATTAGAAACATGTGCGTGTGACATAATGATAAATCTAAAAATTAAACTAAATAGAAGAATGTGAATACAAATACCCAAACTAAATCGACAAAGTGCCAGTATAGTCCAACTTTTTCAACCATTTCATAACTTCCTCTTTTCTCGTAAGTACCCAAAAGTACATTAAAGAAAATAATAATATTAATTACAATACCAGAAAAAACGTGAAAACCGTGAAAACCAGTAATAAAGAAGAAGAAATCAGCAAAAAGCTTACTTCCGTATTCGTTATGAGTAAGATTTGCACCCTCAATAACTAAAGCTGCTTGACTCAATCGTTTTTCAGAATCTTCTCTAGAAAGAATTGTTTTCTCTTTGTTTTTATTAATTGTTTCAATTCTAACCAAAACATCTGGATGTGCTTTAAATCCAGCTTGAACCTCAGCAACCGTAAAAGTAGGAATTGCAGCTTCGTCCATAAACCATTTTGCTTTTGGTCTAGTTAATTGCTCTCTTTCAACAGGTAATTTTGTTGCAAAATCAGCCAAAGCTACACGATGGCCTTCTTTATCTACAAATTGTAATAAACTACCACCAGTAGTTTCGATAGCCCCGTATTCACCTTTGATAAAGTTTTTCCATTCCCAAGCTTGTGAGCCAACGAAAATTATACCCCCTATGATAGTTAAAAACATATAAAGGGCTACTTTATCCTTTTTCATTTGATGCCCTGCATCTACGGCCAAAACCATCGTTACAGATGAGAAAATCAAAATAAAAGTCATTAATGCAACATAATACATCGGAGCAGATACACCGTGTAAAAATGGAAAGTGTGTAAACACTTCATCAGCCAAGGGCCATGTTCCTATAAATTTAAATCTAGAAAAACCGTAAGCTGCTAAAAATCCAGAGAACGTTAAGGCATCTGATACGATAAAAAACCACATCATTAATTTACCATAACTTGCTCCCATTGGCTCATTGCCGCCTCCCCAAGTTTTTTCACTATTTGCAGTAGTAACTGTCGCTTCCATAAAAGTTATTCGTTAAAAAGTTTCCAAATTTACGTTTTTTTCTTATTTAAAGAAATATAAAAATAAAAATAAATAAACCCATAAGATATCGAGAAAGTGCCAATACATTGCACCTAGTTCTATTCCAAGAGTTTGTGTTGAATTATATTTTTGTTTAAAATGATTATAAATAATAATTAACAATGAAATCATTCCACCTGCAAGATGAATTAAGTGAACGAGCACCACTATATACAAAAATGTAGTTGTTATCGAACTTGCACTTCCTGTGAAATAATACCCATTTAACACTATTTGACCAAACCCAACAAATTGCAATATTACAAATGAAATTCCTAATACCAATGTAGACAATAGATACATTGTTGTCTTACTTTGATTGTCTTTTTGAATCATTTTTTTTGCTAAATGAAATGTAATACTGCAACCAATAATGGCAATAGTACTATAAAAAAATGCAGAAGGCATTTGAAAATCCATCAACCAATCTGCCCTAGATTGACTCACTACATAAGCACTTGTTAAACCAGCAAACATCATTGTTATGCTTACCATAGCGAACAATAAAATCAGCTTATACGATCTTGCCGTTCTTGATTTATAATCTTCGGCTGTCATTGTCATTTCCATAATTATCTTAAAAATTTATCTAATATGTATACTAATTGTAATAAGGTTATATAAGAAACGCTTACAAGCATTAATGTTCTTGCAGCTTTTGCGGATTTTATCTGATACAAACGAACTGCATAAAACAACATCCAAAGTCCTAGGCATAAGACAAAAATTGAAGCAAGTGGAGTAATATACAATCGTCCAGTATATCCTAAAGCAGGCAATAACGAAGCAATTATCAACCAAATCGTATATAAAATTATTTGTAATGAAGTTCCTTTATCCTTTTTCCCAGTGGGCAACATAAAGAAACCTGCCTTTTCATAATCGTCATATAAAAACCAACCAATGGCCCAAAAATGGGGAAACTGCCAAAAAAACTGAATTAAAAATAAAGTTCCTGCTTCAATACCAAACTCTCCAGTAGCGGCTACCCAACCCAACATAAATGGAATTGCTCCAGGAAATGCTCCCACAAAAACTGACAACGAAGTTACTGTTTTAAGTGGTGTATAAATACTTGTATATAAAAAAATAGAAATAGCAGCAAACATCGCTGATTTCGGATTTATGGTATAAAGCAAAGTTACTCCCAAAATGGTAAGCAAACTAGCAACAATTAAAGCAAGGCTCGGCGCCATTCTTCCGGATGCAACGGGACGATTCTTAGTACGATCCATTAGTGCATCCAAATCTTTTTCGATTACTTGATTGTATGCATTAGAAGCTCCAACCATACAATAACCTCCAACAGCTAGTTTTAACAAAACCAACCAACTGAAAGGATGTGAAGTATCAAAACCTAAAACATAACCAGCTATTGACGAAAAAACAACACTAATAGCCAAACCAGCTTTTGTAATTGCTTTAAAATCAATGTAAATAGATTTGAACGAAATGGAATTAGGTGTTGTATTCAATGCAGATAAAATTGTTGTATTTTTTTTTAGAAAACTGCTGCAAATATACAAATTAGATTCAAAAACAATCTATCTATTTGTAAATTGAAAAAATAGAGCTTTTTTAACCAGTTTTTATAGCAAAATGTAAAATCTTAAAGAAAGCCAAAATAAATTTAATAATCAAAATACCCATTAAACACATCTGACCTAAAGCCTAAAGTAAACCAAGTTGTTTGATTTTTATAAACAGTAGCTGTATTTGTAGTAGGATCGAAATTACGAAACAGAAAATTTCCGAAAAATTTTAAATTAGTTGCTGGATTAACCAAATATCCAACTTGAATATCTGAAATAAAAATACTGGTTTTGTTTCCTTGACCTACTTTCACACCTGTGTCAGCAAACCTATCGGCATCATAGTCTCTATAAATATTTCCACCATAATTAGAATTGGCTCCCGAATCTGCAAAATCGAAACCACGAGTTCCAATAGTAAATTTAGCATTGGCATAAAATCGATCTTTAGTGTAATAACCCAACAACACCAATTCCTGAAAATTACCTCCCCATTGATGGCCTAAACTTTGATTATTGTGAGCATAATTTGTAATTGGTTCACTATGCGAATACACATATGGGCGCACATGATTGAATTCTAATTGCAATTGCAAATTATCCACCTTGAATGCATTAAAATATTTAACACCCAATTGATACCCTAATTTATTTTTCCAACTGTTATCACCACCAACAATATCACTAGTAGAAAACTCATCGATTAAAAATTGTCCATAAAGGTTTACTTGATTATTCCATTTGTACTTATAAGTTAACCCCAAAAGTTCATTTCCACTTTTTGATGAAGAAGAAAACTCAACTGCACGATAGAAAACAATTGGATTAATGAAATTTGCATCAAAACCTCTTCCATTGGTATTGGTCCAAACTACAGATTCAAAAAAACCTAAATTCAAACGATTTGACACATTCCAACTCAGGTAATGATTGACCATATATTTTGAAGCATACGTTTTTTCTACGGTAACATCTGGACGAACATCCTTTAGCCACATATAATTTACCGTATATTTAATTTTCCAAAAATTGGCATCAATCTTAAAAAAAGGATAAGGACTTGTTCCATCACTTAAAAATAAAGAACGATACCCATCACCAATAAAATTCTTGCCATATCCTAATTGTAAGTCTAAATATTTGGCTGCATTAAAAACAATATTAGCATCAGCCATAGGAAAATCAAATGAATCCGAATTATATTCTTTGGCAATACCCATTCCTGGAACTACAGCAGGATTACCCCCCGAAGGCTTTATTGATCTTGCATAATCATTGTAATAATCTGCAAAACGCCCTTGACTTTCATAAAAAGTAGTGGTAAAATTCAAACGGGATCCAAGCCCTCCTTTAAAGTTTAAAGCTCGAGTATTTACATAAGTATAATCCGTTTTACTAGGATTTGAAATTCCACCTTGCACATTGAACAAAAAATTCAATGCAAACCAATAGCCTTCCCCTTGTATCTCTGCTAAATTCTCATTAAACACTTTTCGTCCCCACCACCCTGATTTGTTTTTCATTAAACTAGCATTAACCTTTTGAAAATTATAATATTTTTCAACTTCAGCAAAAGTATAAGGTTTAGTGGCGGTATGATTATTACTTCCAATTTTATTTATTGCTGCATCAAACTGAGCATAATAACTATGAGAAAAAGGAATACCGAGATGACTAGTAAACTGCGGATTATCGAAACGTTTGTATACAATACTATCCAATTCTGTCAGCCCTTCATTAATATTAATATTTTCCTTTTTTGCCTTTGCAACAGCAGCATTTTCCTCGGGAGACACCAAAGGAATAGCAATTTTCAAATTAAATTTAGAGTAGGTTGGAGTCCCATTGTACGTTGGCGGTGCTATTTTTGGAAAATTTAAAAAAACCTTTTTCGTTTCAGTGATTAAATCCTCATTGTTAGAATTTACAACAATAACTTTAAACCTACCCGTAGCATCAACTTCAAAAAGAACTTTTACAACGCCTGAATATTGACTTTTCTTTAAATATTCGGGCACTTGAAAATTATGATATACAATTTGTTGGACTTCATTATAAAAACATTCTTCCAACTCTTTTCCTTGTAAATTGGAACAAATAGAGAAAACAGGAAAACGATCATCTGAAGACTCAAATTGTTTTGAAATTGGACTTTGAGCATTGACAAACAATACACTAAAAATAATAAAAAAAGATAAAAGGAATTTATTCATTTGGGGCATGTATATCAAATCAATATTGTGTAGATGATTCTTCACTATTTGCAATTGCTTTTGCACCAGAAGTTCCAATACGTTTTACACCAATAGCAATCATTTCTATAGCTTCGTCATAAGTCCTTACTCCACCAGCCGCTTTTACGGGCAGCGGAAAACTATTTTCAAGCATAATTTTTATTGAAGGAACAGTTGCGCCATTTGGCAAATTGTCTTTAGTAACAAAAAAACCAGTTGAAGATTTTACAAAAACAGAATTATAATCAGACTCTTTAAAATTAGAAATAACCACATTTTTTATCAATGCCGAAAGTTGTGCTATTTGCAAATCATTAAGTGCAGCTACTTCTATAATCCACTTAACAATTTTATTGTGATCTAAACCTAATCGTGTTCCTTTTAGAATCTCTTCTTTTACCAAGTCAACTTCTCCATTTTTAAAAGCTTCATAATTACAAACATAATCCAACTCATCAGCTCCATTTTGAATACACTCAAATGCTTCCTTTAATTTTTCATCTAATGCAGAATTACCTCCAGGAAAGTCAATTACAGTTCCAATTAACACTTTCGATTGCGCCTCTACTATCATTTTTTTTGCCAAAGCAACTCTATCAGGACGAATCATAATCAACTTAAATTTTTCGTCAATTGCTTCTTTTATAAATCCTTGAACTACTGTTTCATTATCTTTTTCACTCAAACCTGCTTGAGTATTAGTTTTTAAGTAAGTAGAATCTAAATAGTCTTTAATATTCATCTATAAAATTTAAGAGGTTAGCGTTTGCAAAATTACATTATTAGAATGATATGACCTCTATAACAATCCATTCAAAATAAAAAAACCCACCGAAGTGGGAATTATTTTTTTAAAATGAAATTCAAAAAGTTAAATTTATTACTGATTACTATAAAAGAAATCGACAACAAAGCCCCTGTACTATTTGCAATAACATCAAAAATATCGGCATTTCTAGTTGTAGTAATTGTTTGTTGTAAAATTTCAATGGTGATTCCAAAAGTAAAAGAAAACAAAAACGAATACAACAATGGTTTTACAATTTTTTCCGTAATCAATTGCTTTCTAAAAAATAAATACCAAACAAAAGTAAACACGAAATGAAAAAAAACATGAACATATTTATCCAGATTTGGAATTTCAATTTTTGGTATTTCACTTGATTTTATCAAACAAAAATAGGAAACGACCCCTGTCCAAAATAACGCAACTAGAAACAATAAAAATTTAGGCACCTATAAGTTCCTTATATGCTTCATCTGACAATAATTCATCAATTTCTGCGGGATTAGAAATTTTTACTTTAATCATCCATCCTGCACCATAAGGATCCGAATTAACACTTTCTGGAGTACTTTCTAAAGCATCATTGAAAGCAATAATTTCACCTGATAAAGGAAGAAACAAATCAGATACCGTTTTTACAGCTTCAACAGTACCAAAAACCTCATCTTTTTCTAAAGTTTGATCTAATGTTTCTACTTCTACATATACAATATCCCCTAATTCTTTTTGTGCAAAATGAGTAATTCCCACTGTAGCAACATCTCCTTCAAGACTAACCCATTCGTGATCTTTTGTGTACTTTAAATTTGCTGGTATGCTCATAAAATGATATTTGAAATTATTAATTATTTTTTTGTACAAATGTAACAATCTTATACACATATACACTTTAGAAATTAAAAAATTAATTACCGAAAGTATACCGAAATGTAAACCCAGACCTAATATTAGTCAATGGAAAGGATGTAGAAATAACTGGTTTCGAAAAAGAATGATTATAATAAAATATTATTGTCAAATTTTTACTCAATGAATAATCAGAAGTCACATTTAATGTCCAAATATTTTGTCCTCCTCCTAATTGATTGTTATTATAATCCAAATACCGCACAATGGTTTGATTATCCCTTAAAGTTAAATCGGCTTTAATATTTATATCACTTTTAATAACTCCAGTCGGATTATCAGCCAAGCTGGAAGAGAAAACTACGTCTTTAATTCGATAACCTAATCCAACTACATATTCAATTCCATGAACCTCCGTTAATAAATTATTATCAAAACTCATGGACAACGCTCTGTCTTTATTGATTTGAGTTAAAATTTTAAAAGAATTTTTTAATTCAAAATCCAATTTAACTAATGGATTAAACTGCTCTACCAAAGTAACATTTGACATAATAGTAGGATTAAAATAGTTCCCACTATCATCTTTCCCATTAGGGTTTTCAGTATATTTAAAATTAGACCTAAAAGAATTTACGGTATAAGATGCTCTATAGATTTGTTGCAAAGAAAAACGTTTAAAGTTCTTTTTGAAAAACTCATAACGCATCAAACCAGTATACTTTATTGCCCAATTTGGCAATGGAAAGTTTTTAAAAATACTCGTAGAAGTACTACTTGCATTAGAACCAGAATAAGCCGCCAAAAAAGCAGGTAATAAAACTGCCTGATTGGAACTGGAGTAGCCTAAAGGAAATCCTTTAGAATCTAATTGTGCTGGATCGGTAACATCTATACCTCCTCTTGCAGTTGCTAGCCTTTTCGCAATTACCAATCTATTTTCTCGAAACTTATCAAATGCCGTTGAACTAAATTCATCACTAGTAGAAAAAGAAGTTCGTATCAAAATTGTTGAAATAGAAAATATTCCAAAATTATAAGGCGATCTAGGATTATATTGTCCATTAGCACCAACGTCATATTGTTCTGAAAAATTTTCAGAATACGAACGATCACCTAATAAATCAATTTTTAAATCCGGTGTCAACTCAAGATTCGCAGATCCTTTGAATTCTTGTTTTTTAACATTGGTATAATTTTGATTGAATTCTTGATAAGTGGTCAACCATCCATTTTTGGCAGCTTCATATCGAACATCATTTTGGCTGCCAAATACAAATCCCAAAGTTGGTTTTGAAGAACCAAAAAAACCAATACCCGGTGTATACCCAGGTAAAACTGTACCCTGATTATCCGTAAAGCTTAAATTAACAGTTTTCAAACTTGTTAATACTCCTTTCAGGCCTTCAACAAATTGATTTTGATTGATCTTTTTTAACGGATCCGTTTTAACGATTTTTTCGCCTGGTTTTGGTACTTGAGCAACTTTTGGTTTAGCTGCAGAAGAATTTTTAGATATCCCTAAATATTTATAAAAGGTATCCATAGTAAACGTAGTTGAAAAATTGGTGGTTTTAGCATTCTGAACCGTACTTCCTAAATCATAATACTGACCATTTTTTTCAACTTTCCCAAATGCTTCTGAAGCTTGTTGCCAACTATAATCACCGGTATAGGAGTAATTAGCTTTAATAAAGCTCAAAAAAGGGATTTTGTTCAATGGAAGCTCATAATTCAAAACAAACTGTTGCATATGAAAATTAGCTGTTCCCGTATCAAAATATCGATCCCAAATTGTTACTCCATCTATAGTCTGATCATTTTCATCCAAGTAACTTTTGACAAGGTTTCTTGATGAAGCTGTATAATTAATTTTTAAGGATTTTGTTAAATTAAAATTAAAACCATATTGATAATTAAAGCCATAGTTTCTTCGATAAAGCGGGTCAAAACCAATACCAATATCTTCCACCTGCCTAAATTGTTGTTCATTATTTTGTCTTACCACATTTGTATTAAAAGTTACACTTGATGGCAAATAATTAAAATTAAGATCACTCAAAAACTTCCAATAACTACTTTTCTTCATAAATTTTGTTTTTTGAAAAGGTTCTATTGGTTTGGGTTGAAAAGCAAAAGCATAATCTACAGTAGTTCTTGATTGTTGATCCAAATTCTTTTCGACTTCAAAATCATGTCGTTGCACTTCATTAAAATATTGCGAAAAAGTAAAGTTTTCTACATCATAAGGCATTGGTTTTTGTTCTGCATTTCTTTCTTTACGAACACCAATAAAATTAATGCTTTTACGCTTGGTATAATCAATCGCCTGATTCAATTTTGATTTTCTTTCTGCTTTAGTATCTGCATCATCCAAAACTTGTTGCAATTTGATGTCCTCATAAAACGGATCATATTCCGGTTTAACAATTTCTTCCCCAATGGAATAATTAAAAGGCACATTTATTCCCCATTTTTTTGGTAAAAATTTACCTAAATTAATATTCGTCACAACATTATACTGCTGAATATCTTCTCTACTTCTTTCATTTGGACCTTGCTCTATTGTTCCAAAACCAATATTTTTCATGTTTCCAGAAAAAGACACCGTAGCCAAGTCGGCAAAATTAGTATCTACGTTTAACAAAGCTGCCATACCTCCTTTATTGTCCATATCGGCTAAACGAAGTTCGTTAAACCAAACTTCCCCTTTAATGGCATCATGTGGTTCATTACTTTTAACCCCCAACATTATATTTCGGATCAAACCTAAATTTGGATTTCCTTTGATTCCTAAACGAAGTTTACTATTTCCATCTCCTCCAACTTGTGTAGGATCATCATCGGAATAATATATACCATCAGTAGGTAAAGTTGATTTGTCAATTTTTAAAGATTTCAACTTTAATTGTGTTAATAATTCTAATGACAAATCAATTTCGTTCTCAGTAGGCCAAACCAATTCTGAACTCAATGGAGCACAATTACTTCCACCCGAAGAAGAAGCTACAGTAACTTTTAAAGGAATTTCAACTTGATAAAAATCATTAGAATAATCGGCACCAAAACGTAAGAAAGCAACCATTTGATTGTCTTCTAAAACTTTTTCATCAGGCAATGACTCAGCATGCAAGAACATTTTGAGTTTATTGTATTGACGCATATCAATATTAAAGTTCTTAAATGCTCCTCTACCATCTAAAGGTTCCAGTCCTTTGCCAGAAACTTTCATCGAAAGAGATTGCTCATCTTGATTGATAACCGTGTTATTATTATACAATTGTTCCCTAACAACACTTGGGGGACTAACATAATTTACTGGACATCGATTAGAATTCTCTTCGACATTTACGGATGCTGTTTCATAAATAGTCCCATCATCATTAACATTCAAATCATTAAAATCTAATGCTTGGGTATAACGTCTCCATTCTCCTCTAATTAAATCTAAGGCACCAAAACGCAAAGTAACCTGATCCGAAAAATCAGTCATAAACATTCGCATAAAACGTATAGATCTAAAATCCGAAATTTCACCAATGATGTTTTGTGGCAAAGCAACTGGTATTTTAAACTGTATCCATCGTGCTTCTGTTGTACTACCATTGGCCAATGTTACCACTGTGTTTCGAACATCCGAAATGTTATTCTGACCAACTTCCATATTGGGTTTCATATCAATACTGTATTCGTAATACGCATTGATTGTGTTCATAGTATTATCTCTATTGACATCCTCTACATCTGGAACTGTCGAAGAACCTCTATTGGGAGAATCGATATTAACATTTGAATTCCCATCGACACCGTTGTAATTTTTATAACGATTTAATATATCACCAGTTGTGTTTAAATAATAGGTATAATTATCCCCTGCTGGATCAGGGTCTGAGGCATACACATCATAGATCTTTGCTTCTTCACTAGAAGGAAGTCCGTCCAATCCAACATCCTGATTGACACGATTACCTGCATTATTATCGAAAGCATAAATTAAGGATTGAGAAGCAGGTACATTACCCCAATTTGCTTTCCCTGGCAACGGACTTGCAATGATCTGATTTGGTCCTAATCCATTTTCATAAAATTTTCGATCATCTTTTAAAATGTCTTCTGAAATTTCTCCAAGATTAAAATAGACTTTTCCTGTATTTGATTGTGGAATCTTTCCTTCTCCTACATAAGGATCCATAACCCAAAACTGAATATATTCTACATTACTTTGTTCAAAATTTGTAGCACTTAACGATCTCACTATACCTCCAAAATTCTCTTTGGGTGTATCGCCAAAAGTGGCCGAATTATTGTAAGGTCCGCGCTCTTTGGGATAAAAACTCAAATCCAATGTATTTACAACAAGGGATTGTCCCTGAACAATATCGGTCAAAGGGTACAATTCTTCACTATAAACTCTCCTAGTCGTATTCAATGATAAATCATCATTTGAAATTCCAGATGGTTTTGACGTATAAAAAACGGGGTCGATAGAATACCAAGATAATTTCGATCTTTTAAATCCATAGCTCAAATCAGTGGCAGTAGCATTAAAGCCATAATCTGTTGGTTTCTGAGCATTTTCATTGGTTGGCGTTGACGACAAACTCCAAGCATAAGGAGAACGCAAATCTATTGAAGATTGAGAACTTTCAAAATCATCTACATAACTAGTAGATTCTCCCTGAAATTGATCTCCTTTTGATGCATTGGGCATCAAATAAGCAAATTCACCACTTACCGAAATATTAGATGGCACATCAGTATCTATATTAGGCAGTTTATTAACCAAACGGGTAAAAAAGGGCACTTGAGAGGAATAATTTCCGTGTAATCCGAAAATACTATTATTTACTGATTCTTGACCATAAGTTGATTTTTGAGTAAAAGGCTTCTCTTTCATATTTAAAAAAGTAGCCCCAACCATAAAATTTTCAGAAATTAAATGATCAACATTAACCCCAAAAAACCTCCTAGTTTGTTGGCCAAAAACAGAATTATTTTCTAATGAAATCTCGATAGGAGTATTAGACGCTTGCAAAGAAGGATCTAAAATCTGGACTCTCCCCAATTGATAATTGACACTATAATCTACACCTTCTAGTAAAACCCTCCCAGCAGCTACGACTTTAACAGACCCCTGAGGAACATTAAATGCCCCAATAGAAATACCATCACCACCTACCGATTTAAACTTTCCTCTCAAAAGAAATTTATTCACCTCTGGATTTTGAATGGCACCCGCTTGAGTTATTCGATACATGTATGGATTTACATATTTTTTTTGATTATCATTATACGTAGTTACATCATCATAATTTCGTGGAGAGTTTGGATCATCTAACTTATTAAACAGTAATTCACCAAAAGGCTCTTTACTTGTGAAAATAATTCTACCATTTTGGGTATCCACAGTTAATCCAGGAATGAAATCAAAAAAACCATCTCCTCCAGTTTGAGGATCATTATTAAAATTTAGCTTATCAACATTTAGAACTTTCAACAAAGTTGTATTTTCTACTGTGTTTTCAGGCAAAGGGTTTAATGGAAAGGGCACTGAATTTCCAGCAGCGTCTTTTGCCGGTGTAATATAATTTAAGGCTGATGGATTTTTATATAATATATTTAATCTAAAATCATCTTGAATTAATTGGTAGGCACCGGGGATTTGATAAATATTTTTCATCATCAAATTCCAAACAGGATTTGAAACATTTGTCAAACTGCTTTTCAACATTTTTAAAATTAAAGTCTGAGAAACAACCGTTTGATTTGAAGGTTGGTTTCCACCTACCACAGTAGCTTCAACACCATCATTTCCAAATTCACCCACTTGATATACTTTATCTCCAATAGAATACTCATAGGCAACAGCTAAAATCTCATCATTTGCCAATTTCTGTTGCAAAGATATATACCCCAATTGTGTATTAAAAGTATATTCATTTGGCAATAACTTACGGGCATTTTCTAATTTAGAATAATCTTGACCTTCGGTAATTTTAAGAGGAACAGGAGACCCCGTAGCATCAAGATTAAATCCTTCATTAGCAGTCACTATTTCACGAATTTTCGAATTTAGCAACCCCTTACTTACCTTTCCATCAATTAAAGCAGGATTATATAAGTTATTAGCATTGTCTGTTGGAGTATCTATAGGCTTAACAAACATTCCCGTTGAAGGATTCAGAACTACAATTTTATTTTCTAACAGTCCCGTAATTTGAGCTTCACCTAAATCCTGAAGCGCAATAATATTTCTTAAATTATTACTGGTCGTGTTTACTCGGTTTTGTTTGTTGGTGACCCAAACTTCCAGCCTTGTTATTTGTACCCTTGAGTCAATAAAAGGATATTTTTTTAGTGAAGAATCATATTTGTCCCTAAAATATTGGGATAAAAAGAAGTGCCTGTCATTATCATAATCCAAACCGTATAATTCATATTCTTGAATCGTACCTCCTCCTTGAGCGATAACACTTTTGGCTTGAGATTTTTGCTCAGAAAACACTCCTGTCACAGTTGTTTTACCAAACTGTAATTCCGTTTTTACACCAAATAAACTTTGAGCACCTTGTATCAAAGTACTGTTTAAAGGCATACTGACATTACCAACTTCGATTTTGCGTACAATATCGTCATCGGCAGGGGTATATTCTAATTTTAATAAATTTTGAAAAGCAAAAGTAGATTGAGTATCAAAATTGGCATTAACTTGCAATCGTGTACCTACTTTTCCAAGCAAACTCATACTTATTCTTTGATTGAAATCGAATGCAGTATTGGTACGATTTCGGGGAGAAAATGCGGGATTATCCTGTTTGGTATACAGCATACCCAAATCAATTTCTACCGATCCCGTTGGTTTTACATCAATGGTATTACTTCCAAAAATGGACTCAAAAAGTCCCGATTTAATATAATATCTGGGCAATAAATCTTTTTTGGCGGCTTCGCTTCCTTCTTTATTACCATCAATAGCAGCTAATTTTTTGCTAAAATAACTATTCATAGATTCTTTTAACATCAATTTCTCGTACTCAGCTGGAGTCAAAACAATAGGATAATTGATATTGAAGTCGTCTATAGAATTAGTATAAACATAAGTATCCGTAACAGGATCGTAAGTATAGGCTGATAATATACTTTGTGGATTTGCTAATTGAAGTTCACCAACATCATAGCCTTTTTTTACAGTATCCTGAACTACTTCTTGCGCTTGAGCCTGTGATAAAATACCACAAAAAAATACCAGCAAAAAAATATAAATTTTATGCATATCAATTCGGCTACTAGTCACCTTTTATAAATTTTTTAAAGCTCTTTTTATTATAGTTTCCACTGTAGCCTCTGGGTCTTCTTTGACGATTTTTTCAATTACCTTTTCTGATGTTTTTCGAACAAAGCCTAGGACTTCTAGAGCAGATAACGCCTCATCTTTATTTGTATTGCTTTGAAGCATGGAAACTTCATCCAAATCATATAATTTTAACACTTTTTCTTTCAAATCAAGAATAACCCGTTGTGCAGTTTTACTACCGATTCCCTTAATTTTTTGAATAGTAACTACATCTCCAGAGGCAATGGCATTAATAATTTGTTTTGGTTCCAATGAAGAAAGCATCGTACGGGCTATGCTAGCTCCAATTCCAGAAACAGACAACAGCATTTTAAATATCTCTCGTTCTGATTTTTCTACAAAACCAAACAAAGTATGCGCATCTTCTTTAATTTGAAGATGCGTAAATAATTTTATAAAATCTGTATTAGGAAGTAATGAATAGGTATGCAAAGAAATATTTACATGATACCCAACTCCATTACAGTCTATTACTACATCGGTAGGTGTTTTTTCTACTAATTTTCCTTGTAAATGTGCTATCATAAATGTTTTATCTGTCCAAATATAATAAAATTTGAGATTAAAAGACAAATTGTAAGGTCTTAAGAATTCACGTTATAAGTAAAAACCAATAGTATACAATTCAGTCTTAAAATCTCAAATCAGATTTTAGTGCAATTCTTAATATTATTACTTCATTCTCAAGTTTTTTTCCTGAGCATCGATTACAGCAATTGCAGCCATATTAACCATTTCCTCAACGCTTGCTCCCAATTGGAATACGTGCACAGGATTATTCATTCCCATCATTATAGGCCCAATTGAAGCAATTTTGTTTAACTCTTTCATCAACTTATAGGTAATATTAGCAGATTCTAAGTTTGGAAAAATCAAAGTATTTACTTTTTTACCGGCTAATTTTGAAAAAGGAAATTTTTCGGTAAGCATTTCTGGATTTAAAGCAAAATCTGCTTGAATTTCACCGTCGACAATAATATCAGGATGATTTTCATGCAAATAAGCTACTGCTTCTTTCACTTTAGAAGCCGTTTTATTTATAGATGAACCAAAATTAGAATAGGACACCATCGCAATTACTGGCTCAACTCCAAATATTCGTGCTGTATTAGCGGTCATTAATGCAATTCTTGCTAAGTCTTCAGCCGAAGGATTAACGTTTATTGCAGTATCAGATAAAAACATAGGACCACGATTGGTCATCATTAAATTAGTGGTAGCTACCAAAGAAACATTGGGTGCTTTACCAATAACTTGCAACATTGGTTTTACTACAGAAGGATAGCTTCTAGAATGCCCAGATACCAACGCATCAGCATCACCTAAATTCACCATCATTGCAGCAAAATAATTTCGCTCTCTCATGAACTTTTCAGCATCATAAAGCGACACCCCATTGCGTTGTCTTGTCTCCCAAAACTTAGTTGCATATCGGGTTCTTCTTTCATCTTCCTGTGCTAGTTTAGGATCAATTATAGGTAAATCGGCATCAAAGCCAAGTTCAGCTTTCAGCTCTAAAATAATTTCTTTATTTCCTAATAAAATTGGAAAACCTATCCCCTCTTCATAAACAATTTGAGCTGCTTTTAAAACATCCAATTGTTCTGCTTCTGCAAAAACTACTCTTTTAGGATCTGTTTTAGCGCGATTGGTAATCATACGAATCATTTTGTTATCGTTACCCAAACGATCCAACAATTCTTCTTTATATTTTTCCCAATCAGTTATGGGATTCAAAGCAACCTCAGAATCCATGGCGGCTTTTGCAACAGCTGGAGCTACAACAGAAATTAATCTTGGGTCAAACGGTTTTGGAATAATATATTCTCTACCAAACACTAATTTGGTGGCTCCATAAGCTACATTAACCTGTTCAGGCACACTTTCTTTTGCTAATGCGGCCAGTGCTTTAACAGCAGCCATTTTCATCTCTTCGTTTATCTTTGTAGCTCGAACATCAAGTGCCCCTCTAAAAATATAAGGAAATCCAAGTACATTATTCACTTGATTAGGATGATCAGAACGACCAGTAGCCATAATAACGTCTTTTCTTGTAGAAATAGCCAAATTATAAGCGATTTCCGGATCAGGATTTGCCATTGCAAAAACAATTGGATTTTCAGCCATACCCAACAACATTTGTGGAGTCATTACATTTGCAGTTGACAAACCCAAGAAAATATCAGCTCCTTTCAACGACTCTTCTAAACTTACAGATGCGCCATCTTTAGCATATTTCAATTGCAATACAGACAAAGCAGGATTATCTTTTGTTAGAAGCCCTTTACTATTAAACATTAAAATATTTTCTCTTTTAACGCCTAACAAAACATATAAATCAGCACAAGCAATTGCAGCTGATCCTGCTCCAGAAACCACCATTTTTACGTCTTCGGCTTTTTTATTAGCCAACTCTAAAGCATTGATTAATGCTGCCGAAGAAATAATTGCTGTTCCATGTTGATCATCGTGCATTACAGGAATATTAAGCTCCTCGACCAATCTGCGTTCAATCTCAAATGACTCTGGTGCTTTTATGTCTTCTAAATTAATTCCACCAAAAGTAGGTGCAATATTTTTTACTGTTTGAATAAACTCTTCAATATCTTTTGTTCCAATCTCTATATCGAACACATCAATATCTGAAAATATTTTAAACAATAAACCTTTTCCTTCCATAACTGGTTTTGAAGCTTCTGGCCCAATATCTCCAAGCCCCAAAACGGCAGTTCCATTTGTAATTACTGCTACTAAATTTCCCTTTGCAGTATATTTATAAACATTATTTATATCTTTTGCAATTTCTAAACACGGTTCTGCAACTCCTGGAGAATAAGCCAAAGACAAATCTCTTTGGGTTGCATATTTTTTGGTTGGCACTACTTGAATTTTACCTGGAGTAGGTTTTGCGTGGTACAATAACGCTTCGCTTCTTTTACTATTTTTATCCATTTTTATTTGGTTCTTTTTCTGGTTTTTTTATAACAAAGATAACTGACTTCAAATAAACAGCCACTTTTAACTTATTTTTTTATTTAAATTAAGGATAATTTATAACCAAAAAAAATAGCCACACAAAATGCAGCTATTAAATAGTATTCACAAACAACTGTTATTGTGAAATATAAGAATCCAAATGTTTTATTGTTTCTTTTTGAACTTCAATAATAGCTTTTACAACATCACCAATTGAAACTATACCAATCACCTTTTTATCTTCAATTACAGGCAAATGTCTAATTCGTTTTTGACTCATTAAACTCATACAAAAATCAAGATTATCTGAAGGTTTTACAGTCAAAACATCGCTTTCCATAATCTCACTCACTGGTGTTTTTTTTGAAGACTTATCTTTTAAAACAATTTTTCTAGCATAATCTCTTTCAGACAGAATACCTTTCAATACTCCATCTTCTATTACAAGAATGGCACCAATATTTTTTTCACCCATAACTCTCAATGCTTCAAAAACAGTAATAGTCGAAACAATAGAAAAAACTTCTTTTCCTTTTGTGCTTAATATTTGATTTACAGTCATAACGATTAATTTTTAGAACGTTAAATTTAGATAAAAATCACATACAAAATTCAAAAATAAAAAAAAATTATAGGAACTAAAAAAACAATTAATGACCAAAATATTATTTTTACCTCATAACCTATTTATGCTCGAAAATAAAATAAATATATTTAAGTTATCAATGCATTTCATTTATTAGAAAAGCATTTTTTCATAAATAGAACATTTAATATAAAATTTTGTTTGTATAAGATAAATTCCAATAATAAAATACAGCTTTAATTATTGGAATTTTCATAATAAGGACATTTATATTCATCGGCAAACATCGCTTTTGTCAGACCTTTCAACAATAGATTATGATTCTCTAGAAATTGGCTGAGATTTATATCTTTTCTATTCGATATAAAACAAAAAATCACATCTAATACACCTATTATTTTTTAAAACAACTCAAATAGAAACTTGTATTTTAAAGAGAAACTTTTAAATAATTTTATCTTTATTTTAGACAAATAATTAATTCTAAATTTATATTTTAAACTTATTTTAAACTAGATTTGAAATATGAAAGATATCACTCTCAAAGAAATAGCAACCACATTAGGAATCTCAATTACTACAGTTTCTAAAGCCTTAAAAGACTATCCTGATGTTAGTGCCAAAACAAAAAAAGCAGTAATTGAACTTGCTCAAAACTTGCATTATACACCAAATAGTTTTGCTGTAAACTTACGCACAAAAGAGTCTAAAACTGTTGGATTAATTATCCCTGAAGTAATGCATCATTTTTTTTCAAATGTGATAAATTCAATTATAGATGAAGCTGAAAAAAACGGATACTTGGTCATCATCCTTCAATCTAATGAATCGATTGAATTAGAGAAAAAACAAGTTGATTTATTAATTAACAAAAGAGTTGATGGTATTTTGATCTCTCTATCTAATGAGAGTAATTATGACGAACATATTCAACATATAATAAACAGAAAAATACCTTTGGTGATGTTTGATAAAATTTCAAAACTTGCTCCTTGTTCTAAAGTCATAATTAATGATCAAAAAGCGGCATTCAATGCAGTACAACATTTAATTGATATTGGATGCAAAAAAATAGCATATATAAGAGGACCGTTAAACCCACAAAATTCAATTGATCGCTTTATTGGATACAAAAAAGCATTAGAAAAAAACCATATTCCTTTTGATTCTTCATTGGTTTATACCTGTGAAAAAGTAACATTTGAAGAAGGTTATGATTTTACCGCACAAATAATTAAAGAACATCCTGATGCAGATGGCATTTTTGTAATGACTGATTTAGCGGCAGTTGGCGTACTATCATTTTGCAATGAAAATCAAATTAAAATACCTGAGCAAATTGCAGTAATTGGATTTAGCAATTGGTTTATGTCAAAGGTTATTTCTCCTAAACTGAGTTCGGTTGACCAACCAAGTCATAAAATGGGAATAACCGCTTTCGATTTATTATTAGAGGAAATGAATGCTCATAGAGATGAAAATATATTTACACCAAGGACTATTGAACTGGAAACTAATATTATAATAAGAGAATCTACCATACGACAATAAAACCACAAAAAAACCCTTCAATCATAAATATTTAGAAAGAAGGGATTTGGTTTTAAATAAGATTACATTTACTGCATCGAAACAATTATAAATTCGCTTCGTCTGTTGGCTTGGTGTTCTTCTTCGGAACATTTTACACCATCGGAACATGGATTGACCAATTGAGATTCTCCATACCCTTTCCCGATTAATCGTGCTGAATTAATGCCGTTTTTAACCAACCAAGCCACTGTAGCTTTGGCTCTTCTATCGGATAATTTCTCGTTGTAAGCAGCGGTTTGGCGGCTATCGGTATGCGAACGAACTTCGATTTTCATCGCTGGGTATTGCTGCATAACGGTCAATACTTTGGCCAACTCGTAACTGGCATCCTTACGAATGTATGACTTGTCCAAATCAAAATAGATCATCGGAATGTCTAAGGTTTTGGCCAAATCTGTTCCTACTGTTATTGGCTTGATTCTTCGCTCCAACTCCATCGAGTAGTCTTTGCTTCCGCTAAAACTCTTTGATCTAACTGATCCTTCTTTGGTTTGATAGTCCTCTTTCTCTGCTCTTACATAATACGTTTTACCACAATCCACTGCAAAACTATACCTTCCTTGAGCATCGGTTTGGGCAACTTGCAACGGTTTGAAATTGGAATCAAATAAACTCATCTTTGCATTCGACACTATTTCTTTGGTTTCTTGATCTGTTATCAAACCCGAAAGCATTTGATCACAAATCAATTTTTTGTACTCCACAAATCGGTAAATATCATCGTATCCTTTTCCGCCTTCTCTATTGGATGTAAAAAATCCATTGCGCTTTTTATTGATTAAAAACGCAAAATCATCTTGATTACTATTTATTGGCTCCCCAACGTTTTGAATGCCATAAAAACTATCATCTACCTCTTTTCTGGCCACAAAAATATCCAATCCTCCTAAACCTGGGCGGCCATCGCTGGCAAAAAACAATTCATTTTCTTCCGATACAAACGGAAAGGTTTCTCGGCCTTCGGTATTGATTTCCGGCCCTAGATTCTCTGGAGTTCCATATGTACCATCTTGATTGATTTTAACTCTAAACAAATCCGACTGGCCTAATGTCCCAGGCATATCCGAGGCAAAATACAGGGTTTTTTCATCTTGGCTTAATGCTGGGTGCGCCACACTGTATTCATTGCTGTTAAATGGCAATTCTGCTACATTGCTCCACTCGCCTTCTTTATTCAGAGTGGCTTTGTAGAGTTTTAATAAAGTGTTTTTACTCGAATCTCTTCCTCTTTTGCCTTCTAGGTAGTTGTTTCGTGTAAAATACATGGTTTTGCCGTCTTGGGTAAATATCGGAGTTGATTCATTGAACTTCGAATTGATAGTACGTACAAATCGTTCCGGAATTCCCATCTCTCCATCGGGTTTCATCTCTGATGCATACAAATTGGTAAAGGATTTGTTGGTCCATTTGAATACTTTCTTGGAAACACCTCCAGTATCTCTTGCGGAAGCAAATACTAATTTATCGCCTAAAAAGGAACTCCCATAATCTGAAAATGCCGAATTAACTCCTGCATCCACTACTTGAAAACGTCCCGAATTGGCCTTGATTTCCTCTAGATAATTTTTATTCTCTTTGAATAATATCCCTCTTTTATCGTTACCACTTTTTAAATTAAACTGTTCCAACATTTGATCCGACTTTTTGTAATCTCCTGTTGATTTTAAGGTCTGTGAGTAGCGGTAATAATATTCGGCCTCTTGATTGGGATACAATGTAAATAGTTGCTCATACCATTTTGATGCTTGTGGCAATTCGGCTTTAAAATAATAGGCGTTCCCTAATTTTTGAAACATCTTTTCGTCTTGGTATCCTTTGGCTGCCACTTTCTCATAATTGACTATGGCATCGACATAAGCATAACGATCGTAATTGACATCCGCTTTGGCAACTGTTTTTTTTTGGGCGTACCCTGAGGTCAACAAAAGCAATATAAAAAGGCTATATAGTGTAGTTTTAATTTTCATAGGTGTGGTTTTAAAAGAATCTTGGGGAGATAATTTTGTCAAACTTGTTAAACAATTCGTATCGCAAAAAGATTTCGTGGGAACCCGAATTGTATTGTGCCAATTCTGTTGTGTCAAAATCATAACTGTATCCTATAAACCATGAATCGCTGGCTTGGAAGCCCACCATGGCGCTCATCGCAGCACTCCATCTGTAGGCTAATCCCGCTACGAATTTTTCGTTCATCATGAAATTGGCGCTCACGTCCACCTGAAGTGGTGCTCCTTGTACGTATTTGCTTTGCAACGAGGGTTTGAATTTTAGACTTGGATTTAAATCAAATACGTATCCTGCTATCAGGTAATAATTGATTTTCTCGGTGGCAATATGGCTGCTTGAACTCGAGGTGGCCGTCCCATCAAAATGTACCGTTTCGATTAAATTGGGCGCTGACAATCCTAAATAACCATTATCCGAATGCAAGTAAAATCCAACTCCAATATTGGGCGAAAATTTATTGTCGATATTCTCTTCAAAAATAGCATCGCCTGGCTTTTGTTTCAGTTTTGTAAAATCAACGTTTAATAAATTCGCGCTACCTTTTATTCCAAATGACATTTTATATTTATAATTTACAGGGATAGTGTATGAGAAATCAACGGCTATATTGTTCTCATCCGATGGCCCTATTTGATCGTTTACAAATGACAATCCCAAGCCTACTTTACTATCATTTATTGGTGTATTGATCGAAAAGGTGTTCGTCACCGGTGCGCCATCTATTCCTACCCATTGATTGCGGTGTAATGCAAAAATACTCATGGCTTGTCGAGATCCTGCATAACCTGGATTCACGACTATTGTATTGTACATGTATTGGGTGTATTGTGCATCTTGTTGGGCAAAGCCTACAAAGGATAAAAGCATTAATACCAACCCTATTATTTTCGTTTTCATGTGTGTGTTTTTTTTAAGCTTAGGGACTTATCCAACTATTTTCTGTTCAAATACAAATATCCTGATTTCTCAAAGGCATTATTGGCACTGTCTCTGTATTTCAGTATATAAAAATAGGTTCCTACGGGTAATTCTGATGATTTCTCTATGGTTACTCGACCTTCGGAAACTCCTTTAAAAGCCCTATCTTCATTATTGTAATGCTCGCGTTCGAATACTAAAACACCCCAACGGTTGAAGATTTCTATCGAATTCTCCGGATAACATTCTAAGCCTTTTACATAAAACTTGTCATTGATCCCTGCCGAACCATCAGGTGACACTGCATTGAAGACTTCTATTGCACAGCCCGAAACACTCAGTACCGTTGGATTATCATCCACCAAATTCAACTCGTCCGATTTATCTTCTACTACTTTTCCGCTTGGTGCGGTACCATAAACAGTAGCTTGATTTGAAATACTTCCTAAATTAATATCTGATTGCTTAATAAAATACAAGCCCGAGAAATGTGTCGTACTGACTTCTCCTATGGCCAATGTTAATGGAGATCCTGACATGATAACTCCTGGTAATGGATCACTAATAATTACATTACTCAATGGTGTATTACCTGTATTGGTTATTTCAAAACTGTAGGTAATGGTTTCCCCTGGCTGTGCATATCCATCGTTGTTCTCATCCCTGAATTTCGCCGTTTTCACTAAAGCAATACTAGGCCTTTCTACTACAATAGTGATCGTGGCTTGACTGCAATTGCTAGGATTGGCTTTCTCACAAATGCTGTAATTTAAGCTATAGCTACCCCCTGGTGTATTGCCCAACACATTCAACAGCCCATCTGTTCCTATTGTGAAATTTGGACTTGGTGTCAATGTGATACTTACATCTGAAGCCTTAGCCGGCAATCCATTGATTGTATCATTTGACAATACATTGAGAACTCCTGTTAATGCTTGAGTTCCATCTACTGTTCCTGCATCGTCATTGACCGCTAGAATATCGGCATAGGTTTTACAACTGATTCCAAAATCTAAATTCAAATTAACTTTTACTGATTCTGTAAACTGAGCGTACAAAATAGTATTGGTGGTTAAACCACAGTCAACATAACTTTTTGATTTTTCTGTACGCGCTTGTTTTAGTGTTCCGCTTGGCAATACTTTAACCAATCCAGAAGCTGACATCGCCTCAGAAGCTTGTTCAAAATTAGCTTCTTTTATAAACTCAATTTTATATTCTCCATAAGCTCCTTGTGGCGCTCTTGTTCTCCAATAGCCTTCAACTCCCATCGTTACGCTTCTGGAGAATCCATTAGGACCCGTTACAAATATATTAGGAACATTTGTGGTTCCATTTCCAAATCCGGCTGCGTTCAATTCTCCCGCATTTTGGATCCCTTTATAACTTCCATCGCCATTAAAATCAACCCATTCCCATTTACTGAAATCAATTACGCCATTTGCATCTGGTATGTTTTTGGTCACAAGACCATCGTTATTGGCATCGTACCACTCATCTTGCACTCCATTGTTGTTTAAATCGTACCATACAAAATCACCTAAAACTAATAAATCAGTTTTATTATATCCAAAATCAATCTTTTGATACTTACAATCTTCTACTTTTAATATCAAGAAACTTGGTGTTGTATTATACAACTCTTGGGCCGCATTCAAATTCGCGTCTTGAACTTGGATTACATAATCCCCCGCTACCATTCCTGTAAATGAATAGCTGCCATCTGCTTTGGTAATACTCAACAAAATTGGACCGGTAGTAGTATTTATTGGTTTTAAAGTCACCGGAACATTTCCTAAGGGGGTATTAGTAAGCTCATTTTTAATTAAACCCGATATAGCTGTTGATAAACCACAACCAACTGTTACTGTAACTATAGCCGTATCACAATTATTTAGGTTTAATTTATCACAAATGGAATATGTCATTGTATATGTCCCAGACGGTGTAAAGGCTGCCATTTCAACTGTCCCATCTGATTTTAATGTCATAAAGCCCGTTGGATCAGCTGTGACTGTCGATATTAGTACATTGCTCAAAGTAGCTTTGGCCAAATCTACAGCATCATTATCCAATACATTTAATACCTCTTGAACTGAATTGCTGCTCAATAAAGATCCCGATAAATCATCAGCAGCAAATATAACCGGTGGGGCAGGTGAAGGAATATCATTTACTGTCAAGTTAATATCTGCAATATCACAAATTGAAGGCAATGTTGTTGAACAAATTTGATATTGTAAGGTATAATTTCCTATTGCGGTTCCTGCCGCAACTGTTAGAGTGCCATCTGCATTCAGAGTAATCCCTGATGGATAAGCTCCAACTTGAGTTACAGCAACAGTATTGAAAGTAGCGGGAGTAAACACAACTCCATTCATATTATCGTTCATTAACACACTTTCTGTAATACCTCCAAATGCTCCAATTATAGGCAATAATGAGTCGTTCACTGCATCAACATCTATAACTTTAATTATAACTGTAGCTTGATCACAAATAGTTGGGTTCACTATATCACAAATTGAATATATAATTGAATAATTTCCTGCAGGTGTATTAGATGGAACATTAATAAACCCGGTTGCTGTATCCAATATTGGCACTAGTGAACCAACTCCAATTGGAATTGCAGGTGTAACTACTGAAATTATAACTAAATTACTATTTAATGATTTCCCATTTATTGTATCTGGATTTGTAGGATTTGCATCCAATACATTTCCTGCATTTGTAGCACCTACTTTACTAACTATTGGAGCTAACAAATCATCTTCTGCTATAACAATTGGATTTTTAACAGTAATATTAATTACAGCAGAAGAACAATTTGACGGATTTATTTTTTCACAAATAGTATAGAATATAGTATAAATACCAGCTGGAACACTAGGTGGGATAACTATTTCATTTGAATTCAAATCAACTTTAGGAACAGGGAAGTTCTGACCTGAAGGTAAAATGATATCCGTTACGGTAACAATTACTTTATCAAAAGTTATTTTTATTCCATCTAATGTATCTTCTCCATTACCATGATCTTCATTAAATGGTTTTAAAACAACAACATTTAAAGTATTGTCAACAACTATATCATCATTTTGCGCTTGAATAACTGCAGCACCTACGACTACTATTGAAGTTACCGTATCGCAATTTGTTGGATTTGTCACTTCACAGATGGTATAGGTTACATTATAGTTTCCTGCTGGGGTGCTAGGAGCTACTGTTACCGTACCATCCAGATTTAAGATTAAGCCTGTGGGTACGTTTACTTCTCTCAAGGTAACTTGCCCGGGGTTAGTCCCTATCACTACAGGATATCCGTTTAGGTTGTCATTGCCTACTAAAGAAGCTGTTGTACCTCCTGGCAAGCCGTTGATCGGTATTGTAGTTTCAGTTATCGCATCGATGATCGGTGTGCTTACAAAAATCGTCACAATAGCTGAATCACAATTCGCTAAGTTTGCAATTTCACAAATTTGATATGTCAAAGTATAATTTCCAGCAGGAGTACCCGCTGCAACAACAACATTGTTGTTAGCAAACGTGATTCCAGGATTTGTTGCATTAACAAAACTTATTTGTACATCTGAAGCCTTTATTGTGTTACATTTTAACAAATCATTTGATAACACATTAGTAAATGAAATTCCACCAGTGTATCCATTTACTGGTGATCCAATATCGTCATTAGCAACAATAAAATTAGTTACAAGTAAATTAGCTTCACATATTGTTTTGTTGCCACAAGAGTCTTCAATAGTTATAATAATAGTTGTATTACCTGACATAGCTATAGATCCAACGGCAGGTAATTGTGTAACAATCAAAGAATCCCCAGCTGTACAATTATCGGTTGCAACTATACTTTTTGTAAAGTCAGGAACTAATGCTTGGCAATTAGAATCTGAAGCTACTGTTTGATTAGTTGCACAAGAAATAATCACAGGCGCCTTGGTGTCTTGAACCGTGATGGTTTGAACGTGAGTCGTAGTAAGTCCACAAAGATCCTTAGCTATCCATGTTCTTGTTAAGCTATAACTTCCTGCACAAGTTCCAGCTGTGGTTGTTTCAGTGTAGGTTACTGTTGCCGTTCCACAATTATCCGTTGCCGTTAATATTGGAGCTGTTGGTACCGCTGAACATTCTACCGTTACATCCGTTGGAAGAGTTTCTACAAATGTTGGTGCCGTGGTGTCTTGAACCGTGATGGTTTGAACATGAGTTGTAGTAAGTCCACAAAGATCCTTAGCTATCCAAGTTCTTGTTAAGCTATAACTTCCTGCACAAGTTCCAGCTGTGGTTGTTTCAGTGTAGGTTACTGTTGCTGTTCCACAATTATCCGTTGCCGTTAATATTGGAGCTGTTGGTACCGCTGAACATTCTACCGTTACATCCGTTGGAAGAGTTTCTACAAATGTTGGTGCCGTGGTGTCTTGAACCGTGATGATTTGAACGTGAGTCGTAGTAAGTCCACAAAGATCCTTAGCTATCCAAGTTCTTGTTAAGCTATAACTTCCAACGCAAGTTCCAGCTGTGGTTGTTTCAGTGTAGGTTACTGTTGCTGTTCCACAATTATCCGTTGCCGTTAATATTGGAGCTGTTGGTACCGCTGAACATTCTACCGTTACATCCGTTGGAAGAGTTTCTACAAATGTTGGTGCCGTGGTGTCTTGAACCGTGATGATTTGAACGTGAGTCGTAGTAAGTCCACAAAGATCCTTAGCTATCCAAGTTCTTGTTAAGCTATAACTTCCTGCACAAGTTCCAGCTGTGGTTGTTTCAGTGTAGGTTACTGTTGCTGTTCCACAATTATCCGTTGCCGTTAATATTGGAGCTGTTGGTACCGCTGAACATTCTACCGTTACATCCGTTGGAAGAGTTTCTACAAATGTTGGTGCCGTGGTGTCTTGAACCGTGATGATTTGAACGTGAGTCGTAGTAAGTCCACAAAGATCCTTAGCTATCCAAGTTCTTGTTAAGCTATAACTTCCAACGCAAGTTCCAGCAGTGGTTGTTTGTGTATAGGCTACAGTTGCAGTTCCACAATTATCTGTTGCCGTTAAAACTACTGCAGTTGGAATCGCAGAACATTCTACTGTTACGTTAGCTGGTAAAGCTTCTACAAATGTTGGAGCTGTGGTATCTTGAACCGAGATGGTTTGAACATGAGTTGTAGTAAGTCCACAAGCGTCCGTTGCAATCCAAGTTCTTGTTAATGTATAACTTCCAACGCAAGTTCCAGCAGTGGTTGTTTGTGTATAGGCTACAGTTGCAGTTACACAATTATCTGTTGCCGTTAAAACTACTGCAGTTGGAATCGCAGAACATTCTACTGTTACGTTAGCTGGTAAAGCTTCTACAAATGTTGGAGCTGTGGTGTCTTGAACCGTGATGATTTGAACGTGAGTCGTAGTAAGTCCACAAAGATCCTTAGCTATCCAAGTTCTTGTTAAGCTATAACTTCCTGCACAAGTTCCAGCTGTGGTTGTTTCAGTGTAGGTTACTGTTGCTGTTCCACAATTATCCGTTGCCGTCAATATTGGAGCTGTTGGTACCGCTGAACATTCTACCGTTACATCCGTTGGAAGAGTTTCTACAAATGTTGGAGCTGTGGTATCTTGAACCGAGATGGTTTGAACATGAGTTGTAGTAAGTCCACAAGCGTCCGTTGCAATCCAAGTTCTTGTTAATGTATAACTTCCAACGCAAGTTCCAGCAGTGGTTGTTTGTGTATAGGCTACAGTTGCAGTTCCACAATTATCTGTTGCCGTTAAAACTACTGCAGTTGGAATCGCAGAACATTCTACTGTTACGTTAGCTGGTAAAGCTTCTACAAATGTTGGAGCTGTGGTATCTTGAACCGAGATGGTTTGAACATGAGTTGTAGTAAGTCCACAAGCGTCCGTTGCAATCCAAGTTCTTGTTAATGTATAACTTCCAACGCAAGTTCCAGCTGTGGTTGTTTGTGTATAGGCTACAGTTGCAGTTCCACAATTATCTGTTGCCGTTAAAACTACTGCAGTTGGAATCGCAGAACATTCTACTGTTACGTTAGCTGGTAAAGCTTCTACAAATGTTGGAGCTGTGGTATCTTGAACCGAGATGGTTTGAACATGAGTTGTAGTAAGTCCACAAGCATCCGTTGCAATCCAAGTTCTAGTTAATGTATAACTTCCTGCACAAGTTCCAGCAGTGGTTGTTTGTGTATAGGCTACAGTTGCAGTTCCACAATTATCTGTTGCCGTTAAAACTACTGCAGTTGGAATCGCAGAACATTCAACTGTTACGTTAGCTGGTAAAGCTTCTACAAATGTTGGAGCTGTGGTATCTTGAACCGAGATGGTTTGAACATGAGTTGTAGTAAGTCCACAAGCATCCGTTGCAATCCAAGTTCTTGTTAATGTATATGAACCAGCACAAGATCCCGCAGTGGTTGTTTGTGTATAGGCTACAGTTGCAGTTCCACAATTATCTGTTGCCGTTAAAACTACTGCAGTTGGAATCGCAGAACATTCTACTGTTACGTTAGCTGGTAAAGCTTCTACAAATGTTGGAGCTGTGGTATCTTGAACCGAGATGGTTTGAACATGAGTTGTAGTAAGTCCACAAGCATCCGTTGCAATCCAAGTTCTAGTTAATGTATAACTTCCAACGCAAGTTCCAGCAGTGGTTGTTTGTGTATAGGCTACAGTTGCAGTTCCACAATTATCTGTTGCCGTTAAAACTACTGCAGTTGGAATCGCAGAACATTCTACTGTTACGTTAGCTGGTAAAGCTTCTACAAATGTTGGAGCTGTGGTATCTTGAACCGAGATGGTTTGAACATGAGTTGTAGTAAGTCCACAAGCGTCCGTTGCAATCCAAGTTCTTGTTAATGTATAACTTCCAACGCAAGTTCCAGCAGTGGTTGTTTCAGTATAAGCTACTGTTGCAGTTCCACAATTATCTGTTGCCGTTAAAACTACTGCAGTTGGAATCGCAGAACATTCTACTGTTACGTTAGCTGGTAAAGCTTCTACAAATGTTGGAGCTGTGGTATCTTGAACCGAGATGGTTTGAACATGAGTTGTAGTAAGTCCACAAGCATCCGTTGCAATCCAAGTTCTTGTTAATGTATATGAACCAGCACAAGATCCCGCAGTGGTTGTTTCAGTATAAGCTACTGTTGCCGTTCCACAATTATCTGTTGCCGTTAAAACTACTGCAGTTGGAATCGCAGAACATTCTACTGTTACGTTAGCTGGTAAAGCTTCTACAAATGTTGGAGCTGTGGTATCTTGAACCGAGATGGTTTGAACATGAGTTGTAGTAAGTCCACAAGCGTCCGTTGCAATCCAAGTTCTTGTTAATGTATAACTTCCAACGCAAGTTCCAGCAGTGGTTGTTTCAGTATAAGCTACTGTTGCAGTTCCACAATTATCTGTTGCCGTTAAAACTACTGCAGTTGGAATCGCAGAACATTCTACTGTTACGTTAGCTGGTAAAGCTTCTACAAATGTTGGAGCTGTGGTATCTTGAACCGAGATGGTTTGAACATGAGTTGTAGTAAGTCCACAAGCATCCGTTGCAATCCAAGTTCTTGTTAATGTATATGAACCAGCACAAGATCCCGCAGTGGTTGTTTCAGTATAAGCTACTGTTGCCGTTCCACAATTATCTGTTGCCGTTAAAACTACTGCAGTTGGAATCGCAGAACATTCTACTGTTACGTTAGCTGGTAAAGCTTCTACAAATGTTGGAGCTGTGGTATCTTGAACCGAGATGGTTTGAACATGAGTTGTAGTAAGTCCACAAGCGTCCGTTGCAATCCAAGTTCTTGTTAATGTATATGAACCAGCACAAGATCCCGCAGTGGTTGTTTCAGTATAAGCTACTGTTGCCGTTCCACAATTATCTGTTGCCGTTAAAACTACTGCAGTTGGAATCGCAGAACATTCTACTGTTACGTTAGCTGGTAAAGCTTCTACAAATGTTGGAGCTGTGGTATCTTGAACCGAGATGGTTTGAACGTGAGTCGTAGTAAGTCCACAAAGATCCTTAGCTATCCAAGTTCTTGTTAAGCTATAACTTCCTGCACAAGTTCCAGCTGTGGTTGTTTGTGTATAGGCTACAGTTGCAGTTCCACAATTATCTGTTGCCGTTAAAACTACTGCAGTTGGAATCGCAGAACATTCTACTGTTACGTTAGCTGGTAAAGCTTCTACAAATGTTGGAGCTGTGGTATCTTGAACCGAGATGGTTTGAACATGAGTTGTAGTAAGTCCACAAGCATCCGTTGCAATCCAAGTTCTTGTTAATGTATATGAACCAGCACAAGATCCCGCAGTGGTTGTTTCAGTATAAGCTACTGTTGCCGTTCCACAATTATCTGTTGCCGTTAAAACTACTGCAGTTGGAATCGCAGAACATTCTACTGTTACGTTAGCTGGTAAAGCTTCTACAAATGTTGGAGCTGTGGTATCTTGAACCGAGATGGTTTGAACATGAGTTGTAGTAAGTCCACAAGCGTCCGTTGCAATCCAAGTTCTTGTTAATGTATAACTTCCAACGCAAGTTCCAGCAGTGGTTGTTTGTGTATAGGCTACAGTTGCAGTTCCACAATTATCTGTTGCCGTTAAAACTACTGCAGTTGGAATCGCAGAACATTCAACTGTTACGTTAGCTGGTAAAGCTTCTACAAATGTTGGAGCTGTGGTATCTTGAACCGAGATGGTTTGAACATGAGTTGTAGTAAGTCCACAAGCATCCGTTGCAATCCAAGTTCTAGTTAATGTATATGAACCAGCACAAGATACCGCAGTGGTTGTTTGTGTATAGGCTACTGTTGCAGTTCCACAATTATCTGTTGCCGTTAAAACTACTGCAGTTGGAATCGCAGAACATTCTACTGTTACGTTAGCTGGTAAAGCTTCTACAAATGTTGGAGCTGTGGTATCTTGAACCGAGATGGTTTGAACATGAGTTGTAGTAAGTCCACAAGCATCCGTTGCAATCCAAGTTCTAGTTAATGTATAACTTCCAACGCAAGTTCCAGCAGTGGTTGTTTGTGTATAGGCTACAGTTGCAGTTCCACAATTATCTGTTGCCGTTAATATTGGAGCTGTTGGTACCGCTGAACATTCTACCGTTACATCCGTTGGAAGAGTTTCTACAAATGTTGGTGCCGTGGTGTCTTGAACCGTGATGATTTGAACGTGAGTCGTAGTAAGTCCACAAAGATCCTTAGCTATCCAAGTTCTTGTTAAGCTATAACTTCCAACGCAAGTTCCAGCTGTGGTTGTTTCAGTGTAGGTTACTGTTGCTGTTCCACAATTATCCGTTGCCGTTAATATTGGAGCTGTTGGTACCGCTGAACATTCTACCGTTACATCCGTTGGAAGAGTTTCTACAAATGTTGGTGCCGTGGTGTCTTGAACCGTGATGATTTGAACGTGAGTCGTAGTAAGTCCACAAAGATCCTTAGCTATCCAAGTTCTTGTTAAGCTATAACTTCCTGCACAAGTTCCAGCTGTGGTTGTTTCAGTGTAGGTTACTGTTGCTGTTCCACAATTATCCGTTGCCGTTAATATTGGAGCTGTTGGTACCGCTGAACATTCTACCGTTACATCCGTTGGAAGAGTTTCTACAAATGTTGGTGCCGTGGTGTCTTGAACCGTGATGATTTGAACGTGAGTTGTAGTAAGTCCACAAGCATCCGTTGCAATCCAAGTTCTTGTTAATGTATAACTTCCAACGCAAGTTCCAGCAGTGGTTGTTTGTGTGTAGGTTACTGTTGCTGTTCCACAATTATCCGTTGCCGTCAATATTGGAACTGTTGGTACCGCTGAACATTCTACCCTTACATCCGTTGGAAGAGTTTCTACAAATGTTGGTGCCGTGGTGTCTTCAATTGTGATGACTTGAGTAAAAGTAGCAGACGAATTATCACAAACGTCTTTAGCGATCCATGTATTTGTATACGTTCCACTATTTGCACAGGAACCTGCGGTAAACAAACCGCTGGTTTTGGTATACGCTACTGTTCCACCACAATTATCCGTAGCGGTTGGCCCTTGTGATTGTGCGGTAGCCAAACCAGTAGCATCACTGCATTGTAACGTGATATTTAAAGCGTTTGCCGATGTGCTCCATGTTGGCGCTGTTGTGTCTTGAATAGTAATCGTTCTTGATACAGAAGCTAAAGCTCTTCCACAACTATCTGTTGCTGTCCAAGTTTCTATAACTGTTCCTCCACAAGAATTAGTTGTTGCTGAAAAAGTTGAAGCATTTGAAGTACCGCTGATTTCACAACCTCCTGATAATCCATTGGTAAATGTAATAGTACTTGGTGCTGGTATTGCACCACAGCCTACCGTAATAGCAGCAGGAGCAGTCATCGTTGGTAAAGCTGCTGGGCTTACTGTAATTGTTCTGGATTTTGAAATTATTCTTCCAAGTTCGTCAGTAAAAGTCCAACTTTCAGTAACAGAACCATCACATGAAGATGGTATCGCACTTAGGGTTGAAGTTACCGAGCCACTAATGGGGCATGTTGTTGAATTATTAGTATAACTAAGAGTACTTGTCGTTACTGCTCCACAAGCTACAGTAATATCTGACGTAGTAGCAAATTGTGCCGCTGGCGCAGCAAGAATTGTCAAGGTTACTGAAGTTCGCGTTAAACTTGAACACGTTCCGTTAGAAGTTTCTCCATATAAAGTTCTTGTCGCAGCAGTTGTACTTACTAAAGTTGCAGGACTTACAACATTTCCTCCTGTTGAGGCATCATACCAAACAATACTTGAACCTGATGGAACTGTAGCAGTTGCCGTCAAAGTCTGTGATGAACCTGTCTCACACACCTCTACATTAATTGGTGCCGTTGGGGCAGCAGGTAATAGATTGATCGTCACAACAACACTTCCTGTCATGTTAGCTGTACAACTTGTAGTTGCATTAGTCGCCACAACGGTATAAGTACCTGCAGCTGTTTTGTTTCCAAAACTAATCGCGCTTCCAGTTCCTGCAACTGCTACTCCGTTATTAACGCCTCCTAGTTGTAATTGATAATTTACTCCTAATTGAGAATTTGCTAGACCTACCACAACGCCTGTACCTCCTGAACAATAAGCACCGCCGCCTGTTACAGCATGTGCTATGGGCAAAATATTAAAAATCACATTCACATCATCACTCGATGCTGTACATGGTGTATTGGAAATCGTCCAACGCAAGGTATAAGATGTTCCTGCAGTGCCAGAAAAAGTAGTCGTTGGATTAGTATCCAAAGCAAATGATCCACCTGTTCCACTTACAATTGTCCATTTTCCAGTACCCACTGTAGGAGTGTTTCCTCCAAGGGTAACAGTCGTAAGTCCACAAGTCGTAGCTCCAGTTTGGTCGGCTCCGGCATTGGCTGTAGTTGGTAAAGCATTAACGGTTACGGTCGGTGTTCCTGTAAAACTTGTACCTGAACAATTGGCGTCTGAAAGAGCAGTTATAGAATATGTTTTTATTGAAGTTGGACTTACTGAAATAGAATAAGGACTTGTTGTAATTCCTGTAACACTTGTTGGGGTGGTTCCATCAGAATAAGTCAAATTCCATGGTTGTACGCCAGTTAAAGCAATACTTAAATTCGTACTACTTCCATTACAAATGGTTGCTGTTCCGCTCAAATTACTTGATGGTTTTGCTTTTACTGTAACAATTGCAATTGAAGAAGTAGCCGTACAAGTTCCACTCTTTAATATTGCTCTATATGAAGTTGTAGCACTTAAGTTTGTAACAGTTATACCTGTTGAAGTTAAGGCAATAGTTGTTCCTGCTGTAGCAAAATTATCTAATGAAGATTCCCATCTAATTATCGTTCCAATATGTCCAGATAAAGTCAAAAGCGTACTATTAGTACCCGTACAAACTGTCGCTCCTCCAGCAACTGTTCCTCCAACAGATAATGGATCAACAGTTATGGTAACTGAGGAAGTTGGATCTGAATCACCTAGTGTAGAAATCGCTACTCTTCGGTATTTTGTAGTTGTTGTTAATCCAATAGGTACATCATATGTTGCGGAAGTAGCACCTGAAATTATATTCCAAGCACTGAATGGACTAATAGAACTTTCCCATCTATAGCTTATAGTTCCTACTCCTACTCCAGAGGCTGTGTTGGAAAATAAAACTGGATCGCCTCCGCTACATATTGTTTGATCTGCAGCAATTGAACCTGCAAAAACAGTAACTTTAACATAAGCGGTAGCTTTATCACAAATATTTGGTGACAAACTAGTTGAACAAATCTCATATTCTATTGGATAAACCCCATTAACTGTACCTGATGCTACAGAAATAATTCCTGCTCCATTTATTGTTAAAGGAACTTGGGTTTTTGGTGTTATACTAGTGTTTGTAGAAGTTACTAATACACCATTTATAAAATCATTAGCCTTAACTGAAGTTGCTAAAGTCGTACCAGATATTACTGTTGCAAAAGGGTTCAAAGCACTTCCATCATTAACCGCATCAATTGGAATACAATTGATTACTACAGGGGTTGAAGCTACCGAAAGCCCACATTCTTTTGTTCCTGCAACCGAATATGATCCTGTTTCCGTAGGGACATAAGTTTGGTTTGTGGCGCCTGGTATCAAGACATCATTTAAATACCATTGGTATGGCTCTAACCCTGGCTCAGCCGTTAAGGCCGAAACACACCCAGAACCGTTTATTGTAGGGGCAAACTGTTGGGTGGCATTATCATTATACGAAGACAAGTAAGAAGCCATAGAAAACCCTCCTTCTGACTGCACCATACTCAAACTCATTCGAACAGAAGATGTAAAAACAAGGTTTGTAGGATCACCTAATTGAGTATTTGTAAATCTCATAATGTAATAACCAGAACTGCCTATTTGATATCTTGAATTACTTGTCAAAGTCTCCAAATTGACACCATTTATAAATACTGGAGCAGATGCATCATTAACTAAAACATACCCAAAATATTTTAAGTTGGTAGTATTATCATATTTTAAAAATTTAATAGTTTCTACACTATAGGAACCCGTACAAGGACTTATAGGCGCAACACAAGCCATATCAACTTCGCAACTTTGTGCTGTACCAGAATATACTATGATTTTTTTATCAGCAGAAATAATTGAAGCTGAATATTTTACACCATCTATACCATGAAAAATACTTTGATAACTTCCAGCAGTTGGCAAAAGGTAGTTATTTGTAGCTGTTATGGTTCCTGCAGTATCAACAGTATTTACAGTAACTCTTGTATTGTCTTCAGTAGCAATAAAAACGGTTTGTTCTGGGAAATTTAAATTAGTACTAGTACCTCGAGTTGTTCCACTCCCTCTAACCACTAAATAATTTGTACCCAAAACTCGAACAGGGGGAATTTCATTCAAAACTGAATCTCCACAACCAGTTGGCGTATCTCTCCATTGACCAGAATTCATTACAACTGGTTTAGTAGAAGAAATTAATGATCCGATTGCTGTTTGAAAAAGATAACACTGGCCTGCATTCAAAGTAACCAAAACAGTCCCATTTATTGATACCACAGTGTTGTTATCAATTGCCATAACTGAATAAACAGGTGCTGCAGTTGCAGCTGGAAATCCTGTTGGTGCATAAGCATAAAGCCCTGTAAAATCTGATCTATAATATCCAACTCTAAAAGAAGAACCTATTGCTTCATTACCATAACTTGCTAATGAGGCATTTCCTTTAATCTCTGTAGGTCTGCCACCATTTACTGCATCACTTTCAATATTTCTTACAGAAACTGCAATAGGTAGAGTACTTGTAAAAATCAACCCTCTATCACTGTATATAGTATTGATGGCATTTGCAGGTTTTGATGCAGGGTTGCCTGTTGGTCTGAAAGCAACAGGTGAACCTGAAGTAACACTCATCGTTGTAATTGCAGTTCCATCACTTTTGGTAATGGTCACACTAGCTGTCCCTGAAGGACATGAAATAATAAACTCATTCGCTCTAGAAGAATAATCCCATGGAGCCGCTGCTATATAATGTTTTGTAGAATATTGTGAAAATCCTTTAGTTGTAAAGAGTAAAAACATTACAATAAGTAATGAGCCTTTAATAATACTATTCCCTTTCAAAGTAAAATTCTTCATAAATACAATTGATTTAAGTTTTGAAACAAACAAAACGTATATTGATTTTTAAACAGTTGAAAGAAATACTCCCTCAGTAAAAAAACCAAAAACCAGGCAAGTAAAACTCACCCGAAAACAGATTAAAGTTCCTATCGAAACAATAATCATTCCAAAACATTCAACTATACACAAAAATGTTGAGAGAAGAAAAAACAATAATTTTGATAAGCCTAAAGAATTAAGCTTAAGCGAAGTAAAGTTTCTCATAATCAATTCAGTATTAAGTTCAAATAGATTGGGTAAAACAAAATTATACAATTATTAATTACTTATTAACAAATTTCGTTAAACTACAAATATTATCGTCAATTAGCATTTTTATCAAAAAAAAAAGAGTAAAAATCTAAATAACACGCAATTATACAATCAAAAATGATTTTTTTATATGAATTTCAAAATAAATAAAAACAATAAGTAACGATAAAAACTTGTTAAAAAAAACTAATTATTCTAGGAAAGATATATTTTTCTTAACACCTTGATAATTAGCGCGTTTTAGTGGTGAATTTTTAAATATTAATTTAAAAGTTTCCTCAGTCAATTCTATCCAATCTTTTTTTGACATTGCAAGCAAATCAGAATTGGAATTCAACAAAGGTTCATTGTGTGGCTTCGAAAAACGATTCCAAGGACAAACATCTTGACAGATGTCACAACCGAAAGCCCAATCATTAAATTTGCCTTTCATTTCATCTGGAATACTATCTTTGAGTTCGATAGTGAAATAAGAAATGCATTTACTGCCATCTACAATATAGGGCGAAACTATGGCCTCCGTAGGACAGGAATCGATACAAGCGGTACAAGAACCACAATGATCAGTGGTTGCCTGATCATACTCTAAATCTAAATCAATAATAAGCTCAGCTATAAAATAAAAAGAACCTACTTTTTGAGAAAGGAGATTACTATTTTTACCGATCCATCCTAAACCACTTTTAGCAGCCCAAGCCTTATCGAGAACTGGGGCAGAGTCTACAAAAGCACGACCAGAAACTTCACCGATATTTTGCTGAATTGAATAAAGTAATTCTTTAAGTTTTTCTTTGATGACAAAATGATAATCTTGACCGTACGCATATTTTGAAATTTTATAGGAATTGGCATTTTGAAAATCGGTAGGATAATAATTTAATAAAAGCGATACGACACTTTTTGCATCATCAACTAATAGAGTTGGATCCAACCGTTTGTCAAAATGATTTTCCATATAGGCCATTTGGCCATTTCTATTGTTTTTCAACCAGTCTTCAAGACGAGGGGCTTCCTGCTCAAGAAAACCTGCTTTTGATATACCACAAGATAAAAACCCTAGACGTTTTGCCTCGGTTTTAATGAATTGTGTATGTTTAATTTTAATATCAATCATTTGACACCAACAATGTGGTTTCGCAATAAATAAGACATAGCCCTGATAGGAACGGCATCCTTTTCCTGCTTCCTTTAAGCAGGAAAAGATACAGTGGATAGCAGGAATAGCTTCTAATAACTAGAATAAACCTCCTTGAATATTCGATTTGATTTTTCCTAAATGCTTGTAGGCTTTTTCGGTCACTTCACGACCTCTTGGTGTTCTCATAATGAAACCTTCCTGAATCAAAAACGGTTCATATACTTCTTCGATAGTTTCACTACTTTCAGAGACAGCTGTAGCCAAAGTTGATAAACCAACCGGCCCACCTTTGAACTTGTCTATAATGGTATTTAAAATTTTATTATCCATTTCATCAAGTCCATGAGCATCAACATTTAATGCCTTGAGGGCATATTTAGCAATCTCAATGTCAATAGTACCATTTCCTTTAATTTGTGCAAAGTCACGGACTCTTCTTAATAAAGCATTAGCAATTCGAGGAGTACCTCTACTTCTACCCGCAATTTCAATGGCAGCTTCCATAGAAATTGGCATTTTAAAAATCATGGCGCTTCGTTCTACAATTGTAGTTAAAAGTTCGGTTGTATAGTACTGTAATCTTGAAGAAATTCCAAAACGTGCACGCATTGGCGCAGTTAAAAGACCCGAACGGGTAGTTGCACCTATTAATGTAAAAGGATTTAGATTGATTTGAACAGTTCGAGCATTGGGACCAGATTCTATCATAATATCAATTTTAAAATCTTCCATAGCTGAATACAAATACTCTTCAACAATGGGACTCAATCTATGGATTTCATCAATAAACAAAACATCACGTTCTTCCAGATTAGTCAATAAACCAGCTAAATCACCAGGCTTATCTAATACAGGGCCAGAAGTTATTTTTATACCAACCTGTAATTCATTAGCTAAAATATTAGCCAAAGTAGTTTTTCCTAAACCAGGAGGTCCATGAAAAAGAGTGTGATCTAAAGCTTCGTTACGCTGGTTGGCAGCTGCAACAAAAACCTTAAGATTTTCTAAAACTTGATCTTGCCCTGCAAAATCATCAAAAGACAAAGGCCTTAATCTTTTTTCGATGTCCAGTTCTTCAGAACTAAAATTAGTATTGGTAGGATCTAGATTTTCATTCATTCGATAAAGATAAAAAAAGTAACATTAAAATATAAAAAAATGCCTCTCAAGATTGAAAGGCATTTAAAATAAATTTAAAATATTAGTGATGTAAAACTTCTTCACCAACTTTCATTGGAACATTTTGAGGAACAAAATCCACATCATGACCCGGTTTACTATAATCATAAGGCCAACGGTGAACTTCTGGAATTGCGCCAGGCCAGTTACCATGAATATGTTCTACAGGTGCAGTCCATTCCAAAGTATTCGATTTCCATGGATTTTGAACTGCTTTTTTACCATAGAAAATACTAGTAAAAAAATTATACAAAAATACCAATTGAAATGCACCACCAATTAATGCAAAAGTTGTGATCAAAACATTTACATTTTGTAAGTCATCAAATAATGGGAAGTTTGTATTTGTATAATAACGTCTTGGTAATCCCGCTAAACCGATAAAGTGCATTGGAAAAAATACTCCATAAGCACAAACAGCAGTAACCCAAAAGTGAACATATCCTAAATTTTTGTTCAACATTCTTCCAAACATTCTTGGAAACCAATGATAAACACCAGCAAACATTCCATAAAGTGCAGATATACCCATTACCAAGTGAAAGTGAGCAACTACAAAATAAGTATCATGAACATTAATATCTAAAGTACTATCTCCTAAAATAATTCCAGTTAATCCACCAGTAATAAAAGTAGAAACCAAACCTATTGAGAATAACATTGCAGGATTCATTTGTAGATTTCCTTTCCAAAGTGTAGTAATATAATTGAATGCTTTTACAGCTGATGGAATTGCAATCAATAATGTTGTAAAAGTAAATACCGATCCCAAAAATGGATTCATTCCTGAGATAAACATATGATGCCCCCAAACTATAGTTGACAAAAATGCAATAGCAATAATTGACATAATCATAGCTCTATAACCAAAAATTGGTTTACGAGAATTTGTAGCAATAATTTCAGAAGTAATCCCTAAAGCAGGTAAAATTACAATATAAACTTCAGGATGACCTAGGAACCAAAATAAGTGTTCAAAAAGAACAGGAGAACCACCTTGGTAATGTAAAACTTCACCAGCAATATAAATATCAGACAAGAAAAAAGAAGTTCCAAAACTTCTGTCAAATATTAACAACAAAGCTGCAGATAATAAAACTGGAAAAGAAACAATACCAATTATAGCAGTTACAAAGAAAGCCCAAATAGTAAGAGGTAATCTAGTCATAGACATCCCTTTTGTTCTAAGGTTAATTACTGTAACAACATAATTCAAAGATCCCATTAATGAAGATGCAATAAAGATTGCCATTGATACCAACCACAATGTCATACCTAATCCTGAACCAGATATTGCTTGAGGAAGAGCACTTAAAGGTGGATAAATTGTCCAACCAGCGTTAGCAGGTCCTGATTCAATAAATAATGAACAAACCATTATCACACTAGACAAAAAGAACAACCAATAGGATATCATATTCATAAAACCTGATGCCATATCTCTTGCACCAATTTGTAGCGGAATTAGCAAGTTACTAAATGTTCCACTTAAACCGGCGGTAAGTACAAAAAATACCATAATAGTACCATGTATAGTAACTAAAGACAAGTAAATATCATTAGTCATTACACCGTTTGGAGCCCATTTGTCTCCAAGTAAAATATTAAAAATCTTAAATGATTCTTCTGGCCAAGCTAATTGCATTCTAAAAAGCATAGACATACCAACACCAATAATTCCCATTATAATACCTGTTAATAAGTATTGTTTGGCAATCATTTTATGATCAATACTAAAAATGTACTTAGTAATGAATGTGTCCTTATGGTGGTGTTCGTGTTCGTGATCGTGTCCGTGATCGTGACCTTCTGCTGACATATTTTTATACTTTAAAATTTCTTAATAATTATTTCATTGCAATTTTCACAACAGTTGTAGTGTCTTTAGCTACAGTTGTATCTTTTGCTAAGGAAGCATCTTGAGCTGCTGGTTTATTTTTTGAAGCTTTAACCTCACTAACTAATGTAGCTTTATCACTCAACCATTTTTTATATTCTTCTGGAGTATCAACAACTACTTTCATTTGCATGTTGTAATGAGAAGATCCGCAAATTTTATTGCATAAAAGCAAATAATTAAAAGTATAAGGATCTAATGCAACTTCACCTTTAGCGACTAGTTGAATGCTTTTCTTAGCTCGTAAAGCATTTATATTAGCAACTTTTTCAACCATATAAGGCAAAGCTTGATATTCAGCAGTAGTATAAATAGGAGTAAAAGCAAATTCGGTAACCATACCAGGAACACAATTCATTTGAGCTCTAAAATGTGGAAAATAAGCAGAATGTAAAACATCCTGTGATCTCATTTTAAAATGCACTTTTTTACCTTTAGGAATATGTAATTCGGAAACTACAATATCATCTTGAGAATAAGGATCAGATAAATCTACTCCCAAAGTATTTACACCCTCAATTAATCTAACGTTTGCTTTTCCTAAAACATTATCAGCACCAGCATATCTAGCAGTCCACTTAAACTGTTGCGCATATAATTCAATAACTACGGTGTCTTCATCTTCATCAACAAACATAATATTTGTCCAAGCATAAAGTCCATACAAAATTAGACCTGCCAATACTACAGCAGGAATAACGCTCCAAATTGCTTCTAATTTATTATTATCTGCAAAATATAAGGCTCTTTTATCCTTATTACCTCTGTATTTAAATGCAAAATAATGCAATAAAACTTGTGTAATTGCCTGAACAATAAAAATTAATACCCATGTAACATTCATTAAACCATCAATAAGCGCACCATGCTCAGATGCAGGAGTATGAAGGGCCAAAGGCCCCCATGTATAAACTCCATATATGGTAAAGACATAAATGAAGGCTAAAAAACCAAACATTAAATATCCTTGCACATTATTATCTTCATCGGTTGCAATTTGAGAATTGTCCGAAGTCGAAGCAACTTGTGTTAAATCGAATATTTTCGTCAATTGCCAAACAGCAACAGCCAATAAAACTAAAACTATAATTACCAACAAACTTGTCATCTGTTTATGTCTTTAAATATTAATAATGAAAATGTTTACTCTCTTCTATATACGGATTTCTTTTTGGCAACAGAGGAGCTTTAGATAATGCTGTGAAAACAACAAAAATAAATAATCCAAGAAAGAATAAAACGGATGCAATTTCAGAAATACCAATAAACCAACTACCTCCAACTGTACCAGGCATAATCATATTAAAGAAATCAACATAATGCCCCAATAAAATGACAGTTCCTGCCATAACTAAGACCCAAGTGATGCGTTTAAAATCAGTATTAATTAAAATTAATACCGGAAATAAAAAATTCATAACTACTGCACCAAAGAAAGGTAAATTATAAACTTGTATTCTTGTAACAAAATAGGTGATCTCTTCTGGAATATTTGCATACCATATTAACATAAATTGAGAGAACCATAAGTACGTCCAAAAAACACTAATACCAAACATAAATTTAGCTAGATCATGAATGTGACTTGAATTTACATTCTCTAAATACCCTTTAGATTTTAAATAAATAGTTACCATTGCAATCATTGTAATTCCACTTACAAAGAAACTTGCAAAAACATACCATCCAAATAAAGTACTAGACCAATGTGGATCTATAGACATGATCCAATCCCATGACATAATTGATTCGGTAACTATAAAGAATACCAAAAACATAGCAGAAATATTAAAATTCTTTTTGTAGAAAGAATTATCATCAGACTCATCTTGTGCTAAACAATTTTTACGAGAAAAATAACGGTAAGCATTCCATCCCAATAAAAATATTGCAGCTCTAACTATCCAAAATGGAAAGTTTAAATAACCCGATTTACCAGCAATAATTTTATCATAATTTTCACTACCCAATTTTGTAACACCTTCACTTAACCAAATAAAAATATGATTAATATGAAAACCTGATAATAGTAAGAAAACAAAGAAAAGAAGAGAACCCACAGGCAAATAAGCTGTAATTCCTTGCATTACTCTGAAAAGAACTGGAGACCATCCTGCTTGTGCAACTTGCTGAATAGCATAAAAAGCAAGAGTCCCTAAGGAAAGAAGCATAAAAAAGATACAAGCAACATATAATGCAGCCCAAGGTTTATTACTTAATTGATGATAAACATGTTCTAAATGTTCTTTATGTTCCGTATCAACTTTAACATTATGATTTGCTGCTACCTCTTTATCTTTCCCAACAGAAGCTACTTCATGAGTAGTTTCAGAATTTTGAGAAGGTGTAGCTACTCCTTGTTTAGCTTCAGCATGTTCTCCATGACTGTCTGCAGCAAGAAGAGCTTCTACTGCTTGAATATCTTTTGGTGCAGTTAAAAAACCATATCCAATTCCTAAAAGACCAACAGCCATTAAGACGAAAGAAAAAGTTTTTAATTTACTTGAAAATGTATACATATCTATTACGATCAGTTTGTTCGACAATTATTATTGGCCTTTGAGTTTCATTACATAAGCGGCAACCAACCAGCGCTCATGAACACTCAATTGATTAGCATGTGAACCCATTAAATTTCGACCATAGGTTTCTACATGAAAAATACTTCCTTCGTTAATTATTCTGTCTTTATAATTTGGAATACCCATGAATTTACCTTGAGTAGCTAATTTTCCTTGACCATCACCAGCATTACCATGGCAAATTGCACAATAAATTTCAAAAAGACCTTTTGCCTTATCCATATCTTTATCTGATATTGAATCTAGCGGTGATTTTAAATTTGCTTTTGCCAAATCATAACCTTCTGGTGTATTTGGATAATCATAAGGTTCAAATCCTCTATTTATTGATCCTTCTGCAGGAAGTTGACCTTCTTTTCCGTTTTTAAAGGCATTCGATTGAGAATAAGTATTGTAACTTACAGGCTCATACATATTAGGCATGTATTGGTAGTTTGGTTTCAAATTATCATGACAAGATGAAACTAAAACAGTAATACAAACTAAAAATGTTATTTTATATAGACTTTTCATATTCACAATTAATTCTTTACAATTACTTTTACTTCAACTGCACCAGTACTTTCAAAAAAAGAAACTAATTCTTCTTCATTATTATTTACAGCAACTTCCATTAAAAAATGGTCATCAGTAGTTCTTACATCAGGATTCTCAGCTTCTTTAAAAGGCCATAATCTGCTTCTCATATAAAAAGTAATAACCATTAAATGCGCAGCGAAAAACACAGTTTCTTCAAACATAATTGGCACAAAAGCAGGCATATTATCAATATAACTAAAACTTGGTTTTCCACCGATATCTTGAGGCCAATCTTGAATCATAATATAATTCATCATCCAAGTTCCAAAAGACAAACCACACAAACCATAGATAAATGCACAAATTGCTAAACGGGTAGGTGCTAATCCCATTGCTTTATCTAATCCGTGAACCGGAAAAGGTGTAAATACTTCTTCAATATGGTGATGAGCTGCACGTGTTTTTTTTACAGCATCCATCAAAATATCATCGTCATTATAAATGGCGTATATAACTTTATTACTCATGATGTGAATGTTTATTAGCTTCTCTTTCTTTAATATAATGTTCTCCTGTAGCTTTTAATATTGTTTTAACTTCGGCTTGCGCTATTACAGGGAATGTTCTTGCATATAGTAAGAATAACACAAAAAAGAAACCAATAGTACCGATAAATATTCCAATATCAACAAATGTAGGAGAAAACATAGTCCATGAAGATGGTAAATAATCTCTATGTAATGAAGTAACAATAATTACAAATCTTTCAAACCACATACCAATATTAACGACAATTGATATTATAAAAGAGAACATAATACTCGTTCTTAATTTTTTAAACCACATAAACTGAGGAGAAAAAACATTACAAGTCATCATTGCCCAATATGCCCACCAATAAGGTCCAGTAGCTCTATTTAAAAAAGCATATTGTTCATATTCTACACCAGAATACCAAGCAATGAACAATTCTGTAATGTAAGCAACACCAACAATAGAACCGGTAATCATAATTACAATGTTCATTAATTCAATATGCTGTAAAGTAATATACGCTTCAAGGTTAGAAACTTTTCTCATTATAATAAGCAAAGTATTAACCATTGCAAAACCGGAAAAAACAGCTCCAGCAACAAAATATGGTGGGAAAATTGTAGTATGCCACCCTGGAATTACTGAAGTAGCAAAGTCCATCGATACAATTGTATGCACTGAAAGCACAAGTGGAGTTGCCAAACCAGCTAGAACAAGAGAAACTTCCTCAAAACGTTGCCAATCTTTAGCTCTACCACTCCAACCAAAACTTAAAATAGAATATACTCTTTTATTAAAAGGTGTAATAGCTCTATCACGTAACATAGCAAAATCAGGTAATAAACCCGTCCACCAGAAAACTAATGATACTGAAAGATATGTTGATATTGCAAATACATCCCAAAGCAACGGTGAGTTAAAATTTACCCATAAAGACCCAAATTGATTTGGTATTGGTAAAACCCAATATGCCAACCAAGGACGTCCCATGTGAATAATTGGAAACAAACCTGCTTGAATTACAGAGAATATAGTCATTGCCTCTGCAGATCGGTTAATCGCCATTCTCCATCGTTGACGGAATAATAATAGTACAGCAGAGATAAGGGTACCTGCGTGACCAATACCAACCCACCATACGAAGTTAGTAATATCCCAAGCCCAACCAACTGTTTTGTTTAATCCCCAAGTTCCTATACCAGTGGATACCGTGTAAATAATACACCCCAATCCCCAAAGGAAAGCGGTTAATGCAATTGTAAATACAATCCACCATTGTTTATTTGCTTTACCTTCAATAGGTGCGGCTACGTCTACAGTTATATCGTGATATGATTTATCACCTATAACTAAGGGTTTTCTAATGGCTGCTTCGTAGTGAGACGACATAATCCTTTATTTGATTCTTAATTAATAATTTTTGTACTAGGTATTTCTAACTTTAACGTGGTATACAACATTTGGTTTTGTACCAACATGCTCTAATAAATGATAACTTCTTTCATCTTCTGCCAATTTTGTAACAACGGCTTCTTTATCATTTACATCTCCAAATATCATTGCTCCAGTAGAACATGCATTTGAACAAGCTGTTTGGAATTCACCATCTTTTATAGGTCTTCCTTCGTTTTTAGCTTTTAAAATTGTTGCTTGTGTCATTTGGATACACATTGAACATTTTTCCATAACTCCACGAGAACGAACATTTACATCTGGATTTAAAACCATACGTCCTAAATCATCATTCATATGATAATCGAATTCACTGTTTTTGTTGTATAAGAACCAGTTAAAACGACGAACTTTATAAGGACAGTTATTAGCACAGTAACGAGTACCAACACATCTGTTATAAGCCATTTGATTTTGACCTTGACGACCATGAGATGTAGCAGCAACTGGACAAACAGTCTCACAAGGAGCATGATTACAATGTTGACACATTACAGGTTGGAAAGAAACCTGTGGGTTATCTCCTGCTTTCTCCATTTCATTGAAAGTAGATAAAGAACTTGATAAACCAGCAATATTTTCTTTTCTTTCATTGTCTCCTTCGAAAGTGCTTTCAGAAGAATAATATCTATCAATACGCAACCAATGCATATCTCTACTTCTTCTAATTTCATCTTTACCAACAACTGGAACGTTGTTTTCGGCATGACAAGCAATTACACATGCTCCACAACCTGTACAAGCATTCAAATCAATAGAAAGATTAAAATGATGTCCTGTAGAACGATCGAAAGAACCCCATAAATCAACAGAAGTTGCTTCAACCTCTTTATGATCTAAAGACACCATTGGTTTTTCGTTCCAAAACTCAGCGTCCCTAGAATTGAATATTTCAAGTGTAGTTTCTTTAATAATATCACCTCTACCCATCAATGTTTTCTGACCTTGAACACAAGCAAATTCGTGTTCACCATCAGATTTAACAACTGTAACAGATTGTACATTATTAAATCCACCATATAAAGCATAAGCATTAATACCTACTTGCATTTCTTCTTTTAATGCTGCTTTACGACCATAACCTAAAGCCATACCTAAAGTTCCAACAGCTTGACCTGGTTGCACAATTACTGGTACATTTTCTAGTTTTACACCATTAGCAGTTAAGGTAACATAACTTCCGTTTAAGCCCCCATTTGCAACAATTTCATTAGACAATCCCCATTTCTTAGCATCAGCATTAGAAACAGTAACATAGTTATCCCATGAAACTCTAGTTAATGGATCTGGAAATTCTTGCAACCAAGGGTTATTAGCTTGTTGACCATCTCCCATCCCTGTTTTAGTGTACAATACCAATTCAAGACCAGAACTTTTTGATTGAGCTAATGCATTTGCAGCAGCACTATAATCAGCTGTACCTGCAGCAGAATTTGAAATAACACCAATATAAATACCATCATGTAAAACTTTATTCCAAGATGAACCCGATATAATAGAACCTGAAAAAGCTTTCAAGTAATCATAATAAGTTCCTGGAATTCCATTTATAGACAATAAAATATCTTGAAATTGTTTAGTATTAAATAACGGACGAATAGTTGGCTGTGTCAAACTGTACGTCCCTTTTGTCAAAGTTAAATCCCCCCAAGCCTCTAAATAATGAGGAACTGGAGCAGCAATTGTAGACAATAGGGCCGTTTCATCCTCTTTTAAAGTCATTGAAACAGAAGTTTTTACTTTTTTCAATCCTTCAACGAAAGATTTACTATCTGCCAATGTATAAACTGGATTAACACCACTCATTATTAAAGTATGAATACTACCAGCATTCATTTCTTTTACTAATTGAGCTACTTTTTCATTAGATCCTTTACGTATTTGACGTGTTCCAGATGTAATAAAAGATTCACTTGCCAAAACTTGATTAATAGCCAAAACTAATAATTGAGCATTTTTATCTTGAATACCTGATACCAAAAGTCCTTTTGAACCAGCAGATTTTAGTTGTTGTGCTGCTTTGACTACATCCGCTTTATAAACGGAATCCAAAGAATTAGCAACTGCTGAGCCAGTTATAGTATTATAAATAAGAACTAATGCTTGCTTTTGATTTGCAGTTGACATTGCAACACGTTTATCTGCTGCAGCACCTGACAAAGTCATATTAGACTCTAATTGTATGTGTTTTGATATTTTTTTACTTCCAGTTGCACCTGATGGAATTCTTCCCTTGGCATAAGCAGAATCATATCCACCACCTTGCCAATCTCCAAGAAAATCAGCACCAACAGAAACAATCACTGAAGCTTTTGAAAAGTCATAATCAACTAAAGCTCTTTCTCCATATACAGTTTCAAAAGCATCTAAAGCTTCTGAAGACGATATAGCATCATATATTACATGTTTTGCGTTTGGATTTTTGCTAATAAAATCAGCAATCAACTTTTCAGTAGATGGACTAGCTAAAGTATTTGTTAAAAACACTACTTGTCCTCCTTTTGCTTTAGCATCAACAATACTAGATTTAATTTTTGAGTCTACTGCTGACCAAGAAACATTTTTTGCTTCTAACTTAGGCTCTTTCAAACGCATATTATCATACAATGATAATATAGATGCATGAATTCTAGCGTTAGCAGTAAATTTTGCCCCAGCAATAGTATTATTATCAATTTTAATTGGACGCCCTTCACGGGTTTTAACCAAAAGGTTCGCAAAATCAAATCCATCAAAAACTGAAGTTGCATAATAATCCGCTATTCCAGGAATAATTTGTTCTGGCTGTAGCACATAAGGAATTGACAAATGCACAGGACCTTCGCATGCAGCAAGAGAAGCTGCAGCTGTACTAAAACCAACGTACTTTAAAAAGTCACGACGCGTAGTTGAAGAAGACAAAGCAGCTTCATTTCCTAAAAACTCATCAGTAGGAATTTCTTCAACAAATTCGTTATTTCTAAGCGCCTCAACAATAGAACTATTTCCGTCTAGTTCTTCAACACTTTTCCAGTATTTTTTGTTTGATGACATATTATATATAAATATTAATCTTAATAATTTTTTTTAGTTTCAAGTTCTAATTTGTATCAAGTTCTAAGTTAAATCTAACGAAAACTTAAACCGAAACACTAAACTCATTTAGTAATGGCATTTACCACATTCCAAACCACCCATCTGAGCAGCTGTTAATTTATCAACACCATATTTCTTAGAAAGTTGCTCATGAATTTTGGTATAGTAATCATTGCCTTCCATTTTAACATCTGTTTTTCTATGACAATTAATACACCACCCCATCGTTAAAGGAGAGAATTGCTTTTGAATCTCAAAAGTTTGAACTGGACCGTGGCAAGTCTGACAAGCTACTTCTGCAACTGTTACGTGTTGAGAGTGATTAAAATAAACAAAACTTTGCAAATTATGAATACGAACCCATTTAACAGGTTGCGTAACACCAGTATATTTTTGATTCGTTTTATCCCAACCTACAGCTTTGTAAAGCTTGTTAATTTCTGCATCATAATCTGCTTTTGAATAGTCAGCAGTAGCAGTAGTATCACTAACTTCAGCGATATTTTTATGACAATTCATACAAACATTCAATGAAGGAATACCAGCATTTTTACTTACACGAGCAGCTGAGTGACAATAATTACAATTAACACCATTGCTACCAGCATGTATTCTATGTGAAAAATGAATTGGCTGAACTGGAGAATATTCTTGATCTACGCCAACTTGCATTAAGAAACCATAAACTAAATAGGCACCAGTAAGCAACAAAAGTATAGACGAAAGCAAAACCAAGAATTGATTTCTAACAAATGCTTTCCAAATCGGCAAAGTAGGTTCTTTTGAAACCACTTCAATACCATTTGCAGCTGCAACTTTTCTCAATACTTTGTTAACCAAAACCAACATTACAATAAGAATTGCCATTACTAATGACAAAGCACCCAATATAATATTATTAGACACACCCTCTTCTGAAGACACATCACCTTTTGTTCCAGGTAATGCAGCTACAACCGCAGGAGCAGCAGCTTTTGGCTCAGAAGTATATGCAATTATATTATCAATATCACCTTCTGACAACTGAGGAAAAGCAGTCATTGGTATTTTATTGTTTTCTTCAAAAACTTTCACAGCATCTGCATCTCCAGATTTTATTAAATCTGAACTATTATGCACCCACTTGTAAATCCAAGCTTTTTCTCTTCTAGAAGCAACACCTCTTAAGGCTGGACCTGTTGCTTTAGCATCAAGTTTGTGACAAGCAGCACAATTGGCATTAAAAAGCTCTTTACCTTTTGCAGCATCACCTCCAGAACTCGCTGCTGGAGCCGCTGAAGTTGCTGTAACCGCAACCGGAGCTGCATCCTGAGCAAATGAAGCTACGGAAATACTCAACATTAAAGCTAAGCTTAAAAATAATTTCCTTGAATTCGAATTATGGTTACCCACCTTTTCCATATTAAAATATTGATTATCTACTAAAAAATTGTTCGTTTGTCATCCAAAAAAATTAGAAAACCAAACGAACCTTATTTAAAAACTGGGACAAAAATACGACTTAAGAACTATTCTCAAAACCTTAAAATAATCTTAATTATAATTTATATTAAATCTAAATAACAAAGCTATATCGTTTTCCTGTTAAAAAGCTATTTTTGCATTATAAATAATCAGATTATGAGATTTTTAAGAAGCCTTACTACATTGTTACTGTTTGCATTAATTATTTGCACTACAAATAAAATATTAGCTCAAGATTCAAATTTAAATACCGTTCAAGATCCAAAATTTGAGCAACTATTAAATGAAAAAAGAAAAGCAAACTCTAGTTTATCCTATAATGATCGCTATAAAATTCAAATTTTCAACGGTATAAGTGAAACTGCTAAAAAAACTTTGAATGAATTTCGTCAAGAATTCAAAAACATTGATGGTACCATAATTTTTAATACTCCAAATTATAAAGTATGGGTAGGAAACTTTAGAACTAGGATGGAAGCAGAACGATTTCTTGTAGAAATTCAAAAAAAATACAAAACAGTTTTTTTAATAAAACCAAGCAAATAGAGGTTTTACAAAATTGAACAAATAGTACTTCTGTTTTTATTGAATCAATTTTTTAATAATGGCAACACCAAACTTAGAAGCAATTTGAATTACAAATTCTTTAAAATCAACAACAGAAGTCTCGTTTGCTTCATCAGAAATAATACGAATAATAATATAAGGTATATTATATTCAAAGCAAACTTGTGCAACCGCTGCTCCTTCCATTTCTACACATAAAACTTCAGGAAGCACCTTCAAAAGATTATTTTTATCTACATTATTGGAAAAAAACTTATCCCCACTTGCTATTTGACCAACAATCAATTTTGGATTTAACAAAGAAAATTGATCTTGTTCTTTTGAAGCAATTAAAGTCATCAACACATTATCCTTAATCAAATCACCAATACTTTTTATTGCTAAATCTAGCATTTCATTTGGCGGACTGAGTAAAATTTTGCCCAATAACGGAATTTCAAATTGATTCATTATAGGTCTCGCATCCAAATCATGCTGTACCAAACTATTTGCTATTACAACATCACCAATATTTAATTTATTGTCAATTGCACCTGCAACTCCAGTAAATATTAAATGTGTAATATCAAATTCAACAATTAAATGAGTTACTGTAGTAGCAGAAGCAACTTTTCCCCAACGAGAAAAAACAACAACAACTTCAATTTTATTAATGGTTCCTGTATAATAGGTACGCATTCCCTTAACAACTTCCTTTTTATTATTAAGCAATCCTACAACTCCATTTATTTCCTCAGGCATTGCTCCAAGAATTCCAATCCTTTTTGATATCATTTGTTTGTGTTTAATATGAATATTAACAAAATAAAAACATTATTTATATATCCTTTTTTTAATCCTCCTAAGTATGCTTGGTCCTACAAAATTCTAATAACAAATCTGAATTAGGAGAAAGCAAATTAACCATAAAACTATTCATTAAAAAACAGGAGAACCCGTAAATCTATCTATTAACAACTTCAACTTTGATACGGTAGCATCAGGAAACAAATACAACACACTTAAACCAAAAGCCTCCCTTAGTTCTGTAAATCGATAGTATTAGATTGCATTTCGTCAATAAAATAATAATCCCCCATCACCTCAGTTTTAGCATAGACCTTAACATTATAATAACGAAACAAATTGATGTAGAAACTTTTTCCATCATTAAATCCATAAAAAGTATTTCCTACTTTACCAGACCTATTATTTAAAAGACGATATTTATATTGATATTTTGTGATGGTGAAATTTTCCATATCTACACAATTTCAAATAAAAACATCTATATAATTTAAATAAACGCCTACTGTATTTAATGGTGCCGAATTATCATCAATTTTTGATTATCATTAAAAACAATCTTTAAATCAACATTTGAATATGAATTTAGGTAAGCTGTAATACATTCATTCATGCCTTGAATCAATCTTTATTCGTGACCACTTTTGACATCGATTGCATTGCCTTTTACAACAGAAAAATAGTTGCCTAAAATATAATCAATACCCTCTACTTTTACTATAGAATCAAAAACAACAGTTGCATAACCACTTTCCATTTTAAAATCTGTATGTTCAGTATTATAAAATTCATTTACTGTAATAGACAAAGCTGTCTTACCAGATTCTATTGGAAAACAAATATCAAAATAATTTCGAAGTTCTTCAGACAAAGGTTATACTACAAAAGCTATAACTTTTATTTAAAAAAAAAATATTTTTGAACAGATCCTATATAACTATTTTTTTTCAATCGTACACTTTTTCAATAAAAAAAATGACTTTCATTTTTCTTATTGGCACTATTTTCTAAAGAAATAAAATACCGAGTTTCATTTTGCGCAATGGAAACCAAAGAACAAAACATGATAAAAAACAAAAATTTATTTATCATAGTGAAACTTAGTTATGCTAAAATAAAAAATCCCAACGAATTGGGATTTTTTAGAACTAATTTATTGTATTTTATTTCAATTTCTTTTTGATGGCAACTTCATGGTAGGCTTCAATAACATCTCTTTCTTCGATATCATTATACCCTTTTATTTGAATACCACAATCGTAACCTTTGGCAACTTCTTTTACATCATCTTTAAAACGTTTCAATGCAAGAAGCTCTCCAGTAAACACAACAACCCCATCTCTAATGATTCTGATTTTTGCATTTTTGGCAATTTTACCATCCATAACCATACATCCCGCAATAGAACCTACCTTAGAAATTTTGAATATTTCTCTAATTTCAGCAGTTCCAAGAACTTCTTCTTTCATCTCAGGAGCTAACATTCCTTCCATAGCATCTTTCAAGTCATCGATAGCCGCATAAATGATAGAATAGTAACGGATATCAATTTCTTCTTTATCGGCAAGTTGTCTAGCATTTCCAGCTGGACGAACATTAAATCCGATAATAATTGCATCTGAAGCAGAAGCCAACATAACATCTGTTTCTGTAATAGCACCAACTCCTTTGTGTATAATATTGATTTGAATTTCTTCAGTAGATAATTTAGAGAACGAATCAGATAATGCTTCAACAGAACCATCAACGTCACCCTTAAGAATTATGTTCAACTCTTTAAATTGACCCAATGCAATTCTACGTCCAATCTCATCTAATGTAATATGACGTTGTGTACGAACTGATTGCTCACGCATCAATTGAGAACGTTTAGCTGCAATTTGCTTCGCTTCTTTTTCGTCTTCAAAAATATTAAATTTATCTCCAGCAGTAGCTGCACCGTCAAGACCTAAAACAGAAACCGGAGTAGAAGGACCTGCAATAGTCACAACATTACCTCTTTCATCATGCATGGCTTTAATTTTACCATGGTGTTTACCAGCCAACATGTAGTCACCAATTTTCAGAGTACCATGTTGAACTAATATCGTAGAAACGTATCCTTTTCCTTTATCCAAGAAAGCTTCAACTACTGTACCTTGAGCTGCTTTATTTGGATTTGATTTTAAATCTAAAATTTCAGCTTCTAATAAAACTTTTTCTAATAATTCTTTAACTCCAGTACCTACTTTTGCAGAGATATCATGAGACTGAATTTTTCCACCCCAATCTTCTACTAATAAATTCATTCCTGCTAATCTTTCTTTTACTTTTTCAGGATTAGCATTTGGTTTATCTATTTTATTAATGGCAAAAATAATAGGAACTCCTGCAGCTTGAGCATGAGAAATAGCCTCTTTGGTTTGTGGCATAATATCATCATCCGCAGCAATTACAATAATTGCAATATCAGTCACTTGAGCACCACGAGCACGCATCGCAGTAAAGGCTTCGTGACCAGGAGTATCTAAAAATGCTATTTTTTGTCCATTATCTAAAGTCACACCGTATGCACCAATATGTTGTGTAATTCCACCAGATTCACCAGCAATGACGTTTTCTTTACGAATATAATCCAGCAAAGATGTTTTACCGTGATCGACGTGACCCATAACAGTAACGATTGGAGCTCTGAAAACTAAATCTTCTTCTTTATCTTCAACAACTTGAATTGCTTCTTCGATATCTACAGTAATAAACTCAACTTCATAACCGAACTCATCAGCCACAATTGTTAAAGTTTCTGCATCAAGTCGTTGATTTTGTGTAACCATTATACCAAGGGACATACAAGTTCCAATTACTTTTGTAATTGGCACATCCATCATAATCGCAATTTCACCAACAGTAACAAATTCAGTAACTTTTATCGTTTTACTTCCTTCGTCTAAAGCTCTTTGCTCATCATCCGATTTTTGACGGTGAGTATCTCTTTTATCTCTTCTGTATTTCGCTGCTTTAGATTTACCCCCTTTACCTTGAAGTTTTTCCAAAGTTTCACGAATTTGGTTTTTAACTTCCTCTTCTGTAGGCTCAACTTTGGCAACAATTGCAGGTCTATTTCCTTTTACAAATCCAGGTCTAGCACTTCTGTTTGCATTAAAACCACCTCCAGTATTTGGTGTAATTTTATTTGGATTTGGCGCACCTGGAACAGCAGGTGGTCTTGGCGCACCAGGTTTTGGAGCAATTCTTTTTCGTTTATTCTTATTCGCATTATTTGCACCAGCAGCTCCAGGAGCACCAGGTTTATTAGGCGTTATTTTTGGATCTTCCTTTTTCTTTTTGGGCTTATTAAATTGAGACAAATCAATCACTTGACCAGTTAAAGTAGCCCCAGAAAGTTTTTGATATTGAGTAGTAATTGTTTCTTCTACAGGAGCTTCATTTACAATTGGCTCTTCTTTTTTCTCAACTTGAGCGACTTTCTTATCTGTATTCTTTACCTCGTTGAATTTTGTTTTTTCTTTTATTTCTTTTGAATCAGAAGAAACAATTTCTTTTTTAACCTTTTCAACAGGCAATTCGATTTTTTCAATCTTTTTAACAGCTTCTACTTTAACCTCCTCTTTCGGAGATGGTTTTACTTCGGGAATTACTTCCGCTGGAGTAATTACTTTTTCAGCAACAATTGGAGCTGGAGCAGCAGTTTTTTTCGGATTTAGATCAATTCTACCAACCTGAACAGGACCAGATAAAACAGCTTTGGCTTTAATAACCTCTTGTTGTTTTAAACGTTCCTCTTCTAATTTACGTTTATCTTCTACTTCTTTTTCACGTTCTACACGTAAAGCTTCTTTCTCTTTCCTTTTTTCTTCTCCTACTTCTTTTGAAGCTTCCTTATTCCCCTTGTCGCCTGCAAACTGACTTTGTAGGATATTAAACTCCTGTTCAGAAATTTTTGTGTTTGGGTTTGATTCAATAGCAATACCCTTATCTTTTAGATAATCCACAGCTCTTTCTAACGAAATATTTAATTCCCTTAAAACCTTGTTTATTCTAATAATTCTCTCTTCAGACATAAAACCTTTTTATTTTTACCTTATTCGTTGTCCTACTTTTACCTTATGATAAAAATAGGAATTTATTTTACATGAAGAATTAATAGCGTGTTAACTATCAAACTCTTCACTTAATATTCTCATTACATCTAAAATCGTTTCCTCTTCTAGGTCCGTTCTTCTAACTAAATCTTCCACATCATGTTTTAAAATACTTTTTGCAGTATCCAAACCTATTTTTGCAAATTCTTCAATTACCCACTCTTCTATTTCGTCTGAGAATTCTGTTAATTCAACATCATCATCATCAGATATAGAACCTGCAACATCGCCTTCGCGAATAACATCTAATTCATAACCAGTCAACAAACCAGCTAAACGAATATTATGTCCTCCTCTACCAATTGCTTTTGAAACTTCTTCTAATTTCAAAAATACTTCAGCTCTTTTGGTTTCTTCATTAATTTTGATAGAAGAAACTTTAGCAGGACTCAAAGCCCTTGTAATATATAATTGAATATTACTTGTATAATTAATTACATCTATATTTTCATTTCCTAATTCACGAACAATACCATGAATACGAGAACCTTTCATACCTACACATGCACCCACTGGATCAATACGATCATCATAAGAATCCACAGCTACTTTAGCTTTCTCACCTGGAATTCTAACAACGTTTTTAACCATTATTAAACCGTCAAAAACTTCAGGAATTTCTTGTTCAAATAATTTTTCCAAGAACTTATCTGAAGTTCTAGACATAATAATTTGAGGTTTATTCCCTTTTAACTCTACACTTTCAATTATACCACGAACATTATCTCCTTTTCTAAAAAAATCAGAAGGTATTTGTTTTTCTTTAGGCAATATTATTTCATTCCCTTCATCATCTACCAAAATTACTACTCGAGGACGTACATGATGTACTTCGGCAGTATAAATATCACCAATTATATCTTTAAATTGTTTGTAAAGATTAGTATTGTCGTGTTCATGTATTTTTGAAATTAAATTTTGTCTTAAAGCCAAAATCGCTCTTCTTCCCAAATCAATTAGTTTAACTTCCTCAGAAACCTCTTCTCCAATTTCAAAATCGGCTTCAATCTTTCTAGCTTCAGTTAATGTAATTTCTTCATTTTCAAAATCCAAATCCTCGTCAGCAACGATTACTCTTCTTCTCCAAATCTCCATATCTCCTTTATCAGGATTTATAATGATATCGAAATTATCATCCGAACCGTATTTTTTTTTCAATGCATTTCTAAATACATCTTCCAAAATTGCCATAAGCGTTACACGATCAATAAGTTTATCATCTTTAAACTCTGAGAATGAATCGATTAATGCTAAATTTTCCATGCGAATTCTTTAATTAAAATGTTACTGTAACAATTGCTTCTTTAATATCTGAGTAAGGAATTTGTAGTTCTTTTTGAACAGTTTCTTTTCCTTTTCCAATTTTTTTAGGTTCTCTAGCTTTCCAAGACAAAATTATAAAAAGATCATTAGCTTCAACTAATTCTGCTTCAATATTTTCTGTATTGGTCTTTACAATTAAAGTTCTTCCAATATTTTTTTTATACTGTCTTACCAATTTCAAAGGAGATCCAACTCCTACTGAAGCGACTTCCAACGAAAAATCTTGTTCTTCCCTATCAAGATTCTCTTCAACTGCTCTACTTAAATCTATACAATCTTGTAAAACCACGCCTTCATCTCCATCAATGCCAATTATAATTTTATAAGAATCTGTAATAGTCAAATCTATTAAAAATACAGCTGGTTTATCTTGAAGAGCTTCTTCTACTACTTGCTTAACTTTTTCTTTAAATGTCATATCTTTATAAAAAGAGGGGACATTAGTCCCCTCATTATTTAAGTTTTAATAAATAACGGTGCAAATATAGTGTTTTTTTATAAATCAAAAAAAATTGAATGCTATTAAAAAAAATTATATCTTTAAACTATCAAATTAAAGCTAGTTTTTCTGGCAAATTAAACCAACCTACCATGAAAAGAATACTTATCCCAACTGATTTTTCTAAATATGCTGATGAAGCTATAGAAGTTGGCGCACAAATTGCAAAAAAAAATGACTGTGAAATTATCTTAATTCACATGTTGGAATTACCAGGCCAAATGAATGATGCCATAAAAGGCGAAACCAGCATTCCTGAAGTTATGCTTTTCAAACGCAAAGCAGAAGAAATATTAAAAAGCATCAAAAATCGCCCCTATCTATCTGGAATTCAAATAACAGAAATAGTAAGACTTGACGGGGCATATAATGGAATAAACAATTACATCAAACAGAACAGCGTCGATTTAATTGTTATGGGATCCCACGGAGCATCAGGTATCAATGAAATTTTCATTGGATCCAATACTGAAAAAGTAGTACGACAATCCGAAATACCAGTACTAGTAATTAAAAATAAAATCGAAAACTTTAATGTCAAAAACATCATTTTTGCTTCCGACTTTTCAAAAGAGATTAAAAAACCTTTTCAGAAAGTTCTTGATTTCGCCAAATTATTTGGATCAAAATTAAATTTGGTAATGATTTGCACCCCAAACAGCTTTAAAAGCACTTCGGCAGCAAAAAAAATCATTACAGAGTTCATTACTGATTTTGACATGCCTGAATATTCATTTGAAACCTATAACGAAAGTAACATAGAAAGAGGAATAATAAATTATTCAAACGAAAAAGATGCTGATTTAATAGCATTTTGCACTCACGGTAGAACAGCTCTCAACCACTTCTTTACTGGTAGTATCTCGGAAGACTTAGTAAACCATGCTACAAAACCCGTATTAACATTTAGAATATAAAAACCAAAACAAACAAAGCCTTTCAGAAATCCCGAAAGGCTTTGTCATTTTACAAAAAACATGAAAAAAATCCATAAAAAAAAGCCTCTCGTAAAGAGAGGCTTTATGTTGGTCTACAAGGACTCGAACCTTGAAAGACTGCACCAAAAACAGTTGTGTTACCATTACACCATAGACCAGTAAACTTGCTGACATTTCTGCTAAGCGAGTGCAAATTTAAAACAAATTCCAAGCTGTGCAAACTTTTTTTGCCTTTTTCTTTAAAAAAAATTGAAAAAAAATTCAATTCAAAAAAAATACTTCTTTAAACATTTGAATTACAAAGCTTTCAGCAAATCAATAATTTTACATAAAATTATAAAAAATGGAACTCAAGTTTAAAAAAAAAAACATTTTCTTTGTATCACTTTTAAAAACATATAAAAAAACAGAAGACTAGTATATGACATCATTCAATTTCAATAAATGGAATACCATTACAGGTTGGTTTGCCTTTTCAATCGCTCTTATAACTTATACACTTACTGTTGAACCCACTATGAGTTTTTGGGACTGTGGTGAATATATAGCTACAGCAGCTAAACTTGAAGTAGGCCATCCCCCTGGAGCACCCCTTTTCCAAATGATAGGTGCATTTTTTGCCATGTTTGCCATAGACAAAGAACACATCGCCTTAATGGTGAATATGACTTCTGTTTTTTCGAGTGCCTTTACTATATTATTTATGTTTTGGTCTTCGACGATGATTCTAAAAAAAATTATTGGACAATATTCAGAAATCACTACAAACAATTCAATAGTGATTTTGGGTAGTTCTCTCGTTGGATCATTAGCTTACACTTTTTCAGACAGCTTTTGGTACAATGCTGTAGAAGCTGAAGTTTACGCTATGGCAACTTTATTAATAGCGTTACTATTATGGCTGGGATTACGCTGGGAACAAGAAATGAATACACCTAGAGGAGATAGATGGCTTTTATTAATTTCTTTGGTAGTTGGATTATCTTTTGGAGTACACTTTATGTCTCTATTAACCATTCCTGCTATTGGTTTTTTATATTTTTTTAAAAACTACAAGGTTGTAACCGTAAAAAACTTCCTGATTGCAAATGTAGTTGTGGTATCCGTTTTGCTTTTTATATTCAAATTATTACTCCCGTTAACAATGGCTTTCTTTGGTAAAACCGAAGTTTTCATGGTAAATTCAATGGGACTACCATTTAATTCAGGAACTATATTTGTCACACTACTTCTTATCGCCTTTTTCTATTTTGGATTAAAAATCACCCAAAAAAAAGGACTAGTGCATTACAATACACTTCTGCTATGCGTTCTTTTTATATTAATTGGCTTCTCAACATGGCTAATGTTACCAATTCGAGCCAATGCAAATACAGTAATCAATGAAAATAAACCGTCCGATGCAGCAGAGGTACTTGCCTATTACAACAGAGAACAATATGGTGTAAATCCCTTGTTTTATGGACCTCAATACACAGAGGCTTTTGTTGGACTTGATGCTAACAATCCATATTTAGACAAAGCTCCTAACTACGAAAGAGATTATAAAACAGGAAAATATGTAATTGTAAATAATTATATAAAAGCTGAACAAAATAGTGACGACAACCAAAAAACTATTTTACCAAGAATGTGGAGTACAGATCATATTGAAAACTATATGAATTTTACCAATCCACCTGCTTTTAGAATGAATCCCGACTATCCTTACGAAGATGATTTAGCAAAATACGGATTAGATCCTAGCAAACTTAGTGAAGAAGATTACAACAAAGCTATAGCACAATTAAAAAATGAAACCGAAAAAACCATTGCCGAGTTTAGACAAGCTTATGCTCAAAAACAAATCGACAATGAAGGTTATGTTTCTTTTCTAAAACATTATGGAGATTATTTAATCATTGAAAAACCTACAACAGCAGATAATTTCAGCTTCATGTTTGAATACCAATTTGGTTATATGTATTGGAGGTATTTAATGTGGAATTTTGTTGGAAGACAAAATGACGAACAAGGGAAATACGATTATTTGGATGGAAATTGGATAAGTGGAATTCCATTTTTAGACAATCTTCATGTTGCCTCACAAGATAATTTACCTGCTGATGTTTTGAACAACAAAGGAAGAAATGTTTATTTTTTCTTACCTTTTATACTCGGCCTTATAGGAATTATGTATCATGCCAGTAAAGACCGAAAAAGTTTTTATGTCCTGCTTGCTCTTTTCCTTTTCTTGGGTATTGCATTAAAAATATACTTAAACGAAAGACCATTTGAACCACGCGAAAGAGACTATGCCTTAGTAGGATCATTTTATGTATTTGCAATTTGGATTGGATTTGGAGTATATGCTCTTTATGAAAGTGCACAAAAATACCTTGCTCCTAAAATTGCAGGCCCAATAATTATTGCAGCCACTTTATTAGCCGCTCCAGTTCTTATGGCTTATCAAAACTGGGACGATCACGACCGTTCTGGAAAATACACGGCTACAGCAATGGCAAAAGCTTATTTAGAATCATGCGATCCCAATGCTATTTTATTCACAATTGGCGATAATGACACCTTTCCGTTATGGTACGCACAAGAAATAGAAGGCGTACGAACTGACATTAAAATTGTCAATACCAGTTTATTTATGACCGATTGGTATATCGACCAAATGAAAAGAAAAGCATATCAATCAGAGGGGCTACCAATATCTTTTACACATGACGAATATGTAGGAGACAAACTGGATTATGTCGCACATATTCCTAAAACAGAAAGTCGTTGGGACATAAAAGATTATATAGCGTTTATAAAGAATCCTAAATCAACAGTTGAAATGCAAAATGGACAAACCATCCATTTCTATCCAACTAATAAACTCAGAATTCCTGTAGATAAAGCTGCAATAATAAAAAACAAAGTAGTTGATCCAAAACTTAATGATTCTATTGTTCCTTATATTGACATTGAAATAAAAGGAAGTGCGATCTATAAAAATAGGTTGATGATGTTGGAAATTATTAAAAACAATAATTGGAAAAGACCCATCTATTTTAGCGGAGGAGCATTTGCCGAAGAAGATTATTTATGGATGAAGGAATATCTTCAATTAGAAGGTATGGTTTACAAACTAGTACCAATTAGAACTCCCTTATCTGAAGAATCAGGCCAAATGGACATGGGAAGAATTGACACCGAAAACATGTATTCTAAAGTAATGAAATGGGATTGGGGCAATAGCGAAAGTGATAAAATTTATCATGACCCTGAAACCCGAAGAGAGAGTTTGACTTACAGAATGAATCTTTCTCGATTGATGAATGAATTGATTGCCGAAGGAAAAATTGATAAAGCAAGAAACATTATTGAACTTGCGATGACAAAAATGCCATTGGATAAATTTGGTTATTACTCATTAGTAGAACCATTTGCAAAAGGCTATTATGATGTTGGTGAAAAAGCAAAAGCTCATGATTTATTAGATAAATTAATGGCAAAATACAAAGACAACCTTAATTATTATGCCAAAATAGCTCCTTCAGAACAATCTAATGTAGAAATTGAAATCATAACTGATTTAGAGCGATACAGAGGATTACTAATTGTGATGAAAGACAGCAAAGACATGGACTATTACAATTCGAGTAAGAAAACTTTTAATACCTACATTGAAATATTTGCTCGTTTCGGTCGTAAAAAAGAATAACTGGAATACCTAATTATCTAAAAATGTAGTGCTATAAAATTGCACTACATTTTTTGTATAAAAAACATTGATTTGAAGTATTTAGTTCTAAAAAAGCCATGCGAACACAATACTTTTTTTGAAGACAAGACCATTACCGAATTCCTATAATTAAAATAGTTTCAAAAAATGAGATTATACTGGATCAAAACAAATTCATTTATAAAAAACATATTTTCAAATTACATTTGGAATATCCCAAATACGGGGAATAAAATCTACCTTACCTTTGACGATGGTCCAACTCCAAAGATTACGGAATGGGTTTTAGAAGAATTAAAAAAGTATAATGCAAAAGCCACTTTTTTCTGCATTGGAAAAAACATTGTAAGCCATCCCGATTTATTTAACAACATAATTAATGAAGGGCACACTCTAGGAAACCACACCTTCAATCACTTAAATGGATGGAATACAGAAACAACAAATTACATTGAGAATGTGGCTTTATGTGAGTCATCACTTTTAAATCAAAAATCAAAAGAACAAAAGACAAACACAAAATTTTTCCGTCCGCCTTATGGCAAAATAAAAAAGTCGCAATCTAAAAAATTACGACAATTAGGCTATAAAATAATTATGTGGGATGTTCTAAGTGCCGATTTTGATCAAACCATATCACCTGAAAAATGTTTAGAGAATGTATTACAAAATGCAGTATCAGGAAGTGTAATTGTTTTTCACGACAGTGTTAAAGCTTTTATAAACTTAGAATATGCTCTTCCTAGAACATTACAAATTTTAAAAGAAAAAGGATTTAAATTTGATACATTACCTTATTAATAGTAATAGTTTAAAACTAGATTTGTTCTTGAACTAAACCTATTAAAGTATTCGCATCTAATTCACCTGATTGTCTCCAGATCATCATACCTTCCTTATAAATCATTAAGGTAGGCAGACCTTTAATACGCAAAGCATCAGCTAATTCTTGATTTTTATCAACGTCAATCTTTATAACTTTAACCTTGTCACCAAGAGCAGCTGCTACATCTTTTATTACAGGATGCATTGACACTGAAGATTCGTTCCAATCTGTGTAAAAATCAATTAACACAGGAACTTGAGTATTTATAAGTTCTCCAAATTTTGACATAAAACCAAAATGTTTAATTTCTATTACTTTCGAAAAGAGATATTATGTTGCAAATTTAGCATTTTAAACCAACTATGCTAATTTTTTACCCTTTATTAGTTGAATTACTGTAATTTCAGGCATAATTCCAACTCTTCCTGGATAAGCATGAAAACCAAAACCTCTATTTACATATACATACCTACCTAAATTTTCATATAATCCAGCCCATTGTTTGTAGACGTATTGCGCCAAACTCCATTTAAAATATCCCGGAATTTCTATCCCAAATTGCATTCCATGCGTATGACCAGATAAAGTTAAATGAAAATGTTTTTCATCATGTTGAATCACTTCATCCCAATGACTTGGATCATGACTCATTAAAATTTTAAAATCTTGTTTCGTTAAATTTTGAGCTGCTTTCTTTAAATCACCAGCTTGTTTGAAATTTTTACCCCAATTTTCAACTCCAACCAAAGCGATTTTATCATTCCCTTTTTCAATAAAAGTATGCTCATTCAATAATAAAGTAAAACCTATTTGACCATACAAATTCTTAATAGCATCAAAGTTCTCTTCTTTATCAATTTGTGTTGACCAAGTCACATATTCACCGTAATCGTGATTACCGAGCACTGAATACTTTCCAAACTCATGTTTTTTGATTCTATTAAAAGTTTCAATCCAAGGGTGCATTTCCTTCGCATGTGTATTCACGATATCACCAGTAAATAAAATCAAATCTGAATTTTGAGCATTAACCAAATCAATGGCGTAATTAATCTTATCTGGATCATCAAAACTACCACTATGTACATCTGATATTTGAGTAATCGTAAACCCATCAAAAGCATCTGGTAAATCTGGAAAATGAATGGCTTGTTTGATAACTTTATAATTGTATCTCCCTTCAAATATCCCATATATTAAAGATAGAAAAGGAACCGCAGCCAACCCTAAACCAACTTGACTAACAAATTTACGTCTAGAAGGCAAAAAATCATTATTACTATTATTGTCGATAAAATAGTTGATTGAACCTGCGGCCAAACGAAATACATCTTCGCCAAGAAGCACAACCGTCATAACAATTTTTGGTATATAAACCACAAGTAACAATCCCATTGTGAACATAGTTTGCTGAGTTTGCCCAACCGAACGATCAAATTGTGTGAAGGAATAAAGTATAAATACAAAAAGTAAAAGGCTTATTATTTGATACGAAATCAACATCCATCGCAACTTGATTAAAGTTTTAACAGCTTGAAAAGCATAAAGTTCAATAATAAAAAGAACAGCCCCAATAAGTAATAAACGTAAACCCATTATTTTTTAAAATTTTACACAAAGTAACAACTAATGAAAACGTTAAGGATTTATATTATCAAAATTTTAACTTTGGATTAACAATCTCATCTTTAAAGTTTAAATAGCTAACAAATGATTAGTTGTCGAAATGAAATTAGAAATTTCAGCAACAAATTCATTTTTAAAACTCAATTGCCTATTTTTACAGACTAAATTTTTTATATGTCTGCTCAAAAACGCCTTTACCTTCTTGATGCTTATGCATTAATATTTCGTGGTTATTTTGCCTTTATAAAAAACCCAAGAATCAATTCTAAAGGAATGGATACTTCGGCCATTATGGGTTTTATGAATGCCTTAATGGATGTCATAAAACGAGACAAACCCGATCATTTGGCCGTTGCTTTTGACAAAGGCGGAAGTACCTACCGATACGAAATGTATCAAGAATACAAAGCACATCGTGATGAAACTCCCGAAGCCATCAAGATTGCGGTTCCATATATTCAAGAATTATTAAAGGCCATGCACATTCCTATTATTGAAGTTCCCGGTTTTGAAGCCGATGATTTGATAGGAACCATTGCAAAACAGGCCGAAAAACAGAACTATCAAGTTTTTATGGTAACACCTGACAAGGATTTTGCCCAATTGGTTTCCGAAAACATATTTATGTACAAACCCGCACGAATGGGAAATGGAATCGAAATTTGGGGAATACCAGAAGTGTTGGAAAAATTTGAAATCACCAATCCTTTGCAAGTAATTGATTATCTGGGAATGATGGGCGACGCCGCCGATAATATTCCAGGATTACCCGGAGTAGGCGAAAAAACAGCAAAGAAATTCTTGGCAGAATATGGCTCTATGGAAAATCTTTTGGCCAACACCCATCAATTAAAAGGAGCTATAAAAGACAAAATTGAAGCCAATGCCGAATTGGGTATTTTGTCTAAAAAATTGGCCACTATCCTACTCGATTGCCCAGTGACATTTAATGAGGCTGACTACGAATTATCAAAACCCGATGTTGAAAAAACTGACGCGTTATTCCAAGAATTGGAATTTCGTCAAATGAAAGCGCAGTTTGACAAATATTTTGGAACTGGAAAAGAATACGACGAAATTGACACAAATGGCAACGGTAATACTGTCGAGAGTGAAAAAATAGTCAAAAAAACTCCAGCAAAAAAATCCAACGAAGACCAATTTGACTTATTTGGATTTTCGGATGAAGAAAGCAACGAAGCGCACTCTAATTCACATTATGCAACTTTAGAAAATACGGAACATTTTTACCAAATTATTCAAGGAGATTTTGCAGTGAAATTACTTTTGCAAAACTTAATGAACCAAACCTCAGTTTGTTTTGACACCGAAACTACTGGAATCGATGCCTTAAATGCCGAATTGGTTGGAATGTCATTTTCTTTTGAAAAAGGAAAGGCCTTTTATGTTCCGTTTCCGGAAAATCAGGAAGAAGCGCAAGTTTTGGCAGACAAGTTCAAACCTTTTTTCGAAAGTGAAACGATTGAGAAAATTGGTCAAAACATCAAATACGATTTAAAAATCCTTTCTCATTATGGTATTCAAATAAAAGGAAAGCTATTTGACACAATGATTGCGCATTATTTAATCAATCCCGATATGCGTCATAATATGGATGTTCTGTCGGAAACCTATTTAAAATATTCTCCAAAATCGATTGAAGATTTGATTGGTAAAAAAGGGAAGAACCAAAAATCGATGCGCGAGGTGGCATTGGAAGAAATTAAAGAATACGCCGCCGAAGATGCTGATATTACTTTTCAATTGAAACAAAATTTCAGTCCGATTCTAGACAAAGCAGAAACAAAGAAACTGTTTGACGAAATTGAAATTCCGTTAGTTCCTGTTTTGGCAGCGATGGAATTGGAAGGAATCAATCTTGACGTTCCTTTTTTAAAATCGATGTCGGTTGAAATGGCCGTTGAAAGTAACGCATTGGAACAAAAAATTTATGAAACCGCAGGAGAAAAATTCAATTTAGCCTCACCAAAACAGTTAGGAGATGTTTTATTCGACAAATTAAAAATTGGCGGAGCAAAGCAAAAGAAAACCAAAACCGGTCAATATGCTACTGGAGAAGAAATCCTAAGTTATTTGGCCAATGACAACGAAATTGTTCGTGATATTCTCGAATGGCGACAAATGGTAAAATTGCAAAGCACATATATTGATGCATTACCGAACCAAGTTGATAAAAAGACAGGCAGAGTCCACACCGATTATATGCAAACGGTAGCAGCAACTGGGCGTTTGAGTTCTAATAACCCAAATTTACAAAACATTCCCGTCCGAACCGAAAGAGGACGATTGATTCGAAAAGCCTTTATTCCTCGTGACGAAAATTACACCTTAGTATCTGCGGATTATTCTCAAATAGAATTACGAATTATCGCCGCATTGTCTGGCGAAGAGAACATGATTAAAGCATTCAAAAACCATGAAGACATTCATAGAAGTACGGCTGCAAAAGTATTCAACATACCTCTGGAAGAAGTAACCAAAGAGCAACGTAGCAACGCCAAAACGGTAAATTTCGGAATTATATATGGGGTTTCGGCATTTGGATTGAGCAATCAAACATCACTTTCGCGAAAAGAAAGTGCTGAATTAATCGATGCCTATTATGCAACCTATCCAAAACTAAAATCGTACATGTCCAATCAAGTTGATTTTGCAAGAGAACACGGCTATGTACAAACGGTTTTAGGAAGAAGACGTTATTTGAAAGATATTAACTCTGCCAATATGATGGTCAAAAGTGGTGCCGAACGTAATGCTGTAAACGCACCAATACAAGGGAGTGCAGCCGATATAATCAAAATTGCAATGATTAACATCCATAAAAAACTAATTTCTGAAAATTGGAAGAGTAAAATGTTATTGCAGGTTCATGATGAACTTGTGTTTGATGTACACAATTCTGAATTAGAAAAAATTCAACCTATAATCAAATACGAAATGGAAAACGCTTTTATTATGGACGTTCCATTAGATGTTGAAATAGGTTTAGGAAAAAATTGGTTAGAAGCGCATTAAAAAAACACAGAATCGAGTTTGCTCATTTATATAAAACACTACAGCCGTAAAATAAAAAAAAGCCATTCAAAAATTCTGAATGGCTTTATTATTATTTAGTAGACTCTCTTTCCTTTAATTTTGTTTTAATAATAACCGTTTCATAAGGTTTGTGTTCTTCTTTTGATTCTAATCTATCAATTAACAATTTAACAGCTACTTCGCCAATTTCAATACCGTGTTGACTGACAGTAGTTAAACTTGGAGACAAACGTCTTGAAGCAAGAATACCATCTGCAAAACCAATTATTTTAAGATCTTTCGGGATTTTATACCCTTTTTTGACACCTGTTTTCAATGCACCTACTGAATCATTTTCATCTAAGGCAAAAACTCCATCAACAAGATTATTAGTATACAAGTCATTTATCTTTTCAATAAGATCTATTTCGGTATCCGTACGAATGATAATATTTTCATTTACTTCAATATTATTATTACTCAAAGCTATTAGATATCCTTCGGCTCTTAATTTACCCACACTTAAATTATCCACAGAAGAAATTAAAGCAATGTTTTTACATCCTAAATCAATTAGATTTTGAGTTGCATTAAGACCAGAGTCAAAATCATCAACTATAACTTTATCGCATTCTACTTCATCTGAAGTTCTATCAAACATAACAATTGGAGTTCCATCATTGATAATTTCTTTAAAATGATTGTACTCATGTAATTTTTGTGCTTCTTCAGAAATAGACAAAACAAAACCATCAATAGTACCATTACTTAACATCTCCAAAGTATGTGCTTCTTTTTCAATGGATTCATTTGAAATACACATAATAACGTTATACCCTTTTTCGTCGGCAGCTTTTTCAATACCACTAAAAACTTTAGCAAAAAATGAATTTAAAATATTAGGGATAATTACACCTATAGTTTTTGTTTTACGGTTTTTAAGATTTAAACCAATAACATTAGGTTTGTAGTTTTTAAGTTTGGCATACTCCTTTATTCTGATTTTTGTTTGTTCACTAATCTCTGGACTGTCATTAAGCGCCTTAGAAACAGTCGATACCGAAACATTAAGTTCTTTTGCAATTTGTTTTAATGTAGCTTTTGCTTTCATTGGATAATGGTATTTAGTACTTTTGAAGGTTCTTTAAAATAAATAAAAAGATAATGGATTAAACAAAAAATGCTTATTTTTTAATGATAATATAAAATTTTATAAGCATTTAAAAGAATAAAAGGGAAAATTACAAAAAATATATTAAATCAGAAAAATAAATTAAGCTTATTATTTAAAAAAACAAATCTCAAACTAAATACAAAACTACACATTTGAAATATACATTTGATTATCAGTATAAATCCATTAAAAAAATAATCAAATAAGCTATTTGTATTTAAAATAATTAATTGTACTTTTGCAACCCCTTTATTGGGGATGGAATGTTTAATTAAAATATATTATTGTGAACGCATTAAGCTACAAGACAATTTCAACAACAAAAGCCAATTCTACAAAAGAATGGATTGTTGTAGATGCTGACGGTCATAACTTAGGTCGTCTTGCTTCAAAAGTCGCTATGATTTTAAGAGGTAAGTACAAACCAAGTTATACGCCACACGTGGACTGTGGAGATAACGTAATTGTTATCAACTCAGAAAAAATCAACCTTACAGGTAACAAAATGGATGAAAAAACATACATCCGTCACACTGGTTACCCTGGAGGACAAAGAACTTTAACTGCTAAAGTATTGCAATCAAAAAATCCTGCATTACTAGTTGAGAAAGCTGTAAAAGGAATGTTACCTAAAAACAAATTAGGAGCTGAACTTTTTAGAAATTTAAATGTTGTTGTAGGATCTGAGCACAAACAAGGAGCTCAAAAACCTAGAACTGTTAACCTAAACGATCTTAAGTAATGGGAGTTATTCACAAAATCGGTAGAAGAAAAACCGCTGTTGCACGTGTGTATGTTTCTGAAGGAACAGGAGTTATCGTTGTAAACAAAAAACCATTCGCAACTTATTTCCCAACTGCTACTTTACAGTACAAAGTTATGCAACCAATGTCTATGACAGAAAATGCATCTAACTTTGACGTAAAAGTAAACGTTTATGGAGGTGGTTCAACTGGACAAGCAGAAGCTGTTAGAATGGCATTAGCACGCGTAATGTGTGAAGTAAATGCTGAAAACAGAGCAATCTTGAAACCAGAAGGTTTATTAACTAGAGATCCAAGAATGGTTGAACGTAAAAAATTCGGTCAGAAGAAAGCTCGTAAGAGATTCCAATTCTCTAAACGTTAATATTGCCCGTCTTGTGCAATATGTACAAGACATTCTAGAATGTATTAAAAATTTTAAAACAATGTTGTTGTTGTCCAACCGAGGTTGGAAATTAGTTTAGCATCTAAATGAAGCCGAATTAAAAGATTGAAAAATTAAAAGATTAAAAGAAACCACAACTTAATCTTTAAATCATTAAATATTTTAATTTTTAAATTATTACGGAACATTGCTAATCAACAGAACGTAAACTAGTACAAAAAATGTCAAACAAAGTAGAAGTAAAAGAATTACTAGAAGCAGGTGTTCATTTTGGACACATGACTAGAAAATGGGATCCAAACATGGCTCCTTACATTTATATGGAGCGTAATGGTATTCACATTATCAATCTATATAAAACTGCAGCAAAAATCGAAGAAGCAAATGATGCTTTGAAAAAAATTGCTGCTTCAGGTAGAAAAATATTATTTGTTGCTACCAAAAAACAAGCAAAAGACATCGTTGCTGATAAAGCAAAAGCTGCAAACATGCCTTACATCACTGAAAGATGGCCTGGTGGAATGCTAACTAACTTCGTAACTATCCGTAAAGCTGTTAAAAAAATGGCTACTATTGATAAAATGAAGAAAGATGGTACATTCATGACCCTTTCTAAAAAAGAGCGTTTGCAAGTTGATCGTCTTCGTGCTAAACTAGAGAAAAACTTAGGTTCAATCGCAGATATGTCTAGACTTCCTGCAGCATTGTTCGTAGTAGATATCAAAGCGGAACACATCGCAATAAAAGAAGCTCAAAAATTAAACATTCCAGTTTTTGCAATGGTTGATACTAATTCTGATCCACGTGAAGTAGATTATGTTATCCCTGCAAATGATGATGCTTCTAAATCAATTGATAAAATTTTATCTTTAGTAACTGCTTCAATTATCGATGGTCTTGCAAACAGAACATCTGACAAAGAAACAGATGCTACTGAAGTTGTTGCCGAAACTGAAGCTCCTGTAGCTGAAGTTCCTGCAGTTGAAGCTCCTGTAGCTCCAGCAACTGAAGAATAAATCAAATTTTAAATTCCAATTTTAAATTCCAAATTCCATAAAAAATTAGAAACATTATGTTGATAATTTAATAAAATTGGAATTTGGGATTTAAAAATTGGAATTTTTACTTTTATAACATTAAACACATTATATTATGGCAACAATTACTGCTGCAGACGTAAATAAATTAAGAACAATCACTGGTGCAGGTATGATGGACTGCAAAAAAGCTTTGGTTGAAGCAGACGGAGATTTTGATTTAGCTATCGAAAACTTACGTAAAAAAGGACAAAAAGTAGCCGCTAACCGTTCTGATAGAGAATCTACAGAAGGTGCTGCAATTGCTGTTGTTAATGCAGACAAAACTGCTGGAGTTGTTATCACATTAAACTGTGAAACTGACTTCGTAGGGATGAATGAAAACTTTGTTAAAATGGCTACTGAAATGGCTAATTTAGCATTGAACTACAACACAAAAGAAGAATTCTTAGCTGCTGATTTCAACGGAATCACTGTTGCTGAAAAATTAATCGAACAAACTGGAGTTATTGGTGAAAAATTAGAAATCAGAACTTTCGAGAAATTAGAAGGTGCTTTTATCGGTTCTTACATTCACTCTGGAAACAAAATCGCTACTTTGGTAGCTTTATCTGCAAACATTGCAGGAACTGACGAAGTTGCAAGAAACATCGCTATGCAAGCTGCAGCTATGTCTCCTATTGCTTTGGACGAACATGGAGTAGATGCTGACACTATCGCTAAAGAAATCGAAATTGCTAAAGATGTTTTACGTCAAGAAGGTAAACCAGAAGCAATGTTAGACAATATTGCTAAAGGAAAATTAGCTCGTTTCTTTAAAGACAACACTTTAGTTAACCAAGACTACATTAAAGACAATAAATTAAGTGTTGCTGCTTATGCTAAATCTTTAGACAAAGATCTTACTGTAACTGGCTTCAAGAGAGCTGCTTTAGGATAATCAAATTAAGAGTAAAGATTTTGTTTTTTATAAAATCTAACTTTATAAAATCCCATTTTGTTTGTTAACAAAATGGGTTTTTTTTTTAATTTGAAGTTTTACCATTTTTATAATAAAATCAAATCAATACTTCTTCGTAAATTAAAAAATTAAAGAATTAATTCAGTTTTACACAACGGATAAAAAAGCAATAAACAGTAAATCAAATAAGGACTTTTTTATACTTTGACAAAGTAAATCAAGAAATGAATTCTGTCAAAAAACAATTCCAATTAACGATAAACCATTTTACAACATTAGTTTTTCATATAAAAAAAGTGGATAATCATAAGAATATCCACTTTTTTAGCAATGCTTTATTTAGAAATATTATTCGTCAAGAAAAATAGCATCAACTTTTCTATCATTATTATTTAATTCTTCCTTCTCAACCATATGGAACAATTTAAATACCAGCAAAGAACCTGCTACACCTAATCCAGCCATAAATAACCAGTTTGTCTCATACCCATATACTTGAATTATCTCCATACCAGATTTAGCACTTAGAATATGAGCAAAACTATAACTCATAGTAAATGCAGCCATATACTTTCCTTCATGAGATTCGTACGATCTTCCCATTGCAAAAGAGTTTGCAAAAGGAAAAGTTAACATTACTCCAAATGTCATAAATAGCATCATTGGTATCAATGCACCCTCCCAAGGAAACAATAAGAGTAAAAAGCTAGTTGACATAAACAATAACCCAATAAAAATAACTCTGTGGTTGTTTATTTTATTTCTAATTACATAATTTACTATTGGAAGTTCAAAAAGCAAAATAAGCAATCCATTTAAACTTAAAAGCAATCCACTATCAAACTCAGACATATTAAATCTTTCCTTGTGATACAAAGGCAATGTTGTGAAAATTTGAAAAAACAAAATCCCCGTAATCATACATATCAACAAATGCAACATAAAAGGATGATCTCTTCTTATAGAAACTTTTTTAGGAGCACTATTACTTGCTTTTAACTTAACAGGTAAAGCCTTTTCCTTAACAAAAAGCATAAACACAATTATAGCTAAAATACAGGTTGCGCCATCAACATAAAATATATATCCATACCCCATTTGCATAATTATCAATCCTCCTAATACAGGTCCAAAAAGAAATCCTAAGTTAACAGCCGCACGAGTTAACGCAAAAGCACGAGCCCTATTTTCCTTTTTGGTATAAGTTTTTAGACAGACCAACATAGCAGGTCGAAACATATCAGCAATACTAGTCAGTACAAGTATACCTATACAAAGCTCTTCGAAAGTAGTTGCATATTGCAACAAAATAAAAACTATTCCGCTAGCAAATAAACTAAAAACCATCACCTTATAAAAGCCGATTTTGTCTGATAATTTACCACTAAGCCACGTCCCAATTATTGAACCAACTCCAAAGAAAACCATCACCCAGCCAATTTGACTATAACTGAATTGCAAATTTTCCTTCATGTACTTTGAGAGAAAGGGAACAACCATAGTTCCAGCTCTATTGATAAAAGTAATTAACGTAAGTATCCAAATTTCTTTTGGAAAATCTTTAAAATTGTTTAGGTATTTTTTTATCATAATTTAATTTTTTTGGGGCAAAAAATTTATTCATTTTGGCAAAAATAGATTTTTTTTTCAATCCTCCAACAATCAATAAGTTAAAAATACAAAACAATTTAAAAACAAATAATTAACAATTTGAAAACGAGCTAAACTTTTAATAAAAAAAACTTAAATAAAAAAACAATAAATAAAAGGAAATCATGGATTTTTAATTTAGATTTGCAAATGTCAAAACCCCAAAAACTTATAATATGAAAGAGAAATTACACTACTTAATTGTCTGCCTAATACTCTCCTATTCTGCTCAGGCACAACTATATGGTGGAATAGAAATAGGAAGTAAAGGAATAAAAATGACTGTTCTTGATGTAGAAAGTATCAAAAAAAACACTTACGATGTAAAGGAATTTTGGACTGAAAACGTTGGAATAGCCGCTGGTATTTCACAAGATGGTACCCTTTTTAAAGAAGATATTGAAAAAGCAGGAACTGTAGTTTATAACAATTACAAAAAAATGCTTAGCGAATACAAAATTGAAGATAAAAACATTTTCATTGTAGCCTCATCAGGAGTAGGTCTAGCTACTAATACAGCAGAATTAGTAGACAAAATCAAATCTTTAACTAATAAAAAAATAGAAATAATCTCCTCATCACTAGAAGCAAAATTGCTTTTAAGAGGTTGTATCCCTCCTAAAAATTATTTAAACTCAGTTATTATTGATATCGGAGGAGGAAACACTAAAGGAGGATATGCTAAAGACATTAATGGTTCCTCTGTATTTTTCCCAATATCTTGTGACTATGGAACAGTTACATTAACTGAGCTTATCAACAAAAAATGCAAACAAAAAACAGTTTTTGAATTTAGTGAAGTCTTATTCGATTACTTACCTACAGTAAGAGAGAGCTTTAAAAAAATGTATTCTAGTAGAGCTGAATCACAAGAAAAAAGCAATGTATACATTTCTGGAGGTGCTGCATGGGCATTTTACACACTTTCTACAGGAATTAAAGCAGAAGAAAATTTCACTCAAGTTCAGTATGATGACATCTTAAGCATTAGAGCAACCGCTGAAAACAGTTTCCAGAGATTTGAAGCTAATGGTAGAGAAAACGTAGAAATCCAAAGAGTATTAAACACTTACCAACGCAAGTATTTAATAGCCGCTTTTAATCTACTTGAAACCTCACTAGAAGTCCTTCCAAACATACAAAGTAAAAAAATATATTTTGCTAAACAAGGTCAAATTGCTTGGTTAGTGAGTTATGTATTTGATAATGCTAAAGGAGTTAAACAAGTCTTTTAAACTTACTAATAATATAATTTTTACATAAAATCCCATTCTTTTTATAGAATGGGATTTTTTTTACCAACTAATTTGATTTAATAAACTACACAACATAACTTTATTTTTGAAAGACTAAATTCTCATTATATCCAAATTATATTTCTTATAATCCAAAAAAAATAAAATTCTCAGATTTATAATATTTACAAATTCATCCCATTTAAATTTAAAAATAAATTAAATTTGAAATAAAATTCCAAACTACAAAACTATTATCATGTTGCAAATTAAAACAATTGTCTTTTTTATAATTTTGGCAGTACTTGTTAGTTGCGGACAAAATAATCTTGAAGAAAAAAATCAAAAAACAACTAGAATAACCAAAATCAAAAATTTGGCATTCGATAGTGTTTTTTCGGAGAAAAGAGACACTTTAAATAATTATGCAACAACAACTTCAAAAGAGAACGATATACAAAATAAAAAATATAAAAGCACAAAAAACGACAACTTAAAAACAAAAATAACAACACCACCTTCTCACCCTATCCATACTCACATAAACCCTATAAGCAAAAAAGAGGAAATGACATCGGAAACTCCAATTAGAAACTTATTAAAAAATGGAGAAGTTGGAAAAACCTATAATAAAAAAGAACTCATAGAAAACTTTAAATTCACAAAAGAAGCCGTTACCATAATAAAACAGATAACTTATCTAGGACCAAATAAATTACATTTCAAATGGGGTTCCACTTGGTTTATTGAAAAAGTTTCTGATGCAAAACTGCGAAATGGTACCATGACTTTTGTATTCAAACAAAATAAAACTTACATTTCTGGGGATGCCTTAGGCATCAAATACAACAAAAAAGTATTTACCGATTTAATCCTTGTAAATGGCGCTGCTTACATCCCCTCAGTTAAAGGGTACCACTGGGAAATAAAAAAATAATGAAAACACAACGTAAAAGATGCAGTTGGTGCACTTCCAGCGAATTATATCAAAAATACCATGACGAAGAATGGGGAGTCCCTGTATATGATGACAAAACCCTTTTCGAATTTTTAATTCTAGAAACCTTTCAAGCTGGATTGAGTTGGATTACCATTCTTAACAAAAGAGAAAATTTCAGAGCAGCTTTTGATGCATTTGATTATATAAAAATTGCAAACTATACCGAACCTAAAATACAAGATTTACTACAAGATCCGGGTATTATTCGCAACCAATTAAAAATACGTTCCGCTGTTTCAAATGCCATTTCCTTTATAAAAATTCAAGAAGAATTTGGCAGTTTCTCAAAGTACATTTGGGATTTTGTAGATGGAAAACCCATTATAAACAACCGCAAAAACATAAGTGAAGTACAAGCTACAACTCCCCTATCTGATGCAATAAGCAAAGATTTAAAAAAACGCGGATTTAAGTTTGTCGGCTCAACCGTTATTTATGCTCACATGCAAGCTACAGGCATGGTCAACGATCATACAGAAGATTGCTGGAAAGCACCTCAACATCAATAAGAAGAGTTACAGTTGTAACAACTTTTAACTTCCAAACGATTAAACTTTCAAACTTTTTTACATACATTTGTTTCCAACTTTAGGGGTGTCTACAATTGTAGGCTGAGATTTTACCCTCTGAACCTGATCTAGTTCATACTAGCGTAGGGAAAAGTAAGATGACTTCCGTGTACTATTACGTACCGTTTTGGCCATTCCTAAAGTATAATATATACTAAATCTTAAAAGGAATGGAGCTTAAAATCAACAATCAAAACAAACAATTCTCACTTGAAAGTCTAACTATTCAAGCACTTCTCGATTTGGAGATTCCCGAAAAACAAAACGGAATCGCCGTAGCCATCAACAATACCGTCATTCCAAAAACCAATTGGAATTCACACCAAATCAACGAAATCGACGATATACTTATTATTTCCGCTACACAAGGTGGATAAAAAATAACACCCTCTTGGTTAATAAAAACCATTAGGGCGTGCCACCATTAAGAAAAAGGGCCAACTTATCATACCTATTATTAGGCCCTTTTCCTTAATGCTGTCGAGCTATCCGTGCTACTTCGGTAGCTTACTTCTATCCCTCACGCAAAAACACAAACCAAGAACATCTCTTTTAAACATTGAATATCCATTTTCAAAACAGAAAACAAACATACCGTATTATAAAAAATTAAAATTATGACCAACGAAGAAAAAATATCCAGAAAACCATTTCCTAATTCGACAAAAATTTATGTTAAAGGTGAAATACATCCCATAAAAGTTGCTATGCGAGAAATTAAGTTAGCCAATACTAATTTATCGAATGGAAGAATAGAAGAAAACCCACCTATAACCGTCTATGATACTTCTGGACCCTATACAGATCCAAATATAGAAATCAACATTAGAAAAGGATTGCCTCGCATTCGAGAACAATGGATACTAGATCGTAATGATGTAGAAATATTAAGCGAAATCTCTTCTGATTATGGCAAGGAACGATTAAATAATGAAAAATTAAACGATTTACGTTTCGAATATTTACACCAACCGATGCGAGCCAAAAAAGGCGCAAATGTATCGCAATTGTATTATGCAAAACAAGGCATCATCACTCCCGAAATGGAGTACATCGCCATACGCGAAAACCAACGTATCGAACAATTGAATGCGCAAACCGAAGCGATGCAATGCCAACATCATGGAAACAGTTTTGGTGCCAATACCCCAAAAAGCAAAATTACCCCCGAATTTGTGCGCAGCGAAGTAGCCCGAGGACGCGCCATAATACCCAATAACATTAACCATCCCGAAAGCGAACCAATGATTGTAGGCCGCAACTTTTTGGTAAAAATTAATGCAAACATCGGTAATAGTGCTGTAACTTCAAGCATAGAGGAAGAAGTTGAAAAAGCAGTTTGGGCATGTCGCTGGGGAGCTGATACGATTATGGATTTATCAACCGGAAAAAACATACACGAAACCAGAGAATGGATTATTAGAAATTCTCCTGTACCCATTGGAACAGTACCCATTTACCAAGCTTTGGAAAAAGTAAACGGAATTGCAGAAGATTTAACTTGGGAAGTTTTCCGCGACACCCTTATCGAGCAAGCCGAACAAGGCGTTTCTTATTTCACCATACACGCTGGAGTTTTATTGCGCTACATTCATTTAACAGCCGAAAGGGCTACAGGCATAGTTTCCCGCGGTGGTTCTATAATGGCCAAATGGTGTTTATTTCATCATAAAGAAAATTTTCTGTTTACCCATTTCGAGGACATTTGCGAAATCATGAAACAATACGATGTAGCGTTCTCATTAGGAGACGGATTACGCCCCGGTTCTATTGCCGATGCCAATGACGCCGCACAATTTGCTGAACTTGAAACACTAGGAGAACTCACAAAGATTGCTTGGAAACACGATGTTCAAGTTTTTATTGAAGGTCCTGGTCACGTTCCCATGCACATGATCAAAGAAAATATGGAGAAACAATTGGAACATTGTGACGAAGCACCTTTTTATACTTTAGGGCCATTAACTACCGATATTGCCCCTGGTTACGACCATATCACCTCAGCAATAGGAGCAGCAATGATTGGATGGTATGGCTGTGCTATGCTATGTTATGTCACTCCAAAAGAACACCTAGGATTACCCAACAAAAAAGATGTAAAAGACGGAGTTATCACTTATAAAATTGCCGCACATGCCGCCGACTTAGCCAAAGGTCATCCTGGATCACAATACCGTGACAATGCTTTAAGTAAGGCGCGTTTTGAATTCCGTTGGGAAGACCAATTTAATTTGTCATTGGATCCAGACACTGCCCGAGAATTTCATGACGAAACTTTACCGGCAGAAGGAGCAAAAGTGGCTCATTTTTGTTCTATGTGTGGACCCAAATTTTGCTCCATGAAAATCTCCCAAGAAATACGTGATGTCGCTGAAGCCGAAAAAGGTATGCAAACAAAATCAGAGGAATTCATTGAACAAGGAAAAGAAATATACGTTTAACCAATTAAAAACCAACTGATAGCAGTTAGAAATTATTAACTAACTGCTATCCTATTAATCGTAAACCAACAATGATAGTAATCACAAATCCAATTCCGATCACCAATGAAATCGCCACCATACATGCTCTTTTTGAGAGCAATTTGGAGTTGTTACATATTCGAAAACCATATTTTTCGGATTCAGAAATGAAACAATTTCTATCAGGCATCCATCAAAATTATAGCTCCCGTTTGGTTATGCATAGTCATCATCATTTAGTAGAAGAGTTTAAAATAAAGCGCATCCACATTAGCGAAAGCAAACGAAAAGTTATACAATTACTACCAAAAAATACACCTTTTGACTCCTACAAAACAAAAGAATTTCATTTATCTACATCAGTTCACAGCATAGAAGACTTTAATACTTTGGATAAAATTTTTGAATATGCTTTTATTAGCCCCATTTACCCAAGTATTTCAAAAGAAAACTATTATTCAGAAATAAATTGGTTGGAAGCGATTAATCATAGAACCAATTACACAACAAAACTCATCGCTTTGGGTGGTATAGAATCGAACAAAGTTGAAAAAACATTAAAAATCGGATTTGACAATGTAGCCCTATTAGGAACTATATGGAACAGCAATAATCCCATAAAAAACTTTAAATCATGTCAGAAAATCGTCCAATCGTTTTAACAATAGCGGGATTTGATCCTTCTGGTGGTGCAGGGGTTTTGGCAGACATCAAAACTTTCGAACAGCACAAAGTATACGGTTTCGCTATCAACACCGCAAATACCATTCAAACTGATCAACTATTTTGTAAAATCGGATGGACCTCTCTTGATTTTATATTGGAATCCATAACAACTCTATTTGAAAATCATTCGATTGAAGTAGTGAAAATTGGAATTGTACCCTCTTTGGATTATTTGAATAAAATTATTTTTTGTCTTAAAAAAATTTCTCCAAGCATAAAAATAATATGGGACCCTATTTTAAAATCTTCAACTGAATTTGATTTTTTATTTTTAAAAAACCAAACTCTTTTAATAAAAATACTAGAACAAATAGATTTGATTACTCCGAATTACAATGAAATTATGCATTTTAATCCCGAAGCACAAAATATCAAAATGACAGTAAAATTGTATTCCATTTATTGTTCAATTCTATTAAAAGGCGGACACAACCCAACCGAAATTGGTGTTGATTATTTATATTCTAAAAATAGTACTTATAGATTTCCTCCCAAAACTAACAAATGCCATGAAAAACACGGTTCAGGTTGTATCCTTTCGGCAGCAATTACAGCCAACCTTGCATTAGGGCAAAACCTAAAAACAGCTTGTAAAAATGCAAAAAAATATACCGAAAACTATTTGCAATCAAACCCAACCAAACTAGGATTTCATTATGTTTAACAAACTACAATACATCTCACAAGGAGACACTGTCAAAGAACAATTATACAACATTCACCAAGCCTTAGACAATGGCTGTGACTGGATACAAATGCGATTCAAAAATCAAGATTCAAAAAAATCATTTGCTTTGGGAGAAGCCGTACATTTTTTATGCGAAGAATATCTCGCCAATTTTATAGTGAACGACAATGTACATTTAGCAGAACAAATTGCTGCAGACGGGGTTCATTTGGGACTCACAGACATGAGTATACAAGAAGCGCGAAGTATTTTAGGAAAAACAAAAATCATCGGAGCAACGGCAAATACTCTAGAGAATGTTATTAATCATATCCAAAATGAATGCGACTATATTGGTCTTGGTCCTTTTCAATTTACAAAAACCAAAGACAATTTAAGTCCAATATTGGGACTTGATGGATATCATTCAATAATTCAAAACTTAAATGAAATTCAAAAAGAAACACCAATATATGCCATTGGCGGAATTACATTAGAAGATGTAGAATCACTCATGGAAACAGGAATTCATGGTATTGCGGTTTCGGGTATTATTACAAATAGCGATCAAAAAAGAAAAATCATCACTCAACTTAACGAAAACTTATATAGCAATGTCATTATTTAAAATAGGAGACAAAGTACTTCAATCCCGATTGTTTTTAGGGACAGGCAAATTCGGATCTAATGTAGCAATGGAAGAAGCTATTCTAGCATCCCAAAGCGAATTGGTAACCGTCGCTCTCAAAAGAATTGATCTAGAAACTGATACCGATGCGATTTTAAATCATTTAAGACATCCTCGGATTAATTTATTACCCAACACATCTGGGGCTCGCAATGCCAAAGAAGCAGTTTTTGCGGCACAACTAGCCCGAGAAGCTTTAGAAACTAATTGGGTAAAACTTGAAATTCATCCCGATCCAAAATACTTAATGCCGGACGCTATCGAAACTTTGAAAGCGACAGAAGAATTGGCGAAACTGGGATTCATTGTTTTGCCCTATATCCATGCTGATCCCGTATTGTGTAAACATTTGGAAAATGCGGGGACGTCGGCTGTAATGCCATTAGGATCTCCTATTGGTAGCAACAAAGGATTGAAAACTATAGATTTTCTGGAAATAATTATAGAGCAAAGCAATGTTCCTGTCATTATCGATGCGGGAATTGGATCACCCTCAGATGCCGCAAAAGCAATGGAACTGGGTGCCGATGCTGTATTGGTCAACACCGCAATTGCCGTAGCTGGAAATCCAAAATTAATGGCCGAAGCCTTTAAGGAAGCCGTAATCGCCGGACGAAAAGCTTTTGAGGCAAAACTGGGACAGCAATATAAACAAGCCATTGCTTCAAGTCCTTTGACTATTTTTTTAAATGTGTAATTATCTAAAATTTAACCGCAAAGCGCGCAAGGATTTACGCAAAGTTTGTTAAGCTTTGCGAACTTAACTTTAGTTTCAAACCATAAAACTTTGCGAACCTTGCGGTAAAAAAAACATTATGAAGACATTCAAATCGGTTTTTGAGGGTTTTGATTGGGAAAGCATTCATACCAAAATATACCAAACAACCCCTAAACAAGTAGAACAGGCTTTAGCGAAAAGCAAAAGGAACCTAGAGGATTTCATGGCTTTAATTTCGCCTGCAGCGACAATTTATTTGGAGCAAATGGCACAGGAATGTCACGAATTGACCAAAAAACGCTTTGGAAAAACGATTCAGATGTATGCACCATTGTATTTGAGCAATGAATGTCAAAACATTTGCACGTATTGCGGATTCAGCCTAGACAATAAAATCAAACGTAAGACCTTAACCGATTCTGAAATAAGATTAGAAGTTGAAGCTTTGAAAACGACTGGTTTTGACAACGTGTTAATAGTAACAGGAGAAGCCAATTATACTGTAAACATTAATTATTTCCTAAATGCAATCGCACAAATAAAAGAGCGATTTTCGACAATTTCAGTTGAAGTACAGCCCCTTTCTACCGAAGAATACCTACAATTGCATCAAGCAGGTGTGTATTCAGTAATGGTATATCAAGAAACATACCATCAGGAAGTGTATAAAAAGTATCACACCAAAGGCAAAAAATCGAATTTTGATTTTCGCTTGGAAACTCCTGATCGAATAGGGAAAGCGGGTATACACAAAATTGGATTGGGCGTATTATTGGGTCTTGAAGATTGGCGTACGGATAGTTTTTTCAACGCTTTGCATCTGGATTATTTACAAAAAACCTATTGGCAAACTAAATATTCGGTTTCATTTCCGAGATTACGCCCTGCTGAGGGAATTATTGAACCCAACTTTATTATGGATGACAAAGATTTGACACAATTAATTTGCGCCTATCGTTTGTGGAATGAAGATTTGGAAATTTCCATATCAACCCGAGAAAATGAAAATTTCAGAAACAACATCATTCCAATTGGAGTTACCAGTATAAGTGCGGGGTCTAAAACAAATCCTGGAGGTTATGTCGTTGACCCACAATCTTTGGAACAATTTGAGATTAGCGATGAGCGCTCGGCAAAGGAAATTGCAACAATAATTAGAAACAAAGGATACGAGCCAGTTTGGAAAGATTGGGACAGAACATTTAGTCAAAGGTCGAAAGCCGAAAGTCTCAAAGACAATTCAATTCTTAGTTAATATTCCATTCAGCTTTATGACTTTCAAACAATAAGACTTAAAAAAATGAGTAAAATTCAAGATTATTTAAGATACAATCGCCAAATGATGTTACCAGAAATAGGCGACGAAGGGCAAGAAAAATTAAAAAAAGCTAAAGTTTTAGTCATCGGCGCTGGCGGATTGGGTTGTCCAATATTGCAGTACATTGCTACTGCTGGTGTGGGTACAATTGGAATCATTGATTTTGACAAAATTGAGATTCATAACTTACACCGCCAAATTTTATATACTGAAAATCAAGTAGGACAAGGAAAATCTTTAACAGCAAAAAAGACTTTAGAATTATTGAATCCTTTGATTTCTGTTCTCACATTCGAAGAAAAATTGACCTCAGAAAATGCCGCGCAAATTTTGCAGGATTTTGATTGTATTGTCGATGGCTCCGATAATTTTGCAACCCGTTATTTGGTTAACGACACTTGTGTGGCTTTAGGAAGACCATTGGTTTACGGAAGTATCTTGAAATTTGAAGGACAATTGGCTGTTTTTAACCATATCGGGAGTAAAAATCTTAGGGATTTGTTTCCGGAACCACCGAATCCGAAAGACGTACCCAATTGCAACATGAATGGTGTATTGGGGACATTACCTGGAATAATCGGTACCATGATGGCTCACGAGACCTTGAAACTAATAATGGATTTACCTACTATGAAAAATGAATTGATATTGTTCAGTACTTTGGATTGGGGTTTTAAGAAGCTTAAATTTTAGTTTTCAGGCTGATTTTTTCAGGCAACAGTAAAAAATAGCAACACTAATCTACTACTTTCATAATTGATTCCATCCAGTTTCAATTATCGAAATAAAAATCTACAACTGTTTTACTGTAAATGAAACTATGACAAGAATTACTTTTGTTTCAAAAGTGTCATAAAAGCATCTCGTTCTATTTCTCTACAGCCCAAACTTTCAAGATGTTCATTATACACTTGACAATCCAATAATTGATAATTGTCTTTTTTGAGTTGATTTACCAAGGCAATAAAAGCCACTTTAGAAGCATTGGAGACCAACGAAAACATACTTTCTCCACAAAAAACATGACCTAAATCTACTCCATATAATCCACCAACCAACACCTCATTTTGCCAAACCTCAATTGATTTTGCGATTCCCAATTCGTGAAGTTTGCAATAAGCATCAATCATTTCATTGGTAATCCATGTTCCTGTTTGACCATCGCGCTTTACTTGTTGGCAATTAGAAATAACATCCCTGAAATTTTGATTAAATGTAACCGTAAAAATATTTCTGTTCAGCATGTTTCTCATACTTTTAGAAACAATAAGTTCATCTAAGAACAAAACCATTCTAGGATTGGGTGACCACCAAATAATGGGTTCCCCAGCATTGAACCAAGGAAAAATTCCACTTTTGTATGCGAGTTGCAAACGTTCTGGAGACAAATCACCACCAACAGCAAGAATTCCATCGCTATCAGCAAAGGAAACAGGAGGAAAAAACAAATCTTGGGTTAAATAATACATTTTTAACAGCAAAATTAAATTACAATTAAAAAATAATTCGAAAAAAAAGTCAGAAATTCAAGTAAACTCAAATTTCTGACTTCTAACTTCTAATTTCTATATTTCTTAGAATGGCAAATCGTCTGCTTCTTCTTCATTCAAATTAGTTGCTGGTGCAAATGTAGCAGCTGCAGGCATTGGAGGAGCTTGTTGAGCAGGTGCATCAGTAGCTACTCTTTCGATTCTCCATCCTTTAATGCTATTGAAATATTTGGTTTCTCCTTGTGGATTAACCCATTCTCTTCCACCTAAATTGATAGAAACTTTTACATTTTCACCAATATTATAATTGTTCAACAAGTCCGTTTTGTCTTGAGTAAATTCAATCATTATAGATTGAGGATATTGTTCATCAGTAGTAACAACTAGTTCTCTTTTTTTGAATGACGCACTAATTTGTTGTTCTGCACTAATCACTTTAATTTTTCCTGTAACTTCCATCTTCGTTATTATTTATAATTGTTGTTTTGAATTTATTTTTTTGCTAAAAGCAATTTCCAAGACGAAAGCACATCGTTATTCAAAAGAAACCTTTTGGCTTCTAAATGTACTTTTTCGACATCATCTGAACTCAAAACTGCCTTTACAGCAAAATTTTGATTTACAAATATACTAACTTCTTCACTAGTAGGCAAGGCTTCAATATTACCCAACATTCCTAAATCATTCCCATCAAAAACGGGACTGTTTTTGATAAAATCAGGAATTGAATCTACTCCTATTCCAAGCGTTGTCAGTGGCTTTGGCACTTCAAATAAACCCTGATTGGATCTCGAATACCAATTCGCGCCTAATCTAGAAACCAAATCAATTTTATGTTGATCTATAGCCCCTTTTTCATTAAGAATCGTTTCACTTATATGCATACGCACCACTTCACATAAGATTAAATTTCCGGCACCACCTTCGGTTCCTAACGGAATAATTTGGGTCACCTTACATTCGAATTGAACTGGGGATTCTTTAACTCTATACGGTTTGACAATATCCGAAGGAATAGCAGTAAACCCAGATTTTAAAAATTCATCTACACCTTCAGCGTATTCGGTACTGGCCAAGGAGGTTTGTTGCACCATGTCGTAATTAACAACATTAATAACCACTTCACCAGTAGCTACAGCATTTATTAAAGTATGCTTAACCGTATTGTCCCTGACACGACGGGCGGGTGAAAAAATAAGTATGGGTGGATTGGCACTGAATACATTAAAAAAACTAAAAGGAGACAAATTAGGAATCCCATTTACCCCTAAAGTACTGGCAAAAGCAATTGGCCTAGGCCCTACTGAACTTTGTAAATACCCTTGTAATGTGACAGTGTCTATGCTTTTTGGATCAATACTAATCATAAAATTTTATTTGGACAAAAATAACAAAATAGTAGTATCTAAATAATTAAATCACAAAATATGTTATAACAACTAAAGCCCTAGCCCTGATGGAAGTGGCATCTCCCGATTTAAAAAAACAAGGCTTTTTGCCGTAGTTTTTGTTAATCGGGAATATAACGGACAGCAGGAATAAGCTCCAAAGAACAATGTTTTGGCTGGCACACAATCCATCATCTATTATTTCGTTATATTTATACCACAAATTTACTTTTATGAATTTTACTCAGAACAGCAACCCTATTCGTTGGATTATAATTATTATTTCGTTTTTGATAATTTCTATTATTCTTTGGAATACGTATACTTTTTTTCAAATATTCAAAAATGAGGAACGTATAAAAATGAATCTTTGGGCAACTGCTCAGAAGACTTTAATCAATGCGGAAGAGAATACCGAAGTTGATCTGCCATTGCAAATTTTCAACAACAACACTACCATACCCTTAATTTTAACAGAGAACGATAGTATTATAAATTATGTCAATATTGATGAGGAAATCATTAAAGACAAAACAAGTGCATTAGAATATTTGAATGAATTAAAGAAAGAAAATGAACCGATAAAGATTATTTACGCGCCAGGCAAATTTCAAAAATTATATTATGGAGATTCCTCCTTGATAGACAAACTCAAATATTATCCAATTGCGTTATCCCTAATTATTGTTCTCTGTGGCATATTAATTTACAATTTCTATCTCAGCCATAAAGTTGCATCACAAAATAAATTATGGGCAGGAATGGCCAAAGAAACAGCGCATCAAATTGGCACACCCCTTTCTTCTTTGATTGGATGGTTAGAGATCTTAAAAATGGAAAATATAGACGAATCCATAACTTTTGAAATTGAAAAAGATATCGAACGCCTGCAAACCATTACAGATCGATTTTCAAAAATTGGTTCAGAACCTAAACTAGAATTGAAGGATGTAGTAGAACTAACGAGCGAGTCCTATAATTATTTAATTTCAAGGCTTTCCAATCAAATTGAATTTAGTTTTAAGGCACCTTCAAAACCGATACCCATTTTATTAAACCCAACTTTGCATAGTTGGACCATAGAAAATCTAGTCAAAAATTCAGTAGATGCTATGAAAGGGAGAGGTAAATTACAATTAGAAATAGAAGAAGACAGTCATTATGTAAAAATAAAGGTAACCGACACTGGTGGTGGCATCCCAAAAAAGGAATTTCAGCGTATTTTTGAAACAGGTTTTACAACCAAAAAAAGAGGTTGGGGATTGGGACTTTCATTAACCAAAAGAATTGTAGAAGAATATCACAAAGGCACGATTAAAGTACTTCAATCCGAGATTGGTAAAGGTACTACAATGCAAATTAGCCTAAAGAAAACATAACTTTCTATCGTATAGGCATGCCAAAGAAAGTCACTTTATTGAACATTGCTTTTCTTCCCGATTTGCTTTTACTTAAATAGTCGTTCACAAATTTTTCATGAATTTCTATTTGCTTCAAAATATCGATAATTACAATTTTTAGTGATTTTACGTTTGCGACATTCGAATCATTATACTTTCCAATAGTATAAATTCGATTTTGACAATCCATAATTTTTTGATTTGGAGTTTCAATCATTGCTTTAATCGCTTCATCTGGTAATATTGGCATGAACCTATTATTACGATAATAAATAAAATCATTCAATAGTGTGATTGCTTGATTATAATCATCATTTATAGCGTTAAGTCGCGCCATTGCTTCGTTATTTTGAAGTGCATCAATTTCGCTCTTTTTGAAAAACACCATCTCTTGTATCAATTTATTTTTGACACCATTTTTCTCCATGCGAATTAAAGAAGTTCTTGCTTTATCCAAATCAGACATTTTATCATAATCTTCCATTTGAGATGCAAAATCAAAATGGGGTTTGGTTTTATTCAATTGTGTATTTCCATCCATAAACTCTTGATTGGTAATGGGAAAATTTAAAAATTGCCATAAATAATCAAAAGGCATGTGAGTGGCAATATATTGACTTGGTAAAACTTTATATTGAAGGTTGTTCATCTTTTTGAAAAATTTCCTTTTATCAACATAACCAGCACCCCAAGTAGGATCAAAAAACCACCAAACAGCATCAATTCTAGCTGCGCACCAAGCATGTGAGAGCACATCTATTTTTCCGTTTTGCTTGGTATATCCTGACACAATATAGGATTTGATTCCCACTTTTTTGAGAATATCATTAAAAACTTCGGCATAATGAATGCAAACTCCTTTTTTGGAAAGTACCGTATTTTTTATTTTATCTTGAGAAATTTCTTTGTAATCAATTGTCTCTACGTTCTCGATATCGTATCTGATATTTGATGCTGTCCAATAAAAAACGGCTCTAGTTTTACCATTCTCTGATGCAAAATTGGCATTGATATAATCTGCAATTCCAGTTGTAGACGTACTTAAATCTTTAGGAATTTTATCCATTTTAGCATCTACCAACGCATACGGATTTTTGGGTTGACCAAAACTATAAACTGTAAAAAACAGCAACAAAAATAAACGCTTCATATACTTTGATTTTGGGCATAAAAAAACACGAATCTTTTAAATTATAACTTAAAAGATTCGTGTTCATTGTCGTTTTATTACAAATTTGCTTGAATACTTTTGGCCAAAGATTCAAATTCTTCTTTTGACATAGTCACTTTGTGTCTAAAAGTCATTTCTCCCATTTCATTTAATGGAATTAAGTGTACATGTGCATGAGGGACTTCGAGACCTATTACTGCCATTCCAATTCTCTTGCAAGGAACTGTTTTTTCCAAAGCAATAGCCACTTTTTTGGAGAAGGCCATTAAGCCAAGATACAAATCATCTTCAATTTCAAAAAACTTATCAATTTCTTGCTTTGGGATACAAAGTGTATGTCCTTTAGCATTAGGATTTACATCCAAAAATGCTAAAAAATTATCATCCTCAGCTACTTTGTAACAAGGAATTTCACCATCAATTATTTTTTTAAAAATAGAACCCATTTAAAGTTAGAGGTTAGAAGTTAGAGGTTAGAAGTTAGAGGTTAGAAGTTAGAGGTTAGAGGTTAGAAGTTAGAAAAGGGATTAAAGATAAAATACGATTCCTCAACCTCAAAATACGCACCTGGTCATTAAAACATAATTTTAATTCCCCCGGGGGTTAGGGGGCTTTTATTCTCTTGAAATCTCCAAAATTTCAAATTTCAAAACACCGTTAGGCACAGTAATTTCGGCTACTTCGCCTACTTTTTTACCTAATAATCCTTTCCCAATTGGAGAAGTAACCGATATTTTACCTGTTTTCAAGTCCGCTTCACTTTCGGCAACAAGAGTGTATTTCATCTCCATTCCGTTCGTTTGGTTTTTGATTTTCACAATTGACAAAACCAACACTTTAGATAAATCCAAATGTGTTTCATCAATCAATCTCGCATTAGAGTGAATTTCTTCTAACTTAGCAATCCTCATTTCAAGCATTCCTTGAGCTTCTTTGGCTGCATCATATTCTGCATTTTCAGACAAATCGCCTTTATCCCTTGCTTCTGCTATATCTTGAGATGCTTTTGGACGCATCACACTTTTTAAATAATCTAATTCTTCTCTTAATTTTTTTAATCCTTCCGCTGTGTAATACGATATTGCGCTCATAATGTTATCATTTATATAAAATAGAAAAAATCCCATCAGGACGGGATTTCTTTCCACAAAGATAGTATAATTTTATTTTTAGTCTACAATTAAATGTTAATCATAACAAATTCAAAGTTAAATAAATTAAATTTGTTTCACTAATAGATTTTACTTAATTTTTGAGATTGAAATAAACGCATTAAACCGTTGATTATTACAACTATTTTTAGTGCCTGACACGATCAAAAACGAACAATCTAAACATCCAAAATTCGACAATAAAAATTGTTTTCATATGAAAAAACGCATTCTAATATTTATTACATCACTGTTTTTGGTTGGATGTAGCAATAGTGATACTTCAAATAAAAACCCTTATATTCCCAATACCAATTTCACGGTGGACCTCAACATGAATTTACCCACCTACTCTATTTTAAAATATGCAAGCAATGCTATTTATTATCCTAATGTTGGCGTTAGAGGCATCATTGTATTTTATACTGGCAGCACCTATAATGCATTTGACGCTGCTTGTCCAAACCAAGAACTTAGCGATTGCTCTACCATGACCATCAAAGGAATCAATGCTATTTGCGCTTGCGATAGCATAGAATACAATCTATTCACTGGCCAAGGAGGACAACAATACCCTATGAAACAATACCGAGTAGAAGTAAACGGAGATGTACTTCGAATTTACAATTAAAATTATCTACTCCGTCAATTCGCTTACCATCATGTGGGCGTGTCACCATAAAGAAAAGCGGCCAACATACATTCCGCTTATTGGGCCACTTCTCTTTATGCTGTCGGGCTATACGCGCTACTTCGGTAGCTAGCTGCTATCCCTCACACAAAAATCACACCATTATTATAAAAAAGAAAATCCTGAAAGTTATAAAACTCTCAGGATTCTTAATTTATACACCAGTCTAAACCAACTTATCATTAGTCTTCTTTAACTATAGCAAGGGTAGTAAACATCTTTTTATCATGGAGGTATCATCTCTCCAATTATTTCCTTTATTATCTTTCCAATTTGTAACTATTAACACTTTTCCTTGATTATTAAGCAATATATATTTAGAATAATCATCTATATTTTCATATTCTTTTGGTGTTACTTCTAAAACGAATTTTTTGTTTTTTCTATTTCTTTTAATTCCATAAATTTCGTCTTTAAGGATGACAATTTTAATTTCGTTGTTTAATTTTTTTATATAATCAAAAGCTTCCTTTGTTTTCAAGTCTTCCTCTGCTTCCACTAATAAAACATAAAAATCAACATTATTTTCTTGTGAAAATTTAATAGCATTTGGCAAATGCAAACGACAAGGTTCACACCAAACTCCAAAAGTAAAAAATAAAGTATTTTTTTTATTCGAATTTTTTGCTATACATCTTAAATCAGTAGTATCAATTGCATAAATTTCAGAATTTTTTGACAAATATAAATTACAATTTTCCTGCGAATGTGCTATTAATGTAATTAGGAAATTAAAAAATAATATTTTTTTTTTCATATTTTCAATATTAATATGGGCAAGATAGAACCTTGCCCATATTTTAGTTTAAATAAATCCTATAGCCTCCAAACTTCCCTAAAGAATCATTAAAAAAATAATTCCCTTTATGAAAAGTTAGATTACGTCCAACTGCTTGTTGGACATTCATTTCAAAATCTAAATCTATTTTAAAAGTAAGTGCGTCCTTAGGAATGTCAGTTGGTACAGTTTCTGCCAATAAAATATCTATATAATACTTGTTTTCCGTACTGTCAAACTCTAACAATGCTGCACTTCCTTTGTTATTCATTCTTTTTGTTAATGTTTTTTTACTGGAAGAAGGAAACCAATCGGCATTACATAGTCCCCAACCACCACAATTTTTACTCGCTCTTCCCCATTCGTCCCATTCAACTATTACAACTTCGAGTTTAGTTTTTGAAGTCAGTTTTTCCTCAATCCTTGTATTTACATCTACAAATTTGAGCCTTTTAGCTATTGTATTTTCGTCAAAAGGCATTTTTAAATTTTCTTCTTTGGAACAAGAAAACAAAGCTAACATTACGATAGCTGCGATTAATGTTCTTTTCATTTTAATTAATTTTATAATTTATAATAGTTTTTATGGCTAACCATAGCAAATATCAGAAAAAAAAACAATTTATAAGTATTAACTCTATATTTAACTTATCTTTAACAAGATATTACCATTCAGAAAAAACGTTAAATTTATAATTATAAGAATTTATAAACATTATAACAGTCTAAAACTTCAAGCTCATTCCTGTCAAGAAATTAACTCCCGCTTGTGGGTAATAAAAATTTTCGGTTACAGCAGCATCTGTTGAAGCTTGTGGGCGATAGTAATAACTGTAAGTATATCCATTTGAAACATATTTTTCATCAAAAACATTATTTACTAACAAGTTAAAACTTATTTCCTTAATCCATTTTGGTTTTAATTTATAAGAAATCGAAATATTATTTACAAAATAGGCTTTCATACTTCGGCTATCTGTAGAAGTATTATCTAAATATTGCTTACCCACATACTTCGATATCAATCCAAAATCCAGATTTTCAATTGGCGAAAAAGTCAAAGTACCCCCAACGATTGTTTCTGGAGAAAAAGCAATGTTTGTGTCTTTATATTCTGTTACTATAGGCGCATATGAAACCACATCGAAAGTATTTGGATCATACTGTGTATCATAAACTAAATAATCAAATGCTTTGATTTTATTTTCACTAAAAGTAGCATTTGCATCAATTCGCAATAGTTTTGAAATTTTATAACCAGCCTGAAGTTCTATTCCTGTTCTGTAACTTTTGGATACATTTTGACGAACCCCATTCCCTACATCATCTATTTCTCCTGTAAGAACCAATTGGTCATTGTAATCCATGTAATAGAAATTTGCAGAAGCTACTATTTTTTTAGATTTCATTTTATATCCCAGTTCATAATCTATAAGTTGCTCGGGTTTTGGTTCTGTTGGATTTTTAGTCAAATCGTCTCCGTTTGGCTCTCGATTCCCAACAGCTACGGACGTGTAAATTGTATTTTGTGAATTCAACAGATACGTCAATCCTGCTTTTGGATTAAAAAAAGAATATTTTTTGTCAACATTTATGGCAGCAACGCTTGATGACAATCCAGAAGATTTATAACTTACATCTCTAAACTGAATGTCAGCAAAACCAATAAAACTATCACTAAATTGATATTCTCCTTTTAAATAAATACTAGTATCTTCTTTTAATATACTGCTTTCATAATATTTTTCAGAATAAGGCAATGGAGTTTGAAATTGGCTCCAAATGATCTCACCAAAACGCGATCCGTCATATTTATTATATCCCCCACCAAAATTAAAACTAACCTTATCCTTATTGTAATTCAACGAATATACCAAAGCATAAAAATCACTTTTCGCCCATTTTCTTCGAATTACATCGCTTGTATCATCTCCATTTGGACTTGATGGAAAATATTTTTTAAACTTATCATTTGCTTTGAATTCTTCATAATACCCTTTTCCAGGCGTAAAATTTCCCGAAATTGTAGCCGATAAATTATCATTAAATTGATGCGAAAAATGCAATTGATAATGATATTGCTCATAATTATCTGTTTGATTATCATAGGTATAAAAATTATACGTTCTACCCGAATTCAACAGATTGTAGGCTTCTGATGCCGAGCTGTAATTTCGAGCTATAAAAGCATTAATTCCATCAACATCACCATTTACCACCGCTTCAGGAGTACCATACCAAGATTGATACGTTTTTTCTTTTCCTCCAAAAACAATTGCTTTTACCGAAGTGTTTTCACTTATAAAACCAGCTTCAGTGTAAAACGATTTTAAATCCGAAAAAGCTCGATCTATATAACCATCACTTGCAATTTTGGATAGTTTTCCTGTGGCATAAAAACCATTTTTTATACCCGAACCTACACTTAAAGTATGTTTTCTAGTACCAAATGACCCAAAAGAATTAGAAATAGTCGCAAACCCTTCTGCTGATGGCTTTAGTGTTTTTAGATTCAAACTTGCACCAAAAGCTCCCGATCCATTTGTAGAAGTTCCAACACCCCGTTGCAATTGAACATCTTCTAGAGAAGAAGCAAAATCTGGCAAGTCTACAAAATAGGTTCCTTGGCTCTCGGCATCATTATACGGAATTCCGTTGATAGTAACATTCACACGTGTAGCATCGCTTCCACGCACTCGGATACTGGTGTAACCAACACCTGCACCTGCGTCAGAAGTTGTAACTACAGATGGCAATTGATCTAATAAAACAGGTAAATCTTGTCCAAGATTATTTTTTTCGAGTTCTTTTTTGCTAACATTTGTAAACGGAAAAGGAGATTTATCTTTTACTCTGGTTGCGTTTAATAACACTTCATCGAGCTGATTGACCTTTAATGTGTCTTGTTGTTTTTCCTGCGAAAAAGAGAATAGAGAAAATAGAGAAAAGAAAATAGACATCAAAAGCTTTGTACTTTTAAGATCAATAAAATGAATTGAATTTTTCATCCGTAAAAAGATTACGAATAAAAGGGGGAATTATTCTTTTGTTTAAAATTAATAAATGAATGTTCTACGACAAATCGTTAGTGTGCACGCTAATTTTTGGTCGTATTTTCCCTTGGCAGCATTACCCGCCCAGGTTCTTTGGGTATGATCTCAGCTCGTTATTTAGAGCACCCCTTTGAGACAGCGCAAAACTAATTATAAATTGTGAATTATAAATTATGAATTGGAATAAATTTAAAAATCTGGTTTTCTACGATTGCGTTTTACCTCCGAAACATTTTTTTTATCCTTGATTCTTTTTCGAATCACTGATTTTGGAATTTTTGTAGGCTTACGTTCTTTGGGGACATACAGCCCTTTTTTTATAATCTCCAAAAACCGCTTTGTAACAATCTCTTTATTCTTGAGTTGGCTTCTATCTTCATCACAATTTAAAATCAACACCAAATCATCAGTCAATCTATTGTGTAAATTGGTTTTCAACAACAATTTTTCTTCCTCAGAGAATCCCTGAGAATTGGACAAATCAAAAGTCAACACCACTTTAGACGAAACTTTATTCACGTTTTGACCTCCAGCGCCGCTACTTCTAACCGCTTTATACTTTACCTCTGAGAGGATAATTTGAATTTCCATTTTATAACGGTTGATGGGCTTGTTTTAATAAATCATTTACCGTTTTTACTGGATTAAAAGTAAATAACGGAACTTCTACAAAAACTGTTAACCAATTCGCCATTGCTCCATTCCATAACCCAGGTAACTCGTATGCTTTCAAATCAATTCCTGCATGGTTTTTGTGTACAATAAAACCACTATTGGGATCAACAAAACGTTTTAGATCAAACGATTCACCTTTATAATTTTTCAATCCACAAACCAAATCCACTGGATTAAAATGAGTAGCATTGGCCAGTATTTTCAATTGTTGTTTGTTATTTAAATCAACTTGAGAGGTTTCCACAATTTGCAAAGTCAACCTGCCATCCGTTCCTCTTACCCAAAATGGTCCACCTCCAGGTTCGCCTTCATTTATGACCATTCCGCAAACTCGAATAGGCTTGTTTAGTATTTCTTTGAGTTTACTAATTTGATTCTTTAGCTTGAATTCATGAAAATCATCATTCCATTCAATATTCAATTGCTTTTTGAGAAATACCAAAATTTCATTTATGCTTATGGAATCTACTTCTTTATTATCCAAAGTTTTTAAAAACCCAAAAATTTGAAATTGTAATTCTATTAAAACTCCGGCTAAAGCTTTTTTATAAAAAGATATTTGCTGAATATTATTTTGAATTACATTGTCAATATTTTTAATAAAAACAACATCCGCATCGATTGCATTAAGATTCTCAATCAGAGCACCATGCCCACCAGGTCTAAAAACCAACATCCCTTTTTCATTGCGAAAAGGTTTATTTTTAGCATCTACAGCAATGGTATCCGTTTCCATTTTTTGATACGAATAACTTACCTCTATGTTGGTATTTGATTTTGCTTCAATTTTACCCTTTTCCTTTTTAATAATATCCTCAAATTGTGTTTGATGGTTTTCAGTAACTGTTAGATGCAAATTGGACTGATTATTCGATGCGGCGTAAAAAGCACATTCATACAGATGCTCTTCAATTGGAGTTGCTACATGAGTTTCGTATTTGTGAAACGGTAGAATTCCTTTTGGTTTATTAGCAAAATCAAAATATTTTGGTGACAAAAGCATCTTTATGAAATAATAGTTTTTATAATCTCTTTCCAATGCATTAAAATCAGGATAAATCTCCTTTAATTTTAAGTCTACGGCTTCAAAAAAGGAGAACTTATCCATCCCAACAATAAAAAGTGACAATTCAGTATCTTTTTTTCTATTGATATAAGCATTTATAGTTTCATTTCCGAAATCAAATTCATTCAAAAAAGTACTTAAAAACTTAAACATTCTGGATGCTGCCCCTGATGCAGGAACAAATTTCTTTATTTTAAAAGTATTTTTATTAGCATCAAAAAGATTTGCTTTTTGCTCAAATTCAGCTTCTGATAATTTTAGAATTCCATTATTTATAGTCGCAGGTTGAACCAAAATACTTTTTAGTATACCCTCATTAAATATAGCCAATTGATTTTTAATATTTTCCAATGAAATCCCATGCTCATAAATTTGCAAATAATCCAAAGATGTGAAACCCATTTGCAAAGCTAGAGTCAATTCTTCGATGATGGCAACTGCTTTTTTCAAACGAATTTCCTTATTGCCTGAAATGGTAATAAATGGTTTTTTATTATCAATTAAGGATTGTTTAAAAACTTCAAATACAGTTTCCCTACCCTCTGGACTGTCTCTTAGCCCATCATCTTCCCATGGCACATCAATATCAGTTAGAAAAAACAAATCATATTGATGAGCACGAGCTGCTTTATCCAATAAAGAATCACAATAATCATAATACAATTCAGAAAAAACCTTGGTTACCAATAAATTTGTATCGCAAAAAAGGTATTTATTGGCTATTAATGCGCTTTCATTTTCCAATTTAGTTTGGCCATAAGCAATGGGTAACATATCATCAATATCACAAATACCACGACCACTATCTAATTTTTCTTGTAGATAATCGCGAGCGAATTCGGGAACCCAAACCGTCTTGTAATATTCGGCGAGCTGTGTCGCCAAAGTAGTTTTACCAGTAGATTCTGGACCAAAAATGGCAACTTTTATAATTGGTGTAGCTCCTGATTTTGCGAGCTGTTCAAGATTTTCTTCCATTCTAAATAGCCATAAACGGCAATAATTGTAAATACTATATATTGAAAACTTGTAAAGGTATATCCTTTTGCAAAATAAAGCGGTATCGAAAGTAAATCTCCTACAATCCAAAAAATCCAATTTTCGATTTTTCTTTTGGCCATCAACCACATACCTACGAAAAATAGTGCTGTTAAAAGTGTATCTACATAGGAATACCAAGTAGTAAATTTATTAAAATAAAGATAAACCAAAATAACAAAAATAAGAGTTGCCACAAAAATGAATATTCCAATGATTTTCTCTTTACTAGTCATTAGTGAAATCGGAAATTCAGCAACATCTCCTTTTTTTCGAGTCCAGTGATACCAGCCATAAATACTCATTACAAAGTAATAAACATTGATCATGGAATCCCCCAACAAGCTCCACTGCCAAAGCAAATAAGCATAAATAAAAGTGCTAACTAATCCCGTAGGAAAAACCCAAATACTATCTTTTTTGGCACACCAAACACTCCAAAGCCCAAAAAAAACAGCTATAAGTTCCAAGTACACTTCATGAACAGGGTACTCTTTATATTGAGAAAAAAAATAATCGAACATTTATTTTTAAAGTTTAGGAATTTAATTACTGTGATTAAAAAAATCAGGATCATTTTCAAAAGCGGTTCCAATTACTACCAAATCGGCTCCAGCTTCATAAGCATTTTGAATCCCTTGCAAATCTATAATTCCGCCGCCTACAATTAGTGGAATTTCGATATTATTTGAAACTTTTTTTATCATTTCAATAGGGATAGCCTGTTTGGCACCACTACCCGCTTCGAGATAAATAAGTTTATGACCTAACATTTCCCCAGCTTGAGCGGTATGCATCACATAATCACTATTATTTCTATCTAATGGCTTGGTGTTACTAACTCTAGCAACAGCTGTTTCATCACCGCTTTCGATTAATAAATAACCAGTAGAAATAATTTCGAGTTGGGTTTTCTTTAAGATTGGAACCGCATTTATTTGATGGGTTATCAAATAATCCGAATTCCGGCCAGATATTAGGGAAAGAAACAAAATCGCGTCAGCATTGGCTGAAATTTGAGATGGATTTCCAGGGAAAAGTACAATTGGTAAAGCATCCTGCCCTATTAAGGTGGAATTTTGACGAATTGTCAGAATCAACTCGTCTAATATGTTATTTTGAACTTGACTTCCTCCAATAAAAATATGCGTTGCTGGCGATTGATAGATTTTTTGGATTAAATAATCCATTTTATTCAAGTCAATTTTATCGGGATCAAGTAGAATGGCGAGTAACTTACGGTTTTCGGTCTTAGCCTGAAGAATGGCATTATAAATATTGGTCATAGGCAATTACACAGAGATTCGCAAAGAGAAAGCAAAGCTACGCAAAGTTTTAAAATTATTTTTCTATTATTCAAAAGCGTACACAAGAGTGAAATTTTGCTTAATTCCTTTTTCATCATAAGAATCAAATTCCTCAAAACAAACCTTAAAATCTCTGATTATAGCATCAAAGTGAAGTTCTGCTTTGGCTTGCGTATCATTCATTTCAAAAGCATCGACTTTAATATGATCTTTGAAACTGATTCCTTTTTCGTTTCTGATTTTAAAAATCGCTTCTTTGGCGCCCCAAATCACGGTCAGTTTTCGAATATATTCCTCTTTTTGATCAGGATTCAAAAAAGAAAACTCCGTATCAGCAAATTTATCAGCGATGCGGATGATTTTCTCCCGTTGCAATTCAATGTCGATTCCAACGACTGCATCACTTAAAATAATAGCCGAAAATTGATGGGAATGCGTAATAGAAATGTGTTTGCCATCATGCAAATGTGGTTTTCCAAATTCATCATAATACAAATCAAAATCCGTATAATCTGCAACTTGAAATAATTTACGAACACTCAAGAAAGCGCGTTGGTGTATTTCGGATTTCATATTGTTCAAACGTTTCAGGTTGCTGTCATTGAGAACAACTGCTTCAAAAAGTTCTTGATACGATTCGGTTATTTCCCAAACGAGGATTTGGGTTGAGGAGTTTAATATAATGGTTTTGTATAATGGCATTATTGAAATATGAGTTTCGAATGATGAATTATGAATTATTAGCTCATAAACGTTGTCTGTATTTTTAGAGCCCCGATAGCAGTGGAAATCCTTTTTTGAGCCGATTTTTCTTCGGCTTAAAAAAGATTGTAACGAATAGCGGGATTAGCTCCTAAAAAATATTTATCTAATGTTCAAAAGATTAAGACATTAAACAAATCACAAATCTCGTATAAATTAGTTTATTTCTAAACTTATTGCCTAAATTTGCAAAAAATTTTACAATACAAATATACTATAAATGAGTACAACGACTATGCCTTTTGTGGCTTTCAAAGTAAAAGACATTTCTCTAGCAGCCTGGGGAAGAAAAGAAATTGAACTAGCTGAAGCTGAAATGCCAGGTTTAATGGCACTTCGTGCAGAATATAAAGACGAACAACCACTTAAAGGTGCTCGTATTGCTGGATGTTTGCACATGACGATTCAAACTGCTGTTTTGATCGAAACATTGATTGCTCTTGGTGCTGAAGTGACTTGGAGTTCTTGTAACATTTTCTCTACTCAAGATCAAGCTGCTGCTGCTATTGCTGCTGCTGGAATTCAAGTGTATGCTTGGAAAGGTTTGAATGAAGTAGATTTTGACTGGTGTATTGAGCAAACATTATTCTTTGGTGAAGACAGAAAACCATTGAACATGATTCTTGATGACGGTGGAGATTTGACTAATATGGTTATTGATCGTTACCCAGAATTGGTTGCTGGAATCAAAGGATTGTCTGAAGAAACTACAACAGGAGTTCATAGATTGTACGAAAGAGTAAAAGCTGGAACATTACCAATGCCTGCTATCAATGTAAATGACTCGGTTACTAAATCAAAATTCGACAACAAATACGGATGTAAAGAATCTGCTGTTGACGCGGTTCGTCGTGCTACTGATATTATGTTGGCTGGAAAAAGAGTAATCGTTTGTGGATATGGTGATGTTGGAAAAGGAACTGCAGCTTCTTTTAGAGGTGCAGGATCTATTGTAACGGTTACCGAAATTGATCCAATTTGTGCTTTGCAAGCTGCAATGGACGGTTTTGAAGTTAAAAAATTAGATACGGTTGTTGCTAATGCTGATATCATCATCACTACAACTGGAAATAAAGATATCGTTTTGGGTTCTCATTTCGAAAAAATGAAAGACAAAACAATTGTTTGTAACATCGGACACTTTGATAACGAAATTGACATGGCTTGGTTGAACAAAAACCACGGTGCTTCAAAAATCGAAATCAAACCACAAGTTGATAAATACACTATCGCTGGAAAAGACATTATTATCTTGGCAGAAGGTCGTTTGGTTAACCTTGGTTGCGCTACAGGTCACCCAAGTTTTGTAATGAGTAACTCGTTTACCAACCAAACTTTGGCTCAAATCGAATTATGGAAAAATAGTGCTGCTTACAATAATGAAGTGTATATGTTACCAAAACATTTGGATGAAAAAGTAGCGATGTTGCACTTAGCTAAATTAGGCGTTGAATTGGAAACTTTACGTGATGATCAAGCAGCTTACATTGGAGTTGAAGTTGAAGGTCCATTCAAACCAGAATATTACAGATACTAGTAATTTTTTTAGTTTGAAAATTTCAGTTCCGACAACTATCGGAATTCGATTTCTTCTAATATTCTAATATATAGATCAAGCCCGACAGATTTTAAAATCTGTCGGGCTTTCTTTTTTAATTTAAAATTTTACAATTAAAAAATACTGACATTAATAAAAACAATCAGCTCTCCCTTATACTTTTTTCATACTTAACCCACAACATCAAAGCTTATAGTCTATTAAAGATTAGTTTTTTTTCTAAATAACAGAAATTAAATTTAAACGCATTTTTTATTATTCAAAAAAAAAATCAATACCTTAGTGTCTATTATAAAATAAAAAAGACCGATTTACTCTTTAATTACCAACTCAAAACAAGATGCTTTGAAAAGAAAATCCCCCCTCTTCCTTTTATTTGTTTTTTTGATAATCTCTCAAATTAATTTTGCTCAAGAGAAAAAACCCAAAGTCGTATTGGTTTTGAGTGGTGGAGGAGCAAAAGGTATTGCACATATACCTCTTTTACAAACCTTAGACTCCTTACACATTGTTCCCGACCTTATAGTTGGAAACAGTATGGGAAGTGTTATTGGAGGCTTGTATGCTATGGGATATTCTGGTGACAGTATTGCAAATATTACCAAAAACATAGATTGGGACAAATTACTAGGAGGAGGAATGTCTTTAAAAAGTGTTAGCGTTGAAGAAAAAAGTGAGTTTCAACGCTATTTAGTCGGTATAGGAATAAAAGATGGAAAACCAAATAGTGTTAGTTCTATATTAAACGACCAAAATTTAAGAGAATATCTTTCTGAGTTAACCTTCCCTGTATACAATATTAAAGATTTCGACAATTTAGCAATCCCTTTTAGAGCAATGGCTACCGATTTAGTATATGGTAAAGAAATTGTTCTAAACAAAGGAAGCTTAGCCTATGCCATGCGCGCAAGCATGTCTTTACCCGCGGTATTCAAACCCATGCCTTACGATGAAACAATCTTGGTAGACGGCGGTGTAATGAATAATTTTCCGACTGATGTTGCCAAACAAATGGGAGCTGATATCATAATTGGTAGTGATGTTGGTGGCGGAATGGAACCCAAAGACAAACTGGACAGTTTTCTAACTGTATTAATGCAAACGAGTATGTTTCCTAGTAACATCAAAGATCCAGAAAATCGAAAACTCTGTAACATCTTAATAGACCACATGCCGAATTTGCGCTTTTCTACAGCAGATTTTGCAAAAAGCAATGAAATCTACAAAGATGGTAAGATAGCCACAAACCTTAATCTAAATGCATTAGTTACTTTATCCGAAAAATTAAAAGGATACAAACAACGAACACATGAATTACCAAAAGTCTCGAACGAATTTATCATCGATACCATTGTGTATAAAAATATTAGCAAGGAAAACATTCCACTTGTAATAGCGAGAACAAACATTAAAACACATACAAAATATACAACCAAAGATTTGATTGAAGGCATCAATAGAGCCATGGGTACCAATCTTTTCACTCAAATCACCTATAGCTACTTTTTAAAAAATGGAGACAAACTTGGGCTTCTATTAAATGGTTTTGAATATGCAAAAAATCAAATCAATGCATCACTTCATTTTGACACCTATAGAGGCGTTGGTTTAATTCTTAATTACACAGCAAGAAACGTTTTAGCAGAATCATCTCGGTTAATTATTACTGGAGACATTGCCGAACAACCAAAAGTTAGAATTGATTTTCAGAAAAATTTTGGGAAAAAGAAAGACTGGTGGTGGGGATCCGAACTGTATGGTGCTTTTCTAAATCAAGAAATTTTTATTGATGGAAAATCTGCAGACAATATGAAATACAATACATTCGAATTCAACAATGAAGCAAATCTGAATCTAAATTCTCTTAAAAGCTATGTTGGTTTTGGATTAAACTACTTGTATACTGAGGTAAAACCTAAAAATGACCCAAAATTAAATCCGAATATACTTTCCTTAAATAATTATAACTATGAAAACATTGAGATAAATGCTCATTATTCTTATAATGATATGGACAAAGTTTTTTTTGCTACTAATGGCACTATTCTAAAAGCAAACATAAACCATTCCCTTTTAAGCAATGCTAGCATTAATTTCACTGATCCCAATTATATAGATCCTTCAGGACCTACAAATGGATATACGAAAATGGGTTTTACATTTGAGAAAAGATTTAAACTAAAAAACAAAACAACTTACATAATGGGGTTTGACTCCAACTTTATTTTCCAAGATGATCTCAAAGAGAATGAAATTTCTTTCTCAGATTATGGCTATGCAGCAAAAAATTTCCTTGGGGGAATTATACCTTGTTCTGGAAGCAATCGCTATGCGTTACCTGGATTATATGAAGATGAACTGAGTGTAACTCAATTTATGGGAGTTCGCTTGGGAGTACAATTTAATCCGACTGGCAAAATCTATCTTACTCCTCATTTTAACATTGCTTCTGTTGGGTTTGATAATTTTAACGATTATATAGGCAATGCATTTTTCCCAAAAGGGAATTGGGATTATAACAAAGAAACTAGCTTTTTAATGTCAGGAGGAGGCACAATATCATATCAATCCATTTTAGGTCCAATTCACTTTGATACTTCATGGATTAGCAATATCGACAAAGTAAGATTGTTTTTTAGCGTTGGTTTTTCATTTAATACATCAAATTAAGCCAGATAATCTTAATAAAAACAGCTCCAATTACAATAATAAAAATTTATACCAGGTCTAACAAAAAAACCCGCTTCTTTCGAAACGGGTTTTGCAATGCTATTAAATCTTTATGATTATGCTTCAAATGGAAGTATAGAAACATAAGATTTATTATCTTTTTTCTTTTGGAAGGCAACAACACCATCAACTCTTGCATGTAAAGTATGATCTTTACTAATGTAAACGTTTTCACCTGGATTATGTTTTGAACCTCTTTGTCTTACGATGATGTTCCCAGCAATAGCAGCTTGACCACCAAAAATCTTAACGCCTAAACGTTTTGATTCTGATTCTCTACCATTCTTCGAACTACCGACACCTTTCTTGTGAGCCATGACGTATTAGTTTATTTTGTTATTATTCTTGTGTATCTTCTTTTTTAGCTTTAGGAGCTTTTTTTACTTTAGGAGCTACTGCTTCTTCTGTAGTTGCTTCAACAGCTGCTTTTTTTGGAGCTGCTTTTTTAGCTGATCCACCTGCAGTAATACCTTCAATTACAATTTGAGTAAGATATTGTCTGTGACCGTTTCTCTTTTTGTACCCTTTTCTTCTTTTCTTTTTGAAAACGATAACTTTATCTCCTTTTAAGTGTTGTAACACTTTAGCTTCTACTGAAGCACCTTCTATAGCTGGGGCGCCTATTGTGATTGAACCGTTATCGTCAACTAAATAAACTTTGTCAAAAGAAACTTTTGAACCTTCTTCATTTGCTAAACGGTGAACGTAAACCTTTAGGTCTTTGCTAACTTTAAACTGTTGCCCTGCTATCTCTACGATTGCATACATACTGAATTGTTTTAATAATTTTTAAGGTTGCAAATATACAATTAAATATTTACCCTGCAATCCTTTAATAAAAAAATATTACTAGTATGATTTAAAGCAACTTTATGCCTCTTTTGATCGAAATTAATCTCGATTCAGTAAAATAATGTTAATTCTTTATTAAAGTAGAATAACCTTACTTTTGTAGCACAAAAAAAAGTAATTTTGATGTAACTAAAATCTATTAAAACTACTAATAGAGAATAAAATTATTAATCTTTATGAAAAAATCAATAATGATGTTAAGTGCTGCATTAATGTTAGGCGGAGTTGCTTCGGCTCAAAAAGTAGCTTTCGAAGAATACGATTTAGATAATGGGCTACATGTTATATTACACCACGACGCATCTGCACCAGTCGTAATCACATCTGTAATGTACCATGTAGGCGCCAAGGACGAAAACCCAGACCGAACTGGCTTTGCTCATTTTTTTGAGCACTTACTGTTCGAAGGAACACAAAATATTAAAAGAGGGGAATGGTTTAAGATTGTAACTTCGAATGGAGGAACCAACAATGCCAATACCACAGACGATAGAACTTATTATTATGAAATATTCCCATCCAATAATTTAGAATTAGGCCTTTGGATGGAATCCGAAAGATTAATGCATCCGATCATTAACAAGATTGGAGTAGACACTCAAAATGAAGTTGTAAAAGAAGAAAAAAGAACAAGTTATGACAACCGCCCTTATGGAAACATCCTTTCGGCTGTTAAAGAAAATATGTTCAAAAACCACCCGTATCGCTGGACAACCATTGGCTCTATGAAAGATTTGGATGCCGCAACACTAGAAGAGTTTCAAGCTTTCAACAAAAAATTCTACTTACCCAACAACGCCGTTTTGGTAGTTGCAGGTGATTTTGAGAAAAAACAAGCCAAAGAATGGGTTCAAAAATATTTTGGCCCAATTGCTAAAGGCGAAGTAATTCCTAAGAAAACATTCTTAGAAGAACCAATTACACAAACCATAAAAGCTACTTACGAAGATCCAAACATTCAAATCCCAATGTTGGTGGCCAGTTACCGAACTCCTTCTATGAAAAGCAGAGATGCTCGAGTATTAGACTTAATTTCTTCCTACTTAAGCGATGGAAAAAGCTCTAAATTATACAAAAAAGTAGTAGATGAGAAAAAAATGGCCTTGCAAATTGGCGCAGTTGGTTTTAGTCAAGAAGATTATGGTATGTATATATTGTATGGCTTGCCAATGGGAAATTTTACCACTACGGACATTCTAAAAGAAATTGATGAAGAGATCGTAAAAATTCAAACCGATTTGATTTCTGAAAACGATTATCAAAAACTACAAAACAAGTTTGACAATAATTTTGTCAATACCAATTCAACGATCGAAGGTATTGCCAACAATCTTGCCTCTTTTTACTTACTGTATAAAGACGTAAACTTAATCAATACAGAAATCGAACTGTATCATTCCATTACACGTGAAGAGATAAGAGCCGTTGCACAAAAATACCTAAATCCAAATCAGCGTTTACTTTTAGATTATATACCTGCCAAAGCAAAACCTCTTAACTAAGAAACCGATATCATGAAAAAAACAAGTATACTATTCATCCTTTTATTTCTAACAGGAATCATGCAAGCACAAGATCGCACGCAACCCAAACCAGGAAAATCACCAATTATAAATATCAAAAAACCACAGACCTTTGTTTTGGCCAATGGCATGAAAGTACTGGTTGTAGAAAATCATAAATTACCAAGAGTTTCCTTTAATTTAACTTTGGATAATACTCCTTTTACTGAAGGCAACAAAAAAGGCGTTGATGAATTGACCAGTAATCTAATTGGCAATGGTAGTAAAAAAACAAACAAAGTAGCTTTCAATGAAGAAATTGACTTTCTGGGGGCAGATATCAGTTTCAGTTCTCATGGCGCTACCGCAAACTCTCTTTCTAAATATGGCGGCAGAGTATTAGAGCTAATGGCAGAAGGCGCATTACACCCAAACTTCACTCAAGAAGAATTTGACAAAGAAAAAGCCAAATTAATCGAAGGAATGAAATCAGAAGAAAAAAGTGTTCCTGCAATTGCCAATCGTGTAGTTGATGCTTTAGCATACGGTAAAAACCATCCATCCGGAGAATTTATGACCGAAGCAACCTTAAACAATGTTACTCTTGCAGATGTTGAAGCAAATTACAAATCCTACTTTGTTCCTGAAAATGCATATTTAATAATCATTGGAGATGTAAAATACAATAATGTAAAAGTTGCTGTAGAAAAATTATTTGGTACATGGGAGAAAAAAAACACTCCAAAAACGACTTATGACACTCCGATAAACGTATCAAATTTACAAATCAATTTAGTTGATGTGCCTAATGCAGTACAGTCTGAAATCACATTGGTAAACACTGTAGATTTAAAAATGGGAGATCCTGACTTTTTCCCGGCAGTAATCGCGAACCAAATATTAGGAGGCGATTTCAACAGTTATCTGAACATGAATCTACGCGAAAAACATGCTTGGACATATGGAGCAAGATCAAATGTAGGAGCTGGAAAATACACTTCAAAATTCTTTGCCAAATCTGCTGTAAGAAATGCAGTAACAGATAGCGCCGTAGTAGAATTTGTCAAAGAAATCAAAAGAATCCGTATCGAAAAAGTAAGCGATGAAGTCCTAGCAACCGTAAAAGCTGGTTATATTGGTAGATTTGTTATGCAAGTTGAAAAACCTCAAACTGTAGCACGATATGCCTTAAACATCGAAACCGAAAAACTTCCCGCAGATTTTTACGAAAAATACATTCAAACCATTAACGCAGTAACTGCTGACGATGTATTGCGTGTGGCCAACAAATATTTCCTTATTGACAACATCCGAATTGTAATTGCTGGAAAAGGATCCGAGATTGCTTCAGGATTGGAAAAACTAAAAATTCCGATGTTTTATTTTGACAAATACGGAACGCCTCTTGAAAAACCAGTTTTGAAAAAAGAAATTCCGGTTGGAGTTACAGCCAAAACCGTTTTTGAAAATTACATCAAAGCTATTGGTGGAGAGAAAGCAGTTACCGCTGTAAAAACTATCGCAATGGTTGGATCTACTTCAATACCACAAGCCCCGATGCCATTAACGTATACTTCCAAAACAGATACCAAAGGAAATTCAATGATAGAAATCGCAATGGGAGCCATGAGTATGATGAAACAAGTAGTTAATCAAAAGGGAGCCTATGCAATGCAACAAGGACAACGCAAAGATTTCACAGGTGCCGAATTGGCCGAAATGAAAGCAGCAGCAACTCCATTTGAAGAAGTACTGTTGTTAAAAAATCCTGCTTTGACCATCGACCGTATTGAAACCATCAACGGAAACGATGCTTTTGCCATAAAAAACGGGAAAAGTACTTATTTCTATGACACCAAAACTGGTTTAAAACTAGCGGAGTCCAAAACAGTAGAACAAGCTGGTCAAACAATGACAGTAACTACCAATTTTGAAGATTACAAAGAAGTAAAAAATGTAAAAGTACCTTTCAATATCATCCAAAATGTAGGTATCGAACTAGACATCAAAATGTCTGAAATCACTATCAACGAAGGAGTAAAAGATACCGATTTTCAATAATCAAAATCTCACTTAAATTACTAAAGACTGTCTTAATCGGCAGTCTTTTTTTTTGTAAAAAATTGGGGTGTGCCACCATTAAGCAAAGGGGGCAACTTATCGGACCGCTTATTCGCCCCCTTTGCTTAATGCTGTCGGGCTATTGCCGTTACTTCGGTAACTTGGCGCTATCCCTCACACGGCTTTACGGTATTAAAGACCAATTTTAAACTATTTCTTAGCAGACAAATAAACCCCAATCAAAATCACAAAAGCACCAACACTCTGAACAGGAGTTAACATTTCATGATCCAACAACCCCCAAAAGAAAGCCACTACAGGAATTAAATACGTTACCGATGTCGCAAAAACAGGCGATGAAACTTGAATTAATTTAAAGAAAATCACATTGGCAATACCGGTTCCAACCACACCAAGCACAAGAATAAACAATAAAGAATGTTGTACTTTTTCTACCTGAACTACATCAAAAAAACCAGTGAAAAACAAAATTCCCAAAGCTGGGAAAAGCAATATCAAAAAATTTCCTGTTGTGATGCTCAAAGGCGTCAAATCCGACAAATACTTTTTAAGCAAATTGACATTTAAAGCATAACAAATCGATGCAATCAAAACCAAAATTGCATAATAATAATTTTGTTCCGGATGATTTACAGCACCATTAAAAACCAAAAGCATACTTCCCAAAAGTCCAATAACAACTCCCCAAATCTGACTCCTTCTAAAAGTTATCCCAAAAAAGGCTGCTCCCAAAATCAAGGTATTCAGCGGAGTCAATGAATTTAAAATCGCCGTAATAGAACTGTCAATCTGTGTTTCGGCAATCGCAAAAAGATAAGCAGGAACAAATGTACCAAACACAGAAGTCAACGCTATATATTTCCATTGATGATGCGGAATTTTAATCAAACTCTTAAATCCAATGAGCAGCAAAAAAAGGGCTGCAAAAATAATTCGCAAAGAACCCAACTGAAAAGCAGTTAATCCTACTAATCCTTTTTTGATCAATATAAAAGAGCTTCCCCAAATTAGGGCAAGTACAAACAAATAAACCCACTTCAACTGCTTTGTCATCATAAACACTATTTTGATGCAAAATTGTAATAATTTTAGAAACTTCCACTCCTTTTTTTATTAATTTTGCAATCAATTACAAGAAACTAAATCAATTAAAAACTTATCATAATGAATTTCACAAAATCAATTGCAATCATAGCGCTTTCGAGTTTGCTTTTTGCTAGTTGCAAAGACAACAAAACAGAAGCAAAAACAGAAACTGCTGAAACAGAAACTGCCGCACCGAAAGTCAAAAAGGAAATTGCTGCAGCCAATTTACAAACAGCAAGTTTCACAATCGAAGGAATGACTTGTGCTGAAGGATGTGCAGCAACAATTCAGGACGAATTAAACGGATTAGACGGTGTTCAAACTGCAAAAGTTGATTTTGACAAAAAACTGGCTACAGTTACTTTTGACAAAACGGTTCAAACTCCAGAAAGTCTGACCAAAGTAGTTCAAGCTACAGGCGATGGAAAAACATACAAAGTTTTGAATATGAAATCATAAAAAGACTTGACTTTTACAAAAAAAGCATTCGTTATTGGCGAATGCTTTTTTTATTGATTTTAATATAGAATTTTATTTCCACTTCAAAGTTTCCATAAGGCGTTGCATGTCATTTTTGATATAACTTGCGGCTGGCATAATGGAATCAAAATTGGGTTTGGCATAAAAATAAACCGAACCCGTTACGAAATGCTTTATACTATCAGTAGCATAAAACTGTGAATTGGTAGCAGCGTTTCCATCGACTTGATAAAACATACCGTAGACTTTTTTGTCTGGATTTATATACGGTTGTTCCAATATATCATCGGCTTTGATAACGTGCTCATAAGTTAATTTCTGAGCGTCTCTAAGTAATTTATTCATATTATTACTTACGGGTTTATAAGTCAAATAAATAGTCGCTTTCATTTTTGGATAGGTAATCGAATAACCGCAATCTTTATCTTCCTTAACAATTGCTTTTGAATTCATATCAAATTCAAATGGACAATTTCCTTTATAAGTAATATAATCTGCTTCAGGATAATCCAGTCGTAAGTAACTGGAAGGTTTTGGCAAAACATCATTTTTACACCCTACTACAGAAAAGAAGAATACAAAGAGTAGTCCTATGACAGTAATTTTTTTAAGCATTTTTATTTTATTCAATTGTTACTTTAATTTGTTTAACTCGCTTTTGATCAACAGATTCAATCACAAACGTACAGTTTTCGAAAACCATTTTTTGCCCTTTTTTAGGGAAATTACCTAAAATCTCTAGAATAAAACCAGCCAAAGTTTCTGCTTCTCCTTTTTGTTCATCGAATAAATCTTCATCTACATCAATAATTCTGTAAAAATCCTTTAAATTTATTTTGCCTTCAAAAATATAATTTTTATCATCTATTTTTGAAAAATTAACAGGGGCATCGTCAAATTCATCGCTAATCTCACCAACTATCTCTTCTATTACATCTTCTAAGGAAACTAATCCTGAAGTTCCTCCATATTCATCGACAACAATAGCCAAATGGCTTTTCATACTCTGAAAGTCTTTGAGCAAATTATCCAGTTTTTTATTTTCGGGTACAAAAAACGGCTCTCGCAATAAGGTTGTCCATTCAAACGCTGCATCATTAATAAAAGGAAGCAAATCTTTAACAAATAAAACACCTTCTATTTGATCAATATTATCTCGATATACTGGAATTCTAGAGAATCCCTTTTCTATTATTTTGACACAAATTTCAGCAAATGGTTCCGTGATTTCCAAAGCAAAAACGTCAATTCTCGGGCTCATTACCTGCTTGGTATCGGTATTCCCAAAAGAGACAATCCCTTCCAATATTTTCTGCTCTTCGGTTGAAGTTTCATCAGTAGCGGTTAATTCTAAAGCTTGAGACAACTGGTCTATTGAAAAATTTGATTTTTGTTTACCCAATTTATTTTGCAAAAATAAAGTTACCGAACGCATTGGCGTACTTATAGGTGATAAGATTTTATCCAATCCAGAAATAGGGTAAGCAATTAGTTGAGCAAATTTTATATTATTACGACTGGCGTAAACTTTGGGTAAAACTTCACCAAAAAGCAATAACAAGAAAGTAACCAAAATCACTTCCGCTATAAATTTTAAAACTGGAGAATGTATCGTTGCAAAAACATCTTTTCCAACAAAAGAAAACAAAATAACAACTGCTATATTTATAAAATTGTTGGCTACTAGTAATGTCGCTAAGAGTTTTTTTGGTTTCTCCAAAAGGGCTGAAATTATTTTTCCTTTTGAATTATTTTCTAAAATAGCATCCTCTAAATCTTTTTGTGATAAGGAAAACAATGCAACTTCGGCACCTGAAACTAATGCAGAACAGAATAACAAAATTATGATTCCGATAAAACCGAAAACTAAAGTAAAATCAACTTGAGAAGCAATCTCTAAACTGGGCTCTGGGTCCAAATTAAAATGAATTAGTTAAACAATTAAAACGGCAAGTCATTGATAGGCAAACCGTTATTTTGAGGGTCAAAGTTAGTGTTTTTTGTGGATTCAGAAGAATTTATTGCTTTATTGCTTTCGGTATCTTTTTTGGTGGTCAAAAAAGTAAACTCGGTTACTTGAATTTCTATGGTATGTTTGGTAGAACCATCTTCAGCTTGCCATTGTCTGGATTTGATACGCCCCTCAACGTAAATCTTATCTCCCTTAGAAAGGTATTTTTCACATATTTCGGCGGCTTTATTACGCACTACTAGATTGTGCCACTCCGTAGAAGTGATTTTTTCATTGGTGGTTTTATTGACATACACTTCATTGGTAGCCAATTGAAATCTTCCAATGCAGTTTCCCCCGTCAAAATAATGCATTTTGACATCGTCACCAAGATGACCTATAAGCATTACTTTATTTAATGTTCCGTTCATGATTGAGTGGTATTTCTACCAAAGGTACATTATTTTTTGAAAAGTATTTTTATGCGATTTCTATAAAAAATCAGTTCCAATTCTATATTCCTAAAATACTTCGTCTTACAAATTTAGAATCACCCTTTATACAAAAAACTACTTCCCACTTTTTTTAATCAAAGCCCAAACACTTTCGTTAAAATTAGCTTTATTTATCCCTGTTAGTTTTTCCAATACTTTAAAATAGTTGTCATTGGTTTTTTCATATTTACCACAATTCAACAATTCAATAACAGCTGTAAAGCCTTTTTCTTTTTCGATTTTATCAACGATTAAAGCGTTAATCAAATAACTTACTATTAAATGTTTTTCTTTGCTTTCGCCAAAATTATAAAAACCATCGTACAAGTTTAACCAATCGGATTTGGGATTGGAAGCTACTTTTTCTTTAAATGTTTTGAGGATTTGCGACCAACTAATCCCCCAGCTTCCACCATAAAGATAAGCACAACCTTCATCTACGGGTTTGTTGATTGTATTTTTGGGAAAGGCATTTCGAACCCTTTCGTGCCATAAATCGTGTGGATCAAATCCGTTGAAATTGGTATTGTATGTTCCATTTACCAATAAAGTGGTGTTATTTTCATTGGCATTAATTGTACCAACAGAGCGTCCATTGTATTCTAATTTGTATAAAACCCCAATGTTTTGCATGACCTCTGGCATATCATTACAGCCATACCAAACAATATTACTTTGGGACGCGTTAAGCTTCTTATCAAAAAAAGCGATGTCTTTAACGTACTCTGTAGCTACTTTGGTATTTAGCTCTTTTTTGTAAAGAAAGGTAGAATTCCCAATTTTTTTAGTTTGCCAAGAAAGGGTATTTCTTTTTAATGGTGATAAAAAATAAAACTTATCATCCTTATATTTTGCTAAAAGTTCAAAACTGGCACACAATATTGGTGTGTTCTCATTTACACCTAAATAGGACAATTGCATAATAAAGTTGCTTAAGTCGATTTGAACCACATTGGTCAAATAGCCTTTGTAAAAATTATTATCTTTGAATTTCCCGCTTTTTTCGATTCCTTTCATTTCGTCCAAAAGGATAGAAGTTTCCAACAAATCTTCTTTCAAGATATAAGTATTCTCTTTGTTGGGACTTTCTTTTTGATTTAAAAAACCATTTAAGGATTCCACCAATTGTTTAGCAACCAAAGTATCTTTTGGCAAAACAATATTTGCAGGAACAATTAAAGGATTGGTTTGTGCGAATACTGCTAATCCTAGATGCAGACTTAATAGAATAAATATTTTTTTCAAAATGATTGTTTTATGCTTGAAAGTTAAAATATCCAATTTAACAATCAAAACAGTTTAGCTATTATTTAAAATTAATGAAAAAAATCTAGAACCGAAGACTAAAAGTAAAACTGTCTATTAAAATTAATTTCTAATTAAATAGGATATGGCTGACTCGAAAATCTCTCGTTTCACGTGTGGGTGAGGGATGGAAGCAAGTTACCGAAGTAACGCGGACAGCCCGACGCTATAAACCAATGGAGCCGAATGAGCGCCCCTATAATTTGGCTCCATTGGTTTATAGGGTCACCCCCAACTAACTTTACAATTCCTTTTCAATAAAATTATGAATCACAATAGGGAATGGAAATGTTTTGACGGTTTCAATGTCAATTCCATTTTCGATTGCACCTTTTAGACTTGCTTTCCAAAACTTGATATGCAAGTGCTGATGCGAAAGTTTATGAATAATACTTTCTTCATTATATTCTAATAGACTCAAAATTTCATTTTCCTGAAAAAAATATTGCTGAATTTGTTGTGCTATTGTGTCAAAATCTTCGACTTTATCAGTCTCAAACAAAGGGAATTCGTAGAGATTATGCCAGATTCCTTTGGCTGTTCTCTTTTGAATGATAGTGTTGCCAAAATCATCTGCTGCGACTATATAATTAAAGTAACGGTTTCGAACTTTGGTTTTCTTGGATTTTACAGGTAATTGATCGACTTTCTTTTTTTGCAAAGCGGCACAACTTGAATTGAAAACACAAATAGTACAATTAGGACTTTTGGGAACACATTGCAGAGCACCAAACTCCATAATGGCTTGGTTGAATTGTGCGGGATTGTCTTTTGGCATTAATTCAAGAGCCAAAGCGGCGAATTCTTTTTTGGCGGAAGCTTGAGCAATATCAGTTTCTATATCAAAATAACGCGAAAGTAACCGAAATACATTTCCGTCTACCACAGGAACGCATTCATTATAGGAGAAAGATGCTATTGCGGCTGCGGTATAATCTCCAATTCCTTTCAGTTTTAACAAATCGTTATAATTATCAGGGAAAATGCCTCCCATTTCGAAAGCGACTGTTTGAGCTGTTTTGTGCAAATTTCTAGCACGAGAATAATATCCTAATCCTTGCCAAAGTTTTAGAACTTGCTCTTCATTGGCTTTTGCCAAATCAAAAACGGTTGGAAAAGCTGTTGTAAAAGAGAGAAAATAAGGCATTCCTTGGGTGACTCTTGTTTGTTGCAACATGATTTCGGAGAGCCAAATAGGGTATGGATTGGTTGTTTTTCGCCAAGGCAAATCGCGCTTGTTTTGTAAGTACCACTTTATTAACGTATTATGAAATTTCATTGTAAAATATTAGAAAACAAAAGTAATTGTTTATGTAATTAAAATTTAACGAATTAGGTTGATTTATTGTTTTTTAAATTCATATATTTGCAAACTCAAAAAAATTATTACAACATAATAAAAAGGAAAGAAAATGACGAAAGCAGATATCGTAGCGAAGATTTCGGAAAAATTAGGTCTTGAAAAAGGAGACGTGCAAGCAACTGTAGAGACTTTTATGAACGAAGTAAAAAACTCACTTGAAACTGGTGACAATGTTTACTTAAGAGGTTTCGGAAGTTTTATCGTTAAAACAAGAGCTGAAAAAACTGGAAGAAATATTTCCAAAAATACCACTATCAAAATTCCAGCACACAACATTCCTGCTTTTAAACCTGCGAAAGTTTTTGTTGAAGGAGTTAAAGTAAACAACGAAGCAAAATAACACTATTAATTAATCATAAAATCTATTAGATATGCCAAGTGGTAAAAAAAGAAAGAGACATAAGGTAGCGACGCACAAACGTAAAAAAAGAGCGAGAGCTAACCGTCACAAAAAGAAAAAGTAGTTTTAAACTACTTTTTTCTTTTTTAAGTTCATTGAAATTTGGGAAAACAGTTTGCAGAATCCAGTTTTTAGAAAGCAGTCAAAAATTGCAATCTAAGATCCTGATTCTGCAATCTAAAATCCCTCCCGGGTACAATACCTGTTAAATTATTGTTTAATCCATCTGTAAATAAGATTTCAGATTGCAGATTGTAGGTTGCAGATTTCATAAAATCCAAACTCTATTATTTAAACTCTATTATCTAAAAATACAGATAAAAATTTACAAATGAATAAAGAATTAATCATTCGATCTAGTTCTGATTTCGTAGATTTTGCCTTATTAAAAGATGGAAAACTAATTGAATTACACAAGGAAGAAGAGAAAAGCAATTTTCAAGTAGGCGATATTTTTATTGCCAAAATAAGAAAACCCGTTGCTGGACTTAACGCTGCTTTTGTAAATGTAGGCTTCGAAAAAGATGCTTTTTTACATTATCACGATTTAGGTCCAAACCTAGCTTCCCAACTGAAATTCATAAAACTTGTAAGCGCAGGTAAAATAAAAGATTTCTCCCTAAAAACCTTTCAGTTTGAAAAAGAAATAGACAAAAATGGCACGATTACAGATGTAATTAGTGCTAATCAGTCTGTTTTGGTACAAGTTGTCAAAGAACCAATATCAACCAAAGGGCCAAGAATAAGCGCAGAGCTTTCTCTAGCCGGAAGATTTATTGTTTTGGTTCCGTTTTCTGACCGCGTTTCTATTTCACAAAAAATAGAAGACAAAAAAGAAAAGGAACGTTTGAAACGTCTTGTACAATCTGTCAAACCAAAAGGATTTGGTGTTATTGTTCGCACAGTAGCCGAAGGCAAAAGTACAGTAGAATTAGAAAAAGATTTGCAGAACCTGCTTAGCAGATGGAATGCAATGTGTAAAAAATTACCAACTGCTCATCATCCTTCCAAAGTATTAGGAGAGCTCAACAGAGCTTCTTCGATATTAAGAGATGTATTTAATGATACCTTCAGTGGTATTCAGATCGATGATGAAGAGTTGTACAACCAAACAAAGGATTACCTGCAAGAAATTGCACCATCCAAACAATCAATTGTTAAGTTCTATCAGTCCAAAGACACCCCGATTTTTGAGAAATACAATATAGAGAGACAAATCAAAACTTCATTTGGAAAAACCGTTTCCATGAGTAAAGGGGCTTACCTTATCATAGAACACACCGAAGCTCTGCACGTTATAGACGTAAACAGCGGAAACCGTTCTAACAAAGCTACCAACCAAGAGGACACAGCAATGGAAGTAAATATGATTGCAGCCGCCGAAATAGCAAGACAATTACGTCTTCGTGATATGGGCGGAATCATAGTTGTCGATTTTATCGATATGTCTAATCCAGAAAATCGTAAAGTCTTGTTCGACTTCTTGAGAGAAGAAATGAGCGACGATAAAGCAAAACATAAAATCTTACCACCGAGTAAATTTGGGTTGGTCCAAATTACCAGACAACGCGTAAGACCAGAAGTAAACATTAAAACTAGAGAAGAAGATCCAAACAATGAACATGGCGAAATTGAAGCGCCAATTTTAATCATTGACAAAATTGCTTCTGATTTGGAAAGAGTTTTAAAAATCCACAAAAACGTGGTACTCAACGTACACCCGTTTGTGGCTGCATACCTCAGTAAAGGTTTTCCATCAATACGTTCAAAATGGTTTTTTGAACATAAAAAATGGGTAAAAATCATACCACGTGACGCTTACACGTATTTAGAATATCATTTCTACGACAAAAAAGGAAATGTTATCAAAGAATAAATTAAAAACCGTCTCATTTTTTTAATGAGACGGTTTTTTTGTGCCTTATTGTGAAGGAAGCAAAGTAACTAGGAATAATTTCATCTGTTCGTTACAATGTCATGTGCAGAACACTGCCACATAAGGATTTTTACTGCCATCTGGGCTAGAAACATTCGCTATCAAAACAGCATGTTTCTTTACACTATATTTACGATTTCATCGAATTTTAATAATCTCATTTTAATCAAGTAAAAACAGTAAGAGCTTACTTTTACCGTAATTAATTTCACGGAAAATGAAGACACTTTTAGAAATAATAAACAAAAACAACTTTTTTTATATTGGCAGTTTACTATTAATTATTGTTTGCTGTTTGTTTTTATCCATTTATTCAAGAGCCGACGGTTTTATGTTTATGAATGGTTTTCATACCACTTTCTTAACAATCTTTTTTCAAAACATTACACTCTGCGGTGATGGTGCATTTAGTTTAATAGTGTTTACTATTATTTTAATTTCGTTTAAAAAGCACCGCGAATTAGCTATACTTTTATTACTTAGTTATGTAAGTTCTGGTATTTTATCTCAAATAATAAAGCTTTTTGTGACTTCGCCAAGACCGAGTGTTTATTTTGAATCCCATCATTATGCCTACTATTTGGATACTTTTTCAAATTGCAGAATCGGATTTCGCAGTTTTCCGTCAGGCCATACTGCTTCTGCATTTGCAATGGTCACCGTTTTTACAAATTATTTAAAAAAAAGACACATTTGGGCTTTTTCATTATTATTTGCAATAGTAGTAGGATACTCGCGTATTTATTTGGCACATCATTTTTTAATTGATGTTCTGGCCGGAGCAATATTAGGCATTTTGTCAGGAACTTTCAGCATTTTATGGTTCAAGAAAAATCAAATAAAAATCAAAAAAAGGACAAGACAATTCACAAGAAAATTCAACTTAGTGATGCAAAATATAAAAACACAACATAAACCAAACATAAATGGATCTTATTAAATTTTTAAAATTTGGGTTGGTTGGCTTTTCTGGTTTAGTCATTGATTTTGCTATTACTTGGATTTGCAAAGAAAAATTATTATTCAACAAATACCTTTCCAACTCATTTGGATTCTTATTTGGCGTTGTTAACAACTATATTTTGAATAAATATTTTACTTTTCACAATAACGATAACCACGTTGCTACACAATTTTTGAGCTTTTTGATTATTTCCATAATTGGTTTTTTATTAAACACTTCTTTCCTTTATTTACTTCAAAAAAATACCAAAATCAATTTTTATGTTTGCAAAGCGATTGTAACTATAATTGTTTTCTTTTGGAATTTTACAGCTAACTCATTGTATACTTTTAAACTATAATGCAAGAAAAACAACAATTAGTTTTAATTATAACTATTGCAACATTTGTTCGATGTATTATTGCATTATCCATTGGTCTAGGCAATGATGAAGTATATTACCTCACATACGCCCAACACCTGCAATGGAACTATTTTGATCATCCGCCAATGGTTGCCTTATTGATCCGTCTAACTACTTTCAATCTCCATTTCACCAATGAGCTATTTGTTCGTTTGGGGGCGATTATTTTCGGAGCTATTAATACTTACCTAATTTATGATATATGCAAAGGAATCAAAAATAAAAAGGCCGGTATAATAGCCTCTCTACTGTATACTGGTTCTTTATATTCTAGTATAATTGCTGGGGTGTTTATTCTTCCAGATTCACCTCAATTGTTTTTTTGGTTGATTAGCGTTTACTTTCTAATTCAAATTGTTTCAGAGCAAGCCAATCAAACAAAAATAAACTACTCTCTTATTTCATTCGGTTTGTTTAGTGGATTATGCATCATGAGTAAAATTCATGGTGTATTTTTATGGGGAGGTTTTGGATTGTATATTTTATGCTACAAAAGAGATTTACTAAAGAATGGTTATCTTTATTTAGGACTTGTAATCACTTTGCTCCTTATTTCACCAATCTTAATTTGGAACGTCGAGAACCATTTTATAACCTATACGTATCACAGTCAAAGAGTCACCATTAGTAGAGGAATTAACCCCTCAAGCTTTTTTAGAGAGTTTTTGGGAGGCGTTTTTTACAACAATCCTATCAATTACTTTTTGATACTTATTTCTTTAATTGCAGTTTGGAAAAACAAAATTGATGTTGAAAAATCCATAAAGAGACTGCTTCTTTTCTTGAGTTTGCCTTTAATTACGTTATTGCTTATCCTCTCATTGTTCAGAGACACACTACCACATTGGTCTGGACCCGCTTTTGTAACGCTGTTGACACTTGCTTCCTGCCACATTTCAGATGAAATAGAAAAAGTGAAGAAAACAAATTCCAGAATGAAAAAACTAGTATATTCCTCTTGTATATTGATTTTAACAATTGCACTTTCCGGAATTCTAATCATCAATTTTTATCCTGGAACCATTGGAAAAAAGGATGAAAAATCTTTAGGCAAAAAAGACTTTACACTTGATATGTACGATTGGAAATTCTTCAAAACTGAATTTAAAAAAATTCGCGATAAAGATCTACAATCAGGTTTAACAAAAACTACTTTCATCCTAAATAACAAATGGTTTCCGGGAGCACACATTGACAATTATATTGCACAACCTTTGGGTTTTGATTTTATTGCTTTAGGAAAACTGGAAGACATTCACACCTATGCTTGGTTGAATGCCTATAGAAAACAGCTTAAAATTGGAGATGATGCCTATTTTATAACCGTTTCGAATAGTTTTAGCGACCCAAAAGAACTTTATCTAAAGAGTTTTAATAAAATCAATACTCCTGTAGTCATCAAACAATTTAGAAATAAAAAACCAACACGAAATATGCTGGTTTATTTACTTCAGAATTATACCGGAGAATAATTTTTAATTAAAATTTACTCTTTTACAATTTCTATTTTTCTTCGAATTTCGTTTCCAAATTCATCCACCACAGTGATGTAATGAAATCCTGTCGTTGCCGAAATAGGCATTTCGTGAAAGGTTTTGGTACTCCCTTTGAATACATTGTCAACATACCAAAAAAGTTTACTATCCCTTTGAGAATGGGCTACTTTTAAAATCACAGGCTGAACTTCGCTATTGAAATTCTTCGTAAGATAGATTTTGGTGTTTGTTTTCGGATAAATAAAATCCATTGTAGCCGTTTGTGTTCCCATACAATCATTTCGAAAGGGTGGCAATGCCAAATATTCAATATGCTGACTTTTGTAATACCAAGCCATTACTGGCGGCAAAATGAACCAGTTTTTGGTCACTATATTTTCAATGTTTTCGCAACTGCTGTTGACTTGAAATTGTAATGATTTATCCAAATGCACCGTTTTGTGATACGGACAAATAGAAGTGTTTTTTCCTTTCTTCGGAACGAGTTGCTTTATTGTTGGGCAACCGTCTTTCGCCAAATGACCGCTTAAATTGCATACTTCCACTTCTTCTAAATCTTTAAACGGAGTATCAAACCATCGTTGTCTTGGCAATAAATTAAAAACATCAAATAAAATGGGTGCCGCACTGGTGACCCCAGTCAAGGTAGGCCTACCCTCGCCTGTTGCATTTCCTACCCACACGCCCACTACATATCTGGAATTTGTCCCAATGGCCCACGCATCACGATTCCCGAAACTTGTTCCCGTTTTCCAAGCAATCTTGAGTGAACTGTCATAGAATTTCCAAGCCTCATCTCCTTCGGGGCGATTGACTTGTTCCATTGCGTTATACGTCAACCAAATCGATCCTGCTCCCAAGATGTTCTTTTGCTTGGTTTCGTCTCCAAAATCAACTTGAAAATCATCCTGATAGTTTAATTCAGCAAATTCATTGGTTCTGTAGTTTCCTTGATTTTTACTGAAAAAATTTAAAGTTGAAGACAAACCGGCATAGGTTCGGCACAAATCCCATAAATTACTTTCGGCACCACCTAAAATAAGCGACAAGCCATAATGATCGGGCGGTTTTGAAATATCCCGTAATTTGAATCGCTGTAATTCTTCATAAAATTTATTCACCCCAAAATCCTGCAACATCAATACGGCAGGAATATTCAACGAACGCGATAACGCCCGATGTGCTGGAACTGCTCCGTCAAATGTCAAATTGAAATTTTGAGGCGTATAGCCCGAAATTTGCGTCGGGATGTCTGCCACTAGCGTATTGGGTAATAACTCTCCATCGTCGAGCATACCAGCGTATAAGAGCGGTTTCAAAATACTTCCTGTACTTCTTGGCGCATCAATAATATCAACATCTTTTTGATGATTAACGTCCGTAGGTGAATTTCCAACATAGCTCATCACTTTTCTATTGGGCACATCGATAACCAAAATAGCCAAATTATGAACCTCGTTTTGCTTGTACTGATTGTAATAATACTTTGCAATTTGATTGACTCTGTTTTGCAACCCAATTTCTATAGTCGTTTTCACCCGAGTTCCTTCTTGATTCTTAGCAACACGTTGCAATAAATGCGGAGCAATTTGAGGTAAATCATACGGTTTTTGGGGCAAAGGTTCGGCTATCGAAAGTTCGTAAGTCTGCTGATCAATTATTCCTTCTTGATTTAATTTCAACAAAAGTCGGTTGCGCTTGCTTAATAATTTGATTTGGTTCTTTCCTGGATAAATCAAACTAGGTGCATTGGGCAAAACGGCCAAAGTAGCGCTTTCTGCCCAAGACAATTGATGGGACTGCACGCCAAAATACCGCCAAGAAGCCATCTCCAACCCTACCACATTTCCTCCAAACGGAGCATGAGCAGCATATAATTCTAAGATTTCGCTTTTAGAATAACCTAATTCTAATCGGGTGGCGAGAATGAGTTCGATTATTTTTTCGAAATAGGTTCGGCCTTTGCCATTTCTAGACAACCGAATGACTTGCTGGGTCAAGGTGCTTCCCCCGCGAACAACTTTGCCTGCTTTCCTATTTTGCTGAAAAGCATTGATCATCGCCACAGGATTGAATCCAGGATGGTTGTAGAAATATTCGTCTTCAAAATAGACAATACATTTCTTGAATTTATCGGGAACGCTGTCCTGTGCAGGAAATCGCCATTGTCCATCGAGAGCAATTTTAGCGCCAAGCAATTCTCCTTCTTTACTTTCAATCACTGTAGAATAAGGCTCTTGAAACAAAGTTCGTGGCAACGAAAAATAATAAACCACCAACAGCAAAAAAGCTATTGATGATTTAATTTTATTTGTTTTTATCCAATTGATGATGCGTTGCAGGAACGCTATTAGTTTATTTTTCAAAATGAATTTTGTTTGTTTCTCTTCCTAACAGGTTTCTTTTAACCTGTTAGGTATGCTTTTACACCCCTAAAATAAAAACTAGTTTAACATAATAATACCTAACAGGTTTTGGAAACCTGTTAGGATAAGCAATCTAGTCATCCATTTTATCAATAGAATCAATTACACCCCCATAAATCAATCTTCTTTCATCGTGATAAAACTTAAAATTCTCTAAACCTCCAAATAGTCCAAGAATAAAATCCCTATCAATACTTGTTTCTTTATTTGACAAATAAGAACGGTAAGATGAATGCAGATATGTTTCGAATGATTCCGTAAATTTATGCTTTACAGGATTTAAATGAACATACACTATTAATTGTTTCAAATACTCTTCATTTTCAATTCTATTTCTTTGCAAATGCTCTTGAAATAAACTTCCTGTTCGATTATAAGCGGTATTTATACTTTTGGCATACGAATTAAAAAAGTTAGAAAAAGGCAAATGAATTCTCTCTTTAAATTTTTCTGGCAACTCTTCTTTGTCTTTAATTCTTAAAACAATATGAAAATGATTCTTGAGCAAGCAGTAGGCATAAACATCCACAATTGGTAAAAGATATTTCTTCATTTTCTCTAGAAAATAATTATAATTTTTCTCTCCAATGAAAATATTTTCTTTGTTATTGCCTCTATTGTATATGTGATAATAATGACCTGATTCAAAAATATCTTTTTCCATATCTGATATGCTTTTTTACTATCCTAACAGGTTTCTAAAACCTGTTAGGTATAATTTCATCCCTAAAATAAAATTAATTCGCCCTAAATAAATACCTAACAGGTTTTGCAAACCTGTTAGGATACGTGCTACTTCACGACCTGAATCCAAAATCCTTTAGTTCTAGCCAAAAATGTATTGTCATACATTGCTTCACATTGCAGTCCCGGCAGATAATAGGTTCCTAAATAAGAGGCATTCAGTAATATTCTAAAGGTTTTTACTTCTCCTGCTTTCATTCCAAAATAGAAATTAGTTCTGTCATCACGAATATCAATATAATCAGCAACATTATTGGTTGCGTCTCCATAATCTGTGAAACGCGTATTTACAATTTCGAAACCAGAAGGCAAAATTTGTGACAACGCCACATTTTCTACGTGCTCATTTTTCTGGTTTTCAACGGTTACCTCAGCAACAAATTCCGTTCCTTGATTGATTTTAGACACATTGATTACGCTTCCTTTTCTGTTTTTGAAAACAATCGAAGCCGAAACATTACTTTGAATTGCTTTTTCTTGTCCAATAGGAAGAATTCCTGTATTCAGCACACGAACGTACAATCTATTCTTTCTGTTGTTTTTTAGAGTCACACTATTCGAACCCGTTTTGACCACCAGACTTCGGTCTGCGATGGTTTTCATCGTTTTAATTGATTGTGCTTTTCCGTCTTTACTGAACTGGACATCGATTCCTTTTGGACCATTACTAACGGAAAATTTAGCCATAGCATACAAACAATAGGCCGTAGTTTGCGTACTCATCCATTGGTCACTAGACATATCTTTAGCCAATTTTGTTGCCATTGCAAATGCTTTTTGCTTTTGTCCAAGCAATAACAATGTTTCGAGGGACATGGCACGATTCCTATCATTAGAACCATAATAGTAATAATTATAATTCGAATTATCATCTATAGAAGTATTCAGCAACAACGTCAAACCTGCTGATTTTTGTCCTGCCAATACATAAGCCGAAGCCAAACGTAATTTACTTTCGTTCGAAATTCCTTTGGTTTCACGCAATCTGTTCATCGAAGATAAATCGGGTGCTCCCGCCAATGCTAATGTGTACAAGCGATACGATTGCGCCAAATCATTTCCATAACTCGGCATAAATCGCCATTGTTTGGCTTCTTTTTGCTGATACGAAATCCATTTGGTTTTGAAATTGATTGGCAAGAAATACCCTTTTTTCTCAGCTTCAATCATAAAATGTCCAGCATACGAAGAACCCCAATCATCGGCAACGGTTCCTCCTTGCCAGTATGACATTCCCCCATTCGATAATTGAAAACCTCCTAATCGAGTAATTCCTGCGGTCACATTTTTTTGAATTAATTGCTGACGCGTAGCATCCAAATCGGCAATATCATTTAAGTACAATTGCGGAAAAACAGACGAAGTCGTTTGCTCCACACAGCCATGCGGATATTGAATCAGATATTGTAATCGCCCATTTAAATTAATAGTTGGCATTGAGGAAACCTCTAATTTTGCTTTATTACTTCCCGAAACACCAAATGTTTTCCAAGAAATAGTTTTAGTACTATTTGGTTCCAAAATCACATCAGTGAACGTATTGGTCACTGGATTCGGATTCGTCATATCGATCTCTACATCGTACACTGATTTTTCCTTGCCTGAAGTCGCTACAATCTGCACTTTTCCGATTCCTGTTATAGAACCCACAGCCAAATTAAAATAAGCCATTTTTTCGTCAGGCTGAGCGAATGACAATTTTTGAGTGGCACTGCCAATAACTTTTAATCCATTATTCGTTTTAATCTGAACCGTAACATTTTTTATGTTTTTTTCCATTGCAAAAACAGTAACAGGAATCGTCACTTTCTCAGATGGAGAAATTTTTCTCGGCAACGAAGCCAAAACCATTAGCGGACTGCGAACTGGTGTTGCTTTTTCGACACTTCCATACGCACTTGTAGTTGCATCGCCAGCTACAATCATTGTTTTTACAGAACCAATGTATTTCGGTAATTTCACTTGATGGGTTTTGGCTTGTCCTTTCTCCAATTTAAAAGGCCCCATATAAATCACAACTGGTTTAAAGCGATTGGCTTTTTTGGCTTTTCCACCACCTAAATCTTGGTCACCACCGATGCTGAAAATCTGATTCACTTTTCCGCCATACGCTCCAATCACATCGTCATAAATATCCCAAGTTTTTACACCCAAAGCTTCCCGAACATAGAAACTATCCCAAGCATTTGGCGCTTTAAAACGGGTTAAATCCAATAATCCTTCATCTACAATGGCAATTGTGTATGTCATTGCTTTTCCGGATTGTTCACTCACTTTTATTGCAAATGACTGTTCAGGACGCAACACATCCGGCATTACCAATTTGGGTGTCAAAATCGTATTCTTGTCAATCACTTCGATTGGTACAATTCCATACATACGGATTGGTAAATCATTCTTGGTTGTAGCATGTGGTTGCAACAACGTAATATTGAAATACACATTCGGCGCCATTGCAGCAGTAATCGGAATAGTCACTTTGGTTTCTCCTTTTTGGGTCTTAGCCCAAAGCGTTTGCAATACTTTCGATCCATTTTCGATTGATATAAAAGCACGCCCCCCTTCACTCGACGGGAACGAAATTTGAGCATTTTCACCGACGGCATAATTTTGTTTATCAGTAGAAAAAACCAACATATTCGCCGTTGAAGCATCGGTATTTCTAGTTTTTCCAGACCACATTGGCCAATCGATATTTACCGTCAATGCCGTTGCGTGTCCACCAACTTCATCTGAAACCCGAATTAAATAACGTCCCCACTCTTCATCGGTCAAAGCAAATCTCACACTTCCTTTTCCGTTGGCATCGGTGTTTATTGTAAAAGTTTTGTATGAAGTCGTCGCATTATCCGAATTATAATTCGACAAATTATCACTGGATTCATCCCACCACCAACGCCATTCTACTTTGTACACCTTTACTTCCAGATTTTTAACTGCTTTCGGTCTTCCATTTTCATCCACCGTAACCACATCAAATTGATTCACTTTACGGGTTTCCAGCATCCCGTATTTATTAGGCTCGGGTGATTTTATACCCACATAAGTGTTATATGGAGAATAGGTTGTTGCGATAACATCGGTGCTGAAATCACCGCCTTCTTCATACACTTTGGTAATAAATGACGCTTTCAGCATGCCTGGTGCTTCTCCTTGAATTTTTGGCTCTATCGTTGCATTCGCTTTTCCATTAGCGTCTAATTTTCCGGAGAAAACCGTAACTTCTTCTGTACTGAATTTTCGAACTAAATCATCAAAAACATACTTTTCATAATTCTTGAAAGTCGTTGCTTGTTGTGAAAATTTGGCTTGCATTTCAACATTCAAATTTTTGGCCACAGCGCCATGAAGCCATGTCACTTCGAGATTGCTGGTATTTGGATACGAAGATGAAAGCACCGCTCTTTTGAAACTGTTTTTTATTTTTAAACGATTGGGTTTAATGGTTTCGATTTTTATACTTTTATAAAACTTCGCACCACCCACGCTAACCATTGCTTCCCAATTTCCGGTAGGTGCATCACTTTCAGTTGGAACAGTAAACGCATAATGATTCCAGTCATTCGATTTTTGAACCGTTTGATAGGTTACTTTCCCATTTGGATCGGCTAATCTAAATTTAATAGGATGTCCCAACGGTATTTTATTTGAAGCATCATTCAAAATGAAAGACAAATACAGATTATCCCCAGGTCGCCAAACGCCACGTTCCCCATATATAAATCCTTTAAGTCCTTTTTGCAAGGTTTCACCAGATACATTAAAATTACTTACCGATAAAGAGTGACCGTCATCAAGTTTTACATAAGTGGATTGTGTTCCGTAAGTTACAATCGCAAAATAGGCAAAAGTATCCAACTGAAAACTAGCAATACCTTCACTGCTTGTTGCTGCTGTGCCTAATTTTTGTTGTTGAAAACTGTACAAGTCCACTCTGGCATTTGCAATGGGTTCGGTTGTAATAATATTGCTTACGGCAAATAAATAGGATTTATTATCTCCTCTTTTGGCAATTACTCCAACATCCGAGGCCAAAATATTCGTTCCAATCTTAGCATTGTAATAATAGGAACTCGTACAAGGATCTTGGCTTTCTCTCCATTCGTAATCGTCATAATAATACTCATCATAAGAGTTTTCACTATAATTCACATCTTTTTCATCCACCTCTTCGGTTTCCTCATTATCAGTGTCACCAGCTTCTGAGTTTTCGCATTTGTATAAAGAGTACGCTTTTTTATAGGAGAACTCTATTCTGTAAATAGCACCTGGTTCAGGTGTAATAATTTTGGACAAATCCAATGCGAAAGTGTTCCATTTGCTTAAATTAACCAAACTACTTTCCTTTAAATTCAGCGTTGATTTAGCAATAGGTTGCGATACCTTTTTTAGATTTTGCGTGCCATTCAACTCATTATCCTGCAAAAACTGAAGAATGTTATTTTTGTAAATTTTATATATTTTGACATCAACCGCACTTAGATTTACGGCTTCAAAATTGAGTTTTAAATTACTGGAACTTGGTAAAATCGTTCCATTTTTGATAAAGCGAACGTTGGGTTTTATCTCATCAAACGAAATTTTCTCTGAGTAATTCTCATTCAGCTTTTTGCCATATTCGCTTTCAATTCCTTGAAAAACTTCCAACAGCAATTCTCCTGTGAGTTTTTGCGAATCCACAATTGGCTCAGGCTCGACAACGGCAACTTCTTCTGGTTCTTCTGCCACGACGGTATCTGTAGCAACAGCTGTAGAATCAGAAAAAACAACTTCTGAAACCGCTTCAGGAACTACTTCAACCGTTTTTTCAATGGCTCTCTCATTATTGAAATACACTTTTAACAAATTACCTTGAGTAGAAAATTTTAAATTGTTGGTGTTCTGAATTGCCACCAAACCTTTAAAATCTTGACCTTTTTCCAATGGTTCCGAAAAATTGATAGTCAAGGATTGATTGTTTCCTTCACTCATTTCGGTTTTAATGACTTTGAACTCATTCAGCGCCGTAATCGGAAAATCAATGGTCCCGTTTTGGTCCATTTCAAAATCGTTTCCGTCGTACTTTATCTCAAGATTACTTTTGGAATCCAATCGCTGAATACTATCAATTCTAAATTTGAATTCTTTCCCAACCGCTGCTGATTTTTCAAAAATAATTTTCAAGTCGTTTCCATTATGCTCAGCTTCCACTAACTTCTTGGCCGACTCAAAATCCATATTGTCTGCGGTTTTCAGTACACAATTCAAATATTGGTAATCTTTACTGTATGATTGCAAATCAAGAGTATTGACAACAAAATCCTGTTTGATGGTCTTCACTGTAAAATTGAAATTGGAAAGTGTTTTATCCTTTTCGGCAACCTTTGGATTTAGCTTATCCAAGTGCAAAGTCACCTGATATTCGGTGCCCGATTCTAATTTTTTCTCAGGAATAAAAGCAATGGTATTACTAGAAAGCGCAATCACTTTTCCATCGACACTTGGAGAAATATCGAATAAATCATCGTCCAAAACCTCATTGACTTTCCAATTATTGTCATCGAAAGCCAAAACCACCCGAATGTCCGATTGTGCCGAGACTATTCCCCCCGTAAAACTGACTATATACTCTTTAAACAATGAAAAATCGGAATTAAAATCGGCAGCTGATTTTTTACCGCACGCTTGAAACAAAAAAAACACACAAAACACGTAAATTAATCCTTTTGTTTTCACTTTTATCTAGAGTTAATGGGTTACAAATTAAAATTATAGCAACATTTTACAATTAAAACGATAACTGCAAAAGCACTCATTATATTGTAGTAAAAGTATAGTATTTTAATTAATTCTTTAAGAAGAAAATTCTTTGGAGGTAAATTATTTTGTAGGAGGTATTTTTTAGGAGCTAATCCAGCTATCCGTTACAATCTTATATGCCGAACACCGGCACATAAGGATTTCCACTTCAAACGAAGTTCACTGAATTCCTATGAAAAATAAATATTAAATGAAGTAATCTGGGCTAGGGATTTTCAGTTTAACAAGACTATTTCCTTCTCTCAGCAAAAAAACGCTTCATCAATTCCGAAGCTTCATTCGCCATAATCCCTCGAACGACAACTGTTTTGGGATGCAATTGTGTTCCCATTTTTACAAAACCACGGTGGTCATCGCTGGCGCCATAAACAATTTTAGTAATCTGACTCCAATACAAAGCACCAGCACACATCTGACAAGGTTCGAGCGTAACGTAAAGCGTGCAATCCTTCAGATATTTTCCGCCAAGGAAATTGGCTGCGGCGGTTATGGCTTGCATTTCGGCGTGGGCGGTCACATCATTCAACAATTCGGTTAAATTATGGCTTCTGGCAATTACTGTGTCATTGACCACAATAACAGCTCCCACAGGAATTTCGCCTTTATCAAAAGCCATTTCAGCTTCCTGCAAAGCTTTTTTCATAAAGTACTCGTCCGTAAAAATGTTTTCCATAAGTCCCCAAGTCCCAGAAAGGGAATTATTAAGTTGCCGTACAAAAATAGAAAACAAAACCGTAAATTCGCTTTTTAAACTACAATGAAAAGCAACTTACTCGAACAGATTTATTCCCCGATTGATTTACGCCAGCTTGACGAAGCACAACTTCCACAATTGGCACAAGAATTACGTGATTTCATCATCAATATTGTTGCCACCAAAGAAGGGCATCTTGGCGCTAGTCTTGGTGTAGTTGAACTCACGATCGCTTTGCATTATGTTTTCAATACACCCGAAGATTTATTGGTTTGGGATGTCGGTCATCAAGCCTATGGACATAAAATCCTGACCGAACGAAGAACCATTTTTCATACCAATCGACAATTGGGAGGGATTTCAGGTTTTCCAAAAAGAAGCGAAAGCATTTACGATACTTTTGGCGTAGGCCACTCCTCCACATCTATTTCGGCGGCGCTAGGAATGGCGATTGCTTCTAATTTAAAAGGGGATTTCAACAAACAACACATTGCAGTAATTGGTGACGCCTCAATTGCTTCAGGAATGGCGTTTGAAGGTTTGAATCATGCTGGAGTAACTGATGCTAATTTATTGGTTATCCTAAATGACAACGCTATTGGAATTGATCCGAGTGTAGGCGCTCTCAAAAAATACCTCACTTCCGTAAAAGAGGGAAAAAACCCGAGACAGAATAATATGATTCGCTCACTGAATTTTGATTATTCGGGACCAATTGATGGCAATGATATTTTTGCAGTCCTAAAAGAATTGAAGCGTTTGCAAAAAACAAAAGGGCCTAAATTTTTACATCTAATCACCACCAAAGGCAAAGGGCTCCAACAAGCCGAAGACAATCAAGTAATATATCACGCTCCCGGTAAATTTGACGCCTCAACTGGAGAAATCATTCCAAAACAAGAAGAAAATTTACCTCCAAAATACCAAGACGTTTTTGGACTGACCCTTTTGGATTTGGCCCAAAAGAATGAAAAAATTGTTGGAATTACACCCGCAATGCCATCCGGAAGCTCGTTGAAATTTATGATGGATGCATTTCCAAAACGCGCATTTGATGTGGGCATTGCTGAACAACATGCCGTAACTTTGGCTGCTGGAATGGCTACACAAGGAATGATTGTGTACTGCAATATTTATTCTACTTTTTTACAACGCGCTTATGACCAAGTGATCCACGATGTGGCTTTGCAAAATTTGCCTGTCATTTTTTGTCTAGACAGAGCTGGTCTCGTTGGCGAAGACGGAGCTACACATCACGGTGTTTTTGACTTAGCTTATTTACGCTGTATTCCAAACATGATTATTTACGCTCCTTTAAATGAAATTGACTTACAAAACATTTTATATACAGCCCAATTGGGTGTAAATCATCCTATTGCCATTCGTTATCCTCGAGGTAGAGGTGTTATCAGAGATTGGGAAACATCCTATCTTGGGAAATACGAAAAAATAGAAATTGGAAAAGCAAAATTACTCCAAAGTGGGGCAAAAGTTGCTATTTTATCAACTGGCGCAATTGGAAATAATGTCACTTTGGCCTTGTCTAAAATAGCACATCCAGAAAATTTTGCCCATTATGATTTTCCATTTGTAAAACCTTTGGATGAAAACGAACTACATACTATTTTTAGCCAATTTGAATCCATAATAACTATTGAAGATGGCGTCATAAAAGGAGGTTTCGGAACTGGAATTCTGGAATTTGCAGCGACCTATCATTACAATTCAAAAATGCAACTTTTAGGAATACCTGATGAATTTATTGAGCAGGGTTCGATTGATGAATTACAACAATATTGCGAAATTTCCGTTGATAGTTTGAAAATCATTTTCTCAAGTTACTGAAATTAATTAATTTGCGTCTTTAAAATACCACAGCTCCACGCCATGACCTTTTTAACCAAACCGATTGCAATTCTATTTCTATTCTTTTCAATTAGCAGTATCGCTCAAATAAGAATAATCACAAGTAAAATGGATACCATTTCTATAAAAACTGGTCAACCCATTACTACCATAATAACCTCCAAACCAGATAGTATTTCAAATTGGACAAATAAAAACACTTTAGGAATTGATATTTCTGAGATTGCTTTTGTCAACTGGAGCGCAGGGGGAACAAGTGCTGTTACAGGACTAGTAAAAGGACATCTTAAGCGAGATTATAAGGATGATTATCAAGTTTGGGCAAACGAACTTATTTTTAGATATGGATTAAACAAACAAGAAGGTACTGAACTCCGAAAAACAGATGATGTTTTTAGAATCAACTCTACTTATGGTTTTAGAAAAGATTCTTTATCCAATTGGTATCATTCCGCTAAATTCAACTTCAATACCCAATTCACTAACGGATATAACTATCCCGATACCGACAATCCAATTTCTAAACCTTTTGCTCCTGCCTACACTTTCTTAGGAATTGGTTCTGAGTATATTTATAAACCAGAAAAACTAAATGTCTATTTATCACCTTTAACATTAAAAAACACAGCAGTTCTGGATCAAACTTTAGCCAATGCTGGAGCTTATGGTGTTAGAAAAGCAATTTATGATGCACAAGGAAATTTAATATCAAAGGGTAAAAAATCTAAAACGGAGCTGGGTATTTTAGTAACTAGCTCTTTTGAGAAAGAGATTTTTACGAATATTACAATTAAAAACCGCTTGAGTTTATACACCGATTATCTACATAATTTTGGCAATATTGATGTCGATTGGCAATTTCATGCCGATTTAAAAGTTAACCAGTATGTAAAAGCAAATATTGGATGGAATTTAATTTATGACGAAGACATTGATGTCATCAAAGAAGAAAATGGAATAAAAATAAACGAAGGTCCAAAAGTACAATTAAAACAAGTATTGGGAATTGGACTCGAATATACTTTTTAAACCAAAAAAAAAGAGCCTATTTCTAGACTCTTTTTTTGTATTATAAATTAAAAGTATTAGTTAACAATTACTTTTTCAACATAATTCAAACCATCACCTTTAACGGTAACAACATAAATCCCTTTAGACAAAGCACTTAAATCCAAAGATTTGTTGCCTTCAAAATCGATATCTTTTTGGTCGTAAACAACTCTGCCTGTTAAGTCACAAATTTGTATAGTAACTTTCCCAACAAATTGACTTATTTTGATAGTAATACTTCCAGTAGTAGGATTTGGATACATTTTCATTACTGATTCATTCTCAAAATCTTTTACTGCTAATACACAATTAGGACCTGCAGTTGGCATAGTAAAATCTTCCACCTGGTCATTTCCAATATTCTCGTCTCCAGCAGAAGCATTTTTTCCTAATCCTCTAGCTGCAAAAACTTCCCAAATCATACAATAATCTGCTCCACCAGTCAGAGCTTGATCTGCTGCTAAAATGGCATCTCTACCGCTAACAAAAGTTGGACTACAGGGTTGTAATTTTATACCATCAAGTACCACACGCATCAATTTATTATTCCCTCCGGTTCCAGCATATTTATTATCATCATAACCATATTTATTGATATAAGCCCAAGACAAATCCCATAAAATAGTAGCCCAAACAGCTCCAGTTCCGTGCTCTTCTGTTTGCTCTATTCCATCAGTATCAACATATTGATATTTGTTTGTATTGGCATAAGTTAATGGATTTATTGTTTTATCTGTAGAATATGGATAATCTCTTATACCAAGCCCATCTGTAGATTGACTTGACACATAAGTCCCAATACCTCTTTTAGTAGTACCAACATCCCCTGGTTTTAATTGCATCATTAATGCTATCCAATCAGACCATCCCTCTCCCATTTGATCTGTATTATCCAAACAACTTGAATTATTACGTCCACCTGCCAAACGAGTTGAAATTCCATGTCCATATTCATGTGCGATAATTCCATTATCAAAATCCCCATCCGTATTAACAAATGGACTAGTCTCTAACTGTAGTTTAACATTAACGGCCTGTGTTTGCATTTGAGTAATTAAAGCTTCGCCAACTTCTTGTGTCACGCTAATAGAAGGTATTGTAATGGTTGCTTCAGCACCGGACATGGTTATTTCTCCTGCTTTATTATTCACTACAATTACGGCAATTGCACCAGCATCTTGAGCAAATTTGACTTTTACTGTAAAATTACATCCTCCTCTTCTCAAAATGACAATTTTGCCATTTAGTGCTGCTGCATTCACTGGCGCATAACAACCTTCATCAGCTACATTTGTTGCATTTACATACAAAACTAAGTCAGATTGCAAAAAAGAAGGGGCAATTGGCAAATCAATATGACTGGGGTCAAATCCATTCTGCCTAGCAAAATAGCTACCTGCTATAGAAGAAGGTGCTGTAACAATTAATGGTTTTATTGCTGGTGAATAATTCCACAAAAACATTTGCATTCTTCCATTTTGACCATCAACCCCCGATGAAAAATTTGCATTATTTATACTTTGTGGACTAGCAGATGATCCGTCTTGTGCATCTGCATATACAAAATCATTTCCTGCAGCTCCTTTTCCATAATTATTTTTCTGAAAATTACCATTAGTCTCATCAAAACCATACTGATACCATATATCATGCATCACATTATTCATATAAAACAAATTGGTAGTCGCTGCATTTAATGAACTAGAAGCTGAAACATTAGTTCCCATATACGGAAAATCAAACAACAATGAAGCTCCTCCATCTGGACTATTCCCAGCAAGATTATCCCCATCCATATCTTCTTTAGCCCATACATTATTTCCTCTGGTTATGGTGTAATCAGCACCTAAAATACCATTAGTGTCGTGCCAGCCAAAAGGTGATGCTTTAGCATTAGCAGGGTTTGAAATTAATTTTCTGGAAGAGTGATTTGGACTTTCATAATTAAACGGAACTACATTGTAAGTCCCTTCATTGGCCATACTAGTCTTTTTAGTATACAATTGTTTATATGTTAAAGGACTTGCGTTTACAAACACATCTGCATTTATTAGAGAATTTTGCTTTTTTATATCAAAATTACAAGAAATAATACGATCCTTTTTTTCTAATATTTTTCCTGTTTGTGCATCAATACGAAGACTCCACTCATGATTTGGAGCAGTTGTACTTATGGTAAAATCCCAAGCCAAAACCAACGATTTATCTTTTGTCAAATAGTAAACTAAATTAGCAGAGACTGGCTCGCCTTTCCCAAAACCATTACTAATTGAATACTTATTTTTACTTATGGTTTCTAAAACAGCAAATGGTTCTGTTGGTATAATTTTCAATTGCTCATAGGTTTTGGATAATGCTTGTAAAACAGAAAGAGAAGGAGTCGATGTATTTGCTTTTTTGGATACATTGGCTACAAATTTCTTCTCAGCTCTCATAACTTGTCCATTCTTTATAGAAAAAGCGGAAACTAATCTAAAAACTTCAATGCCATTATATCTTTGAACTACATAACAACTGGTGATTGTCGAATTTGATGTAGTTCCTTCACTTTCTATAAACCAATCACTAACATCTTTTGCAGATAAACCAGACTTAGCTGAATTAGAATTTAAATATTTTTGAATTATTTCTTTATTGGATTGAGAAAACACAAGAAAAGGAATTAAAGAAAAGAGTAAAAGAGTAATTTTTTTCATAAATTAATTAAGTTTATTCAAATATTAGTTATTACGTACAAACTTGAACATTTTTTACAATATTAAAACTTTTACTTCTTTTAAAGTTAATAATTTAACTTTTTCCTGCTGTAATTGTTTTATAAAACAACAAAGCATTCCCATCTGTAAGCATCGATACAAAATGACAGATATGAAGTAATCTTTCATAAAGATTTTCTTTCTCTAAATGATGCTTTTCAGGTAACATTTTCAAAATTAAACCATCATAATTAGACATACTTCCTTCGTATTTATTATTAAAAGCAGTAATGAATTTATCTAATATGGTTTGAATAATTTGATACCCCACAATTTCCTTCTCCACCACTTCACGACTTTGATAGATATTTTTGACACTAATCTTAATAATATCGTCCATTTGAGCTTTGTACTTGCTTTTATCCGTTAAAGCAAAAGGAAACTTTCCTTGTAAAATCAATTCCTCATTTTCGATAAAAACTTTGACGGCATCATTGATTAAACTCCCGATTGCCAGCGCTCGCAAATAACTGATTCTGTCCTCTTTGGTTTCTAAAGTTTTGTATTTTGAAGTATCTATACTGTCTTTCACCAATTTAATTAAATACTCCAAAGCAAAATCTTCGGAGACCAATCCTAAATTGATTCCGTCTTCAAAATCAATTATGGTGTAACAAATGTCATCGGCAGCTTCAACCAAATAAGCGAGTGGATGTCTTTCGAAACCAATATCGTTTCCTGTTTTATTGGCAATCATGCCCATATCAGTTGCGACTTCCTGAAAGAAAACTTTATCCGTTTGAAAAAAACCATATTTTTTATCTGCGATATTTTGAGTTGGTTTTTTGGGCAAACTTTCTTTTGGGTATTTCATAAAAGCCCCCAGAGTGGCGTAAGAAAGTCTGACTCCCCCTTCCACACCGGGACGTGAACTATTTAAAACCGAAAATCCATTGGCATTACCCTCAAAATCAATTAAATCTTGCCATTCTTTGGCTGATAATTGATCCTTGTATTTTGAACCTTTTCCTATCGAAAAATATTCTCCAATGGCTTTTTCACCCGAATGCCCAAAAGGAGGGTTTCCTATATCATGCGCCAAAGAGGCGGCGGCTACGATCGCACCAAAATCATTCATTTGGTATCCATGAACTTCCTGCAAATACGGATATTTCTCCAATATTTTTTTACCAACCAATCGTCCCAAGGAACGCCCAACAACGGAAACTTCCAAACTGTGCGTTAAACGAGTGTGTACAAAATCGGTTTTGGAAAGCGGAATTACTTGTGTTTTGTCCTGCAAACTTCTAAAAGCGGAGGAAAATATGATTCGGTCATAATCGACTTCAAAGCCCAAACGGGTTTCGTCCTGCTCGATTCTTAATCTTTTGCCTGTGTCTCCTTGTCTTTTTAGTGATAATAGTTGTTCCCAGTTCATTCTGATTTTAGATTATAATCTCGAAAATAGTCGAGAATTGATTTTAGAATAGCTCCAAAGATAAAGTAAATATCGAATCTGATTATTCTATTAAAACAAAAAGCCGCCAAAATTGACCGCTTTTTGATTACTATTCTATTTTTTACCTATCAAGGCAAAATAATAATTTTCTTTTGTTTTTCAAATTCCTGTTTTTTTACGACATAGGTTTCCGACATTGAATCATGCCAGCCTCCTGCCTCACCGCCTAAAAAAGAAAAAATCTCAAACGGAATGTATCTACAAAGGGTTCGTTTCAAAATGCTTTTGTAATTGGGTTTTGAGCCATTTTTCAAAATTACATACGTTTGGGTTAAGAATTTCGCAAGAGAACGAGAGAAATACAGTTCGGTCAAATAATAATAAAACCCAGCAATGATGGCAAAAGAAATCCCTTTTTCGAACACGCCCATATTGCTAATCCATGCCTTTAGTACACTGCTATTGGCAACATCGGCAAATATAGCTATGGTTGCCCCAACACTAATCCAAATCACATATACGAAGACTAAATCAATTAGTAAATTTAAGAAACGCTGCTGTCTTGATGCTAATAAATCATCTGTAACTGTAAATTTTTTATTTTCCATGTTTTCCGTTATTTAATACTACAAACAAAACATACTAGAACTATAACTTACTCAAATATAAGGAATTATTTCTACAATTATGAATTAAGAAACCTCCAATTCTCTTGTTATTTATTAATCAAAAAACTATGATTTTTTTAATCTAAAGTCTTTTGTTTTTGAATCTCTGCCTCAATAATATTATTTTTCACTTCCTTGAGTAAATGATTTTTTGCTTCTGCAAAAGTAATATCATAAATACGAGTCAATTTTTGAAATTCTACAGGATATTTGGTAAGCAACTTTGTATAATAGCTATCCAAAACTTCATTGGAAGGAGCTGTAAATTCCAATTGCATTTCAAAACGGCGCACCAAGGCTTCGTCTATCATCTGGATTTGATTGGTGGCAGCAATTAATACCGAACGATTGGGGAAATTATCTATTAGTTGAATAATCGAGTTCACTACCCGTTTCATCTCGGAACTGTCTTTGTTATCATAATCCCGAATTTGACCTAAGGAATCAAATTCATCAAAGAATAAAACCGAACTTTCGTATTGCACTTCCTTGAACAATCCTTCGATATTCTTGGAGGTTTCGCCTAATTTGGAAGAAACAATTCTCGAAAGATTGACTATGATAAGTTTTTTGTCTAGTTTTCTGGCAATGGCTTTGGCCGTCATGGTTTTACCACAGCCTGTTTTGCCGTGCAACAATATTTTATTAACCACAGGCAGCTCGTATTGCTCCAAAACGCAACGAAATTGGTATTCCTTTAAAAACTGATTGATTTGCGCTGAAACGACTTCATTGAATACGACATCTTCGAGATGAACAATGCTTCGGTCTGTAAAATATAATAAACTCAAGGGGATTGGATTTTAAAAAAATTATTACTCAAAACCCTAGCCTTTTAGACCAGTTTTTAGGAGAGCGGGAGGTATGAAAAACACCAATACCAATAATTTCATTTTTTTCAAACTTATAATGTATTCCATAAGGGAATCTTGTAATAAATCTAACTTTTATATTTTTATACTTTTTTTGAAATGATTCTGGATTTCTTAAAACAGTATCAATTCCAGCTTCCAAGCAAAGTTCAAAATCATAGGAAAGCCCTATTCTCTGCTCTTCATACCAAAGAACAATATCTTCAACATCAAATAACGCTTCTTTTACGAAATGAATTTTATACACTATCGAATAGATTTTAAATGACTTTTAACCTCATCCCATGTATATAATTCGGTTTTCCCTTCTTCTAAATTTTTAATTCTAATATCTAATTCTCTTTTCACATCATCAGAAATTTCTAAATCATTTTTAGAAACACTGTCCCACAATTGCTCAGCTAGAACAATTTTTTCTGCATTGCTGTATTTAGATAAATTTTTAATTTCCATAATCCCTTTTATTAGTATTGAATACTACAAATTTACACAAATTTAATTATGAAAACGAAAGTGTTTTAGCCCCGATTGAAGTGAAAATCCTTTTATCTCGTTTCTTTAACGAGATAAAAGATTGAAACGGAAAGCGGGATTAGCTCCTAAAATAAAAACAGCTACCATTACGATAGCTGTTTCTCTTAATTCTTTATTCTTTAATCTATTTTCTGCTTATGAACCACACATTTCACAATCTTCTGGATCTCCGGATTGAGCTTTGAGCAACATTGCTTTGAAATCCTCAACATCTATTGACTCTGTTATTGGAAGGTCCTCTTGTTTTTTATCGTTATTTAAGGTAAACTTGATTGCATCAACTGCTGCTTTTGTTCTCAAATAATACATTCCGGTTTTCAAACCAGATTGCCAAGCGTAGAAGTGCATTGAAGTCAATTTTGAATAATTGGCATCTTGCATAAACAAGTTCAATGATTGTGATTGATCCACAAAATACCCTCTTTGACGAGACATATCGATGATGTCTTTCATGGACATTTCCCAAACGGTTTTGTACAATTCTTTTATGTCTTGCGGAATCACATCGATGTTTTGAACCGATCCGTTGTGACGCATGATTTCTTGTTTCAAGTTGTCATTCCACAACCCTAGTCTTACTAAATCATGCAATAAATGCTTGTTCACCACGATAAATTCACCAGACAATACACGTCTTGTATAAATATTGGAAGTATATGGTTCGAATGCTTCGTTGTTACCCAAAATTTGAGAAGTCGAAGCCGTTGGCATTGGAGCAACCAATAACGAGTTACGCACTCCATTTTTCACCACTTCTTTTCTAAGTGAGGCCCAGTCCCATCTTCCTGATAATTCTTCGTCTTTCATTCCCCACAAATTGTGTTGGAATTCTCCGTTTGACATTGGAGAACCTTTGAAAGTAGAATAAGGACCTTCTTCAATTGCCATTTCCATAGAAGCGGTACAAGCTGCAAAGTAAAGGGTTTCGAATATTTCTTGGTTTAATTTTTTGGCTTCATCCGATGTAAAAGGCAAACGCAACATAATGAATGCATCTGCTAGTCCTTGCACACCAAGACCAATTGGTCTGTGACGCATATTGGAATTTTCGGCTTCTTTTACAGGATAATAATTTCGGTCAATTACTCGGTTTAAGTTACGGGTTACACGTTTGGTAACATCATACAATAATTGATGGTTAAAAGCTCCATTCTCTACAAACATTGGCAAAGAGATAGAAGCCAAATTACAAACAGCCACCTCATCACTTGATGTGAATTCCATAATTTCGGTACACAAATTCGAAGAACGAATCGTACCTAGATTTTTTTGGTTTGATTTTCTATTGGCTGCATCTTTGTACAACATATAAGGAGTACCCGTCTCAATTTGAGATTCCAGGATTTTCTCCCATAACTCACGTGCTTTGATAGTTTTTCTACCTTTTCCTCTAAATTCATAATCCGTGTACATGGCTTCGAATTCTTCACCATATACATCATACAAACCAGGACATTCGTTAGGACACATTAAAGTCCAAGTCGAATCTTCCTGAACGCGTTTCATGAACAAATCGGATGTCCACATGGCGAAGAACAAATCTCTGGCACGCATTTCCTCTTTTCCAGTATTCTTTTTTAGATCTAAAAATTCAAAAATATCGGCATGCCAAGTTTCGATATAAATAGCAAAACTTCCTTTGCGTTTTCCACCGCCTTGATCTACGTAACGAGCAGTATCATTAAATACCCTCAACATTGGAACGATACCATTTGAAGTTCCGTTTGTACCACGAATATATGAACCTGTAGCACGAACATTATGAATAGAAAGCCCTACTCCACCTGCAGATTGCGAAATTTTAGCTGTTTGTTTCAACGTATCATAAATTCCATCAATACTATCGTCTTGCATAGCCAAAAGGAAACAAGATGACATTTGAGGTTTAGGCGTACCCGCATTAAACAAAGTCGGTGTTGCATGTGTAAAGAACTTTTTAGACATTAAATCGTATGTTTCCAATACCGATTCTAAATCTCCAAGGTGTATCCCTACTGAAACTCGCATCAACATATGTTGTGGACGCTCTACAATTTTACCGTTTATTTTTAATAAATACGAACGTTCTAATGTTTTAAAACCAAAATAATCGTAATTAAAATCTCTATTATAAATAATGTGCGAATCCAAAAATTCAGCATTTTCCATAATCACTTTATGCACCTCTTCGGCCAATAAAGGTGATTCTTGGTTGGTTCTTGGATTGATGTAATGAAACATTTCATTCATCGTTTCTGAGAACGATTTTTTAGTATTTGAATGTAGATTTGATATTGCAATACGAGCAGCCAATTGCGCATAATCAGGATGGGCAATGGTCATTGAAGCAGCAGTTTCGGCAGCAAGATTGTCAAGTTCGGATGTAGAAACCCCATCATACAAGCCCTCAATAACGCGCATCGCAACTTTTACTGGATCTACCAAATCATTCAAACCATAGCAAAGTTTTTTAATTCTTTCAGTAATTTTATCAAACATTACAGGTTCTTTGTGGCCGTCTCTTTTTACTACATACATACTTTTACTATTTTTTTTGATTAATGAATTGTGATTTACGAACAGTAGGAATTCATAATTCATTTATTTACTCTTAAGTTAATGCAATACAAAACCCGATCCTTTGTTTCATCGCATAAAATGAGATGAAACAAAACTCCGATTTTTGTCCTGAAATGGTTCAGGGCAGAATTAACTTGGTTTTCAGATTTGGGGAATCTTATGAAAACAATTTAATTACAATTACTTTATATTATATTTTTTGGTGTTTTGAAAATGAATTCAAAATAGTTTAACAAGGTATTATATTCTAAAAATCAGCATCGAAACTAATTTTTTGAGAATCACCTTCACTTACTTTAACACCTGCTTTTTGATATTCGGCAACTTTTTTCTCGAAGAAATTAGTTTTACCTTGAAGAGAAATCATATCCATAAAGTCAAATGGATTGGTAACATTATATTCTCTATCACAACCTAGTTCGACCAACAATCTATCGGCAACAAATTCTAAATATTGAGTCATTAATCCTGCATTCATTCCAATTAAACTTACTGGAAGCGATTCAGTAATAAATTCTCTTTCGATATTTAAAGCATCAACAATGATACTTCTTATTCTTTCTTTTGGAACTTTATTAATCAAATGATGGTTGTGTAAATGTACCGCGAAGTCACAATGAACACCTTCATCACGAGAAATCAACTCATTAGAGAAAGTTAATCCAGGCATTAATCCTCTTTTTTTCAACCAATAAATAGAACAAAAAGCGCCTGAAAAGAAAATACCTTCAACAGCTGCAAATGCAATCAGTCTTTCAGCAAATGAATCAGATTCAATCCATTTTAATGCCCAATCTGCTTTTTTTCGAATAGCAGGAAAAACATCTAATGCATTAAACAGTTCATCTTTTTCAGCCTCATCTTTTACATAAGTATCAATCAAAAGGGAATATGTTTCACTATGAATATTTTCCATCATAATTTGAAACCCATAGAAAAATTTTGCTTCGGCATATTGTACCTCATTAACAAAATTCTCTGCTAAATTTTCATTAACAATTCCATCTGAAGCCGCAAAAAAAGCAAGAATGTGTTTTATAAAATAACGCTCATCTTCATTCAATTTATTATTCCAATCATTTAAATCTTGTGATAGATCAATTTCTTCAGCAGTCCAAAAACTAGCTTCCATCATTTTATACCATTCCCAGATATCGTGATGTTTTATAGGAAAAATCACGAAACGATTTTTATTTTCTTGTAGAATTGGTTCTAATTGTGACATTGGATTGTAATTATTTTTTTGATTTTTATACTAAATATAAGTGCGAAAAGCGAGTTACAAAGATTGTGAATTAATGCGGTTATAAAAAGTCAAACTTATTCACAATAGCTTTGAGTTTTTAACAAATAATAAAAATGGGAATATTTTTCATACAAACAACAATGAATTGACTATTAATATGTTATAAGCTTAAAAAAGACCTAAAGTCCCGTAAAATATGAGTTTTTGAAACAACGAACAGTAAACAGAAGTTTAAAAATTATAAACCATTTTTTAAATCAGTTGCGACTTTTTCGAGTTCCATATACCAGTCTTCACCAAAGCGACGAATGAGCGCTTCTTTGACAAATTTATAGACAGGAACCTCCAATTCTTGACCCAAAGAACAAGCAGCATCACAAATATCCCATTTGTCATAATTAACAGCTGCAAATTCGGTAAAATCTTTGACACGAATAGGATATAGATGACAGGAAACTGGTTTTTTCCATTCTATTATACCTTGATTATAGGCTTGTTCAATTCCGCAAAGAGCGGTTTTACCGTCAAATATAACGTATGCACAATCTTTATTATCTATTAAAGGTGTTTCAAGATCACCATCAGCTCCATTTACCCAAGTCCCTTGAGCTTCTATAGCTTCGATTCCTTGTTTTCTCAAAAATGGTTTTACTTTTGGATATATCTCTTCCATTATTTTTGTTTCAGCCAAACTTAATGGTGCTCCAGCATCGCCATCGACGCAACAAGCCCCTTTGCAAGCTGATAAATTACAAACAAATTCTTTTTCGAGTATATCCTCTGAGACGATGGTTTTTCCTAGTTGAAACATTTTGCAAAGGTAACCAAAGATTCAAGAAATAAAAAACTCTCCTGAACTTAAGTCCACAAAGCAGACAAATTAACACATTGCAACAATTTTACTTACATAAATTTATAGTCACTTTTAAGAAAAGTATAAGCACTTTTTTCTAAACTTACACATTTCATAGTAGTCACTTTCCCTTTATTTTTCAAGTCCGTCATCGTCATATCCATCATCAAGGGTTTATCCTCAGGCTTAAAATACTTGGTAAAGGCATCAGGCATTTTTTGATTTTTTTGGTTTTTAAATAAATCAGAAAAACTTACTTTAGCATCATTTGTAAAATAAAAAACAATATCAAATTCTTCATTTGTAGCCTGAATTCCTTTGCAATTGTATCCAAGAAAAGTTTTATTGGGCAAGTTTTTATATGTAAATTTAGTTTTATCACCCTCTTTTTGTGCTATTTCAGAATAATCAGGCATTTTTGAAGCTGAAGCCATCTTTTCTTTTCCATTTTCGAAACAGGTTACTATAAGTTTATTTTTGGCATCCATAATCAGGAACATATTTTGTTCTTCTCCCTGTCTCATTTTAAAACCAAAATAAAAAGCATTAGGCTCTAAATAATAATCAACTACCATAGATTTACCTTCATCACTATTAATTTCCATGCTGTACTTCCAATTAAAAACATAGGAAACAGGAACTGCTGAAGCATCAATTTTGTTAGCCCCAAGTCCAAACAATTGCCCTTGATTGACTTGATTGTTCGCAAATGAAGTATCAATTTGTTTTTGCACTTTTTGGTTTACTTTTTTCTGAGCTGCATTTTGAATCTGTTTCCAAATTTGAGCTTGTAAATTACCAAAAGAAAGCAATAGTGCTATAAAAACGAGAATAAAACGTATCTTTTTCATTTTCAGGACATTTAGAATTATATACAAATTTAATATATGATTTTCAAGTAGTTACACTATTTAACTTTTGATTTTATGCAGCACAAAAAAAACATAAAACTTAAAATCGATAATTTTATTCATTTAATACAATCAAATCCAAAAATGTAAAAAAATAATGTATTTTTGATACTAAAAATATATTTTGACTTATAATAGATAAAAAAAAGACAATGGATTTTGATATAAAAGAGGTAATAACCGTTGGAATGGTACTTTTTGCTGTAATCGATATTGTAGGATCTATTCCTATTATAGTAGGACTCAGAGCCAAACACGGCCATATTGAATCAGAAAAAGCTGCAATAGTAGCAGGACTTATTATGATTCTTTTTTTGTTTGTAGGTGAAGAATTTTTAAATTTAATAGGAATTGATGTTCATTCATTTGCAGTAGCAGGTTCGTTTGTATTGTTCTTTTTGGCCTTAGAAATGATTTTAGGCATTCATCTTTACAGAGACGAAGAAGCAAGTTCAGCATCTATTGTACCACTGGCATTCCCACTAATTGCAGGTGCTGGAACAATGACTACCTTACTTTCTTTACGATCACAATTTCACACCTTAAATATTGTAATTGCTATTGTCCTCAACATTATTTTGGTCTATATCGTTTTAAAATCATCCGGTAAAATTGAACGAATGCTCGGAAAAAATGGACTTGGTGTAATTAGAAAGACTTTTGGAGTAGTACTTTTAGCTATTGCTGTTAAATTATTTGCTGCTAATGTTAAAGGTTTGTTTGTGTAGAAAAAAAAATTATACTTTTATCCCCTAATATTTAATCTGTTTAAGTTTATCTCTTTTTGATTTAAAATCTACAACAAATTATTTTAAAGAAACTTCAAACAGTTAAACAATATAATAAACCTATGAAACTTTTTACTAATGTTTTAGTGCTTATTGCCATCGCACTTCTTATTTTTAATGTTACTTTAATTGATTTTAAAAATCCATTTTCAGGAGACAGTGCAATAGCTTTTATTGGTATAGTAGCTTCTTTTTGTGCGGTATTAATTCTATTAATTTTTAGAATATCAAAAAAAATTGTAGAAAAAATGGACGATAATTCGTAGCTATGTTTGACACTTTAATAATTGGTGGTGGCGTATCTGGAATTTCATGTGCCATGGTATTGGCTTCAGCAAAAAACAAAAATTTTGTTTCCAATAAAAAAATTGGGATTCTAACCCATCAAAAGAATTCTGCGTTACAAGAAGCAGTATTTAACAATGCATACGGAATTGCTCCAGGCAAACTAGGTTCGGAATTACTCATCGAAAGTATTGAGCAACTAACCCATACATATCCTCATATTATTCAAATTCCTGAAGAGAAAGTATTGAAAATTACGGGATACTATCCGGAATTTACTGTTACCACTAATAGGAATTCATACAAAGCAAAGACTGTCGTTATTGGCATTGGGTCTGCTAATACATTTGCTATTGAAGGTTTAATGCAGTTTGTTGAAGCCCACAAAAAAGCACTTCCCGAAAAACAGAGAATTCAACTTAAAAATATCGACCATAAAGTAACCGAAGGTATTTTTGCTATAGGAACACTTGCAGGATGGAGAAGCCAACTGGCAATTGCAGCTGGAAGTGGAGCTGCTGTGGCAACTGATATACTTACGTTATGGAATGATGGGATACAAACACATTCTCATGATAGTATTCGATAATATACTTAAAAAAAGTCCAGTCTAAATACTTTTACTTTGTCAATTGAGGTCTTGAACTGCGTTTCAAAACTTCTTTAACCATAGGATCTTCTTTTAACATCAATTCATAAAACTTTTTGTCACCATACAATTGACGAGCAAACTCAGCATTCACGAATCGTTTCACTAAAAGTTTATAATTACTTAAATCCACTTCCAACCCGTTTTGAAAAAGATATTTTTGAAAACTAATAAAATAAGCATCCGTAGCATTTACTTTTTCTGAAAATTGTTCGAAAGTCAATTTCGTAAATGCATTTCTATTTTTATCTAATTGTTCAAAAACAAAATGCCCTACTATCCCAGATTGCAATAGATAAGAAACATTTTCTGCTCCATGTTCTGCTTCCAAAGGCACGAATACATCGGGAACAATTCCTCCACCGCCGTAAACAATTTTACCTTTTTTAGTTTTAAACTTCAAAGAATCAACCACTTTGATACTGTCTTTTTTAAACAATTCACCATGCAAAAACCTACTATTCGACTCTTTAAAATATTCGTCATTCCCTTTGGAGTAGGGTTTTTGAATAGATCTTCCGGTTGGTGTATAATATCGGGCAATGGTTAGCCTAACCGCCGAGCCATCATTAAAATCCATTTCACGCTGTACTAATCCTTTTCCGAAAGAACGACGACCTACAATTGTTCCTCGATCATTATCCTGAATGGCTCCAGCTAGAATCTCACTTGCTGATGCACTATTTTCATTAATTAATACAAATACATCACCGGTTTCAAAACTACCCTGCTCGGTAGCGTATGTTTTTTCAGTTGGCTCTTTTTTGCTTTTGGTAAAAACAATCAAATCCTTGTTTTTTAAGAACTCATCAGCAATTGCAATCGCAATTTCCATATACCCACCTCCATTATCACGAACGTCAACAACAAGCGTTTTAATACCTTGCTGTTTTAAAGATGTCAAGGCTGTTTTAAACTCGTCATAAGTAGTTTCGGCAAAACGATTAATTTTGATATAGCCGGTAGTTTTATTTAAAAGCAGTGCAACATCAACACTTTTTAAAGGAATAACATCACGTTGAATAGAAAACTTAAGTTTCTTTTGTTCTGATTTTCTGTAAACTGTCAATTCAATTTCTGAACCTTTTTCACCTTTTAAAGTAGCAAATAAACTATCATTGGGCAATTTTCGTCCAAATAATTTTGTTTTATTGGCAAATAAAATCCGATCACCTGCTTTGATTCCTGCTTTTGCAGAAGGGCCATTTTTGACTGGATTAATCACTGCAACCGAGTCTTTATACATATAAAAATTGATACCGATCCCAACAAAATCGCCCTTCATCGTTTCTGCAATTTCTGCTTGCTCGCTTGCTGGAATGTATACCGAATGCGGATCTAATTTGGCTAAAATATTATCAACTGTTAGACTTACAATGGAATCGGTATTGACATCATCTACATATTCATTGTCGATAAAATCGATTAGTTTATTAAGTTTTTCTTTTGTGTTTTTTTTAGCCAAAAATGTTTTAGAAGAAGGTGAACCTGACAAACTCCCAATAAAAATACCAAGGGCAAAAATGCCCCCAATAAAAATGGGTAAATATTTGTTGTCAAATTTCATATGTAGATACTATTTGTTTTTTATAGGATTCCGTTAGCTATCGGGAGGTATCGCCAGATCTTAATTGGTACTTATCTCATCGTTTACTATTTTGTTTTGGTATTCGATGATTTTCGATTGCGACAGCTTCTGTCATGGCGCTTTCATTTCTATTATTCTTCTAAATCTGGAATATGCTCAACTTCTATTCCTGCTTTTATTAAAAACTGAACACCCGAATCATCACGATATCCATTATGATATACAACTCTTTTTATCCCCGATTGGTGAATTAATTTACTGCATTCTTTACAAGGCGAAAGCGTAATATACAGAGTTGCTCCTTCGCAAGACTGAGTTGATCTAGCCACTTTAAGTATAGCATTTGCTTCCGCGTGCAAAACATCCCAACGGGTCAATCCGTCTTCATCTTCACAACAGTTTTCGAATCCGGATGGCGTTCCATTATATCCATCCGAAATAATCATTCTATCTCTTACTATAATGGCACCAACTTGTTTTCTCTTACAATAAGACAACAAACCCCATTCGGTAGCAATTCTCAAGTAGGCTTTATCGTATTTATTTAATTTCTTTTTTTCCATTTTTTATCTTTTCCAGAATTCACTTTCTAAAATCATAGGTAAAACTACACCAATTATAAATGCAGACATCACTAATGTCCAATCTCTTTTTGAAAATCGGAATACTGTTTGTACAATGTACGACAATAGTAATACTACGATAACCACAACAATTTGAGCAGCTTCAATCCCCAGAGCAAATTCGGCCATTGGCAATAGCTTTGAACTTGGGCTACCTCCCAAAATGGTTTTAAAATAATTAGAAAAACCCAGACCATGAATGATTCCAAAGAAAAGCGTTACTATAAAAATCAAATTGACACTGCCGTTTTTGCTAGTCTTTCCTGCTGTAAACAAATTATATAAAGCGGTTATTAAAATAGTAATCGGAATGAGCATCTCAACCACATTTACTTTAATTGCAATAATTCCAAAGACCGACAGAAACAAAGCTGTTGTATGACCTAAAGTAAACACTGTAACCAAAAGCAAAATTCTTTTCCAATCATTAAAAGTGAAAGGAACAGATAACGCAATTAAAAACAAAACATGATCATAAGAATGTACATCTAATACATGTTTTAACCCTATTTGAAAGTAAATCAAAAAATCTGACATCGACATAAATAAATAAAATTGATATGGGGTTGTAAACTTACGATTAATTTTGAAAACGGAATATTTGATTGAAAAATCATTCTATAAAAAATAAAATACCGAAGTCAATTTATACAAAAAAACACCAAAAATAAAATCATTAGCAAAAAATTAATTATCTTTATGTCAAACCTAAAACCCGATTATTATGTCAATTTCAGATTTATTTAGCAGCGAATTTAATCAAAGAAATCGTGGACATTTTGCAGCCATCGTTCGAATAGCTTATGCAGATGGACATATAACTGAACCAGAACAAAAATTCTTGGATAAATTAGCCGTGGATCTTGAAATTTCTAACGAAGAGTACAAAGAGATTTTAAAAGACCCTAACAAATTCCCAATCAATGCACCTTATTTGTATGTCGAAAGACTTGAAAACCTCTATAATCTAGCTAGAATTGTACACAAAGACCATCAACTGGGAGATTTGCAAGAACATCTAATGGTTAAATTTGCTTTGGCATTAGGATTTACGCCAGGTAATGCAAATTATATTGTAAACAAAGCTTTAAAATTAGTAGATCTCAATGTAGATTTAGACACTTTTATTTATGAAATGAAGAACATGAACAAATAAAAAACAGCTCCAAATTACGGAGCTGTTTTCGGTTTATTCTTTGGTTTATTCTTTGGTTTAATATTTACTCAATTTTGCTTTATACATAAATTCTTCTGCTTTTTTGACCATTTTTAAACTTCCGCAAAAGAAAGGCACTCTTTCATGCAGCTCTGTTGGTTGCAATTCCATTATTCGATCAAAACCATCTGAGGCCTTCCCTCCAGCTTGCTCTACTATAAAAGCCATTGGATTACATTCGTACAATAATCGCAACTTCCCTTTTGGTGCCTTTTTACTGGTTGGATAAATATAAATCCCCCCTTTGATCATATTTCGATGAATATCAGCCACTAAACTCCCAATATATCTTGAAGTATAAGGACGATCTTCCTCCTCCAATTGACAATATTTTATATAATCTTTCACACCTTGAGGAAAATGAACATAATTCCCTTCATTGATAGAATAGATATTTCCATCCTCGGAAAACTTCATATTGGGATGTGAAAGATAAAAAGTACCTATGGCTGGATTCAAAGTAAATCCGTTTACCCCATGGCCTGTGGTATATACCAACATAGTCGATGTGCCATAAATAACATATCCTGCAGCAACTTGATTAATTCCAGGCTGCAAAAAATCTTCTAAAGTTACTGGTGTACCAATTGGAGTTACTCGTCTATAAACAGAAAATATGGTACCCACTGTAACATTTACATCAATATTTGAAGATCCATCCAGAGGATCCATCAAAACCACATATTTATTGTTATGACTACTATCACTTCCTTCTACTGTTATAAAATCATCATTTTCTTCAGATGCAATACCACAGACAATTTCACGATTAATCAATGTTTGAATAAAAATCTCATTAGCATACACATCCAGTTTTTGTTGGTCTTCCCCCTGAATATTTTGTTCACCTGCCGCACCAATAATATCCACTAGCCCAGCTTTATTCACTTTATAATTGACCACTTTGGCTGCCAACCGAATAGAATTGATAATTCTGGATAATTCACCCGAGGAATACTGAAAGGCTTTTTGGTTTTCTATGATAAATTCACCTAGTGTTTTGTTTTGTTCTTCCATTACGAAATCGATGTAGTTAGTTTGAAGTCACAAATATCGTTTTTTTTGTGAAAATGAAAAGAATAATAGTAAGATAGTTTATCAGTATTGTATATTTGCTACATATATCACAAAAACAAGTTCCTAATTAACTGTTTTTTAATAGAATTCAAGAATAATAATACGAAATCATGAAAATACGCAAAGGAAAAAAAGAAGACATGAAAGGCGTTTTGGCTTTAATTCAAGAGTTAGCAGTATTCGAAAAAGAACCTGATGCTGTTTTGATCACTGAAGAAGACCTTATTAATGATGGTTTTGGAAAAAATCCCTTATTCGAAGTATTTGTTGCAGAGGCAGAAATTGACCCTAACGAGAGCAATCATACAAAGGAAATTGTTGGAATAGCATTGTATTATTATCGGTATTCTACGTGGAAAGGCAAAACAATTCACCTAGAAGATTTAGTTGTAAAAGAAAGTATGCGTGGAACTGGTTTGGGGTATGCTTTATATTCTGAAATCATAAAACAAGCAAAAAAAGACAAGGTGCGAAGAATTGATTGGAATGTTTTGGACTGGAATTCTTCGGCAATAGATTTTTATAAAAAATCGGGAGCAAATGTTCTGGATGAATGGCGAGTTGCTCAGATGGATGAAGTAGGAATTAACAATTTTATAGAAAATAAATTAAGAAAATAAAATATGATTTCTCTTTAGAATAAATCTAAAATTTGAAATCTAAAATCAAAATTAAAAATGAGGGTATTTAAATTTGGAGGTGCCTCTGTAAAAGATGCAGCCGGTATCAAAAACGTTTATGACGTTTTACAACAAGTAGGTTATGAAGATGTATTAGTAATTGTTTCCGCAATGGGAAAAACAACTAATGCTCTTGAAGATGTTATTAAAAATTATTTTGACAAATCCCCTGAACTAAGTTCATCGGTACAAGAAGTAAAAAAATACCACAATCAAATTTTATTGGATTTGTTTGAGGATGAAAAAATTGAAGTTTTTTCGGCAGTAAATGCACTTTTTACTGATTTAGAATATTTCTTGGCCCATAATAAATCCCCTAATTATAATTTTGTTTACGATCAGATTGTAAGTTACGGAGAATTAATATCGACTACTATTTTGAGTCATTTCATGTCTTTCAAAGGAATTCAGACTCAGTGGTTGGATGTACGAAACTTTATAAAAACAGATTCAACGTATAGAGATGCAGAAGTTGATTGGGAATTGACACAAAAAAATATTGCCAACAACATAAAACGCAAAATCCTGAATATTACTCAAGGTTTCTTGGGTTCCGACGAAAATAACTTTACGACTACTTTGGGTCGTGAAGGATCGGATTATAGTGCCGCTATTTTTGCTTATTGCTTAAATGCCGAAAGCGTAACGATCTGGAAAGACGTTCCTGGGGTTATGAATGCCGATCCAAGATATTTTGAAAATGCTAGTCTGCTAAATCAAATTTCTTATCGTGAAGCCATCGAATTGGCTTTTTATGGAGCATCTGTTATTCACCCAAAAACGTTACAACCATTACAGAAAAAAGAAATTCCTTTATATGTAAAATCATTTATCAATCCTTTGTTGCCGGGAACTCGCGTTTCCAAAGGAGCTGATCTGGAACCTTATTTACCTTGTTTTATCGTAAAGAGAAACCAACTGTTGATTTCATTATCATCGATTGATTTCTCATTTATCATGGAAGAAAACATCAGTGAAATATTTGGTTTGTTTCACCAATTCAAACTTAAAGTAAATTTGATTCAGAATTCAGCAATTAGTTTCTCTGTTTGTGTAGAAGATAAATTTGGTAATTTCAACGAACTGAATGCCATTCTTTCTAAAAAATTCAAAGTAGATTTCACCGAAAATGTGACATTATACACCATCAGACATTTTAATGAAAATGCAGCTCAAACGGTTGAAGAAAACAAAACGGTACTGCTAAAACAAGTGAGTAGAGAAACCATGCAAATTGTAACGAAAGAAAATTAAAGTTTCTCCGTTTAAAACACAAAAAATGGAAGTCAAGTATTTGGCTTCCATTTTTTTTTGTACAAAACTGTTCTTCATTTCATTAAATAAGAAAAAACCATCATAACCAATCAATATTCTGAAGTCTTTAAATTAACAAATCATAAAATAATAAACACTATTTTTGACGCTTTGGAGTTATACTATTTATGTTTAAAAAAGTATTATTTTGGATTGTCCTTTTTTCTATTTCTGAGCTTCAAGCACAAGAAATAAATTCAGGCTATACCACAAAAAAAATTGCTTTTACAACTGACACGATTTATCTGGAATCGGTAAGTATCAATTCTAAATATTTTAAAATATTGGATAACAAAAACCATGTTATTGATAGTTCTTTATACCAAATAAACTCCCCAAAAAGTTTCCTTTTATTAAATGCTCAGACACAATCTCCTACAGATACAATTACAGTATTCTACCATAAATATCCTGAAGAATTAACAAAAGAATACACTATTTACGACACAAGTAAAATAATTGACAACGAGGCCAGTAATCAAAATTTATATAAAATAGAGCGCTTTTCTACTCCAAAAGCCATACCGTTTGATGGTCTTATAGCAACGGGAAGTCTTTCAAGAGGAGTTACAGTTGGCAACAATCAGAATGCTGTGGTCAATTCGAAATTAGACTTCCAAATAACAGGCAAAATATCCGAAAAAATTACGATTCGGGCATCCATTCAAGATACAAATATTCCCATTCAGGATGGCAGTTATTCGCAGCGTCTGAATCAATATGATAATATTTTCATGGAACTCTTTACAGATCGCTGGAACCTTCGTGCCGGTGATGTCTTCATAGGCAACAAAACCACACGATTTCTTGCATTCGACAAAAAAATTCAAGGTTTATCTGCTACAATTAATTTGGGCAGCGATGACAGCAAAACAAATTTATTTGCTTCTGCCGGACTTGTTACCGGAACTTATGCCAGCAGCAATTTCAACGGACAAGAAGGCAATCAAGGCCCTTATAAATTAATTGGAAAAAAAGGCGAATTGTACGTCTTAGTTATCATAGGATCGGAGAGAGTTTATGTCAATGGTGTTTTATTAGGCAGAGGTGAAGACAAAGACTACACAATCGATTATAATTCGGGTGAAATACAATTTAACGCTCAATTTCCAATTACATCAGAAATGAGAATCGTAGTAGAATACCAATATTCCGAAAACAACTATACTCGATTTGTCACCTATGATGGAGGCAGTTTTACCGATAAAAAATGGAATTTTGGAGCAGCAATCTATTCAGAAACTGATTTAAAAAACCAACCTATTCAGCAAAACTTAACAACTGAACAAGCACAAATTTTAAAAGATGCCGGGGACAATCCTGATTTAATGATTGCACCTTCCGCTGTACAGGATACCTATGACGAAAAAAAAATACAGTACAAACAAACAACAATTGGCACAGCAATCATTTACGAATATTCTAAAAATTCCACAGATGTACTTTACAATGTAACATTTACGCTAATTGGCAAAAACAAAGGGAATTATATTTTGACTAATCCAGCAAGTGTGGATAAAATATTTGAATATGTTGCACCAATAAATGGAATTCTACAGGGAAATTATGAGTCAATTATACAATTAGTAGCACCTGAAAAAGCACAAGTGGCAACTTTCTTTGGCAAATACAATCCTTCTGAGAAAACCGCTGTTGATTTTGAGTTGGCTATTAGCAATAATGATAAAAATTTATTTTCAACCGATGACGACAAAAACAATCAAGGTCTAGCAGGTATAATTAACGCAAAACAGCGACTGTACTCAAAAAAATGGACGGTAGATGCATTTGTTAACTTTCAAGCAATACAAGCCAATTTCAAAACAGTAGAACGCATTTACAGCATCGAGTTTTACCGAGATTGGAATGTCAATACAACAATAATTGGTGATCAAAGTTTGTTGGGAACAGGAGTTAATTTTAATTTAATTCCAAATAAAGAATCAAAAGACTTGGCTACTCTAACATATTCGTTTGAAAAACTAGCCCTTTCCGATTCCTATTCGGGTATAAAGAATACTATAAATGCTGGATTTGAACTTAAAAATTGGACTATTAAAAACGATGGAAGTTATCTAAAAAGTGACGATGCAACCAATGCAACAACGTTCTTGAGAAACTATTCACACATACGTTATAATCATAAAAAAAACTGGGTAGGAAACACACTCAAGTTTGAGGACAACCAAGAGAAAAATAAAATAACCAACCAATTTTCACTACTGAGCCAGCGATTTTCGGAATATGGTCTGTATGCAGGTCATGGTGACAGCACCAAAGTCTATGTACAATTAGGGTACTCAAAAAGAATAAATGATAGTGTTCAAAATGGATTGCTACAAAGAGTAAACACATCAAACAGCTATAATTTGCAATCCAAATTATTCAAGACCGAAAATCGTGATTTGTCTGTCTATATAAATTACAGAACCCTGAATTTTAATGATCCAACCCTAAAAATGACACCTTCACTGAATTCAAAAATAATGTACAGTGATCAATTTTTCAATAAATTAATTCAAAGCAACACTCTCTATCAAACTAATTCTGGAACTATGCCATTTCAGGATTATACTTATGTTGAAGTTCCTGCAGGACAAGGAAAATATACTTGGAATGATTACAATGGAGATGGAATAAAAGATTTAGAGGAATTTGAAATAGCCCCTTTTTTAGATTTGGCAAAATACACTAGAATCTTTTTACCCAATCAAATTTATATAAAAACCAATCAAAACAGATTTTCTCAATCTATTATAATTAACCCAATTGTTTGGCAAAACAGTAAGGCATTCCAGAAAAAAATGTCGCATTTTTATATGCAAACCACTTTCACTTTAGATCGAAAGATCAAAAATAATGGAGCTCATTTAGCGCTAAATCCATTTGAATCTTCAGTTGAGGCCCCATTAGGATTACTAAAATTTTTCACAAATAGTCTGTCTTTCAATCGTGGAAAAAGAGAACATTCGGCAACTTATACTTATACAAAAAATGAATCACAAAATTTATTGTCTATTGGCACCATCAAAAACAGCAATAGTTTTCATCAACTTCAATACCAACATTTACTAAATAAGAGTTGGTTAATTGACATTCAAGCCAAAACAATTCAAACTAAAACGGAATCCGAAACATTTACCGAAAAAAATTACACCATTAAAGGCTATTTATGGAATCCAAAAATTAGTTACTTGTATTCTAAAGACATCAGTTTAGACCTTTTTTACGAATATAGCGACAAGAAAAATACGATTGGAAACCTAGACTTATTAACTCAAAATCGATTTGGAACAGCTTTTAGTTTCATTGGCAATTCCAAATTTAATGTAAACGGAGAAATCGCATTGTATAAAAATAAATTTATCGGTAATGAGTTTTCATCAGCAGGATATCAAATGCTGGAAGGATTACAAAAAGGGCAAAATATAACTTGGAGAACACTATTTCAGATGAATTTGACGAAATTCCTAGATTTAAATTTTGTTTACCAAGGTAGAAAAAGTGAAACTAGTCATGCAATTCACAACGGAAGCGTTGAATTAAGGGCTTATTTTTAGAGAGTTATAAAAATATATACTAACTTTATATTCAATTTTAAAACAATTAGACATGAAAAAACTACTATTATTAAGCCTCTTCTTTATCGTTACAACTTCTTTTTACGGACAAACCACTAAAGCTGTAGCAAAAACCACTAAAGAAAAAGCTATTAAAGAAACCAAAAAAACTACTGATAAAGTAACCAAGGATTCAAAAGAAACTGTAAGCAAAACTACTAAAGACTCAAAAAAAACTACTGAGAAAGCAACCAAAGATTCAAAAGAAACTGTTAATAAAACGACAAAAGAAACAAAAAAATCAGCTGACAAAGTAACAAAAGACGCCAAATCAAGTATTGAAAAAACTACAAAACCAACAACAAAAGAAGTTAAAAAAGAAACTGCCAAAACCATAGAAAAATCAAAATCTGGTATAAAAACTGCCGATAAAGTAACAGGAGAATACAATGGCAAAAAAGTATATACAGGCCCACAAGGTGGTAAATACTACATCAATTCCAATGGAAATAAAACATATATTAAGCAATAAACATAAAACTTTTAAGCGATCTGAAGGCTACCCTAATTGGTTAGCCTTTTTTTTATAGTAATTAAATAATCTTTTAGTAATATATTGCAAACATAAAACGGTGAAGCAACAAGTATCTTTATACTTACAACTAAACGGTAAGACTCTCAATGAATTTAAACTCCGAAAATAAAACCATTTTAATTGCGCCTTTGAACTGGGGATTGGGTCATGCTACTCGCTGTATCCCGATAATCAAAGCCTTACAAGAAAACAATTTTACTCCAATTATTGCCTCCGATGGAATTGCACTTGAATTACTTCGAAAAGAGTTTCCTTATTTAAAAACCTTAGAATTACCTTCCTACCAAATTGAATATGCTAAAAATGGTAAAAATTTTAAATGGAAATTGATTAAAAGTTTACCCAAAATGTTAGAAGCCATTCGGGAAGAAAAAAACATTGTTAAAAAATGGATTAAAAAATATGAAATAAACGGAATCATTTCTGACAATCGTTTAGGTGTTTTTAGCAAAAATATTCCATCCGTATTTATAACGCACCAATTGAATGTTATGACTGGCAATACCACATGGATTACCAGTAAATTACACCAACATATCATAAAAAAATACAAGGCTTGCTGGGTCCCTGACATCAATGCACAATTAAATTTGACAGGGAAATTGGGCCATATAGAAAATAACACTCTAAAAGTTCAATATTTAGGCCCATTGAGTCGTATGCACAAAATGGCACTTCCCGTTCAATATGACTTGATGGTTATTTTATCAGGTCCCGAGCCGCAAAGAGGCTTATTAGAAACCCACCTCAAAGAAGAAGTTAAACGATTTCAAGGAAAAGTAGTATTCATAAAAGGCATTATCGAATCGGAACAAATAAAGGAACAAATAGAAAATGTAACTTTTTATAATTTTATGAAAACCAGACAATTGGAACAAACATTTAACGAAAGTAAAAAAGTACTTTGTCGATCTGGATACACTACGATTATGGACTTGGTTAAATTAAATAAAAAAGCTTTTTTCATACCTACTCCGGGACAATATGAACAAATTTATTTGGCCGAAAAATTACAAAAAGAGGGTTTAGTACCTTACTCAACCCAAGAAGATTTCAAAATTGAAGATCTTTCCCAAATTGACCAATTTAAAGGATTACCAGAATTGGACACTACAGTAAATTGGGAAGAACTTTTCAAAGTGTTTTAAAAAACAAAAGTCGAAACAATTAACTGTTTCGACTTTTGTTTTACTGATACAAATTTATATTGCTATTATCCTTCAGACATTAAACCTTCTAGATTTTCATGTTTAATAATTTTAGCATTTATCATAAAATAAACATACTCCGCTATATTCGTACAATGTTCTGAAATACGTTCCAAATGTTTTAATACTATAACCAAATTGGTTCCAGAAACAACAGCTTTAGAATTCACTTTCATTTCATTAATAATGTCATGAATAGCATCTTCACAATGGTTTTTAATATCTTTATTCAATACAAATATTTCACCAATTGTATTTTCATCACGAGTGATAAAACAATTATTAGTTTTTACGGTTACCAATTCTACTTGTTTAGCAATTTCAGCAATATTAAACTTCACAATTAAATCGTGTTTCTCTTTAATGTTTTTTGCTTTTTTTACAATACTAATGGATAAATCCCCAATACGTTCAATCTCATTACTAATTTGCATTGCTGACATAATAAAACGCAAATCAGAGGCTACAGGCTGTTGTAAAGCAAAAATACTTTGACAAATTTCATCTATTTTGATGTCTAATTTATCGATTTTTGTTTCTGTTTTTTTTATGCTTTTCCCTTCAGCAGCTTCCGGTTCTTGCAAAAGTATTTTCACGGATTCACTCACTTGACTTTCTGCCAACTGACCGATTTTTTCAATAATACTTTTTAATTTATCTAATTCTAATTCTAAATATGATGCCATTTTTTTTAATTTAAAAATTAAAGGACTGTGTGATTACAAATAAATAATTGAAAGTTTCAAAAACTTTGAACGATTTAAATGTTTAATTTATAAAAAAATTAACCAAATCTTCCTGTAATATAATCTTCCGTTTGTTTTTGAGATGGTTTTGTAAATATAGAATTAGTTTTCCCCATTTCTATTAAATTCCCCATATAAAAAAAAGCGGTATAATCACTTGTTCTTGCAGCTTGTTGCATATTGTGTGTTACAATAATGATGGTATACTGCTCTTTTAACTCATGAACCAATTCTTCAATTTTAGAAGTTGAAATAGGATCTAATGCACTTGCCGGCTCATCCATCAATATAATATCTGGGCTAACTGCAAGTGTTCTACCAATACACAAACGTTGTTGTTGACCTCCAGAGAGTCCTAAAGCAGAATCATCCAAACGATCTTTTAATTCATCCCAAATAGCAGCTTTACGCAAAGAAGTTTCAACAATCTCATCCAACTCCGTTTTATCTTTTATTCCATTAATACGGGGACCGTAAGCAATATTTTCATAAATAGATTTCGGAAAAGGATTTGATTTTTGAAAAACCATTCCAATTTTTTTTCGAATATTAACAACATCAACATTTTTATCGTAGATATCAACCCCTTCTACGAGCATCTTTCCAGTAATGGAAACACTCGGAATCAAGTCATTCATTCTATTAATACATCTCAAAAAAGTAGATTTTCCACAACCAGAAGGTCCAATTAGAGCGGTTACCTTATTTGCTGGAATATCCATTGTAATGTCATTCAATGCTTGCTTTTCACCGTAGTATAATGATAAATCATTAACTTTTATTTTTATGTCTTTCATTTTTTATTTGTTAAATCTAAAATAATAAATTATTTAGTTAAACTGAATGTTATTTTGCTTTTCTTCTGATTCTTGATCTAATAATTACTGCCACTACATTCAAAGATAAAGTTAAAATTAACAATACCAAAGTGGTAGCAAATTGTATAGGCATTGTTTTCTCTACATCAGAAGATTGAGTTGACATGATGTAAATATGGTATCCTAAGTTCATAAATTGATCACTTAACGAACCTGGCAAAGTTGCTAGATAGTAAGCGGCACCGGTAAATAAAATCGGTGCTACTTCACCTGCTCCTCTACTTACCGCAAGAATTGTACCAGTCATTATACCAGATACGGAACCAGGAAGGACTACTTTTTTAATCGTTTGCCATTTGGTAGCGCCAAGCGCTAAACTTGCTTCTCTTAATTCTCGAGGTATAGTTTTTAATGCTTCTTCAACAGAAACAATAATTACAGGCAAGGTCAACAAAGACATTGTTAAACTAGCCCAAAGGATATTAGGCTGTCCCCAACGCAATTCTCCACCGTTAAAAGCAGTATCTGCACCAGCGCCTAAAAATTGAATAAAGAAACCAAGCCCAAAAAGCCCAAATATTATCGAAGGTACAACCGCTAAAGTTCGAACTGAGAATCGTACGGCTGCAGCAAACTTAGAATTTTCACTAGCATATTCTGTTAAGTAAAGAGCGGTAATTGTTCCGAAAGGAACTGCAGCAATTGACATTATAATTACCAAAATAAATGTCCCAATTAATGCTGGAAATATTCCTCCTTCGGTCATACCATTCGTTGGAAAAGAAGAAATAAATTCCCAAGAAAATTTAGTTCTACCTTCATAAACAATGATTCCTAAAATGATAAAAAGAATTGCAATAATAAGTACAACTGCTAATTGAGTTGCACCAACAAAAATCTTCCCTTTAATATCTGAAGCACTTTTTTTACTTGAAAAAAAATGTACGTCTGTATCTTTTAAAACTTTATCCATAATTATTTACCTTGGAATTTTTTCAACAATTTACCTTTTACATAAAACTCTGCAATTGCATTTAAAGCAAATGAGAAAATAAAAAGCAATGAACCTATAAAAAACAACACACTATAATGTGTATCACCAAAAACAGTTTCGGACATTTCTGAACCAATAGTTGCAGCAAAAGTTCGAACACTTTCAAATGGATTTGCCGAAACTAAAGCAGCATTACCTGTGGCCATCAATGCAATCATCGTTTCACCAAAAACTCTACCAACACCTAATAAGAGTGCAGCAAAAATACCTGGGGTTGCAGCAGGTAGAACAACAAAAAATGCAGTTTGCCACTTACTTGCACCTAATGCTAAACTTGCCTCGGTATACGTTTTTGGAACAGCTGCCAAAGCATCTTCAGAAATAGTATAAATAATAGGAATTGCGGCTAATGCCATCGCAACACCACCGACAAAAGCATTCAATCTAGAATCGTAACCAAATACATTTTGAAAAAAACTTGCCAAAACCATTAAGGCAAAAAAACCAATTACTACCGAAGGAAAAGCAGCAAGCATTTCAATAATAGGTTTGATTATTTCTTTGACTCTTTTGGAAGCAAAACAAGAAGTGAATAATGCCGCAAGAACTGCCAAAGGTCCGGCAATAAGCATTGCGATTATGGTCACCTTTAAAGTCCCTATTAACAATCCTAACAATCCAAATCTAGGATTATCAGAAACAGGAACCCATTCTGTAGTAAAAAAAGTACTCCAAGTTCTATCAGCTCCTTCTTTATTTTCGGAAACAGCATCCATAGTTTCATCAGGAGTAGGCACACTTAAATCTTCTTTTGGAGTATCTCCATACGATTCTGGTTTCAAATCATCTGTTGAAACTGGTTCAGATCCGTATGTTTCTGGTTTTAATTCCTCTGTTGGCTCAGCGCTGTAAGATTCTGGCTTTAATTCCTCTGCAGGTGTACCATACGTTTCTGGTTTATTGGCAGAATTAGATTGAATTTCGGTCTTTGCTTTATCAGAATTACCAAAACTAAATAATGGCAATGATTCTTTGAAAACAAAAATGAAAATCAAAAAAATTATCGCAATTGACAAAAAAGCAATTGTTGAAATGATTTTCTCGGCAAGAAATTCAGAAAGCCGGAATTGTTTCTTTAAACTTTCTTTGGTAAAAGTTTGTTTGATTGGAGATTGGGAATTCATCCTTTTCTATTTAGGAATTGATATTGTTTAAACACAAATATCCCCCACTTAAAAAAATGAGGGATATTTTCTTTATCATTATTATTTTAAAGGAAAATAACCTACCTCTTCAATCATTCCTTGACCTGCAGGGCTCAAAATCCAATCGATAAAAGCTTTAGTTTCACCTGTTGGTTTTGATTTCAAATACATATACAAGTATCTTGAAATTGGGTATGTATGATTTTTAATTGTTGCACCTGTTGGCAAAATTGCTGGGCTTTTATCATCTTTTTTAACCGCACAATCTTTTACCCCTTCTGCATAAGCAGCTCCACCATAACCGATTGAGTTTTTGTCTTTTTTAACTGCATTTACAATAGCTGCTGTTCCTGGTAATGTTTGACAAGCTGGTGAAAAATCAGTTCTAACTACATTGTCTTTAAAGAATGTAAAAGTACCTGAACTACTTTCTCTACCGTATAATTTGATAGGAGCATCTGCACCACCAACTTCTTTCCAGTTTGTAATTTTTCCAGCAAAAATTTGTCCAATTTGTTTTATGGTCAATGTTGATACAGCATTAGATTTATTCAAATAAATAGACAAACCATCTTTTGCACAAGGAATTTCAACTCCCATAGAGTTGTATCTTGCTTTCAATTTTTCTACTTCAGAAGGTTTGATCGGACGACTTGAATTTGCAATGTCTGTTGAACCATTGATTAAGGCAGCTAAGCCAACTCCAGATCCACCACCGGTAACTTGAATCGAAGTTCCAGGATTTTTCTTCATGTAAACTTCAGCCCATTTTTGAGATAAAATAACCATGGTATCTGAACCTTTAACCGTTACTTTATTAATTGTAGTAAAAGAAAAACCAATTCCCATTACAACTAGTACAATTAATGCTACTTTTAATTTTGTTGTTTTCATTTTGATATAAATTATTATTTTTTTTTTAAAATTTAGAAACTTGCTTGAAATCTTAATGTCGCTGTATTATTTGTAATATCCTTATTATAAATACCACCAACGGTTGAACTAGTTTCGTTTATTGGTAATGTATAACCCAATCCTATTTTAGTATTTGTTGTAAAGAAGTAATGTACTGCAAAACCCCAAGTATGCACTTTTAAATCTGGAGCAACAGTTACTTCATTTCCTGATAATTTATTATTTGGATCCCATGAATCATATCGAACTCCACCTTGGAACTTTGTACCAAAATTTTTCTCTACTGTTACATAATATCCAGTAAAGTCTCTCTCACCACTAAAATTAAAAGAAGGGTTATTGTTTACAATTGCAGCTCCTGCTGTTCCAGAAATCACCCCTTTATTAAATTCAGATTTAAAAGCAATCCCACCTAACAAATCACTAAAAACTTGTATTTCAGCCCCAAACCATTGTTTCTTTAATTTATCTCCAACTGCTGCTGTAAAAGGTTTATTATTTACATCACTATAAGTACCTGCTGCGAAAACAGTATTTTTACCGTAATATCCACTGGCACCAAAATCAATCCCTAGACCTTGTTTTGGGAATTGTAAAGAATATGTTGTTCTTAAAACAAAATCTTTTTCACTATCAACATCTGTAACTTGATTAGCAATTGGTCCTTCTCCAAAGTTTCCATTAAATGCAGCTAAATCAATTTTCAAAGGGATCTCATATTGCGTTGCAAGATTCATACTGATTTTTGCTCCTAAATCTCTTTCTTGTGGATATAATATTCCAGACATTCTAGTTCTTTCCATTAATATTCTATCTCTTGATGAAAATTCAACTTCATAATCAGGTCTATTGAACTGACCTATCCATAATTGAAACGAATTAATCCAAGGATCATTTAATTGCACATAAGCATCTTTCAGAGTTACAGCACTAAATGAAAAATTGGGTTGCAAAACGAAAATCACTCCTTCTAAAGGTTGATATGTAAATTTTATTCTTGCTCTTCTAATATTAAAAGAATTGTTAATATCAACAGGATTAGTAGACAAAGGTATATTGGTCTCTGATGAATTTGGCTTAAGTTGGTAATACGTGGTTTTTGCAGGAGTTGTCCCGCTTGCCGGTGTTACCACAGGAACATCTTGATAATTATACATTTCAAATTGAACCTGCATATATCCAGATATTTTTAACTTAGTCATTCTGTCTACTTGCTCTTGCATAGGCGACAATTGTTCGTTAAGAGCATCAAATTTCATCTGATGTTCGTTTATCGATTGTTGTAAGGAATCTATACTAATGGAACCCATTGACTTAATAGAATCATTTTCAACCTCTTGAGCATTTGCTATTCCAAATCCAAATGCTAATACAGCAACTATAATTTTTTTCATATTCACTTTGAACAAGTATTAATTTTGCGCAAAGGTGATACTGCAATGTTAAGTTAAAGTTAACACAACGTTATTTAGATGATAATTTAATGTTAATAAGTTTTTTCTCAAATATTTAAAATGCTTTTTTTTGTTTTTTATTTTCATAAAAACCTGTTTTTATGCGTGTTAGGTCAAAATTAGAAATATTAACAAATGTTTAATTTAATTTAAATTAATTCCGTTTTGATCAAATTTTAAAGTTTTTTAAAGTGTAAAAGCAAACTTAGCTCCTAATTTAAATTAACATTCTAGTTAATATACTTTTATTAGTTATACAATATCCTCATTATTAACCTTTTAAAAATAACTTTACAAAAATAATCTAAATAAAAAGACACCTTTTTTTTTGTAGTGTTAAGTCTTTATGAAAAATATCACTTTCTTATTTTTAGACTATTAATAAGAAATAATGTAAAATTTAAGGCCCTCTTTTTTGCAATAAAAATGCTAACGCTTAGCTATTATTCGCAACTAATATTAATAATTTCTCTATACTAAAAATTAAATTGCACCTGTAATCTTAGTAAATTCCCTTGTTGTCTATTATCTTTTTTGGCACTATCTTCAAACGTTCGATCGGCTATGACCCATTCTGCAACAATTTCAAAAGCTTTAAATGGTTGCCATTCTAATCCAAATTCATAATCTCTTACAATATAACTTCTTGCGTCCTTTTCGAATTTCTTCCCACCATCATAATATTGAAATTTAGCAAAAGGATAAAGAAATTGATTTTTAGGCAAATCCCATTTATAATTCAAAGTCACATATCCGCCCTGTAAATCATCAGACTTTACTGAATTCGTGATTTTATCATAACGTGGTCCTTTACCAATATTATATTCCGTTTGAATACCAAAAGGTTTTGGATAAAGAACAAAACTAACTGCAGCACGCTTATCAACAACATAATCTTTGTTTAACAATGTAGTAACGCCAGATGAAATTTCATTTGTAAAAGACCATTTACCAGTATACGCTTGCAGACCTGGCTCGATAATTTGATTACCAACTACAAATGGATACGTTACCCTAGCTACAACATGTAAATCTCTGTTGGCTTCTGTCTTGTTAAGTGTTTGCCCATTATAAGCTCCAAATGCAAAAACACCATAATCTCCAGAACCTTTGTAACCATCTTTCACTAACATTGCAAAACGTTCTCTAATTTTACTAGGGGCCCAATAAAAGAAAATCCCTAAGTCACGCTCATTAGCTACGGCGCTATTCAAAGCATCATTCCGATCTAAAGTCAATCTATTTTGACTGGATTGTAAATTCTCAAAACCATAAGGAACTTTACTTTGACCAATACGAACTCTATATTCTTTTTTCTTATCAAATGACAAATCAAAATAAGCATCTCTCAGTTGAACAAAATTATTAACACCAGAACCTGGAGAACTGGCAAAATCAGGTTGTATATAAAAAAAAACATTTGAATTTATTTGACCTGAAAAAACCAAACGTGCTCTCCTAATAAAAAAACCATTATTTGATTTTGCACCTTCCTCTGAAGATGTTGTTCCCCAAGACTTATCACATTGGTCACAAGAAACTTTATCATTAGTAGAGAACAAACCATTATATCTTACTTGTGCATATCCTCGAATCGAGAATTTATCGTACCAATTTTCTTTTTTCTCCTCTGTTTTAGTCTCACTATCGTATAATAACTTATCATTATTGGCTTTCGTTCTGTTAATGGAGTCCATATAACGGGCAACCGCTTTTGTGATTTGATCATTCGTAACTTCTTGAGCATCAACTAAACCAAAAGTCAACACCATAATTGCAACTATAAATTTTTTCATTTCTATAATATGAATATTAATTTAGTGCAAAGTTGACACTCCAATGTTAAGTTAACGTTAACTCAATGTTATGTGGGTGATAATTTAATAGTAACAGATTTTCAATTTATGCTTTTTTTAAAAAAATATAGATTTAACATTCATATTATCAATACCTTATTAAATGATAATAAAAGAAATAATTATTTTACATTACTCTTTAAACCATATTGATCTGTAATAAATGTCTTTTCAAGTGTAAAAGAAAATTCAGAGCCAATTCCAAATTCACTCTCCACATATATTTTTTCTTTATGTGCTTCAATAATATGTTTTACAATCGAAAGTCCTAATCCAGAACCTCCTTCTGATCGAGAACCACTTTTATCCACTCTGTAAAAACGTTCAAAAAGTCTAGGTATATTTTGAGATTCTATACCTTCTCCATTATCCGTAACTCGAATTAATACTTTTTTATTAGTCAAATTCACAATAGAGACTTCCGTTAACCCACCTTCTTTTCCGTACTTTATAGAATTAACAATTAGATTCTCTATAACTTGTTGAATTTTATCTTTGTCACCATTTACCGCAATTGGTCGTATGTTATCATTTTCAAAGGCTAATGTTATTTTCTTCTTATCAGCTTTCATTTCCAACAAATCAAAAACATTTTGAATTAATTTTACAATGTCAAATTGTACGATATCAAGATTCAAATCTCCGGATTCTAATTTGGTGATCATATCCAAATCCTCAACTATATAGATTAATCGTTCAACTCCTTTTTCGGCACGTTTCAAGTATTTTTTTCGAATGGATTTATCGTCCATAGCGCCGTCAATAAGTGTTGATAAATAACCTTGAACAGTAAATAATGGAGTTTTTAGTTCGTGGGAAACATTTCCAAGAAATTCTCTACGGTATTCTTCACGCACTTGGAGCATTTCGATCTCAAGCTTTTTGTCAGTAGCAAACTTTTTAACTTCGCGTGTTAAAGTTTCCATATCTGTAGTGATCGGTTTATTGATAAAAGTACTTGATTCTAACAACGCAACATCATCGTAAATCTTTTTAACCCTTCGATAAATAAATCGTTCTACTCGATATTGCAAAACAAAGAAAGAAAAAACATAAACAAAAAATAGGCAAATAAAACCAAATAAAATAACTCTACTAAAAGACGATTTGAATAGAATCGCTGAAAGTATCATACAAAACCCTGCCACAAATAAACTGATATACAAAGATGATTTTATAGCAAACTTGTAACTTTTTTTAAAATTGACTTTCATTGGTGTTTATTCATGCGAAACTATAAAATTAAAAGAGTTTTAATTTCTTTCAAAATTACTATTTTATTATACTTCAAATTTATAACCTACTCCTTTTATTGTTTTAAAAAAATCATCTCCAATTTTCTCTCTTAATTTCCTAATGTGCACATCAATAGTACGCCCACCTACAACAACATCATTACCCCAAACTTTATCTAAAATCTCTTCCCTTTTGAAAACTTTACCAGGTTTTGAAGCTAATAAGTAAAACAATTCAAACTCTTTTCTTGGTAAAGCAATTTCTAGATTATCTTTTACAATTTTATATTCTTCGCGATTAATTTCTATACCGCCCACATTGATGGTTTCACTATTTTGATCTTGCTCTTTTAATCTTCGCAACAAAGCTTTCACTTTACTGACCAATAATTTAGGCTTAATCGGTTTGGTTATATAGTCATCGGCACCAGCGTCAAATCCTGCAACTTGCGAATAATCTTCGCTTCTTGCGGTCAAAAAAGTAATGATAACATTATTTAGTTCAGGAATTCTCCTTATGTTTTCGCATGCCTCCATTCCGTCCATTTCAGGCATCATGACATCCATTATTATAAGATCGGGCAATTCTTTTTTGGCTTTTTCAATTGCATCTTTACCATTTATAGCAGTAAAAATTTGATATCCTTCTTGTGCTAAATTATAGCCAACAATTTCTAAAATATCTGGTTCATCATCAACCAGAAGAATCTTGGTGTTTCTTTTCTTCATAAAAATAGCAAAAATTAAGTTTTTGTATTGTATCGCATACGCAAAATAGGATACAATGACTTTTATTGCATGGTAAAAGTAATAATAAACTAGTTGCATTAATATAAAAAAATCGGACTTAACTATAATTTAATATGTTAACAATTTCATAATGATTTTGACATGGATTCATAACTAATTGTTAACACTAGGACTAGATTGCTGCCTTTAATTTGCAGAAAATTAAATACTACACAAAATGAAATTAAAATTTCTATTCATTACACTATTTATTTGCGCTCTTGGAATAGCTCAAAACAAAGGCACTATATCGGGAGTTTTATTAGACAAAGATTCTGGAAATCAGTCCTTGCCTTTTGCTAATGTACTTATTAAAGGAACAAAAATTGGCGCTAATACTGATATCGATGGAAAATATACAATTACAATCGCTCCAGGAAATTATACCGTACAATTTAGCTTTCTAGGTTATGAATCAGCAGAAGCTCAAGTAACGGTAATAGCTAACGAAACCGTAACATTGAACAATTCAATAGGTTCTGGAAGTTACAAACTAAAAGACGTAGTTATTAAATCTAGCGGTGGTCGCGAAAAAGAAACGGCTTTATTATTAGAACAAAAAAACGCAATTGTAATCAAACAAAGTATTGGTGCTCAAGAAATGTCTAGAAAAGGAGTTAGCGATGTTGAGGAAGGACTAACCAAAATAACTGGAATTACAAAAGTAGGCTCAAGAGGACTTTTTGTACGTGGATTGGAAGATCGTTACAATAATTTATTAATCAATGATTTGGCAGCACCTACTAATAATCCTTTTTCAAAAATTGTCCCTTTGGATTTATTTCCGACAAATATTGTCGGGGTAATTGATGTGTACAAAACATTTAATCCAAATATCTATGGAGATTTTGCTGGAGGAACTTTCAACATTCAAACATCAAAAGTAAACAAGAGCGTTACAAAACTGAATCTTGGTTTTGGATACACAACTGGAAACAGCCTTACCGATTTCTTGCTTTCACAAGATGCTCAAACTACAAAAGGATTTATGGGTTTCAATGGAAACGAAAGAGCAATTCCTGGATTTCTTGGAGGAACAGCCACACGAAAAACATTTACAACAGATCAAGCATTAAATTCAGTAAACAATAACAAAGGTTTTAGTGTTAGTGAAGGTAAAAGCCCTCTAAACACGAGTATTAATCTTTTTCATGCTGAGAAATTCAACTTGAATAATAGCAACGTTTTCTCGTATTTACTTTCATTAAATTACGATAATAATTTTTCAATAAGAGAAGGTGTTGATAGAACTATTGATCTAGCGACAACAGGCTCAGAATATATTAATAATTTCATAACTACAGACTATCGTTTCAAAACTACCAATTCAGCATTGATTGGATTGAACTTTAGTACAGATAGATTGAAATTATCATTCAACACCATGTATATTAGAACTACTTTAAACTCTATAAAAGATCAATATGGCCAAAACGGTGTTAATACCCCACAAAACACATTTATCCGTACCAATCAATTGGACAAAAGTGATTATCTAAATACACAATTAATAGGTGATTATGCATTAACAAAAGATAAAAATCAAACTATTAAAGCGGGAGTTTCATTCGCTGTTACAAAGTTTGAGCAACCGGATCGTAAATTTTTCTCAGGATATAAAACAGGTAATGATGTGATTAGCACTTCATACGGTGGGAATAATTTCTTACGTCAGTATTTAACCGTTGATGGTAATTCATTTTACTCAACTTTAGTGGAGTATAATTTAAAATTTGGAAACAACGACAAGCAAAATAAATTAACAGTTGGATACAATGGGAATGGGAATACGATGGAATCTTCATACCGATTCGTTGCAAGTGCAGGAAATATTTTTTCTTCAAACATAAATAATGTAGATACTCAAATAACCAGCGACATTTTAGCAAATAATGTGGTTTTTAGCGAAAACTCTAATGCTACTTACAAAGTTAAACTTAACGAAATGGCAAATTCGGGTTATGCAAATGTATTTTTGAAATTTGGAGAAAAATTTGAAGTGAATGGAGGAATCCGATTTGAAAGTGCTATTAAAGAAACACATTACAGAGCATTGGGTTCGTTTGATTCTCCTTTCAAAATATTAAAATATGATAACGCCTATTTTTTACCTTCATTAAATCTAAAGTATTTACTAACTGAAAGCAGCAACATTCGCTTTGCAGCAAGTAAAACATATACTAAACCAGTTATCATGGAATCCTTTCCAATATCGTTCATCAATGCTGACGGAACTTCAACTCAAGGAAATTCAATTTTAAAAAACAGCGACAATTACAATGCTGACTTAAAATATGAGTTATTCCCAACAGCCAAAGAAATGGTAACTATTGGATTATTTGGAAAACACCTGATCAATCCAATCGAAAAAACGTTCATCTCAAACGCAACAACAGGAACGGTTACTACATTTCTAAATTCTGATAGTGCTAACTTATTTGGAGTAGAAGCTGAATTACTTATTGGATTAGATCGAATTAACGATAACTTAGCGAATTTTTCATGGGGATTAAACGCTACTTTGATGTCGTCAAAAGTTACTGTAAGTCCTATATTTGAATCCATAGATGAAGACGGAAATGTTACTGTAAAACCTTCTATCGAAACACACCAATCAAGATCATTACAGGGAGCATCGGATTGGTTGGTTAATTCGGATTTGAAATACGAATTTAGTTTCAGCAACGACTGGACCAATACTATGTCACTAGTGTATGGTGTTTTTGGAAAAAGAATATATGCAGTAGGTACTAATGGACAAGATAACACTTACGAATTACCTGTTCAACAATTAGATTTTGTTTGGGGAAGTAAAGTATCCGAGCATTTTGATGTGAAATTTACCGCAGATAACTTATTAAATCCATTACGTAAATTAGAATTTGGAAATGATGGCACATTAAAAGTGGCCGAAGCATCATTATTAGCTAATAGTTATAAAAAAGGAATTGGTTTCTCATTAAAACTAGGATACACTTTTTAAATCCAATACCACAATAAATAATCTAAGCTCCGTTTATCGGAGCTTTTTTTATTATATCTATAATCCATTTCTATTAAAAATTAAAATGACTATCCGTTAAGCAGACCATGATTGATTTTCTTGATACAGATTATTACAAATTCACATAAATTAATCTGTACCAATTTGTGATTTAAAAATCAGCGAATCCGAAAATAAATAATTAGAATTAAGCTAAATCTGTGTCAAATTAATACATTTAAGCTTTTACCTTTATTTAATGATTCGTGTAAAAACCTTATTGAGATTAGTAGATAACAGTCATAAAAATTAATGACTAAAAAAATGCATTAGTAGATAACATTCTCTTGACATTAACCTCATTTTTTGATAACCGTAAAGTAATATTCACATAACTCCCAACTTGAATTTAGCCTATACATTTGTCAAAAATAAAATCAAATAACAAACTTATGAAAACAAAATTTTTAGCTTTAGCACTTGTAACAGGGTTATTCTTAAATTCATGCTCAAGCAGCGACGATCCAACTCCAGTTACACCTCCTGCTACTGGTGAAATTACTGGTCCAATAACTAAGGACGTTACCTATGCTTATGGAAACTATACTTTGAAAGGAATTGTAAAAATCAACGCTGGTGTTACTGTAACTATTGAAGCAGGATCTACAATCACGATAGACAAAGCAACGGGAGACAATGCTCTAGTTGTTCTAAACGGAGGGAAATTAATCACAAAAGGAACTGCTGATAAACCAGTCGTATTTACAGAAAAATCAAAAATCCCAGGATCTTGGGGAGGAATCATTATGTATGGTGATGCTCCTGCAAAAGTAGCTGGTGGTACTACTACATCTACATCAGAAGATGGGAATAACATCTCTTACGGAGGAACAAATGCTACTCACAATGGTGGATCATTAGTCTATACAAGAGTTGAGTATGCTGGTTCAAAATTGGCTGATGGTCAAAAAGAAAACAATGGTTTTACTTTCTATTCAGTAGGTACAGGAACAACTCTGGATCACTTAGTATCATACAAAGGTGCTGATGATGGATACGAATTCTTTGGAGGAACTGTAAGTATGACAAATGCTATTTCTTACGGAAACTACGATGATGCTTTTGACTGGCAAGATGGATGGCAAGGTGCTACCAATACTAACTGGTATGCTTACCAAACTGGTAAAGGTAACTTCGGAATGGAAATCGAAGCTTCTGGAAATGACAACGCATTTGGACCAAAAATCACTAACATTACTCTAAAAAGAGAAGCTACTAATGTACCTGAAGTTGGAGACAACCAAGTTGATGCTTTCCAATTCAAAAAAGAAGGAAACGGAGAGTACAGCAATATCATCATAGATGGTTACGGTAACTTCACAGATGCAACTAGTAAAATTTTCTATGGAAGTGCAGTAAGAATTCAAGATGATGCTACAAATTTACACCAAGTAAATACATCTAAAATAAAAATTCTAAATGTAAAAATAACAAACACAACAAACTTATTGCCAATCGGAGCAACATCTGCAATAGTTGTAGCATTCCCAGCTGGTACATTTACACAAAGTACTACAGCAACTGGTGCTGCTTTAACAGCTGGCGCTTGGTGTACAGTAGACGGAGTTAATTTGTTGAAATAAAATTAAAACATTGAATTAGTTAAAAATACCTCTCATTTTTGAGAGGTATTTTTTTTTGAATCATTTTTTTTACTACATTTACTGTGAACTTACAAAGCCAATGACAAAAAACTACTTTTATATTACTCTTTTACTGGCCATTTTCTTTATAACTAGTGCAAGTGCACAAGAAAATAAACAACAGCCAAAAACGCAAGAAAACGCTTCAATTGAAGGCTTAAACTTGTACCCTAATCCTGTGACTAATGGCAAAGTATACATTACTTCAAAAAATGATTTAGAAAAAGAAATCATAATTTTTGATGTATTAGGTAAAAAAGTATTACAAACAGTACTAAGCTCAAAAGAATTAAACGTTTCCAATCTTTCCCCTGGAGTTTACATCATAAAGATTATAGAAGAAGGCGCTACAAGCAGTAGAAAACTAATAATAAGGTAATTCATCTAATACAAATCATAAAAGTTTCAATTCCGATTGAAACTTTTTTTTTGTTCTTTGATTTCAAAGCTACAAACATCAAAAAACAAAAAAAGGTTCCAAAATAATAATACCTTTGCATAAAAAAGATCTTGATTACAGTTAGCGACATATTTACGATTTCTAGTCAGAAACAATTTGAAAAAATAGCCTTGAAAGTATTCCGTTTTCAATATGAAAACAATTTGGTATACCAAGAATTTTGTGATTTATTAAAAACGAATCCTCAAAAAGTAAAGTCGTTGCATCAAATTCCTTTTTTACCCATCCAATTTTTCAAAAGCCACAATGTTGTTTCAAACAACAACCCAATTGAAGCCACTTTTACCAGTAGCGGAACTACAAGCCCCCTAACCCCCGAAGGGGGAATACATACAGAAATTGTTAGAAGCAAACATTTAGTAACCGATATTTCCCTTTATGAGGAAAGCTATCGCAGAGGTTTTTCACAGTTTTATGGCAACATTGAAGATTATGTAGTTTTAGCATTGCTTCCCTCCTATCTAGAAAGAGAAGGCTCTTCCTTGATTTATATGGTGGAAGATTTGATACAACTAACCAACAATAGCAATAGCGGTTTCTACCTCAACAATCACGAGGAACTCATTCAAAAACTAATAGAATTAGAGCAAGCAGGACAAAATGTAATTCTGATTGGAGTTACTTATGCCTTATTGGATTTAATTGAGAAAAGGTCTTTCAATCTACAGCACACCATTATTATGGAAACGGGTGGTATGAAAGGAAAGCGTAAAGAAATGATTCGTGAAGAATTGCACGAGCAACTTTGTAATTGTTTTGGAGTAACAGCAATCCATTCTGAATATGGAATGACCGAATTACTTTCTCAAGCTTATTCGCTAGGAAACGGCGTATTTGAATGCCCTTCTTGGATGCAAATACACATTCGCGACACCGAAGATGCTATTTCATATTTAAACGATGGCAAAACAGGTGGAATTAACGTCATTGACTTGGCCAACATAAATTCCTGTTCGTTTATTGCCACGCAGGATTTGGGCAAAAAATATCCCAATACCACTTTTGAAGTATTGGGACGTTTTGATAATTCGGATATTCGGGGTTGTAATTTGATGGTGGTTTAATCGTAAATGTCTTTTCTGTGGCCTAAATCAACAACTTCTATTAAAAGAACATCGTCAAATATCTCGTAAATTACTCTATAATCACCCACTCTGATACGTTACCCTTTTCTACCTTTTAGTTTTTTACACCCTTGTGGACGAGGATTTTGGGCTAAATCATAAATTTGCTTTTTAATTAAAGAATAATAAGGCTCGTTAATTTTAATCAAAGCTTTCAAAACTTTGCTTCTAAATTCAATACTATATGCCATTATTTTACTGCTTTCCGCTTTTCTTCAATTATTTTAAAAGCTTCATCAATAGAAATACTAGTACCATCATCATCTCTTTTCGCTTCATCATACAATTTTATATCATGCAAATCTTCCAATTGCTCAATCATCTTATTGTATTTCTTTATAGGCAACAAAACTGCGGTCTTGTTCCCTTTTTCGTCTGTCAAAAATTGTGTCCCCATACTATTATTTATTTAAGTGAAGTTAGAATACTTTCGAGTTACTAACATAAAAACCAATTGAATTTTAGATTTTTTTAAACCATTAAGGCATTAAGGTATGTTAAGTTTTGAGTCTTAATGTACCTTAATGCCTTAATGTTTTTTTTCGAGCTTAAAATCTGATTAATTTAACTCTATAAAATTATTTAACCCTAATCACAAAATAATTTTTCTTACCGCTTTGCAACAATACGAATTGATTGTTAATCATATCTTTTGTTGTAAGCACAAATGTTTCATTTACTTTTTCTCTGTTCACAGAAATAGAATTAGCAGTCAAAGCTCTTCTTGCTTCTCCATTCGATTTAAAAAAACCTGTTTTTTCGTTCAAAACAGTAACAATATCCAGTCCAGCTTCAACTTCACTACTTGAAATTTCTGCTTGAGGAACTCCATCAAAAACATCTAAAAAAGTAGCTTCATCCAATTGTTTCAAATCATCCGAAGTTGAATTACCAAATAATATATTCGAAGCTTTAATTGCATTTTCTAAATCATCAGTAGAATGTACCATAACCGTAATTTCTTCAGCCAAACGTTTTTGCAACAAACGCAAATGGGGAGCTTCTCTATGTTGATCCGTTAGAACCTCAATTTCCTCTTTTGATAAAAAAGTAAAAATTTTAATGTATTTCTCTGCATCAACATCAGACGTATTTAACCAATATTGGTAAAATTTATACGGTGAGGTTCTGGCTGAATCCAACCATATATTCCCACCTTCTGATTTGCCAAATTTAGTTCCATCTGCTTTAGTAATTAACGGACAAGTCAACGCATACGCTTTTCCACCTGCTATTCTACGTACTAATTCAGTTCCCGTAGTAATGTTCCCCCACTGATCACTTCCACCCATTTGTAGCGTACAATTTTTGTTTTTGTACAAATGCAAAAAGTCGTATCCTTGAACCAATTGATAAGTGAATTCCGTAAATGACATTCCTTCGGCAGACTCAGAAGACAAACGTTTCTTTACTGAATCTTTAGACATCATATAATTTACCGTAATATGCTTTCCAATATCACGAATAAAATCAAGAAAAGAAAAATTCTTCATCCAGTCATAATTATTCACAAGTTCGGCAGCATTAGGCGCATTAGACGTAAAATCTAAAAAACGTGCCAATTGTCCTTTTATAGCTTCTTGATTATGGCGTAAAGTCACTTCATCAAGTAAATTTCTTTCGTTCGATTTTCCCGAAGGATCCCCTATCATTCCTGTTGCACCACCTACTAATGCTAACGGTTTGTGTCCTGAAAGTTGAAAATGCTTTAACATCATCACACCTACTAAATGTCCAATATGCAAAGAATCGGCAGTTGGGTCAATCCCCACATACGCCACACGCATTTGTTCCATCAAATGTTCTTCGGTATTAGGCATAACATCATGGAGCATACCTCTCCACGTCACTTCTTCAATAAAATTCTTCATCTTTTTAATCAATTTTCACAAAGATAGCAATTTCAATGGCAATGGCAATTTCAACTACAATTTCAATACTAATTTCAATGGGAATAAATTTTATGGTTTGCACCAAAATGCTATATTTGTAAATATGGTATTAGTAACAGGAGGAACCGGTTTAGTAGGCGCGCATCTTTTAATTCACCTATTAGAAAAGGGAGAAAATGTTCGTGCCATTTATCGAAATTTAGAAAGTATTCAAAAAACAGAAGCATTATTTTCTTTGTATAAAAAGGAAGCACTTTATCAATCCATACAATGGCAACAAGCCGACATATTAGATATCCCCTCCTTAGAAAATGCTTTTGACAATATAGTCCAAGTATATCATTGCGCAGCATTAATTTCTTTTGACCCAAAAGAGGAAGACCTAGTTCGAAAAACCAACATCGAAGGCACAGCCAATATTGTCAATTTTTGCTTGCACAAGAATATCAAAAAACTTTGTCATGTAAGTTCGATTGCAGCTTTAGGGGACTTAGCAGAACACGAGCACATCATTACAGAAGAGACTGAATGGAATCCTGAAAAACCCCATAGCGATTATGCCATTTCGAAATATGGTGCCGAAATGGAAATATGGCGTGGACAACAAGAAGGCCTTGAAGTTGTTATTGTTAATCCTGGTGTTATTATTGGTCCTGGATTTTGGAACCAAGGAAGCGGTGCACTTTTTACGAAAGTAAAAAAAGGAATACCGTTTTACACAAAAGGATCAACTGGTTTTATTGCTGTTGCTGACGTAGTCTCAATACTATATCAATTGATGGAAAGCCCTATTCACGGAGAACGCTTTACGCTTATTAGTCAGAATATCATTTTTAAAGATTTGCTTTTTTCTATTGCTGATGCCTTAAAAGTCAAAAAACCAAAATACCATGCTACACCATTTATGATAAATACCTTATCAAAATTGGACTGGATTAGCTCAATGCTTTTTGGCCAAAAAAGACAACTTAGCAAAGCTTCGGCCAGATCATCGTATTCAACCGACTTGTATTCTAATGAAAAAATAAAAAACGCCTTGAATATTGAATTCATAGACGTTCCTAATTATATTAAATACATTACAGATTTGTAATTATTTTTCTTTTGCAATCCTTAAATTTGCTTTGGCTTTCAATTTGGCAATAGAATCTTTTACTTTTTTCAATTTAAATTCCTTAGCCTTTTTAATAGAATCCTGAGTTTTTTTGAGTTTAGCTTTTTTAATGGCAACCCCCTTTTTTAATTCTTTTTTGATTGCCAAATCAACTATATCTTTTTCTTTTTTCAGACGATCATTCAGTTCATCAAACATTTTTTTGTATTCCCTATAATCCGCGGCATAAAAGGCATTGCTTTTGGCAAACTGCAAACTATCAACCTTGTATTTTTCAAAAATATAGGTTTTAGGATTTATTCCTTTTTGATATAACACCTCTGAATTTTGATATTTTAAAGCTTCTAAAAGTGCCATATCATAAAGAATATTTCCCATCACTTTTTTGTCAATAAGATTATCCGGTTTTTCGACCAAATCCTTATTACAACTAAAACAGAAGGCAACTAAAGTAAAAAGAAATACTATTTTTTTCATCCAATACAATTATCTATTAAACAACATTCTTTGACCCGCACGAATGTCTTTCACTTTAAAACCAGAATAAACCAGTTTACCATTGACAAATGTATGCGTAATTCTAGATTTAAAGGTAAAACCTTCAAATGGAGACCAACCACATTTTGACAATATATTTTCTTTTTTAACACTCCAAGGCAAACCCGCATTAATTATTACCAAATCGGCATAATATCCTTCTTTGACAAAACCTCTTTTTTCTATTTTGAAAAGTTTAGCTGGATTATGACACATCTTTTCGACAATTTTCTCTACAGAAATCTTTCCTTGATGATGTGCTTCAAACATAGCCACAAGAGCATGTTGCACTAATGGACCACCAGAAGGAGCTTGCAAGTATTTTTGCTTTTTCTCTTCGAGTGTATGAGGCGCATGATCCGTAGCAATTACATCAATACGACCATCGTTGAGCGCTTCCCATAATACTTTTCTGTCATTGGCGGTTTTTACAGCAGGATTCCATTTTATAAAATTACCTTTGGTATCATAATCTTCATTTGTAAACCACAAATGATGAATACAAACTTCGGCAGTAATTTTCTTTTCTTCTAAAGGAATTTTATTGGTAAACAATTCCATTTCTTTGGCGGTAGAAAGATGAAAAACATGCAATCTTGCACCAGTTTTCTTAGCCAAAGCTACTGCTTTTGAAGAAGAAATATAACAAGCTTCTTCACTTCTAATGAGATGGTGAGCGGTTACAGGAATGTCTTCACCATACTCGTCTTTATATTTTTCTAAATTCTTTTTAATCGTAGTTTCATCTTCACAATGCACTGCAATTAACATCGAAGTACATGAAAATATTTTTTCTAAAACTGCTTCATTGTCCACCAACATATTTCCAGTAGAGGAACCCAAAAATATTTTTATTCCAGCGACATTCTTCGGATTTGTTTTCAACACTTCCTCCAGATTGTCATTGGTAGCCCCCATCATAAAAGAATAATTGGCAAAAGACTTTTTCTCAGCTATTTTGTATTTCTCTTCTAAAATTTCTTGGGTAACCGCATTTGGAACCGTATTGGGTTGCTCAATATAAGAAGTAATCCCACCTGCAACAGCTGCACGAGACTCGGATTCTATATCCCCTTTATGAGTAAGGCCCGGTTCTCTAAAATGTACTTGATCATCAATGACTCCAGGCATAAGATAATTCCCTTCGGCATCAATAATCATACAATCAGATGATTTTAAACTAATATTTTCAGAAACCTCAACAATGAGATCATTCTCTATCAGCACGTCCCCTTCAAAAATAACCCCTTCATTTACTATTTTAGCATTCTTAATCAAATATCTATTCATAGCTTTTTCATTTTACAAACTGTTAAATAACTTTTTTAATCGCAGTGATATTACTCCAAATACAGCTTCAATTATAATTGAATTACTCATCTTCGACTGTCCTTTTGTTCGATCTGTAAATATAATTGGAACCTCAGAGATGGCAAATTTTTTACAAAATGTTCGGTATTTCATTTCAATCTGAAAAGCATAACCAACAAATTTAATTTTATCCAAATCAATGGCTTCCAGCACTTCTCTTTTGTAACATACAAATCCTGCAGTAGCATCATGAATTTTCATCCCTGTGATCATACGAACATATACTGATGCAAAATACGACATTAAAACCCTACTCAAAGGCCAATTTACAACATTTACCCCAGTTACATAACGAGAACCAATTGCAAGATCAGCATCTCCAAAATGACAGGCATCATATAATTTTTCTAAATCATTTGGATTATGGGAGAAATCGGCGTCCATTTCAAAAATAAAATCATATTTATTTATCATTGCCCATTTAAAACCATGAACATAAGCGGTGCCGAGACCCGATTTTTTTGCTCTTTTCTCCAAAAATAATTTACCCTCAAACTCAGACTGTAACATAACTACTTTATCTGCAGTACGGTCTGGAGAGTTATCATCAATAATCAATACATGGAAAGATTTGTGCTGAGAGAGCACTGCTCTAACAATGCTTTCAATGTTTTCAATTTCGTTATAGGTAGGAATTATAACAATGCAATTGTTCATGTTTAGTGTAATTTCGGTGCAAAAGTAACGCTTTTATGCCATTTCATTATTATAAAATTATAATAAATGATGTTATAAAAATTAGTAATTTTGCTGTAATTATGACTGAACATGTACTTCATCCTAGAATAACAGACACAAACGATTGGGTAAACCTCGTTTTTATATTAGCTTTTGGCATTATTGCACTGACTAAATCAGTCAATGAAAATCGATTTGAAGATTTTACAAAATTGATTTTCTCTGACAAGTACGCTCGAATTTACCGTGACAGCAGTCACTTGATGAGTATTTTTACAATCTCCTTATTTTTTGTTCAGATCATTTCATTCTCCTTTTTTATACAAATTTTATTGAGTCGATTTGGATATGGATCAAAAACAGATTGGGTATTATTCATTCAAATATTCACTTTTGTCATTTACTTTATTTTATCCAAATATTTAATCGAAAAAATCATAGCCACATCTTTCAACATAGAAGAACTTGCAGAACAGTTTAATTTACAAAAAGTAACTTATAGAACATATGTAGGCCTATTATTACTACCAATTGACATAATTTTATTCTATTATGATTCAATTTTAAAAAATATACCACTGCTGGTTTTATATACTATATTCATTCTAAACGTTTTACTTTATACATACTCAATAAAAAATTACAGAAAAGAAATTTTCGGTAAGTTGTTTTATTTTATTTTATATCTTTGCACTCTTGAAATAGCACCCTATTATTTTATGTATTATTGGTTTACAAAAGGTAGCGTTTAGAAAATAATTAATATGAAAGTGAAAACAATTTTGGTATCACAACCAGAACCTAAAGTGGAAAATTCTCCATACTTTGAGCTTCAACAAAAGCATAAAGTAAAAATTGATTTCAGACCTTTTATTCACGTAGAAGGAGTAAGCGCAAAAGAAATTAGACTACAAAAAATAGATCTAAATAACTACACAGCTATAATTTTAACAAGCAAGAATGGTGTAGATCACTTTTTCAGAGTAGCTGAAGAAATGCGATACAAAGTTCCTGAAGGACTAAAATATTTCTGTCAATCTGAAGCTATTGCTTTTTACCTTCAAAAATACGTAGTATACAGAAAACGTAAAATTTATGTTGGCCCAAAAGATTTTGCAGATTTATCGCCTTTAATCAAAAAATACAAAGACGAAAAATTCTTACTTCCAGCATCAGACCAATTAAATGCAGACATCCCTGTAACATTAAACGCTTTAAAAGTGGATTGGACTCCAGCAACTTTTTATAAAACGGTAATGAGCGACTTATCGGATTTAGCAGATGTTTATTATGATGTTTTGGCTTTCTTTAGTCCTACTGGAATTAAATCTTTATACAAAAACTTCCCAGACTTCGAACAAAACAACACTCGCATTGCCGTTTTTGGAAGTACGACTCAAAAGGAAGCTTTGGATTGTGGATTACGTGTAGACATTATGGCTCCAACACCTGGAACTCCGTCTATGACAATGGCTTTAGAGAAATACATCATCGAAGCCAACAAAGGAAAATAGATTAATTTGAAATAGCAATTGCAATTTCACAACCATAAAAAAAATTCCAAATCCCAATCATAAAATTGGTATTTGGAATTTTTTATTTAATACTGTCTTCATTAGTTTCTTCTGCCTCCCATATAAATAGAAACGTAATACAACAAAGTTGCTATTGACCCCAAAGCGGCCACAACATAAGTTCTAGCAGCCCATTTTAGAGAATCTTTAGCCCCGGCATGTTCTTGTTGTGTCAACATATTTTTGTTCTCCAGCCAAGCCAAAGCACGATTACTTGCATCGTATTCTACCGGCAAAGTTACAATAGAAAACAAAGTCGTTGCAGCAAAAATAATAATCCCGATTAAAAGCAATTGTGGAAAAGTACGCAACATTAAGATTCCTGCCAATAAAATCCATTGCATATAGGTCGAAGCCACATTTACAATTGGCACCAATTGAGAACGCATCGACAGCCATTGATACCCCACAGCATGTTGTACTGCATGACCACATTCATGAGCCGCAACAGCTGCTGCTGCTGCATTCCTTTGATTAAAAACCGCTTCACTCAAATTAACCGTTTTATCCACTGGATTATAATGATCCGTTAATTGACCAGGTGTTGAAATTACTCGTACATCACGAATTCCGTTATCTGCGAGCATTTTCTCTGCGATTTCGGCACCCGACATGCCGTTTTGCAAATGCAATTTCGAATAAAATTCAAATTTATTCTTTAGTGTAGAACTCACTAACCAACTTGCCAGCATGATCGCGCCCGCAAGAATTAAATAACTCATTCCCATATTTTTGTTTTTTATTTAAAGTTTAAAATCTATATATCAAACATCAAATTCTGAACCAAATTTAGAAAATGCCAATTTGACATCCGTTAAAAATTCATTAAAAAAAATATTTCAATGACAATGACAATAAAAAATCCAAACTCCAATTAACAGATTGTTATTGGAATTTGGATTTTTAAATATTTAATGGATCAGTTGCATTTACAATTCACAGCTAACCATTCACAATTAAGCTTACCCCACCAAGTTGATAATTTTCCCCGGAACGATAATTACCTTGTTTGGCGTTTTACCATCTAGTTGTTTGATGGTTCTTTCGTCTTTCATTACGATTTCCTCGATTTGTTCCTTGGTTAAATCCAAAGGCAAAACCATAGTAAAACGCATTTTTCCGTTGAAAGAAACTGGATATTCTTTATCACTTTCTACCAAATGTTTTTCGACCAAAACAGGAAAAGGAACCGTTGCAATAGAACCTGTATTCCCTAGCAACGACCATAATTCTTCGGCGATGTGCGGCGCATAAGGAGAAATTACAATAGCTAATGGTTCCAAAATGGCACGAGAATGACAATTTTGAGCTGACAATTCATTCACACAAATCATAAACTGCGAAACCGAAGTATTGAAAGAGAAACTCTCGATATCCTCAGCCACTTTTTTGATGGTTTTGTGCAATGATTTTAGGTTGTCTTTCGTTGGTTCATCATTGGTTACAATCAAACCGTTTTCGTCAAAATACAAACGGCACAGTTTTTTCAAGAAACCAAAAACTCCAGAAATTCCAGCCGTATTCCAAGGTTTCGCTTGTTCCAATGGTCCTAAGAACATTTCATACAAACGCAACGTATCGGCTCCATATTCATTACAAATATCATCAGGAGTTACCACATTGTATTTTGATTTCGACATTTTTTCTACTTCGCGACCTACTATGTATTTTCCGTTGTCTTCACAGATGAATTGAGAATTTGCGTAATCTTCTCTCCAAGATTTGAATTTCACTTCATCTAATTCATCAGAAGAATTTACGATTGAAACATCAACATGGATTGGAGTTAATTGCATAGACAGTTGCCCTCCTAAACCTATTCCTCCTGCATTAGGAAAAACACTATTTAAAGTATCTAAATATATTTTTTTAGCTTTCGCTATTTCTTCCTCATCACCTTTAACAATTTTTTCATATTTAGATTTAGTTATGAAAAAACTTGGCATTTTTGGATCTAAAATATCAAATGGCTTATCAGCATCAGGACTGGTTATTTTCATCCAAGAAATTCTATAAACAAAAGCACTCGTCCCTAAAATCATTCCTTGATTAATCAGTTTCTTGAATGGTTCTTCGGTTGGCGCAAAACCTTTGTCTTTTAAGAATTTGTTCCAAAAACGGGAATACAATAAGTGACCTGTTGCGTGTTCGCTTCCGCCAATATATAAATCCACACTTTCCCAATATTTCAAAGCTTCCTTGCTGGCAAATTCGTTCTCGTTGTGCGCATCCATATAACGCATCCAGTACCAAGAGCTTCCTGCCCAACCCGGCATGGTGTTAAGCTCAAGCCCCCAAACCCCCGAAGGAGGATTAGCCGCGTCTTCAACAGAGACGATTTCGTTTTTATTGGTATCCCAATGCCAAGCTTTTGCATTTCCTAAAGGCGGTTGCCCATCTTCAGTCGGGAGATATTTCTCTACTTCTGGCAAGATGATTGGTAAATGTTGCGCATCGATCATTTGCGGCAAGCCATTCACGTAATACACTGGGAAAGGCTCTCCCCAATAGCGCTGACGAGAGAAAACCGCATCACGCAAACGGTAATTGATTTTCCCTTTTCCTTGATTTATTTTTTCTAATTCCTCAATTATTTTTTTAGTAGCTTCTTTGTAATTCAATCCGTTTAGGAAATCCGAATTGGCAATTTCCACATTGTCTTTTGAACCGTAAGCTGCTGCCGAAATATCCACATTCGCAAAAATGTTTTTGATTTCGGGCATTCCTTTTTGACCTTTGAAGAAATTTGCAAAAGCATAATCTCTTTCATCACCACAAGGGACCGCCATTACAGCACCTGTTCCGTAACCAGCCAAAACATAATCCCCAATCCAAACTGGAATTGGTTCCTTGGTAAACGGATGCTCGGCATACGCTCCTGTGAAAACTCCCGAAATGGTTTTTACATCCGCCATACGCTCTCTTTCAGAACGCTTGGCTGTTTTTTCGATATAGGCTTCCACTTCTGCTTTTTGTTCAGCAGTTGTGATTTGAGCCACCAATTCGTGTTCTGGTGCCAAAGTCATAAACGTAACTCCGAAAATCGTATCAGGTCTAGTCGTAAAAACATCTATGTTAGCCTGATGTTCTTTTACATTAAAAGAAACCATCGCTCCCACCGATTTTCCAATCCAGTTTCTTTGGCTTTCTTTGATGCTCTCGCTCCAATCTATATCATTCAGACCTTGCAACAAACGTTCCGCATAGGCAGAAATTCGCATACTCCATTGCGTCATTTTTTTGCGAATTACAGGATATCCACCACGTTCCGAAACACCGTTCACGATTTCGTCATTTGCCAAAACCGTTCCCAATCCCGGACACCAGTTCACTTCGGTCTCCGCCAAATACGTCAATCGGTATTGCAACAAAATTTTCTCCTGCTGTTCTTTTGCGAAAGCATTCCATTCATTTGCCGAAAACACTTCAATAGCATCGTCACAAACTGCATTTATATTGGCATTCCCTTCAGTAGAAAAAACTGCTGTCAAGGTCGAAATATCTTCGGCTTTATCCGAATTTCTATTGTACCAAGAATTAAACAATTGGATAAAAATCCATTGTGTATGTTTGTAATAATCAGGATTCGAAGTACGCACTTCACGATCCCAATCAAATGAAAACCCTATTTTGTCCAATTGCTTTCGGTACCCAGCAATCTCTTTTCCTTCTTTGTCCAAACCACCGTCAATATTTACCGAAGTTGTATCTTCTGGCCGTTGCCCAGTCTGAATTGCATATTGTTCCGCTGGCAATCCAAAACTATCATACCCCATTGGGTGCAAAACGTTAAAACCTTGGTGTCTTTTGTATCTCGAATACACATCTGATGCGATGTACCCTAGCGGATGCCCCACATGCAATCCCGCTCCAGAAGGATACGGAAACATATCCAACACATAATGTTTTGGTTTGTCTGAGTTATTTTGAGCTGCAAAAGTTTTATGCTCTGCCCAGTATTTTTGCCATTTGGCTTCAATTTCGTTCGGATTGTATTTCATTCCTTTTTTTTATTGTTTTTTAATGGAGTCATGCTGTCGCAAAAGCTCTACTCATTCCTTTTTTTTATTGTTTTTTAATGGAGTCATGCTGTCGCAAAAGCTCTACTCATTCCTTTTTATTTATTGTTTTTTTAATGGAGTCATGCTATCGCAAACTCAAGTCCTATTATAAAATTCTAAGTAACTGCGTTACTAAGTTGTCAAGTTTTTTGTCGCAAAGACTATTTGAGGTGCCAAATTTACATTTATTGTACGAAAGTTAAAACTTTGGGACTTATTAACTTCAAATTAAAGAATATGTTTATTATTTTTACCCCATAATTTAGATATACTATGAGCTCATCATTTGAAAAGTTTCAAAAACGCAGGTTAATTTCCTCTTATTTTTCAGTAGTACTAAGTGTATTCTTGGTATTATTCCTATTAGGTATCTTGGGATTTTTTATAATCAATTCCAAAAAACTAGCCGATGACTTCAGAGAAGAAATAGCAATGACTGTTTTTTTTAAAAAAGAAGCCAATGATACCATTTTAAAATCTTTTGGTCAAGAAATGAAAAGAGCCAAATTCGCAAAATCTTTTGTTTATGTTTCCAAAGAACAAGCAGCAAAAGAGCATACCGATATTATTGGTGAAGATTTCGTAACCTTCTTGGGTGAAAACCCTCTACAAAATTCATACGACATTCACTTAAAAGCAGATTACGTAATTAAAGATAGTATTGCCAAAATTGAATCCAATTTACGAAAAAACCCGATGATTTCTGATATTGTTTACGACAAACAATTAGTAAACTTAGTAAACGACAACATCAAGAAAGTCAGTATGTGGATTTTGATCATCAGTGCCTTCTTGACCTTTATAGCGGTACTTTTAATCAATAGTTCGCTACGCCTTTCGATATATTCCAATCGTTTTATTATAAAAACCATGCAAATGGTTGGCGCTACCAAAGCCTTTATCCGAAAACCATTTGTAATGCGTAGCATCAAACTGGGTATGATTGGTGCTGGCCTAGCTATTCTTGCTTTAATTGGCGTGTTAATTTATTTGGAAAACAGTTTTCCAGACCTTGGAATCCTAGATGACAAATTATTGATTGGACTTGTATTAATCGCTGTATTTGGACTTGGCGTTTTAATCACTTGGCTGAGTACTTATTTTGCCACACAACGTTTCTTGAATTTAAGAACAGACGACCTTTATTAATTTTAGATTGCAGATATAAGTCTGTACATTTCAGTTATAAAACATAAACTTAAAACAGCGGATGAGATTATTTCGTCCCTCACAATAACAAAATGAAAAACGAAGAAAACAAACACGAGTTCCTTTTTGAAAAAATAAACTATAAAATTCTATTAATCGGAATTGGTGTAATTGCATTGGGATTTATTCTAATGTCTGGTGGAGGAAGTGATGACCCTAATGTTTTCAATGAATCTGTTTTTGATTTCCGAAGAATACGTTTGGCTCCAACCACCGTTTTAATTGGTTTTGGAATTACCATTTATGCCATTCTTAAAAACCCTAAAAAATAGTAAGCAGTGATCTGTAATAAGTTTGCAGTAAAAGCAAGCAAAAAAACTGAACACTAAAAAACTGAACACTGATCACTACAAAATGAATACACTACAAGCTATTATCCTTGCCATTATTGAAGGAATCACAGAATTTTTACCCGTTTCTTCTACTGGGCATATGATTATCGCATCGTCTTTTTTTGGAATCGCGCACGATGATTTTACAAAACTCTTCACCATTGTCATTCAATTAGGAGCAATCTTATCAGTAGTGGTTTTGTATTTCAAACGCTTTTTTCAAACTTTTGATTTTTATTTCAAATTATTGGTTGCCTTTATACCCGCAGTTGTCTTTGGATTACTTTTTAGCAAAAAAATTGATGCATTACTCGAAAATCCTGTAACTGTAGCCATTTCTTTATTAATAGGCGGAATCATTTTATTGAAAGTTGACCAATGGTTTAACAACCCAGACGTATCTGAAAACACTCAAGAAATCACCTATTTACAAGCATTAAAAATTGGTTTATTTCAATGCATTGCTATGATTCCTGGTGTATCGAGAAGTGGAGCCACAATTGTTGGTGGAATGTCTCAAAAACTATCACGTACCTCTGCTGCTGAGTTTTCTTTTTTTCTTGCAGTTCCAACTATGCTTGGAGCAACAGTAAAAAAATGTTACGATTATTACAAAGACGGTTTTGTATTATCTCACGACCAAATCAATTACTTGGTTATTGGAAATATCGTTGCTTTTATTGTAGCGCTTTTGGCCATTAAAAGTTTCATTGGCTTTTTGACAAAAAATGGATTTAAAGTATTTGGTTACTACCGAATTATCGCTGGAATAATACTACTCGCCATTCACTTTTTCATTCATCCTTTGACCGTACTTTAATGACAACCGAAGATTTTTTAAACGGACAAATTCTCTTAATAGACAAACCTTTGCACTTTACTTCTTTTCAAGCGGTAAATAAGCTCAAGTATGCGCTAATCAATAAAGCAGGATTGCCCAAAAAATTCAAGATTGGTCACGCAGGAACATTAGACCCTCTCGCTTCTGGTTTACTATTGGTTTGTACTGGGAAATTCACCAAAAGAATTACCGAATTACAAGGGCAAGCCAAAGAATATACAGGAACGTTCTATATTGGAGCCACTACTCCATCTTATGATTTAGAAACTGAAATTGATCAAACTTTCCCGACAGAACATATCGATGAATCTTTGATACACGAAACGGTAAAACAATTTTTGGGAGAAATTGATCAAAAACCACCAATTTTTTCAGCTATAAAAAAAGACGGGATTCGTTTGTATGAACATGCACGCGCAGGAGAAATTGTAGAAATTGCTGCTAGAAAAACAACTATTCACGAATTTGAAATTACCAGAATTGCACTTCCCGAAGTCGATTTTAGAGTGGTTTGCAGTAAAGGAACTTACATTCGTTCTCTTGCCTTTGATTTTGGACGCGCCATGAATTCGGGATCACACTTGACTGTTTTACGTCGGACCAAAATTGGCGATTACAATGTGGAGAATGCCATAGATGTCAACTTATTCGAGCAAACTCTTTCTACAGATAAATGATAAAAAAAACACATGACAAATACAGAATTGAATTTGCGATGTGTTTTTAATAAGATCAAAGTAATTTTACTTCATACTTTTTTTCAACTTGTCTAAAATTTGGTTAATAATGGGTGGCACTTTCATTTCCAAATAAGAAATGTGATACATAATCATAAACCTTTTCAAATAGATTTTTCATAATGATGTTTTTTTTAATTGTTGAACAATAGTTAAACACACCAATAAAAAAAAGTAAATCAAAACAATAGACCCGGTTGGCAATCACTAAGTTACACTTATTTTAGATATAAAAAAATAAATCAAAAAATAAATTACAGACAAGCGCATTCTTTTATAGAATACATCATTTTTACCACTTCATGTTGCACAGACAATCCTTTGTCATGCAAATACCACAATTGCAATTGTGACTTGGCTTCCTCATCAACAATCCCAAATTGTTCTTTATAATTTTTAATTAAATCTGACGCTCCTTTTGGTCTTGGCCCCCAATGACTACAAACCTTACCCAATTGTTTATCTATAATAAGAAGCTTAGGAATGGCTCTAGCCCCATTAGTCAAAAAATGACTCATTAAATCATCATTCTCATCTCGTAAAACAATTTTCAAATCAATTTTATTCGATTCGGCCGCCATTTTATTCAATATAGGCAAAATTTGTGCAGCATCTCCGCACCAACCTTCTGCGATAACCAACCAAATGTATTCCTTTTCAAGACCTTTCAATTTCAAACTAATTTCCTCGGGAACAGTAATGGTTTTGTCTAATCTTTTCAAACGGGATTCATTCAAGGTACTGTAATGTAATAAATCTTCCGATTGTTCCTCACCAGTTGACTTTCCTTCTGCCAACAAATCGGATATAATTTTTCTATATTCTAAATAACTATAACTATTAAACAACGCTTTCGCAACTGAACTTTTCATATGTAGATAATATTTGTTTTTAATGGATCCCCATAGCTATCGGGAGGTATCGCCAGAAATTAATTAGTGTTTGTGACAGCTATTTTCATAGCGATTTCATATTTTGATTTATTTTTTAAGCAAATTTAAATTACCCTAACCATAAAAAGTGTGATAAAAATCACTTAAGACCCAACAAAATGCATAATTTTATATAATGGACAGTAAATTAAAATCAATCGGTTTAATATTATCTGGTGGAGGGTCTAAAGGCATAGCTCATGCTGGGGTTTTGCAGTTTTTGGAAGAAAAAAACATTACTCCAACTCACATTGCTGGCTCAAGTGCAGGATCAATAGTTGCTGCCTTGTATGGAATTGGCAAATCTCCCGAGGCAATCCTGGAATTTTTCAAATCTATTTATTTTTTCCATTGGAAACATTTTACATTTTCTAAAGCAGGTTTAATTGACTCGGAATCCTTCAAAGAATATTTTTATGAAATTTTTAAGGACACAACTTTGGGAGAACTAAAAATACCAATATACATTACCGCCACCGACTTGATCAAAGGCAAATCAAAAGTTTTTAGCCCCGAAACCAAAACAATAGATGCCATCTTGGCGTCATCGTCATTTCCTGGAGTAATGTCTCCGTATGAATTTAATGGAAAGTTATATAGTGACGGTGGCATTCTTAATCATTTTCCAACCAACATTCTAAAAGACAAATGTGATACCTTAATTGGGATATATGTCAGTCCAATACAGCAAATAGAAGCAAAAGATTTAAATTCTATCAAAGCAGTCACAGCTAGAGCATTTGATTTATTCTCCGCCAATTCGAGCATACACAAATTTGATCATTGCGATTGGTTGATAGAACCCGAAGCCTTGTCCTTATATAGCACATTTGAAACCAGTAAAATCAAAATGGAGGCTATTTTTAATATTGGATACGAATCGGCTAAAAAATCATATAAAAAACTAAATTTAAATATTTAGGGAACAGTATTTTCAAAAAAAACAGAATATGTCTATATTTGCACAACTTATGCTGTTTTGACTCGAAAACCAGTGTAATTTACTTTCGAAAATGAAGGGAGACCTTAAAAAAATAAAATCTAAAGATGAAATACAAAAGAATCCTTCTAAAATTAAGTGGCGAAGCTTTAATGGGTGATTTACAATATGGGATTGATCCTAAACGATTAGCCGAATATGCAGATGAAATCAAACAAATTCATGCCAAAGGAGTTGAAATCGCTATAGTTATTGGTGGAGGTAACATTTTTAGAGGTGTTGCTGGAGCCAGTTCAGGAATGGATAGAGTTCAAGGAGATTATATGGGAATGCTAGCCACAGTTATTAACGGAATGGCATTACAAGGCGCTCTTGAAGACAAAGGAATGAAAACCCGTTTGCAAACTGCCTTAAAAATGGAATCTATTGCAGAGCCTTATATCAAAAGAAGAGCGGATCGTCATCTGGAAAAAGGAAGGATCGTAATTTTTGGAGCTGGTACAGGAAACCCTTATTTTACAACAGATACTGCAGCCGTTTTACGAGGAATTGAAATCAATGCTAATGTAATTCTAAAAGGAACACGTGTTGATGGAGTTTATGATTGTGATCCAGAGAAAAACGCATCAGCTGTAAAATTTGAATACATTTCATTTGAAGATGTATTAAAAAAAGGATTAAATGTTATGGATACCACAGCATTTACTTTAAGCCAAGAAAACAAATTACCAATAGTCGTTTTCGACATGAATAAAATAGGGAATCTATTAAAAATTTGTGAAGGAGAAAACATAGGAACCGTAGTTAATATATAGTTAGCAGTATTCAGTGTTCAGTTTGCAGTAAAAACTGATCACTAAAAAACTGATCACTGACCACTAAATAAAAAAAAATGACAGAAGAAATTGAATTTATATTAGATAGCACCAAAGAATCAATGGCTGGTTCTATTGAACATTTAGAGAAATCATTTTTAAATATTCGTGCTGGAAAAGCATCTCCAGCTATGTTAGGAAGTGTTTTTGTAGATTATTATGGATCGGCATCTCCACTTTCACAAGTTTCAAAAATTAGTGTTCCAGACGCCAGAACTATAACGCTTCAACCCTTTGAAAAAAACATGTTACATCCTATCGAAAAAGCAATTATGATTGCCAATCTTGGATTTAACCCAATGAACAATGGTGACATGATTATCATAAGCGTTCCACCACTTACCGAAGATAGAAGACGTGAACTAGCCAAACAAGCCAAAGTTGAAGCAGAAGATGCCAAAATTGGGGTTAGAAATGCCAGAAAAGAAGCCAATACTGATATTAAAAAACTAGAAAAAGAAGGAACTTCTGAAGATATTTGTAAAAGTGCCGAAGAAGAAGTACAAAACTTGACTAATACTTATATCAAAAAAATAGATGAACTTCTAGTTATAAAAGAAGCTGAAATCATGAAAGTATAATCTTTTAAATTAATAAAAATAATAAATCTGTCTTGTCTTTTTGAACGAGACAGATTTTTTTATACTTATTTTTGTGGCAAGGATGCGTAGCCAAATGCCTTTCTAATCAAAACAGTATTATGAAGTACTTTATTGCATTGTTCTTCCTTTTTACACTAACAATTCAGGCACAATTTCAAATTAACGGAATTGTAAAAGACGCTACAACCAAAAAACCACTTCCTTTTGCTTCCATTGTTTCAAATGAAGACACCAATACTATTTCGGATGTTGACGGAAAATTTAGTTTGGTCTCCAAAAACAAAATAACATCAATTACCGTTTCCTATATTGGTTATACAAAAAACACCCTTACTGTAGATAACGCAAAAATATTTTATAAAATTGCTTTAGAACAAAAAACAAATCCTCTCCATGAAGTTCTTGTTTCAAATGTCAATCCAGCATTAGCCATAATAAAAAAAACAATTGAAAATAAAACAAAGAACAATCCACAAGAAAAACTAAAAAGTTATGAATTCAAGGCGTACAACAAGCTCATCGTAACAGCAAATCCCGATTCTATTCATGGGGATATTGATTCCGTTTTTGTCAATAATCCCTATGGAAAATACCTAAAAGAAATTGATTCCACTGATTATAAATTTAAGTTATTAATCAAAAAGCAACATTTATTTCAAACTGAAAAAATTTCCCAATATCAATATGATGGCAAACGATTAAAAGAAACCATTTTGGGAACAAAAATGGCAGGCTTTAAACAACCTGTTTATGAAATCCTATCCTTTAACCTACAGTCATTTTCTATTTACGACACTAAATACGAACTTTTTGAAACCAAATACAACAGCCCAATTGCTCGTGACGCGTTAAAAGATTATAACTTTAAACTTTTGGACACGGTAACCATAAATGGACGAAATGCCTTTATGGTTTATTTTAAAAACAAAAAAGAAAAAAGAACAGCGGGTCTGGAAGGTATTTTATATATCGATGAGACTAATTATGCTGTTGCAAAAGCAATTATGCGAATTAAGGGCATACTGGATATCAGTGCAATTCATGAATTTAATTACATTCCAGAAGAAAATTTATGGTTTCCTACACAGAAAAAATTTAAAATTGTTAAGGGAAATAATGATGATGATATAAAAATATTAGGCGGAACCATTCAATTTGACGGGGACATTAAAGAAGATTTAACGCCCAGAAAAAGAGAAGAATCAGACTATGTCTATTTACTATCCCAAACAAATAATTTTGATATTCAATACAATTCTACAGTTAAAATCAACAAACCAATTGTTGCTGTTGAAATTAAAGATGATGCCATATCAAAACCAGAAAGTTTTTGGAATGAATTTAGAAAAGACAGTTTAGACAGCCGAAGTCAAAAAACCTATTTATCATTAGATAGTATTTCGATAAAAAAAAGAATTGAAAGTCGGTTAAATTTGCTTCGAAAAGTACTTACTGGTTATGTTCCATTCAAATCTTGGGATTTTGATTTGCGTAAAATAATTAGTTACAATAATTATGAAGGACTACGATTGGGACTTGGCGGAATAACTAATGATTACTTTTCAAAAAAATACAGGATAGAAGGCTACACCGCTTATGGTCTTCGGGATTCTGAATTCAAATACAATATAGGAATTGGAACCAGAGTTAATAAATTCTCAAACACCTGGATTAGTTTAAACTACACCGATGACCTGAGAGAAATTGCGAGTATCGATTATGCTGTTGAAAAAAGAGCTTTCAAGATTTATGACCCTCGCGCTATCAATTTCAGCACACTTTATAGATATGAACAATGGAAAATAGCATTAGAATCTAAAATTATCCCAAAAGTAGAATCAACATTGGCTCTGGCAAGTACATTTGTGACTCCTCAATTCAATTACATATACAGTTTAAATGGCAAATCGTATTCTAGTTATAACATGACTACAGCAACATTTTCATTAAAATGGAGCCCTTATAGCGATTATATGCAAACACCAACAGGAAAAATCGAATCTGAAAAAAGGTTTCCAAAATTCACCTTACAGTTGATACAATCACTACCCGATGTTTTAAAAAATGATTTTAACTATACCAAAGTTGACTTTAAAGCAGATTATCAAATCAAATATCTCAATGGGCAACGTACCTTTTTGTTATTTGAAGCAGGTAAAGCATTTGGTGATTTACCCCTGCCACAACTTTACAACAACGCTCCCAATAATTTAAACAAAGAAACCATTATAAAAAGAATAACATTTGCCGGTAAAAATAGTTTTGAAACCATGTTTTTTAATGAATTTTTTTCGAGCGAATACATGACATTTCAATTTAAACATGGTTTTAATAGGATCTTCATATTAAAAAAATTAAAACCTTCATTGGATTTTGTCACAAGAATGGCGTGGGGAAAAATGGAAAACCCAGAAAATCATATTGGCATTGACTTTAAAACCTTAGAGAAAGGATATATAGAATCTGGAATTGAATTGAATAAAATATTTAATGGTCTGGGTCTAGGAGGCTATTACCGTTATGGTCCAAATCAATTGAGCAAATTTGAAGACAATATAGCCATAAAATTAACTTTCGTCTTAAATTTAGGAATTTAATAAAGTCCTAATGATAGTATCCAAAACGGTAAGAGCCCTCTATTGATTTAATTCAGACAGTTGCGATGAACATCATTGTAAAAAATCACGAACTTTAGAACACATTTCGATCTCAAAAGCATCCAAATTGAGAATAATCACAGAGCATGCGTACTTTCTCTTTACTCAACATATCAAAATCAAAAAAAAGTAGGGTAACGATCAATGTGAGGAAACAAATTTCAGCCCAACTATTGAGGCTATCAAAGTAAATAGGAAAAAAAGTCTCCAGAAAGTAGCCGGTTCTTTGAATATAAAAATACCAACTAAAACAGTTCCAACAGCTCCAATTCCTGTCCAAACTGCATAAGCGGTACCAATAGGCAAAGTTTGAGATGCTTTGTACAACAATAACATACTAATTGAAAGCGCCGTAAAAAAACCAACCATCCACAATGTCGAGGTCATACCCGAAGTTTCTTTGGCTTTGCCCAAACAAGTGGCAAAACCCACTTCAAAAAAACCCGCTATAATTAATAAAATCCAATTCATAATTATGGTTTTATAATCAATACCGAAGGCACCCCACTCAACCATTTACTGCGAGAATCCAATAAATCTTTCCAACTATCCAAACTCACAATCATTAAATCTTGCTGAATCAAGAATTCATTGTTTAACAATGATTCTTTATCTAAAATTACATTATTTGGATATTTTTGCTTTAAAGATTCTATAGCACTGGCAATTACAAAATTATTCTCTATGTGGCTGTTGAAATCCAAAAAAGCAACTGTAGCATTATTATTGAATATCATTTTTTGAGCATATTCAATCAAAAATGAGTCTTCGGAAGTGTAAATAGGAACGAAGACTTTATTTACTTCTTTCAAATCTTTATCAATCAAAACACCTAATGGCATTTTAGTTTTCAAAACAATTTGGCGAGTTCGTTCATCAAATGGAGAATTGACAAACAATCCTTCTTTACCGGTAAACTTATCTAATAATCTTTCTGGATTTATGATTCGAGAAGTAAAGCCAATTACTTTTCCCAATATTGTTCCTTCAAAAATCGATTTCCCCAATCCAACTAGCAATAAATCATATTCTCCTTGATTGGCAATATCAATAATTTCATTTTCTATATCAATAGTTGCCTTAAAAATAGTAGTAACTTCTTGTTTCAGCACAATTGCCTCTTTCATTATAGGACTAAAACTACTTTTCTCTTTATCGTCCATATTAAAAGTATGTACTTCATCACTTAACGATAAATGTAAAGCAGTGATACTGGCTTTTTCTTTTTGTTTTTTCACCATACTGTTGGCTAAACGCAATAAAGATTTTCCTTTTTCATTATTCCCAAAAGATAGTAGAATACGATATTTACTTTGATCAACTTCATCTTCATGATCTATTATATCACTAGTTTTGAAAATATAATTGATTAAATTTAAAGCGGGGCCTGTCATAAAAGTAGTCACCAATGCCATAATAACCATCATTGTAAAGACCTCCGTAGTTAGTACACCAAGGCCCAATCCAATATTCAAAACAATAAGCTCCATTAATCCCCTAGTATTCATTAAGGCTCCAATGATAAGACTGTTTCGCCAACTTTGTCCGACAAATTTTGCTGCCAAAGCACTACCAAAAAATTTCCCTACTACTGCAACTAGAATGATAAACCCTGTCACTTTCCATAAATAAGGTTCATTGATCAAACCAATTTCGGTACGTAAACCTGTGAATACAAAAAATAAAGGAAGCAATAATATAACAGAAACATCTTCTACTTTTGCAATAAAAACGGTTCGAAACTTAGGAATATCAGGCATAATAGCCCCCATCATAAAGGCACCAAATAGGGCATGAATACCAACCAATTCCGTAGCATAGGACGAAATGATTAATATTAAAAAAAAGATTGCCACCACGGGTTTACTCAAACTGTCTTTGGCTCCATATAAATCACCAATTCTTTTCAAGAATGGTTTTACAAGAAAAATCATTATTAGAACATATAAGGCTGCCAGAGAAATTATAAACATGGAACTTTCAAAGGTTCCCGCTTTTACTATAGCAATTACAACTGCCAACAAACACCAAGCGGTAATATCATCTGCGGCTGCACATGTAATTACGATTGCTCCTAACTTAGTTTTATGCATGCCTCTTTCTTGAACAATTCGAGCCAAAACCGGAAAAGCGGTGATACTCATTGCAATTCCCATAAACAAACTAAAAGAAAGAAACTTTACTCCTTCTGGAGCAAAACGATTGTAAACAAAATACGCCAATCCTATACCCAGTGCAAACGGAATTACAATACTTGCATGACTAATAACAATAGCTTCTTTGGCTCTGTTTTTTAGAACTTTTATGTCGAGTTCCATCCCAATAACAAACATAAAAAGAATCAGTCCAATCTGGCTCAAAAATTTTAAATTTTCTAATGAATCAGGGGGAAATAATGCATGAAAGAAATCTGGAAAATATAAACCTAACAAGGATGGCCCTAATGCAATTCCAGCTATAATTTCACCAATAACGGAAGGTTGACCAATTTTTTTGAAAACCCAACCAAAAAGTCGTGCCACAAGGATAATCATTATAATTTGTGCCAATAAAATAGCTAAAGGATCTTGTACATTATGAATCATTGCATTGAGAAAATCCTCCCAAGAATTATTACTGGCTATCGGATGAATAATAGTCTCATTATTTTCAAGGTATTTTCCTTCCTTAATTATCCAATACATAAGAGCTGTAAAACCACCTGTTACGCCAAAATAAAACAATGTATTCCTATACTTTTTCATATTTATAGTAACCCCAAAAATTAATTTAATAAAACAAAGTTGCGAAAACAAATCTATTAATTATAAAACAAATAACAATGGTAACTAAAATTTAATTCTACTGTAAAAAATGACCTTGAAAAAAATCAAATCAAATGCATAAAAACAAAAATAACTCTTGGAGTTTATGTATTTTTGGGGCTTTAAAAAATTTATAATGAAAAAATGGTTTAGTCTAGGATTTTGGGAGTTAATTGCCCGAGTTGTTCTTAGAAATAAAATAGTAATGTTATCGATAATTGCACTAATTACGATATTCTTGGCAATGCAATGGAAATACATTCGTTTTACCCATAGCGAAGCCAATTTATTACCTGCAGATAATATTGTAAACATAGAATACAATTCGTTTTTAAATAAATTTGGAGAAGAAGGAAACCTAATTGTTATTGGTATAAAAAACGATGCAATATTTACTCCAAAAGTTTTTTCCTCATGGGTAAAACTGATGAATACGATCAAGACAAACAAAGATGTCGATTTGGTCATTTCATTGAATGATATGAAAAAACTACAAAAAAACGAAGCTTTACAAAAATTTGAATTAGTTCCTTTTATTGATCCAAACAAAAAAATTGACAAAGAATATCTTCAAAAAATAAAGCAAGAACTTTTTAACAAACTCCCTTTTTATGAAGGATTAATTTTTAATAAAAGATCTGGAAGCATTCGCTCGGCGGTTTACCTTGACAAGAAAATTGTAAACACTACTGAACGCAAAAATTATGTCCTCAACGAATTAATTCCTGCTATAAAAGTTTTTGAAAAGGAAACCAAAATAAAACTCCGTGTTTCAGGTATGCCTTACATTCGTACCCTGAATGCTCAAACTATTCTTAGCGAAATAAGTCTTTTTATTGGCGCAGCATTATTCCTTACTTCCCTATTGTTCTTTTACTTTTTTAGAAGTTTTAGAGCAACCATGATTTCACTAATTATTGTAATTATAAGTGTAATGTGGTCTTTTGGTGTATTAGGCCTTTTAGATTATGAAATTACGGTTTTAACCGCTATGGTTCCTACTTTGATGATTGTCATTGGAATACCAAACTGTATTTTCTTAACCAACAAATACCATCAGGAATACAAAATTCACGGCAACAAAACCAAAGCTTTACAAAGGGTGACTACAAAAATAGGAATGGCAACCTTTATGACCAACTTAACTACAGCCATTGGTTTTTTTACTTTTATATCATCAAACAATAAATTACTTATAGAATTTGGAAATGTAACATCGATTAACATATTATTGTTATTCATACTTTGCATCATAACTATTCCTATTTTGCATAGTTATGTACCCGCTCCGATAGACCGTCATTTAGAGCATTTAGAGAGAGTTTCGATCAAAAAATTTATGGATTGGATACTAAGAAATGTAAAATACAATCGTTTTTCTATTTATGTGGTTTCTATAAGTCTATTGGTTATAAGCATCATCGGAATTTTTCAAATGCGAATTTCTGGAAGTTTGATTGAAGACATGCCCAAAAAAGAACCATTCTTCAAAGACATCGTGTTTTTCGAAAAAGAATTCGATGGAGTTATGCCATTAGAAATAATGATAGACACCAAACGCAAAAAAGGTGTCATGAAATTGTCTATGTTAAAAAAAATGGATGAACTTCAAAAAACTATTGAGGAAATTCCAGAACTTTCAAAACCTATTTCTATTGTTAATTTGGTGAAATATTCCAAACAAGCTTATTACAATGGAAACCCAGAATATTACGATTTACCTACATCACAAGAACAGGCTTTTATCTTGTCTTATGCCAAAAATGCAACAAAGGATTCCAAAGAGAATTTAATGAAGAGCTATGTCGATTCCAGTGGGCAAGTGGCTAGAATCACTACGTTTATGCGTGATGAAAGCGGAAGCAGAATTCCAATAATTGAAGGAGAAATTCGTAGAAAAGCAGATATACTATTCCCTCCAGATAGATACAATGTAATTATCACGGGAAAAGCCTTAGTTTTTCAAAAAGGAACAGGCTATTTACTTGACAACCTACTTTCATCTTTAGTTTTTGCCTTTTTCCTAACTGCATTATTGATAGCTTTTATGTTTCGTTCTTTCAAAATGGTTTTGGTTTCAATAATCCCAAATCTATTGCCATTATTATTAACGGCTGGAATCATGGGCTTTTTGGACATTCCATTAAAACCTTCTACTATTTTAGTTTTTGGAATTGCATTCGGACTTTCGGTAGATGACACCGTTCGATTCTTGTCTCAATATCGAGAGGAACTTAAGAAGAACAATTGGAAAATCAAAAAATCAGTTTACGCTACTTTTAACGAATCGGGATTGAGTATGTTTTATACTTCAATCGTTTTGTTTTTTGGGTTTTCGGTTTTTATGCTCTCTAGTTTTGGAGGAACTATTGCTCTTGGCGGACTCATATCACTGACCTTATTATTTGGAATGTTATCTAATTTAATGTTACTGCCTGCTTTGGTATTAACATTGAATAAAACTTTGGCAAACGAGCAAGAATTCATTGAACCTAAACTGGAAATGCTTGAATTTAGCGATGAAGAAATCGATAAATTAGAAAAAGAGAAATAGCAGTTTCTCGACGTTTTGGGTAATGATTGAGAATTATATCCTAATGTATCTAAATCCATTTATCGCAAAAGTATAAAAATCCATAAAAGGTTTTGTAGTTTGTGGTTTTGCGATAAATTTGAATCCAAACATACTATCATTGAAATAGTAAGATGTTGCCGTCTTACTATTCAAAGATGGCAATCAACAATGTACCTCCAAATTTCTTAAATTTTGCAAAAGATTGATTATCGAATTGATTTTGCAATTATCTTTTACTTTGTTATCAAAAGTAAAAGATAGAGAAAATAGCAGGAAATAGCTTCTCACTTAGAGAGGGTCTGTGCCAATTTTTCAAACAATTTCTTTTATATTTGCACTTAGATTAAAACACTGATTTTTGTATTAATCGAAAATCTGAACTTTAAAATCAAAAAATTAAAATGAGACACACAAAAGTTAAAGACTTACTAAACAGTACATCTACATTACACGAAATCAATGCAAAAGGTTGGGTTAGAACTTTTAGAAATAATCAGTTTATTGCTTTAAATGATGGTTCAACCATTAATAACATACAATGTGTTGTCGATTTTGAGAATACACCAGACGAAACATTGAAAAGAATTACAACTGGAGCAGCTATTTCGGTAACTGGGAATTTGGTTGAGAGTAAAGGTGCTGGTCAAAAATTTGAAATCCAAGTCAATAAACTGGAAATTCTTGGCGATTCGGATGCAGAGAAATTCCCAATACAACCAAAAAACAAACCAAGCTTAGAATTCTTACGCGAGAATGCTCATTTACGCGTGCGTACGAATGTGTTTGGCGCTATTATGCGTGTGCGTTCAGTTTTGTCGTATGCTGTTCATAGTTATTTTCAACAAAAAGGTTTTGTATATGTGAATACACCAATCATCACAGGATCTGATGCTGAAGGTGCGGGTGAAATGTTTAAAGTAACTGCATTGCCATTTGAAAATACACCAAGAACCGAAGATGGAAAAGTAGATTTCAAAGAAGATTTTTTCGGAAAAGAAACCAATCTTACGGTTTCTGGACAATTGGAAGGGGAAACATTTGCGATGGCTCTGGGTCAGATTTATACTTTTGGACCTACTTTTAGAGCAGAAAATTCAAATACTTCTCGTCACTTAGCCGAATTTTGGATGATTGAACCCGAAGTAGCTTTCAATGATTTGAATGACAATATGGATCTTGCCGAAGATTTTATTAAATATGTTGTAAAATATGCCGTTGATAAATGTGGAGAAGATTTAAAATTCTTGGAAAGTCGTTTGACTGAAGAAGAAAAATCTAAACCACAAGCAGAAAGAAGCGAAATGCCTTTGTTGGAAAAATTAGGATTTGTAATGGATAACAATTTCAAACGTGTTTCCTATACCGAAGCGATTGATATTTTAAGAGATTGTACACCGAACAAGAAGAAAAAATTCAATTATATCATTAACGAATGGGGTGCTGATTTACAATCGGAACACGAGCGTTATTTAGTAGAAAAGCACTTTAAATGTCCAGTAATTTTGTTTGATTATCCTGCTAATATCAAAGCATTCTATATGCGATTGAACGAAGATGGCAAAACGGTTCGTGCCATGGACATTCTTTTCCCAGGAATAGGAGAAATAGTAGGAGGTTCACAAAGAGAGGAACGTTTTGATGTTTTGGTCGAAAAAATGAAAGCCTTAGGAATACACGAAGAAGAATTATGGTGGTACTTGGACACCAGACGATTTGGATCTGCAGTGCATTCTGGTTTTGGACTTGGATTTGAAAGATTGGTGTTATTTGTAACTGGAATGACTAACATTCGTGACGTAATTCCTTTCCCAAGAACGCCAATGAACGCAGAATTTTAAAAAGTTTAATGTTGTTTTATAATTGTTTAAAGTTGTTTGAACCACAACAACTTTAAACAATTAAACTCTTAAACCTTTAAATAATAAGACAAATGTTAAAGCAATTTTTAAATTTAAAAATATCACAGAAATTATCTCCACAACAAATACAGTTGATGAAGTTAATTCAGTTGCCTACGCAAGCATTTGAACAAAGATTATTAGAAGAAATGAATGAAAATCCTGCTTTGGAATCTGGCAAAGAGGAGGATCTTCACGAAAAAGATGAATTTGACAACGAACAATATGACGACTATGATGATTCTGAAGCAGATAGAATTGAATCTGAAGATATAAACATAGACGAATATTTAAATAATGATGACACCCCAGATTACAAGACACAAATAAGCAACTATAGCGATGACGATGAGGAAAAAGAAACCCCATTTGCAGCCTCAATAAGCTTTCATCAGGATTTAATCAATCAATTAAATACTTTTATTTTAACTGACGAGGAGCGAGATATTGCGGAGTTTTTAGTTGGCAGCATAGATGATTTAGGATATTTAAGACGAAGTATTCCTGATTTGGTGGATGATATGGCTTTTACTCAAGGGCTTTATACCACGGAAAAACAAGTCCAAAACATCTTGCATATTATTCACGAATTAGAACCTACCGGTGTCGGTGCTCGTGATTTACAAGAGTGTCTGTTATTGCAACTAAAAAGAAAAACCCCAACAGAATCTGTGGATCTGGCCACTTTAATGATCGAACAACAATTTGATGCATTTGTAAGAAAGCATTACGACAAATTGATTCAAAAATTCAATATTTCTAATGAGCAGCTTAGAAATGCAGTTCATGAAGTAGAAAAATTAAACCCAAAACCCGGAGGTTCTTTTACAGGAAACAATAAAATAACTGAAAATGTAGTTCCTGATTTTGCAATTAGAATTGTAGATGGCGAATTAGAACTTACTTTAAATGGCAGAAATGCCCCCGCTTTGCATGTTTCTAAAGATTATCAAGAAATGATGCAGACGTATAAAGAGTCGAAAGATAAATCCCATTCGCAAAAAGACGCTGTACAGTTTATCAAACAAAAATTAGATTCGGCCAAATGGTTTATTGATGCCATAAAACAACGTCAAGATACTTTGTTTGTGACCATGAATGCCATTATGCATTACCAAAAAGACTATTTACTTGATGGAGATGAAACCCAATTAAAACCGATGATTCTAAAAGATATTGCTGATAGAGTTGGACTTGATATTTCGACCGTTTCTAGAGTTGCCAATAGTAAATATGTCGAAACACCTTATGGAACAAAATTGGTAAAAGAGTTTTTCTCAGAAGCTATGAAAAACGACCAAGGAGAAGAAGTTAGTACCATTGAAATAAAAAGAATTCTTCTCAACACCATTGAAGAAGAAGACAAAAGCAACCCACTACCTGATGATCTGTTGGCAGAAATTCTTAAAAATAAAGGATATCCAATAGCCCGAAGAACCATAGCCAAATATCGCGAACATCTAGAAATACCTGTTGCTCGAATGAGAAGAAAATTATAGATCCCTATTTAAATACTGTTTAAAACCTCTTTTCGAAATTGAAAAAGATACTACCAATATTCTCCTATATTTTTCATCCGATTTTTATTCCGGTGCAAGCTAGTTTTTTCTATTTTTTATTCCATATTACCGAATACAAAATAGAACAAATTGCTACTTTTCTTTTGCAAATAGCAATAGTCACAATCTTGATCCCAATGGCATTGTTTCTGGTATTGCGCTATACCGAAAGAGTAGACTCTATTATGATTGCAAATTTGGATCAACGCAAAATTCCCTTGGTTTTTCAAAGTTTTTTAATCATTCTATTGTTGCGAAAAAGCATCACATTAGAACAATTCCCTGAATTACATTTCTTTTTTTTAGGTGCTTTATTTAGTACTTTATTTGCCCTAGGATTATTATTTATAAAAACCAAAGCCAGTCTCCACATGCTAGGTATTTCTGCATTAACCGTTTTTATTTTTGGTATGAATATACACTTACAATTGGGCAATATTTATTTAGTGCCAATTATGCTTTTAATGAATGGTTTTGTAGCCTCATCGCGTTTGGTTATGCACGCACATACTCCAAATGAATTGATGATTGGTTTATTCGTAGGGAGTATTCCTCAATTAGCCTTTTTATTTCTTTGGTTATAAAATATAGAACACAATCCCAATACTTAGGATATCCATTTTTATAGGGACTGAATCAATTTGCGCTGAAGGTTTAAAAAGGTTGTTCAAACCGTAATATACCTGTAAATTAAAGGAGCTATATCCTATCGAAAGATACACTCCATAAAGGAATTCTTCAAAATCTTTATTATTTTTGATTACTATTTTTTGAATACTATCATCAAATACAGACTTATCAGATAACAAATAACTAAATTTAAAGCCTCCATAAATTCTAAAAAAAGTAAACTCTTCGGGTGTCGAAGTTCGCCATCTAAATTCAATAGGAACTTCAACTCGCCATTTTTCAAACCTATTCTTACTGTAATCCACATTAGACGGAATCACACCATAAATTGGATTTTTTCCACTTCCAACAATAGCCATATTTTGAATATAATTATCAAATGAAAAACCAATTCCAGGAGCAATTGCCAAAGTTCTACTTTTATTTAAAGGCATATCTCTAAGAAATCCAGCAGAAAAACCAAAAGATATTTTATTTTGAGAAACACCAACTGGTTTTGTAATTATTGAATTGTAATTAATCCCAGCATAAAATTGATCTTCCCTGTAAAGACTATCAATTTTAACATGCAGTGTATCTATAGAAAAAGGCACTTCTTGTGACAACCCTTTAAAAACGGATAAAAAAAGAAAACATCCAAGAAATATTCGCATCATTCTTTTGAAAGTTAAATTAAAAACAAACTATTTTACAGCAAACTTAATACTATTACTTAACACCCAGATTTCGCATAGAAATTTACTATATCTGAATTCTAATGCTGAACATGAATTAAAATTACACTTACAAATATACCAATTTGATAGTTTGCTATTACTTTTTAAAAGCAAATTAAAAACCACAAAAAAACCCTTCAATCATAAACATTAAGAAAGAAGGGATTTGGTTTTAAATACGATTACATTTACTGCATCGAAACAATTATAAATTCGCTTCGTCTGTTGGCTTGGTGTTCTTCTTCGGAACATTTTACACCATCGGAACATGGATTAACCAATTGAGATTCTCCATATCCTTTCCCGATTAATCGTGCTGAATTAATACCGTTTTTAACCAACCAAGCCACTGTAGCTTTGGCTCTTCTATCGGATAATTTCTCGTTGTAAGCAGCGGTTTGGCGGCTATCGGTATGCGAACGAACTTCGATTTTCATCGCTGGGTATTGCTGCATAACGGTCAATACTTTGGCCAACTCGTAACTGGCATCCTTACGAATGTATGACTTGTCCAAATCAAAATAGATCATCGGAATGTCTAAGGTTTTGGCCAAATCTGTTCCTACGGTTATTGGCTTGATTCTTCGCTCCAACTCCATCGAGTAGTCTTTGCTTCCGCTGAAACTTTTTGATCTAACTGATCCTTCTTTGGTTTGATAGTCCTCTTTCTCGGCTCTTACATAATACGTTTTACTGCAATCTACTGCAAAACTATACCTGCCTTGAGCATCGGTTTGGGCAACTTGCAACGGTTTGAAATTGGAATCAAATAAACTCATCTTTGCATTCGATACTATTTCTTTGGTTTCTTGATCTGTTATCAAGCCCGAAAGCACTTGATCACAAATCAATTTTTTGTACTCCACAAATCGGTAAATATCATCGTATCCTTTTCCGCCTTCTCTATTGGATGTGAAAAATCCATTGCGCTTTTTATTGATTAAAAACGCAAAATCATCTTGATTACTATTTATTGGCTCCCCAACGTTTTGAATGCCATAAAAACTATCATCTACCTCTTTTCTGGCCACAAAAATATCCAATCCTCCTAAACCTGGGCGGCCATCGCTGGCAAAAAACAATTCATTTTCTTCCGATACAAACGGAAAGGTTTCTCGGCCTTCGGTATTGATTTCCGGCCCTAGATTCTCTGCAGTTCCATATGTACCATCTTGATTGATTTTAACCCTAAACAAATCCGACTGCCCTAATGTCCCAGGCATATCCGAGGCAAAATACAGGGTTTTTTCGTCTTGGCTTAATGCTGGGTGAGCCACGCTGTATTCATTGCTGTTAAATGGCAATTCTGTTACATTGCTCCACTCGCCTTCTGTATCCAATGTGGCTTTGTAGAGTTTTAATAAAGTGTTTTTACTCGAATCTCTTCCTCTTTTGCCTTCTAGGTAGTTGTTTCGTGTAAAATACATGGTTTTGCCGTCTTGGGTAAATATCGGAGTTGATTCATTGAACTTCGAATTGATCGTACGTACAAATCGTTCCGGAATTCCCATCTCTCCATCGGGTTTCATCTCTGATGCATACAAATTGGTAAAGGATTTGTTGGTCCATTTGAATACTTTCTTGGAAACACCTCCAGTATCTCTTGCGGAAGCAAATACTAATTTATCGCCTAAAAAGGAACTCCCATAATCTGAAAATGCCGAATTAACTCCTGCATCCACTACTTGAAAACGTCCCGAATTGGCCTTGATTTCCTCTAGATAATTTTTATTCTCTTTGAATAATATCCCTCTTTTATCGTTACCACTTTTTAAATTAAACTGTTCCAACATTTGATCCGACTTTTTGTAATCTCCTGTTGATTTTAAGGTCTGTGAGTAGCGGTAATAATATTCGGCCTCTTGATTGGGATACAATGTAAATAGTTGCTCATACCATTTTGATGCTTGTGGCAATTCGGCTTTAAAATAATAGGCATTCCCTAACTTTTGAAACATCTTTTCGTCTTGGTATCCTTTGGCTGCCACTTTCTCATAATTGACTATGGCATCGACATAAGCATAACGATCGTAATTGACATCCGCTTTGGCAACTGTTTTTTTTTGGGCGTACCCTGAGGTCAACAAAAGCAATATAAAAAGGCTATATAGTGTAGTTTTAATTTTCATAGGTGTGGTTTTAAAAGAATCTTGGGGAGATAATTTTGTCAAACTTGTTAAACAATTCGTATCGCAAAAAGATTTCGTGGGAACCCGAATTGTATTGTGCCAATTCTGTTGTGTCAAAATCATAACTGTATCCTATAAACCATGAATCGCTGGCTTGGAAGCCCACCATGGCGCTCATCGCAGCACTCCATCTGTAGGCTAATCCCGCTACGAATTTTTCGTTCATCATGAAATTGGCGCTCACGTCCACCTGAAGTGGTGCTCCTTGTACGTATTTGCTTTGCAACGAGGGTTTGAATTTTAGACTTGGATTTAAATCAAATACGTATCCTGCTATCAGGTAATAATTGATTTTCTCGGTGGCAATATGGCTGCTTGAACTCGAGGTGGCCGTCCCATCAAAATGTACCGTTTCGATTAAATTGGGCGCTGACAATCCTAAATAACCATTATCCGAATGCAAGTAAAACCCAACTCCAATATTGGGCGAAAATTTATTGTCGATATTCTCTTCAAAAATAGCATCGCCTGGCTTTTGTTTCAGTTTTGTAAAATCAACGTTTAATAAATTTGCGCTACCTTTTAGTCCAAATGACATTTTATATTTATAATTTACAGGGATAGTGTATGAGAAATCAACGGCTATATTGTTCTCATCCGATGGCCCTATTTGATCGTTTACAAATGACAATCCCAAGCCTACTTTACTATCATTTATTGGTGTATTGATCGAAAAGGTGTTCGTCACCGGTGCGCCATCTATTCCTACCCATTGATTGCGGTGTAATGCAAAAATACTCATGGCTTGTCGAGATCCTGCATAACCTGGATTCACGACTATCGTATTGTACATGTATTGGGTGTATTGCGCATCTTGTTGGGCAAAGCCTACAAAGGATAAAAGCATTAATACCAACCCTATTATTTTCGTTTTCATGTGTGTGTTTTTTTTAAGCTTAGGGACTTATCCAACTATTTTCTGTTCAAATACAAATATCCTGATTTCTCAAATGCATTATTGGCACTGTCTCTGTATTTCAGTATATAAAAATAGGTTCCTACCGGTAATTCTGATGATTTCTCTATGGTTACTCGACCTTCGGAAACTCCTTTAAAAGCCCTATCTTCATTATTGTAATGCTCGCGTTCGAATACTAAAACACCCCAACGGTTGAAGATCTCTATCGAATTCTCCGGATAACATTCTAAGCCTTTTACATAAAACTTGTCATTGATCCCTGCCGAACCATCAGGTGACACTGCATTGAAGACTTCTATTGCACAGCCCGAAACACTCAGTACCGTTGGATTATCATCCACCAAATTCAACTCGTCCGATTTATCTTCTACTACTTTTCCGCTTGGTGCGGTACCATAAACAGTAGCTTGATTTGAAATACTTCCTAAATTAATATCTGATTGCTTAATAAAATACAAGCCCGAGAAATGTGTCGTACTGACTTCTCCTATGGCCAATGTTAATGGAGATCCTGACATGATAACTCCTGGTAATGGATCACTAATAGTTACATTACTCAATGGTGTATTACCTGTATTGGTTATTTCAAAACTGTAGGTAATGGTTTCCCCTGGCTGTGCATATCCATCGTTGTTCTCATCCCTGAATTTCGCCGTTTTCACTAAAGCAATACTAGGCCTTTCTACTACAATAGTGATCGTGGCTTGACTGCAATTGCTAGGATTGGCTTTCTCACAAATGCTGTAATTTAAGCTATAGCTACCCCCTGGTGTATTGCCCAACACATTCAACAGCCCATCTGTTCCTATTGTGAAATTTGGACTTGGTGTCAATGTGATACTTACATCTGAAGCCTTAGCCGGCAATCCATTGATTGTGTCATTTGACAATACATTGAGAACTCCTGTTAATGCTTGAGTTCCATCTACTGTTCCTGCATCGTCATTGACCGCTAGAATATCGGCATAGGTTTTACAACTGATTCCAAAATCTAAATTCAAATTAACTTTTACTGATTCTGTAAACTGAGCGTACAAAATAGTATTGGTGGTTAAACCACAGTCAACATAACTTTTTGATTTTTCTGTACGCGCTTGTTTTAGTGTTCCGCTTGGCAATACTTTAACCAATCCAGAAGCTGACATCGCCTCAGAAGCTTGTTCAAAATTAGCTTCTTTTATAAACTCAATTTTATATTCTCCATAAGCTCCTTGTGGCGCTCTTGTTCTCCAATAGCCTTCAACTCCCATCGTTACGCTTCTGGAGAATCCATTAGGACCCGTTACAAATATATTAGGAACATTGGTGGTACCATTACCAAATCCTGCAGCGTTCAATTCTCCAGCATTTTGGATCCCTTTATAACTTCCATCGCCATTAAAATCAATCCATTCCCATTTACTGAAATCAATTACGCCATTTGCATCTGGTATGTTTTTAGTCACAAGACCATCGTTATTGGCATCATACCACTCGTCTTGTAGCCCATTATTGTTCAAATCGTACCATACAAAATCACCTAAAACTAATAAATCAGTTTTATTATATCCAAAATCAATCTTTTGATACTTACAATCTTCTACTTTTAATATCAAGAAACTTGGTGTTGTATTATACAACTCTTGGGCCGCATTCAAATTCGCGTCTTGAACCTGGATTACATAATCCCCCGCTACCATTCCTGTAAATGAATAGCTGCCATCTGCTTTGGTAATACTCAACAAAATTGGACCGGTAGTAGTATTTATTGGTTTTAAAGTCACCGGAACATTTCCTAAGGGGGTATTAGTAAGCTCATTTTTAATTAAACCCGATATAGCTGTTGATAAACCACAACCAACTGTTACTGTAACTATAGCCGTATCACAATTATTTAGGTTTAATTTATCACAAATGGAATATGTCATTGTATATGTCCCAGACGGTGTAAAGGCTGCCATTTCAACTGTCCCATCTGATTTTAATGTCATAAAGCCCGTTGGATCAGCTGTGACTGTCGATATTAGTACATTGCTCAAAGTAGCTTTGGCCAAATCTACAGCATCATTATCCAATACATTTAATACCTCTTGAACTGAATTGCTGCTCAACAAAGATCCCGATAAATCATCAGCTGCAAATATAACCGGTGGGGCAGGTAAAATAAAGACTACCTCTAATGTAATTGTAGCTGAAGTTGCATCAACAGCACCATTATTATCTGTTGCAGTAAATGTAAATGTATCATTTCCTGTGAAACTTCCGCTTGGATCGTAGGTCAACAAAGCAACTTCTGCTGATGTCAACACTTGATTTAACGTTACTGCCGTTCCTGATAAAGCTAAAGTTCCGTTTGTTGGTAAGCTTAAAACTGTGTAAGTGGCTATTGTTCCGTCAGCATCTGCAGCTACCAAAATATGGATAGCTGTTGGTCCAGCATTAGCTGATATATTAGTGTTAATATCATCAACCGCAACAGGCGCATCATTGACAGCTGTCACAGTAACAACGACATCGGCTGTATCGGTCAAAACACCATCGGTTAAAGTATACGTAATCGTTGGAACAACTCCATTGTAATTAGCAACGGGTACAAATGTAAGACTTCCATCAGCCAATATCGTAAGGCTTCCAACACTAGGAATCGTTACTGCTGATCCTACGGTTTGTAAGCCTGCAATTCCGGCAATTGTATATTCTTTTACTTCTAAAGTTGCTGAATCGATATCACTATCTAATCCTGCTGTTGCATCAGTGTCCGTGATCACATTGCCTGTAATGGAAACCGCATCTTCTAGCCCACTGTAAGCATTGTTTTGTGCTATTGGCGCATCATTTACTGCTGTTACTGTAATTGTCAAAGTAGCTGTATTGGATACTAATCCTAAATTATCATTTACAGTGTAATTAATTGCAGTGGCTGTTCCGTTAAAGTTTAATACTGGGGTAAAAGTGACTACTCCTGTAGCAGCTACACTGTAGGTTCCTTCCCCTGTTACGGTGAATGTCGGTTGAATTCCTGCTGTAGCTGGGTCTAAATCAACTGTCGCTACATCAATGGTTCCGTCAACATCGGTATCTAATCCTGCAGCATTGGTTGCTACATTGATTGTTACTGGAGTATCTTCGGTTGTTGTGGCGGTATCGTTATTGGCTATTGGCGCATCGTTTTCTGCTGTTACTGTAATTGTCAAAGTAGCCGTATTGGATACTAATCCTAAATTATCATTTACAGTGTAATTAATTGCAGTGGCTGTTCCGTTAAAGTTTAATACTGGAGTAAAAGTGACTACTCCTGTAGCAGCTACACTGTAGGTTCCTTCCCCTGTTACGGTGAATGTCGGTTGAATTCCTGCTGTAGCTGGGTCTAAATCAACTGTCGCTACATCAATGGTTCCGTCAACATCGGTATCTAATCCTGAAACATTGGTTGCTACATTGATTGTTACTGGAGTATCTTCGGTTGTTGTGGCGGTATCGTTATTGGCTATTGGCGCATCATTTACTGCTGTTACTGTAATTGTCAAAGTAGCCGTATTGGATACTAATCCTAAATTATCATTTACAGTGTAATTAATTGCAGTGGCTGTTCCGTTAAAGTTTAATACTGGAGTGAAAGTGACTACTCCTGTAGCAGCTACACTGTAGGTTCCTTCCCCTGTTACGGTGAATGTCGGTTGAATTCCTGCTGTAGCTGGGTCTAAATCAACTGTCGCTACATCAATGGTTCCGTCAACATCGGTATCTAATCCTGCAACATTGGTTGCTACATTGATTGTTACTGGAGTATCTTCGGTTGTTATGGCGGTATCGTTATTGGCTATTGGCGCATCATTTACTGCTGTTACTGTAATCGTCAAAGTAGCTGTATTGGATACTAATCCTAAATTATCATTTACAGTGTAATTAATTGCAGTGGCTGTTCCGTTAAAGTTTAATACTGGAGTAAAAGTGACTACTCCTGTAGCAGCTACACTGTAAGTTCCTTCCCCTGTTACGGTGAATGTCGGTTGAATTCCTGCTGTAGCTGGGTCTAAATCAACTGTCACTACATCAATGGTTCCGTCAACATCGGTATCTAATCCTGCAGCATTGGTTGCTACATTGATTGTTACTGGAGTATCTTCGGTTGTTGTGGCGGTATCGTTATTGGCTACTGGCGCATCATTTACTGCTGTTACTGTAATTGTCAAAGTAGCCGTATTGGATACTAATCCTAAATTATCATTTACAGTGTAATTAATTGCAGTGGCTGTTCCGTTAAAATTTAATACTGGGGTAAAAGTGACTACTCCTGTAGCAGCTACACTGTAGGTTCCTTCCCCTGTTACGGTGAATGTCGGTTGAATTCCTGCTGTAGCTGGATCTAAATCAACTGTCGCTACATCAATGGTTCCGTCAACATCGGTATCTAATCCTGCAACATTGGTTGCTACATTGATTGTTACTGGAGTATCTTCGGTTGTTGTGGCGGTATCGTTATTGGCTATTGGCGCATCATTTACTGCTGTTACTGTAATTGTCAAAGTAGCCGTATTGGATACTAATCCTAAATTATCATTTACAGTGTAATTAATTGCAGTGGCTGTTCCGTTAAAGTTTAATACTGGAGTGAAAGTGACTACTCCTGTAGCAGCTACACTGTAGGTTCCTTCCCCTGTTACGGTGAATGTCGGTTGAATTCCTGCTGTAGCTGGGTCTAAATCAACTGTCGCTACATCAATGGTTCCGTCAACATCGGTATCTAATCCTGCAACATTGGTTGCTACATTGATTGTTACTGGAGTATCTTCGGTTGTTATGGCGGTATCGTTATTGGCTATTGGCGCATCATTTACTGCTGTTACTGTAATTGTCAAAGTAGCCGTATTGGATACTAATCCTAAATTATCATTTACAGTGTAATTAATTGCAGTGGCTGTTCCGTTAAAGTTTAATACTGGAGTGAAAGTGACTACTCCTGTAGCAGCTACACTGTAGGTTCCTTCCCCTGTTACAGTGAATGTCGGTTGAATTCCTGCTGTAGCTGGGTCTAAATCAACTGTCGCTACATCAATGGTTCCGTCAACATCGGTATCTAATCCTGCAACATTGGTTGCTACATTGATTGTTACTGGAGTATCTTCGGTTGTTGTGGCGGTATCGTTATTGGCAATTGGCGCATCATTTACTGCTGTTACTGTAATTGTCAAAGTAGCCGTATTGGATACTAATCCTAAATTATCATTTACAGTGTAATTAATTGCAGTGGCTGTTCCGTTAAAGTTTAATACTGGAGTGAAAGTGACTACTCCTGTAGCAGCTACACTGTAGGTTCCTTCCCCTGTTACAGTGAATGTCGGTTGAATTCCTGCTGTAGCTGGGTCTAAATCAACTGTCGCTACATCAATGGTTCCGTCAACATCGGTATCTAATCCTGCAACATTGGTTGCTACATTGATTGTTACTGGAGTATCTTCGGTTGTTGTGGCGGTATCGTTATTGGCAATTGGCGCATCATTTACTGCTGTTACTGTAATTGTCAAAGTAGCCGTATTGGATACTAATCCTAAATTATCATTTACAGTGTAATTAATTGCAGTGGCTGTTCCGTTAAAGTTTAATACTGGAGTAAAAGTGACTACTCCTGTAGCAGCTACACTGTAGGTTCCTTCCCCTGTTACGGTGAATGTCGGTTGAATTCCTGCTGTAGCTGGGTCTAAATCAACTGTCGCTACATCAATGGTTCCGTCAACATCGGTATCTAATCCTGCAACATTGGTTGCTACATTGATTGTTACTGGAGTATCTTCGGTTGTTGTGGCGGTATCGTTATTGGCAATTGGCGCATCATTTACTGCTGTTACTGTAATTGTCAAAGTAGCTGTATTGGATACTAATCCTAAATTATCATTTACAGTGTAATTAATTGCAGTGGCTGTTCCGTTAAAGTTTAATACTGGGGTAAAAGTGACTACTCCTGTAGCAGCTACACTGTAGGTTCCTTCCCCTGTTACGGTGAATGTCGGTTGAATTCCTGCTGTAGCTGGGTCTAAATCAACTGTCGCTACATCAATGGTTCCGTCAACATCGGTATCTAATCCTGCAGCATTGGTTGCTACATTGATTGTTACTGGAGTATCTTCGGTTGTTGTGGCGGTATCGTTATTGGCTATTGGCGCATCGTTTTCTGCTGTTACTGTAATTGTCAAAGTAGCCGTATTGGATACTAATCCTAAATTATCATTTACAGTGTAATTAATTGCAGTGGCTGTTCCGTTAAAGTTTAATACTGGAGTAAAAGTGACTACTCCTGTAGCAGCTACACTGTAGGTTCCTTCCCCTGTTACGGTGAATGTCGGTTGAATTCCTGCTGTAGCTAGGTCTAAATCAACTGTCGCTACATCAATGGTTCCGTCAACATCGGTATCTAATCCTGCAACATTGGTTGCTACATTGATTGTTACTGGAGTATCTTCGGTTGTTGTGGCGGTATCGTTATTGGCTACTGGCGCATCATTTACTGCTGTTACTGTAATTGTCAAAGTAGCTGTATTGGATACTAATCCTAAATTATCATTTACAGTGTAATTAATTGCAGTGGCTGTTCCGTTAAAGTTTAATACTGGGGTAAAAGTGACTACTCCTGTAGCAGCTACACTGTAGGTTCCTTCCCCTGTTACGGTGAATGTCGGTTGAATTCCTGCTGTAGCAGGGTCTAAATCAACTGTCGCTACATCAATGGTTCCGTCAACATCGGTATCTAATCCTGCAACATTGGTTGCTACATTGATTGTTACTGGAGTATCTTCGGTTGTTATGGCGGTATCGTTATTGGCTACTGGCGCATCATTTACTGCTGTTACTGTAATTGTCAAAGTAGCCGTATTGGATACTAATCCTAAATTATCATTTACAGTGTAATTAATTGCAGTGGCTGTTCCGTTAAAGTTTAATACTGGAGTGAAAGTGACTACTCCTGTAGCAGCTACACTGTAGGTTCCTTCCCCTGTTACGGTGAATGTCGGTTGAATTCCTGCTGTAGCTGGGTCTAAATCAACTGTCGCTACATCAATGGTTCCGTCAACATCGGTATCTAATCCTGCAACATTGGTTGCTACATTGATTGTTACTGGAGTATCTTCGGTTGTTGTGGCGGTATCGTTATTGGCTATTGGTGCATCGTTTTCTGCTGTTACTGTAATTGTCAAAGTAGCTGTATTGGATACTAATCCTAAATTATCATTTACAGTGTAATTAATTGGAGTGGCTGTTCCGTTAAAGTTTAATACTGGAGTAAAAGTGACTACTCCTGTAGCAGCTACACTGTAGGTTCCTTCGCCTGTTACGGTGAATGTCGGTTGAATTCCTGCTGTAGCTGGGTCTAAATCAACTGTCGCTACATCAATGGTTCCGTCAACATCGGTATCTAATCCTGCAACATTGGTTGCTACATTGATTGTTACTGGAGTATCTTCGGTTGTAGTTGCGGTATCGTTATTGGCTACTGGTGCATCATTTACTGCATTTACTGTGATCACAACATCAGCTGTATCGGTTACTCCATCTGTATCTACTATCACATATGGAAACGTTACTGATCCATTATAGTTTGCATTTGGGGTGAAACTAATCACTCCTGCCGCTGTAATTGTAACTGTCCCGTTGGTAACTGCAATAACTTGTGCAATGCCTGGTGTCAAGGCTACGCCATTGATGGAAACTATACTTACAGCACCTTCTAAATCACTATCTGCAATACCTGTAGTTAATGGGGTTAAGGCTACTACCGTATCTTCATCCGTTGTGTAGGCATCATCAACAGCTACTGGTGCATCATTCATACCTGTAATCGTAATATCAATAATAGCAACATCTGTAAATGTACCATCAGACATAGTATAATTAAAGTAATCATGTGCGGTTGCTCCTGCTGCTAATGTTTGGGCATTGTTCGCAACATAAGTATAGCTACCGTTTGTATTTATGATAAGATCTCCATAAGTTCCTGTCAATATTGAACCAAGGGTTCCTGCTGTACCTGAACCTTCGGTATTTCCTAATCGAATTGCAGTTACTGTTTTGGTCGATCCAGTATCAACATCGGTATCATTACCCAATACACCATTTGCTACAACAGTTAATGTAGCATCTTCATCAACACTACCAGCATCATTTACGGCTACTGGCGCATCGTTCATTCCTATAATAGTTATATCGATAATAGCAATATCTGAATCTGTACCATCAGACATCGTATAGTTGAAGTAATCATGTGCAGTTGATCCTGCTGCTAATGCTTGGGCATTGTTCGCAACATACGTATAACTTCCGTTTGTATTTATGATAAGATCTCCATAAGTTCCTGTCAATGTTAAACCAAGGGTGCCTGCCGTACCCGATCCTTCTGTATTCCCTAATCGAATTGCCGTTACTGTTTTGGTAGCTCCAGTATCAACATCGGTATCATTACCCAATACACCATTTGCTACAACAGTTAATGTAGCGTCTTCATCAACACTACCGGCATCGTTTGCCGCTATTGGCGCATCATTCATTCCTGTAATCGTAATATCAATAATAGCAACATCTGAATCTGTACCATCAGACATCGTATAGTTGAAGTAATCATGTGCAGTTGATCCTGCTGCTAATGCTTGGGCATTGTTCGCAACATACGTATAACTTCCGTTTGTATTTATGATAAGATCTCCATAAGTTCCTATCAATGTTAAACCAAGGGTGCCTGCCGCACCTGATCCTTCTGTATTCCCTAATCGAATTGCCGTTACTGTTTTGGTAGCTCCAGTATCAACATCGGTATCATTACCCAATACACCATTTGCTACAACAGTTAATGTAGCATCTTCATCAACACTACCGGCATCGTTTACTGCCACTGGTGCATCATTTCTCCCTGTAATAGTAATATCGATAATAGCAACATCGGTATCTGTACCATCAGACATCGTATAGTTGAAGTAATCATGTGCAGTTGCTCCTGCTGCTAATGCTTGGGCATTGTTCGCAACATACGTATAACTTCCATTGGCATTCAAAGTAAGTGAACCATAAGTCCCTACTAGTATGGAACCAAGGATTCCTGCTGTACCTGAACCTTCGGTATTTCCTAAACGAATTGCTGTTACTGCTTTTGTTGCTCCTGTATCAACATCGGTATCATTACCCAAAACACCATTAGCAACAACGGTTAAAGTAGCATCTTCGTTTACACTTCCTGCATTGTTTACCGCAACTGGAGCATCGTTGACTGCATTTACAACAAAAGTTATATCTGCATTATCACATGCCCCTGAAGTATCACATAATCTATAAGTTAATACTGCCGTACCATTATAATTATTCGCTGGATTAAATGTTACAATTCCTGTTGCAATAGCCAAACTCCAAACTCCTGTTGTATTAGTAAATGTAGTTTGAATTCCAGCTAAACTTGTATCCATGTCAACAGTAAACTGTCCTAACGTATTTACTGGTGCTGTGGGATTTCCTTCAATATCGGTATCATTGGTAATTATATTTATAGTCCCATTTACCCCATCTTCCGTCAACGAAGAGGCATTTTGATCATTATTAGCTACGGGAGGAAAATTTAATAAAGTTAAATTAGCAGATCCGGATGTCTCACTTCCACAAATATTACCGATTTGAGTTACAAGTACTCTATAATCATAATTTTTCATTCCTAACGTAACTCCCGTCAATGTTAAATTAGCAGTTTGAGAATTAGAATAAATTCCTCCGTCAACAATGTATATCCAAGTGGTACCGCCATCGGCACTTTCCTGCCATTTATAATCAGTACCTCCAGTTACAGAAAAAGTTACTGAACCACCAACATTTGTAGATTGATCAGTTGGATTAGTCACCATAACAGTTACAGAGTTTGAATACGTTCCAGCATAAGAAGCGGCTATTACCTTCCCATCTGCAGCATTTACTGCTGGCAAACCTGAACCATATTGCCCATTATCTATTCCTGACAGATTTCCATCGGCATTGTTTGAAGCATAATATTCATTGGCATCAGAACAACCATCACCATCTGAATCTAAGTCGAATTGGTTTAAAATACCATCTAAATCAGTATCATACCTATCATCAATTCCATCGCTATTTGTATCCACAAAACCAGAAGTAGTTGGATCAAAATAATTTGGAATTTTATCTGCGTTTAAGTCTCCAAAAGGGTCTGGTAATATACCATTTTCAACGGCATCTAAAATCCCGTCATTATCATCATCTAAGTCACAGTTTTCTGGAACTCCATCCGTATCAGTATTCCCTACATAATTTGGATTTTCAATTGGAATATATAATGAAATAGAACCACCTGCTCCTCCATCCTTGGAATCATTTCGGTAACCATTTAAATGTTGACCCCCAATACCTCCAGTAGTAGTATAAGTAACATTTGCTGGGATAGTCGCTTTTGAATACAACAAAACACCACCACCACCACCACCACCTGGCCCGTGGTATGTATTTGTATTTAAATCTTGACCATCTCCGCCATTTATAGTAACACTAAGATTTGTAGTATATTTTATCACTTTTAAGACAACAGTTCCTCCTGCTCCTCCACCGCCTCCACCATCTGGAGCTCCAACTGGATTTACCGCTAAAGGTGACAATCCGTTGGCACTTATAACATGTCCATTTCCAATAATTTCATCTGCAAAAATGATTACAATTCCTCCACCATCTGCAGCAGTAGACGGATTATTTGTAGAAACCCAACCTGGACCACCAGCACCACCAAAAAAGGCCTTATCTTGAGCTAAATAAGAAGTCATTGCATAACCACCAACTCCTCCAGCATTTGCTCCCCCCGCATTACACCAACGCTTTCCTCCATCTCCACCAGCGCCATAATTGGATCCTCCACCACCTCCAGAATCACCTGAGACACCAGATCCACCACCATTTGCCCTTGGAGCTCTACCTCTATCTGTTAATGGATCAAACAAAGCGATTCCTTCCCCTCTAGTATAAGATGAAACATTAGTATCAGGCAAAACAAATTGAGTAGCTGGATTAATAGTACAATTGTCAGGAGTTCCATTAATAGGCATTTGAATCCCTTTAAATCCACGTCCATTTACATCAATATCTGCATTAAAAGTTATTGTTTTAGCACTCAAGGCTACAACTCCACCTGTTCCTGTAGCATCATTCCAATCGACTGAAGTTAAAGTTCCATTTATATTAGCTGAATTGTAATTTGGAATTCTTACGATTTGCACTTTACCGATAACGTTATAAGATCGAATTAAAGGATAACGAGGCGTTATTACATTTCCTGCAATACTTGCTATTTCAAAAAATTCGTAATTACCAGCATCATTAATAGCTGATATACTTCCTCCTGTTGCATCGTTTAACGTACTGACTGAAGCCCCTTTCATTTGAATAATAAGTGCTTTGTCTCCAATTGAAAAAGCAGAGGCATCCGTAACTGTAATTGTATGCGTACAAGTCAAGTCACAAGCTCCACAGACAGGTAAATTTAAACTAGTTACAGCTGTATAAGAATTTACAACTCCTGAAATATTAGTTTGAGAAATAGTTTTATTACTTAGAAGAAACAAAAATAAAAGCACAGAAAAAATTGCTTTTTTCTTAAAAAAAGTAGTTTTATGCATAGGTTGTGGTATTTAATGGGGTACAAAAATTTAAAAAACTAAAATTTCATCTAATCATTATGAATTCATAAGAAAAGAAATTATAATAATTTTTAAACGCGGACAAAAGTAACAAACAACTTACTCATTAAGATCTATTTGTCGTTTAAGGGCAATTTTCAACTATAAAAAACAACATTTTCAATTAATAGTAAGAGATATTGTATTTAAATATAGTCTTTTAAGGTGTTTTGAAATGTAAATATGAAGTATAATTTTTACAATAAAATAAATGTTGTGTAAAAAATTGCTGGAGGGTATGAAAAAGCACTTTTTAAAAATGCTTAATTTTTTAAATAAACATTATTTTAACATGCCTCATGTAATACTACTTATGAAATGTTTTTATAAAAAATATAAAATTGTTTGTAATACTGCACGAACAAAATAACATCGAAATTGTATTTATTTGTTAACTCTTTATTTTCATTAACAATTCCAACAAATTCATTAAAAGAGATATTATCACAATTTTCTTTTACAATTAAACTCGTTTCTTGTCTTGTTAAGCAATCAATATTTCTATCCCCTTTTTCACAATGCAAAAATTTATATTCCTCAGAAAAATCTACACAGCTCGTTGTATTAATTATTGATTGAGCATGTGAAAAATTAACAAATAGAATAAAAAACAGGAGAGCTATAGGATTTGCATAAGCAAACCTTAATAAAGTAGATTTATGCATATTCTTTGGTGGTTAAGTTTATTTGTCTTTGGAATAACAAACATAACATAAAATTTAAATAAAAGCACAATAAAAATAGACCGAAATACACTTATATCGATGAAATACACATATAGGTACTTTTACTCGCTATTTTTACTACAAAAAAACACAGCAAATGAAAATTTAAATTTAAAAAAAAACGTATTCTGCTTTAAGAAGCAAAATACGTTTAAATCTGCAGAGAGGAAGGGATTTTTTCTTACCAAACTGCAAAAAATAACAATCTCATTATCAAAAATTTACATTTCAAAAAACACCCTATTTTGATGTTATTTGACACAATTACGACACAGGACGCAGAGGGCGAAATCCCTCTCTGCAAGGCTTTACGCTGTTTTAAAGGTTTATAAACTTGCTTTTTTTCGCAAAATAAGCCGTTTTTAAACCCAATATTGACACACAGGCTCAATAGCATAGCGATTGAATAAAACTCATCAAATAAATACAAGTAGGGGTTTTTGTGAATTGGTTGCGACAGCAAACCAAAGAGCAAAAAAGCCTACTTGTATTTATTTGATACCTTATTGGGTACGCATTTATAAAACACCCCTACTCTACACCTCGGGACGGTAATTAAAAAAGACATCACTAAAATCCCTCCGCTCAAAAAGTAATTTTATTGCCCTCCCTTTTAAACCCTCTATTTAAAATTAATAATTTTGGAAACATTGGAAACATAACCGCAAACCCTTGTTTTTACTGCTTTTTCTTGTTTCCTTTTTGTTTCCAAATATTTTTTTGTTTCCTAAATTTTGGAAACAAATCTTTAAAAAAAATAAAAAAATAAGCCAAAAAGGAAATTTTGGCTTATTTTCAAACGTGGCATTAGTTCGAGTTGTAAAATGATCTTAAATTGCTATATTTACATAAAAAACTATGGAAATTACAATATCAATTGTTTTAGCTTATGCAGTTGGGTATATATTTGGTTATAAAGAAGGATATTTTTCTTCCAAAATAGATAAGTTAAACGAAAAACTTAAAGAGTTAGATTTTTAAATCTACTCCTTTCGGTTAAATACTTTTCCTAAAAAATCTTTATTACTATTTAGAATCCCACCTACAACAACCATTATTAGTGTTGCTGATGCTGATTTGTCTATAATTGTAAATTTTTGCAATATAATTGCCAAAATCAATATCATAGACAACAATACAATTGAATAAATTTTATTTCGTACATCGAACCCTTTGACATGCTCTCGCATATCAGTAGAATTTTTTTGCCTTAATTCAAGTTCTTTTAGATCGAGTTCTTTAAGGATAATCATATTATCTATTTCCTTACTTTGATTTTCTAACCTTAGTTTATCCATCACCGATGATTGCTCTACTAGTGTTGCAATGGCGGTTACGCCTTGTTTTAAAAGTTCCTTATCAAAATCTTCAAGTATTTCAACCGAATTATTGTTTTCAACCATATTTATTTTATTGTTACTATCATTTAGTTACTACATAGCCACTTAGCTAATAGTCTTGATACGTTTTTTTGTTCTAAATTGTGAATTTATTTAATGCCCATTTTTCATTAAAACAATAATACATTACCTTTCTTTTGTGAAATGCTTTAATTTGAACTATTTGATGTTCGTAAAAATTAGCTTCAATTAATTCAATTTGTTTATCAAAATTTAATATTTTTTCTATAATATCTCTATTGCAAGATTTTCTGTAAAGAGGGTCGATTTTTTTATACAAGTAAACTTTATCATTATTATCAAGAATTGAAAAAAAAATTAAATTTTTTATTTCATTTTCTGTTGGGTACTGACCTAAATCCCAAGTCGAATAATTTTTAGAATATTTATTAATGTACAAGAATATAGATTCCTTTTTAAAAAGAATTGAAGTGTTATTTTTAGTATAATAATTGTCATTTTTATTACTTAATTTGAAACCATTATTCAATAATAACAATTCTATTTTTTGTTGTCTTTCATCAATCATTATTTCTCTCCAGTTACCATTTTCAATAAATGTTCTCTTTTATCCGATGATATTTCGAATGTTACCGAAATTCTTTCTTGAATATTGGTATTGTCTTTATCAATGTAAATTTTAGGATAAGTAATAATATCTATTGCGGAAACATTCAAGGCCTTTGCAATTTCTGCAAGTTTTGAGTATGATAATGCAATACCTCCTTTTTCTATTCGGCTATAAGTTGCTCCGTCTATACCTAGAAGTTCGCCTAAATAGTTTTGTGTAAAACGCTGTTTAGTCCTTATTTCCAGTATGTTTTTTAGTATTTGCTGTTCTGAAACTTCCATATATAAATATAACATTGAAAATCAAGTGGTTAAAATTTAAAACGCAAAATATTTGCATATGACGTATGATTAATTTGCGTATTACGTAATATTTTATATATTTGTAATTGAAAACGAATTGAAAACAGTTAAAAAAACAAATCAAAAGCAATTAGCAAGGTATAATTAATTAATCAAATAATTATATAATTAATTATAAAAAATGAATTCAAATGATAGCGGATAAAAAAAGTATTTACAGAAAGTACAGATTGCATCAAAAGATAAAGGGTTTGTTTCGCTATCAATCCAGTACGAAAACAATTTTTGTCCCTTATAATGATGATTTACAAAATAAATTTTTACTGGAACTACAAAACAATTACAACTATCAAATACAACTCGAAATACCACTAATATGATAACAGATAATCAAAAGAATAAAATTACCGAAGTACTTACAAAACATTATTCCAAGAGAATCATTGACCACTTGAACGAAAATGAAATTTATAATTCAAAAGGTAAGGAGTTTTCAAAAGCTTCTATTCAACGCATTGTTTCTGGAGCGCAGGTCAACGAAACCGTAGAACTGGAAATTGCGAAACTAGTGGCCAAAACTAGAGAAGAGCAAAAAGAACTCGAAAAAATCAAAAAACAACTATTTAAGTAATGGCATTCATAACCACAAAAAAACAATTAGAAGCCTATAAAAAAAGGATTGAACACCAAAGGGATTTACTGCCTTTGAGTTTAATATTTTCAGAAGAGGACAAAGGGGCAATTGACACTATCTATAGAGACCTAATAGAAATTTGCAACGATAGAATTAATAGTTTGCCCGAAAAGTACATTCCTTTTCCTTAAATCAAAGCCCCTAAAAAATGACTAACCAACCATACAACCTACAATTACTTTGGGACGCTACTAATAACGGTTTAGACTACTGGCATGAAGTATTTCCCGAAAGCAAGGGTTTAGAAAACAAAAACAAACACTTTAAAACCCATATCGAAAATACCCCAAGTACAACCCTATACAACAAAGGAATAGAAAACAATGTATTTGTAATTTACAATCATTCTAGTAAAGAGGGTTGCAGTATTATTAATCACGTAAAAAAAGAGCGCAATTGCTCCTCTGGTCAAGCCATGAAATGGCTTTTTGAAAAATACAATTTGGAGGTAAACGGCAAAAAAACAAGTTTCAAACCCGTAGTTACTTTCAAAGACACCAAAGAACCAATTGGCTGGAAAATTGAAGAAGCTGAAACGGTTTCTATTGCCTTTAAAGTTCCCTTTGGAGACAGCGAAACTTTTAGTTATCATAATTTTGTGCAGCTAATTAACTATGAAAATGTTTATTTAAATAGCGAAACACAAACTGTTAAACTTCTTAAAATTGAAGCTACCCCCGAATACCCTATTTACGGACACAAAAAAAATGATTTTGTAAAATTATATTGCCCAACTTCAAACAATAAATACAAGCATTCATTTATAGGCACTAAACCCCAACGCTTTATATATGGCTGGGAACAACTGTTTGACGATGTTGCAGAAAACAGAATTAGAGAAATTTGGGAGGTTTTAAAAGATCCTGTTTACTCGGAACACGAGAAAAAAGAATTTAGAAAAGAATTAGAATCGTTGCAACTGGACGAAGTATTTATCGCTTCGGGAGGTTCAGACGGTTTAAATCTAACATCATTAGGTTACAATGTAATTTGGTTCAATTCAGAATCCGAAATTATAAACAAAGCCGAATACAGCCGATTATCTAAAATTGCTAAACAAATCTACTACGTTCCCGATTTAGACCCTACAGGAGTAAAAATGGCTGTGAAAATGGGAATGGAATTTATTAAAATAAAAATCGTTTGGTTGCCCGCCAATTTTAGCACTAACGGAAAAGATTTGACCGATTGGGTAATCGCTAATAAATATGCTGGAAAAGAAAGTGTAAAATACAAATTTGAACAACTAAAAAGTGTTGCCTTAGAATTTCAATTTTGGGACAAAACCAAAACAGGTTACAAAATCAATCCTAAAAAGGCATTGCATTTTTTAAAATACAACAATTTTCGTCTCGAAAAAGACACAACAAAAGTAATTGCAAAGGGCAAAGAAGAGGATGGCAATTTTCTAGTTATAAAAAACGACATACTAGAGCGTACCGTACCTACTGAGGTTAGACGATTTGTAACCGATTGGCTAGATGCTAACTACTACAGTACAGAAATTTTTAACACTGTTGTGAAATCTAATTTTTTTAATCAACACATTTTAAAAGCTTTACCAAGTTTTGAGTATATAAGAAAAACAAGCGGCACACAACATCAAATTTATTTTTTTAAGAACAAAAAAATTCTAATTACCAAAGAGGGAATAAGCGAAATAAAAGACAAAAAATATGACAATGTACAGGTTTGGGACAATAATGTAATTGAGCATCCTTTTAAAATTACCGAACCCTATTTTGAAGTTTTTGAAGATGATGAAAAACGAAAACGCATTAAAATAAACAGTTTAGAAAGCAATTGTCTAAAGGTATTAATCAATACTAGCCGTATGTTTTGGCGCAAAGATGCTGATTTAGTACAACAAGATACCAACGAATTTAAAATAAACAGTACAAAACTAAACCCCGAAGAAAACCAAATACAAGAACAACACTTATTAAACAAAATGTATTGTTTAGGATATGCTTTGCATCAACAAAAAGTAGCTTCAAAATCGTACTTAGTTTTAGGTATGGATAGTCACCAAGGAAAATCAATAAAAGGGAGTCATGGAGGAACTGGTAAGTCTGTAATTTTAAAAATGCTCAATCTATTTTTGAAAACCACGGTTATAGATGCTAACAATATCAAAAAAGATGCCTTTCCTTATGATGGTGTTACGCCTGATACACAAATTGTAAATCTTGATGATATTGGGATGTATCAAAATTACCGTGAGTTTTATGTAATGGTAACAGACAACTTAGTAGCAAACCAAAAAGGAGGTGTAAAATACAATATTCCGTTTGCCAAAAGTGCCAAAATAGTTGGAACCACCAACTATACCCCAAATGAAATATCAGGTAGTAGCGAACGTAGAATTTTGCCTTATTACACTTCTGATTTTTATCACAAAGCTACTAGTGAAGACGATTATGTTTTTAGCAGAAAAATATCAGATTTTTTAGGTCGTGATTTATTTGACGAAAATTATAAAGAATCTGAATTTAACCACGATTATAATTTTTTGTTGCAATGCCTGCAATTTTATTTGAGTTGTGATACTGAAATGTATGCTCCAAACAACACAATGATAGAGCGTAATCTATGGCAAAAAATTGGCGATGAACTCAAAGATTTTTTTGATAAATTTTTTGAAGAACCCGAAAACTGCAATGCTTGGATAGAAAAATCCTCGATAGCTCTATTGTACATTCAAGACTACGGAGGGAAGAAAACAAAACAACAAATAAATGAAGCTTTATCGATGTATTGCACCATTAAAAAATGGGGACTTACTGAAAAGAAAATAAGGAGCAAATACGACAACAGTAAAGTTGTTCCGCACTATTTTATTGATATGAAATTAAGTGACAAACAATTTCAAGAAAATAAAACAACCGAAGCACCTGCAGAACCAACCGCTCAACAACTGCAACCCGAAATGAGTTTTGAAACAGTTAAAACCGATTTACCTGACTGGTTATGAAAATAGTTGTAATGAATTTAAGAGTAGCCATTAAAGAAGATTTTGCAGACGAATACGATAATAAAAAAATCGGAGTGCTGTATTTTCAACAAAACCATGATGGCAATATGTGTACACAACCATTCTATTTTAATGAGAATACTGAAATACACAATTTTAGACAATTGTACTCTACTGGTCAAATTTTTGTCCCTGTTAGAATTTTTGATACAGTGGACATTTTAGAAGAAACAACAAACTAATAAAATAATTTAAAAATGGAATTTAAATACAAATTTAAAGAAACCCACAAAGCCCCAAAAAATTGTTTTGCAAAATTTAAAAACGATGAAGGTGGTTTTCATTATGAAAAAGTATATCGCTTTGCTGTTTTTGAAAGTGTAGATGCAATTGGAAAAGAGGATTATCCAAATTTAGTCCCTATTACTATGGCAGAATATAGCGATGGGTTTCTCTCTTGGGATGGTATCCAAGAAATTAAAAACTTTGTAGGATTGGTTTTTGATTATAACCCAAAAAAAACTTTAAAAATGTCCTCTATAAATAGCTTTATAATTAATCCGTAAAAAGTAGATTTTTTAGCAAACCTGGAATTACTGCAGAAACAGATCTATTCAAAAAAAATCTACAAATTCAACAACATGATAAAAGAAAGTACATACATCAGAAGTTTTACACCTGCACAGCGCAAACAGCTGGAACAGATAGAAAAGCAACAAAATTTTAAAACAGTTCCCGAAATGTTATTTTTTGCTTTAGATAATTATTTTGAACAAAAAAAAGACATCGAAAGACTAAAAAAAATAATTAAAGAAAAAGAAGAAAAAATTTCAACAATGAACCTACAAATTGACTTTTTCAAATCAGCATCCAAAAAAATAAGTGATTTAAATAATTTTATAAAAAACCTAAACAAATGAAATTTAATAAAACCAGTGTAACCCTATTAATGATCTTTATACTTCTTTCTTCTTTTGCCTTATCGGTCTATGTTTTTGTAGTTTCTTTTGATTTACTACCAAAAGAAATTCACAACGAAGCTTATGTCAGTCCTAATGAATCACAAAATTAACTACTTTAAAAAGGGTGTAAAAACAAGATTTATACCATTATACCCTTTTAATACCTAATTATTACCTAATACACCCCTATTTTAACACCATTTTTTTTTATATAAAAAACCATGACCCACGACCTAAAAATAAAATATGAGTTTGCCCAACTTCACTTTCAAGGTAAAAAGGATTGGGAATTGAGAATAAACGACCGAGATTTTAAAACAGGTGATTTAATACGATTCACGATTATAGAATTTGGATTTGTCTACACAAGGACAATTGAAGCAATTTTCAATGATTTTGGACTACAAAAAAACTATGTAATTCTATCTCTAAAAAAACATTAAAATCACCTAACTATGGCGCTCAAATCTAGCAACCCTACAAATGCAATTATCAATCAGAATTTTGTCATCCGAGTACTGGAGAACCCAAAAGAGAATCCAGTCAAAAACACGAAATTGACCACAGCAAACAAACTCTCAAGGTACTTAAATGACGAAGAAATGAAAATAAAGCTTTTTAAGAAAGTATTAGAGGGTGCGAAAGACAAATACACCTTTCTTATACGAAACCGCCTTAAAATAGATTTTTGCTCAAAATAACTTTTTTTAACAAAACGAATCAAAATAAAGCCTTTTAAAGGGTTTTTGCTTCAAAATATATAAATGTATATTTAAAAGAAAATAATTACTTAAAATTAATATTTAATCAAAATAACTTTATAAATTTGGAGTCAAAACCCAAACCTATTATCAACCAAGTTACTGTATTATGAACCAAACTACACCCAAAAAGTTACCCAATGCACCTACAAAAAAACAAGCCGTTGATATTTTTTTAAGGGCGGGGATTACTTACAAAAGAATACAAACTACAATAAACGACATTATAAAAGAGTCTCGCTCCTTACCAAGAGATTCAGAAGTAAGAGCCAAACAAATCAGTGAACGAGAGTTTGAAGAATTGGTAGAAACTTTCGGAATGCCAAAAGGGTATAGTTGGTAAATTTATTAGAATCCAAAAATCAAATCATTTTGTATCTTTGTAAATCTAAAACACATTGCTATGGATACTTTAATAATAAATACCAAGAATACTAGTAACGCAAAATTTATTTTGGAACTGGCAAAAAAATTAGGCGAAGAAGGAAAAATATTGAGTCAAGAACAGCAAGAAGATTATTTTTTGGGAGCAATGATGAACCAAGAAAAGACAGGTATAAAAGTATCGAGATCGACTATATTTAAAAAACTAAAAAAGTAATGGAGGTTACAAAAATTATTATCGAATAAAAATAGGAGATTACAGAATAGGAGTTGAAATAATAGATAATGTTATCGATTTTATTGTAGTAGCGCCTAGAGGGAAAATTTATAAAATCTTTCCTTAACACCCCACAAACCGCCCCAAAACAGGCGGTTTTATTTTTTTTGCAACTTTTTTTACCCCTTTTTGCAAAACAATACTTTTTTTGTGTACGTTTGTAATGCTAAATAACGTTACCGAGGAGAAATCCTAAAAATTTTTATCGTAAAAAAATCATAAGCAAACCGTTGCTATGGTGTCGGGTTCTCGAAAGAGCCGAAAATTTTCTCTCCTTTGGGAGCGTTGTTTAGCACACCTAAGGCAACGGCCTTGCTATTTATTAACGTTAAATTTTTCAAAATGCTAAACAACGAAAAAAACACCCCAGTTAAAATAACCGATGAGTTATTGTACCAAATTCCCGAAACTTTATTGGGAGAATTTATGGAAGCCCGCAAAGACAAAGAATTACTTAAGGGCTTAAACTTGATGTTCCAGAACTATTTTCAATCCAAGCGTTATTTTGATGACGAAAACTTCAACCACGAAGCCGTAACCGAGTGCTATCACTTTTGCTTTTATTTTTTGAACCACAAAGAATTGTTTAACCCTAAAACTGTAGCGTGATGAAAGCAAAATCAATGATATTTGTAAGTGAAGCTCAAAAAGGAAAAAGTGCCTACGAGTTGCATTTTAGATTGTTGCAACAGCAAGAAAAAGGATGTGAGCATATTGTTATGGATGGCGAAAAAGTTTCTAAACGATTTTTTGATATGCAATTCGAGTTAAAAAAATGGCATCCCAGCGCCAATTTAATTACTATTGTCGATGTCGCCAAAAATTTTGATTACACCAAGCTTTATAACCTAATAACCAACGGCTATACCAATGTTTTTGGGCGTACAATTATCCCTCAATTTTTGATAACTACCGAGCATTTACCCAAAAGAAACGACCCCTTTGATACTTTATTTGTGGTTTATGAGATAAAAAAAATATAACGATGAAAAAACTATCTCAAAAACAGCGTATAGAAAACCTCAAAGAACAAATTAACGATTTGGTTTTAATGATAGAAGTCTTGGAAACCCAAAATAACCAATTGCGATTGGAGCAAAAGCCCAAAACCCCTTTTGATTTTCCAATATCAAAACTTCACGAAACTAGAATTTATCATACTTTGTAATTATTTCAAACTCTAAATTTGCAACACTTTTGCAACACCTTTGCAACACCGTTGCAACAAACCAAACCACGCCAGTAAAAGCGTGGTTTTTTTATGCAATATTGTTTCGTAATAGTTGGTAATGGTTCAAAAAGGTTGGTAAAGTATCGTAATGTCGCAAAATAACAGTATCCCGTTGGTGCTAGTTCTAAATGGTTATGTACAAATAATTCCTTAACATATTTGCAGTCACAGAAATGATTAACCAGCCTAACGCTCTATTAATAAGCACGAACAGAATATGAACATTGATAACTTGTTAAGAAGAAATTTGTTAAGTGGTACAGAGTATGAGCCGTTGTTTCCAAAGGTTAGCTGTGATAAGACTAATCTGGGCAACGGCAATACTTTTGATTCCGTGAGGATGATTAAGCAAATGGTTATCAAATACCAGTTTCAAACAAAGAAAGTTGCAACGTTGTTGCAACAGGAAACACTTAAGGAAACCTGCGATAGGATTTACTGGTTTTTATATCACCATATTCAGTACAAAGCTGATGGAGCGGAACAAATGCTGAGAAGTCCTGCGTGTGCGTTCAAGCAAAGAGTTGAGGGAGTGGATTGCAAAAGCTACTCAATATTTGCTAGTTGTTTGCTTGCTAATATGGGCGTAAGGCATTATATCCGTCAAATTAAGCAGCCAAGTTTTAGACCTGATTTATTTACGCACGTTTATGTAATTGTGCCTTTAAATCAAGAAACGGGAAACATAAAAGACGGCTACTTAATCATAGACGGTACAACGAGTAACAACAGAGAACCAATATACACAATGGCACACGACACAGAGGTAAATCTACCACATTACGGATTGAATGCACCAAAAAACAGAGCCGTTGCAACAAAAAGAAAAAACGTTGCAACAAAAGGCAAAACCGTTGCAACAAAAAGTTGCAACAAGAAAGTAACTTTAGGTATAGGTGCATTTTTGGCAGGTATTTTTCTATTTGGAAAAAAATAAAAAAAAGAAAGTATGATACATATTAATGTCGAGGGAGAAAATGGGTTAGGAAAACCAAAAAAAGGATTCAAAAAATTTTTGAAAGGTGCAAAAATTGCGATTGCGCCACACACACTATTGTTAAATAAAAGACACCGTAAGCCAAACCAAAGACCTAAACTTAAAGCTAAACAAATCAATTTTGACAGTACAGAAAGTCCAGAAATTGGATTAGGAAAATTGAATGTCAAAAAGGCATTAAAAAAAGTAAAGCTTAAAACGGTTGTTAAGCAGGTGGGTAAGGTGGGTAAAATAGTTGCGCCAATTGCTGCAGGTTTTATTCCTGTAGCGGGTGGTACCGTTTCTAAAGTACTGGATTCAAAGCTAGGAAAAACAGCGATGAAACTGGGGAAATCAAAAGTAGGAAGTGCCGTTTTAAGTCAAGCGGGTGTAACCTTACCGAGTTCAGAACCAAGGGCAAAAGCAATACCAGTAAAAAAGAAAAAGGGCTTACTAAAGAAAAAAGCTGTTACAAAGAAAACACCCGTTGCACCCGTTGCAACAAAAGTAAAGCCAAAAGCAAAATTTCCTATAAAATTTAAAAAGAAGAAAGCTGCTAAAACACTAGCCATTGGAAGTAAAGGCGAAGATGTCAAAGTATTGCAAGAAGAACTTGGTGTGAAACCTGATGGTGATTTTGGACCAAAAACGCAACAAGCATTAGAGCAAGCAACTGGGCAAAAAACTATAAGTACAGAAGCTTTGCAAACCCAGTCAGAACCAATGGAGGAATTGCAACCACAAGGAGCAATTACCCCAATTAAACCTTATGAGGAATTGCCCGAAGAAATGCAACAGTCAAGCGCAACAGCTACAGGAGCAGTTGCAACTCCAAAAAACAACACATTGTTATTGGTAGGTGGAGCGGTTGCTTTGGTGGGAATAGGGTTTTTAGCAACAAGAAAGAAGTAAGTAATTAATAAAAATTAGACAATGAATAAAGAAGTAGTAACAATTGGAGGGGCGGTACTAGGCGGAATGGTATCAAATGGCGTAGGAACGTTATTGCCTCAGTCGGAAAGCCCGATTATGAATGTAGTTCTTGCAGGAGCGTCGGCTTTTGGAGCAACAAAAGTTAGTGGTTCATCCACAAAAGACAACGCTTTGAGAGGTGCTTTAATGGGTAGTGCAGTAGTACAGGCACTAATTGCTGTTAAGAAAATTTCAACCAAAAGTTTAGACGCAAAGCTTGCAGGAACAAGTAAGCCAACAATGTTTATGCGTGGAGCGGTTGGATTAGGTTGTCCAGATGAAGACGGTTTGCACGGTGCTTTGATGGGTGCAGATGGCCAAGTTTACGAGTATGACGAATCGGGTTTGCATGGTACGTTTATGGACGAAAACGGAAATGTTTTTGAACAAGCAGACGGATTGCACGGTGTAGAAGAAGAAATCTACGGATTGCAAGGAGTTGAGGAAGAAATCTACGGATTGTAGGGCTGAGGAAGAATTATACAGCTAAAAAAAGAATTCAAAAAATAAAAAGTGTAAAACTGGGAATTATCCCGTAAAAAACAAAAAAATGAGCAGAAAACAAGAATTATTGTCAGCAGTATCTACAATTAAAGCAAAAGATCAAGACGGAGTTCCGCACGTAGGAAGAGTAGCATTAACCGATAAAACGCTTTACTTAAATGTAAACGTGAGAGGTCAAGGAGGAACAATCGCCTTAATTGATGTGAATACAAAACGTGAAGTTGGGGTAACCAATCTTGACGGTAATCGTTTAAACGCTGGACGAGATTACATCATTGATGGCATTAGAGTTCTTAAAGGAACGACAGCTTCGGCAAACGTTAGAAGTGAAAAATACTCTCAAACAGCCGTACTGGATGAAGCATTGCAAAATGCAGAAATCAGACTCAAACAAAACGGAAACATTTTGCTTGATATGCCAATGAGTGACATTTCAAACCCGAGTAGTACAAATGAAGTTTTTAGAAATATCTCAACTTCTCCTTTGATCCAATCAAATATGGAATTTGAGTTTGAAATTGAATATCCAAAAGGTGTTTCTGTTTCTGGTGCAGCTGATTTAAACATTCGTTTTGAAATGAGAGCGCACCAAGCAAAAGTTTAAAAAAAACACGGAATCATTAAATCAAAAAAGCCGTAAAGCGTAAGGCTTACGGCTTTTTTTTATTCACAAAAGAAATGAAAACCAAAGAGAAAGTAATCAACCTAATCATACCACAAGGTTCAAAAGAAGCAACGCTTTTAACTGCACTAGAAAACGGCTACGTATTAGGAGCAGAAGTTCACACAAACCATGCAGATGTTGATAATATGGCTGAATTTGCCATAAATGATGATAGTGGAATTGCGGTTGCAAAATCATCACACATAGACCACTGGAAACGTAGAGAGGGAGCAGGATTTCACGACAGCTACAAACCTTTGCAATTTGAAACAAACGCAAAAACGTTCAATTTCATTGCAAAAACAAAAACAGCCGTTGCAAAGGACACGTATTTTAATGCTGTAGTTATTTACAGCATAATAGAAGAAAAATGCAAAAGTCTAGCCCAGTAATATTAGTAACTAAGGAAGATGTAAGTGTCAAAATCGAACACGTTACCACAATGGAAGTTTTTAATGTTGGGGATGTTGATGCAACTTTCAACGGTGCAACACTCAAAGCAGGAAAAAACAAAACTATTGTAGTTGCGGACGGAACATTTTCAGACGTTGATATTGACGTTGTTTTCTCCAGCGCTGCTTTGGCAGGTTACGAAAAGAAAATAGAAATAATCTACAAAAAAATTATACCCTCATGCGTGAATTAGAATTATTAATGGAAAAACTCAACAGCGACCAGTACGCTTGCGTTTCTGTTTTCGATTTAGATACGAATGCATTTCTTTTTCGCAATAAGACTCACACTGAAATAATGCAGGAACACCAAAGCGCAGAAAATTTCTTTGAATCTCTTTTTGCAAATGGACACAAAGCATTGGAACTAACACCTAAACGCAAAAACGGTTCTTCTTATAAAGTTACGGGAGCGAGTTTCAAAGTTAATTTTTCGCCTAATACGCAAACGACACAATCACAAACATTTCCACAAATAACGATGCCACAAGTGCAACAACCGATTTTGGCTGAACCGATGCAAAACTCTTTTGGTTTGGGAGCATTAGACATTATGAATCTTATGGTGTCAAAAAACGATGCAACAAGACTACATACTGAATGTGAGATTTTGAAAGCTGAAAACAAAGAGCAAAAAAAACTCATAGAAGAACTGAAAGAAGAACGCCTTGAAACAAAATACAACAGTGAGAAAAGCAGTGCAAATCAAGGAATGTTAATGGGAGCGTTGCAACAATTACCCGCATTGGCGGGAATGTTTAATGGTACTGCAGCTGCAGGACTTGCAGGAGCTGTAGAGCAGTTTACAACTCCCGCAAAAAAAACCTTTGCAACGACATTGCAACAACTTGATGATACCGTTGTGAGTGTATTGTACAACATTAATACTGGACTTAATACGAATAACGAATTTTCGGTAGAACTAGCCGAACTCTTAAAAAAGCACAACTTATGGCAAGCATAATGAATATAAATATTGAAACTAAAATCAATACTCCTTTTGAGATAAAACCAAAAACCGAAGCTTTAGAAGCATTGGCAAAATTGGATTTAGATGTGTTACAAAAGCTGGCAGAACTTTCCAAAAGTCCCAATGCTATTTCGCAGTTGAAAAACAATTTCGGAATGATTAAGGGATTTTTAGGATAAACCTCTTAAAAAATGAAACAAGGATTAAAAAACCCCGCACTCGTAGCTTATGCCAGTAGTGAACAAGGGCAAAAAACCATTGCAAAAGGTACTGATTTAGGTTTTTTGCTTTTGAAAATTACACTTATAGGCGGGTTAGGCTTTTTTGCTTATTACAAAATATTTATGGGTTTCAAGAAGCTTCAAGAAGACCCCCGATACAAACCAAGCAACATAAGTCAGACAACAGCCAAAGCGAGAGCCGAAGCAATTTACACCGCAATGATAGGCTTTGGTGCAAACTATGCCACAATCGAAAAAAATCTAACGGGATTGAACCACAACGGTTTTATACGATTGTACAATGAGTTTGGACAAAGAAGAGGAGCCACACTCGTAAATATGAATTTAGTAGAATGGTTGCAAGACCAGTTCAAAGAAGACGACATTTCAAGGCTTAGATTTTTAATACAAGGATTCTTTTAAGATGGACAAGAAAAAAATAATAATTATAGGCGTTTCGGTAGTTGTTTTAGGGGTTGGGGCTTATTTCCTTACCAAGACCAACAAAAACGGAAAATCCATATTAGGAAGCAAAAAGAAATTCATAGACGAGGGCGACATAAACAGTGCGCCTGTCTTTTCTGCAAAGCAAAAAGTATCATTACTCTATGAAGCAATGAACCGCTACACAGGGACAGACGAAACCTTAATAGTAGAAACCCTCACGGGAGTATCACAAGCGCAATTTGGAGCAATTAATAAGTTGTGGGGCTTAAAAAACTACAATACTATTTTGGGTTACAACGCAATAGGCGGTTCAAAATTACCTCTTAAAACATGGCTTCGGGAGGAACTAAACGATGAATATTACATTTTATTGAGGAAAAAATTTCCTCTTTACCTATAAAAGAAAAAGACAATGAAAGTGAGTAATGAAAATAAAGTTTTGATAGGCGTAGGAGTTTTTGCAGTTGCGGGACTTGGTTTTCTGTACTGGAAGAAAAAACAGAACGAAAAGCAAGTAGAAGAAATACCAAGCTATCTACCAGAAGTAGCCCAAAGTGCAACAAACAAAAGCACAAGCACAGGACTTGACAGAAACAAGCTATTGAGCAAAGGAACAAAAGGGGCGGAAGTAATGGAACTACAGAACTTACTTAATATTAAAGTAGATGGTGATTTTGGAAACATCACCCTAACGGCTTTGCAAAAGGCAAAAGGAGTTTCGCAAATAAGCCTTAATCAGTTCCAAACGATAAATACAATTTTAGGACCCATTGTAAAGCCAGTTGCAAAGCCAGTTGCAAAGGCGGTTGTTAAACCAGTTGCATTGCCAAAAGTAGGAGCAAAACTAATGATTTCAGTCCCTACCACTACGCTTTACAACTCCAAAAAAATAGCCAACGGCTCTTATACCAATACTGGAGAAGCGGTTTTGGGAAAATTCAGTTACGGGGAATCAGCTGGAACATTTAAGTCTGCTACTTCAAACGGGAGTTATTTAGTTCAAAAAGATGGCTACTATTATTTCATCAATGGCAAACACGTAAAACCGTATTGAAATGACACAGACAGCAGAATCAAAATTAATGATTGGAGGGTTGGCAATACTAGCTTTAGTATTGTTATTGCCTAAAAACGAACCTAAAAAAGTAATTCTATAATGGTAAATTTTATAAGCATAAACAGTGGGTCTTTTTTTAATTCACTCAAAAAATACGGCATTACAAGTCCTTTAAGGATAGCGCATTTTTTCGGTCAATTAGCTGTAGAAAGTGCCAATTTCACGGCAAACGTAGAAAAAATATCCTACGCCTTGGCTCAAAAAAAATACCAAAACCACCGATGGTTAGGGAATAAAAAAGAAGGTGACGGCTACCGATTTAGAGGGCGTGGATTAATCCAGTTAACAGGGCGTTACAATTACCAACGTTACAAGGACTATTCGGGCGTTGACGTTGTTAATCATCCCGAATTAGCAGCGGAATTGATTAACTCAATTGACATCGCTTGCTGGTATTGGGTAAACAGTCCAAATGGCAACCTAAACAAATTAGCAGACAAAGACAGCGTTTTAGCCGTTACCGAAGGAGTAAACGGAGGACACAATGGATTACCCGAAAGAAAAAAAGCAACCGCCTATTTCAAAGCCCAAAACATCACGCTTGAGGAATTAAAAAAAAAAGTCAAGCCAGCAGTATTTAATGTTAAGCCTACTGTTTGGAGTTGGTTTAATAACGGTAACAACAATATATTTTACAAAAAATGAAAGACACAATAATTCAAATAACTAAGTATTTCGGGGATTATTTGGTATTCATTCTATTAGTTCTTTCAGGTCTAGTGGTTAAGATTCACTTTGCTTTAAAAAAAGGAAAAGCCCCCTCTTTTAAATGGTTTTTAGCGGAAGCTGTGGTCAGTTTTTTTGTCGCTTTTTCTGTTTATGCTGTTTTCGATCAATTTTTGCAATGCAACAAACCCTTTACATACATTGCTTGTGCTTGGGGTGGTTCTATGAGTACCATGCTGCACGACAAAGTAGAAGACTTAATCTCTGAAATCTTTTTTATTCTTAAAATTTTAATCAAATCAAAATTTATCAAATGACAACAAACGCACCAATGCAAAGCCCTTTTAAGGGTAATAACGTGTTAATTATTTTATTGACTTTATTCTTTACTATAATGCTTTTGGTAGGATGCAAAGCAACACCTCCAACAAACACTCATACTATCGAAAGAATTATCGAACACAAAACTGACAGCACAAAAGTAACTCAAGTGAACAAAGCAATTTTAGACAGTTTAGTCATAAAAATTGCAAAGGTCAAAACGGTAAAACCCGAATGCGATAGTATTACACAAGCCACGCTCGACCAAGTTTTAAGCCAATTGAATAGTTATAAAAAATCGGGCAATAATGAATACAGAATTGGCTATGATGCAGCCCTTAAGCAAATAGTAATATTACTGAAACAAGCGGAAACCAAAGACGAAAGCACAACCACAAATAAAGTAGAAAAAGAGAAAGAAAAGGATAAAGAAATTAAACCTGTCCTAATAAAATATATTCCTTGGTGGGTTAAGTATTTAGCTTATTTGGGTGGGGCAACTCTTTTATATTTGGCTTACAGGATTTCAAGATTTTTTTTAGTGTAATTAAAGCAGAACAAAATGAGCAATACAATAGCTAAAATAGGAATAGGAATAGGGATTTTTGCCATTGCAATAAACTTATTCAAAAACAAGGCACAACAACTGGTTAGCCAGTTTGAGGACATTGTTATAATTCCTGTAGGTTTAAAAAACTTTAATGCAAAATGGAATAATGGCAAACCTAGCGCAACATTCAGTATTGATTTGAATTTTATCAATCCAACGCCAACTGTTTTTAGTGCTGATGGAGTGATTTTAACTCTTAAAAAAATAGTTTTCTATGACCAGAACGATAATTATTTAGGGGAAACAATTTTAAATATGACATCGTTAAACATCCCAGCAAAATCAAAAACAATTGTAAGGAACATTCCTATTGTGTTGGACTTGAAAACGACATTGACAAATGCACTTGCAATAATTAACAGCGGAAATTTTAGTTTGGATAAAATCAAAACAGAAGCCGTAATAAATATTTTAGGAATAGAATATAAAACAAAGCAATAATGAGTATCGCAAAGGAATTTAACGCACTTAACGGGATGATAGTAACAAGGAAAGACCTTGAAAAACTATTGGAAAAAGCTGAAAAAGAGCGACACACCATAATTTCAAAACGTGTTATTCGGGTTCTTGAAGCTTTTAAAGACGATACTTTTTTGATTGAACTCAGAAACTTAGTAGAGCCTTATGGATTGAATGGGGTGGATATTGATGGAAATACCTCTTTGCTCGATGGTTTGGAGTTTATTCCCGAAACCAAAGACATAGGACTTGGGAAACCAGTTTCGCCAAACGAGATTTACGATATGGTTACGCAACGAATGATTGATTTAATCAAAGAAGCGAACAAAGGCGATTATAAGAGGGCTTGGAAAGAAGAGGGTTATTTAATTCCGTACAATTTCGTTTCAAAAAAAGCGTACAGAGGTGTAAACGTGTTTATGTTGTCGCCTATGTTCGGGCTTTTAGACAATCCCTACTATCTAACTTTTAACCAAATACAGGAAAAAGGCGGAAAACTAAAAAAAGGTAGCCATGCACATAAAGTGGTTTATTTTTCGACTTTCAACAAAGAGTATTCCGATGCAGAAATTGAAAAACTGAACACTATAATAGTGGACAATAAGCTTGAAAAAGGAGACGAAAAAACCATTTTTTTTCTGAAGTATTACAACGTTTTTAACGGTGCGGACATTGAGGGAATTGATTTTGATTTAGATAATTTCCCTCTGCAGGGAAAAGTCGTAAACAATGAGGTTGAAACTGGCAACAATGAAACAATTGACATTGCCGAAGCGATAGTAAAAAATTATCCTAAGCCACAACCCGAAATTTTATTTTTAGGAAGCGGAGCTTCATATATTCCCGATGTGGATATGGTAAAAATGCCAGATATTTCAAAATTCAAGACTTCACAGGATTTTTACAGAACACTTTTTCACGAATTAAGCCACAGTACAGGACACGAAAGCAGGCTAAAAAGACCGTTTAGAAATCCTTTTGGCACACCCGAATATGCTTTTGAGGAATTGATTGCAGAGTTTGGAGCGGTTTTTTTATCGGCTCAAGCAGGGATTATGTTTTATACTAATAAAAATCACGCTGGCTATTTAAAAGGTTGGAATGAAGTGTTACTTCCAAATTTAGAAAACGACAACCGTTTTTTAATGAAAGCCAGTAGTCAAGCGCAAAAAGCAACTGATTTTATTTTACAACCCGATGCAAAGGGTGATTTCTTGTTTATGAAAGATGGAAATTCTCAAAAACAAATTCAAAATCTCAAAAGCAGCAAGCCAAAAGCAAAAAAAAGCAACCAATTAGAGTTGTTTGAGGGGTTGAAAGGGACTGCAAAAACCGTTGACACTATTGCTTTTAATAAACAGATTCTGGAAGCAAAGCGAAATGGGTTTTCAAAAATTAAAATTTTTCAGTTAGGAAGAACAAAATCGGAATTATGGAAAATTACAGGTAACAATAAAATTACATTGTCGGGTGCAATTATAAAAAAGGCGATGACAAATAAAGATAAATCCCATAATGTAAAATGGGAACACCTGATAAATTTGCCAGACAATATTAATGAGCCAGTTGCTATTTTTAAAAGCGAAAATAAAATAGGTGGTTTTGTAGTCCTTACAGAAGTAAAAAGCCATTTAGAAAAGCCTTTTATGGTTGCAATTCACACAAGTAACGATATTAAAATAAACGACATTAGAAGTATTTATTCTCGTACCGGTTTAGTTCATTATAAAAATTGGTATAAAAAAGGATTGCTTTTGTATGGAAATGAAAAAAGCGAATTATTTAAACTGATAGTGGGTACAATTCCCACCAAGTTTAAAAACCCGCTTACTAGCCACAAAGATACAAAAAAAGGTTTGAACGCTCCAAAAACCATTGCAAAAACTGTTGCAAAGGAAAAAAAGCCAGTTGCAAAAGGAATTTTAAACACAAATTCCCTTGCCTATAAAATGGCTAACAAGCCTACAAATGTTGATTTTTTTAAAATTGAGAATAAAGACATATCAGACTTTTTGGGGCAAATAGAGCATAAGCAAAAAGAAAGTGTTGTGATCTCGCTTACTGGTGGTCAGGGTTCAATGAAAACCCGAATGTGTTTTCAGTTTATGAATGCTTTGGCACAAAATTATAAGGTAGGACACGCAAGTATTGAAGAGCATCCCGAAAGCAATTTATATTTTGACAAAGCAGAGCAATATTTGAATACAAAGGCTTTGAATAATATAGAAGCTCCCGAAATAAAAACCATTGCTGAACTCGAAAATCTGATAAAGAAAAACGATGTCATTGTGATTGACAGTTTTACCAAAATGCAAGAAATGCACAAAGGTTTTGAAGTCGATAAAGATTTACGCAAAAAGTATGATGGCAAACTCTTTATTGTGATTTTTCAGCAAACCACAGACGGTAAAATGCGTGGGGGAAGCAAAAGCCAGTTTGATGCCGACATTGTTTTGTTTACGGAAAAGAAAGACGACTACCGAGAAAATTACATTTATGCGGACAAAAACCGTTACCAAAACAAACCTCTTGACGGCTTGAAATTCAACATTTTTAATAAAAAGTTACAAGGTAACACACCCGAAACAACGGGAGAACCAACAGAGAAAAGAAAATTATCATTTATAGTGAGTTAAAAAAAATAATCAATCAAAAAATGAACAACTTAGAAATATTTAAGACCCCTGATGGGAAGCCGTTAGAAATGGGAAGGGAACAACTAAAAAACGAATGTTTGAAAAGTTTGAAATTTTGGAAGCCCTTTTTGAATAAAAAAGGATGGGAAAACGCAGCTAAGGAACATATCTCATTTTGGAATTTTCTTTTAAAACAAACCAATAACCAAAAATCAATAAAAACCATGAAAAACCAAGGATTAAAAAAACCAACAGTAAGAGGCTTAAAAACAGTATGTAGTCAAGTTATAAAAGCTACAGGGCTAAAAGTAGACGGTACTCTGAAAAAAGGCTATAAATATGTAGCGGGAGGTAAAATAGTAAAAACAAGTGCAACCCCATGCAAAGCAAAAAAGGTTTGTGCCAAAAAAATGGTTGCAAAGAAAAAGCCAGTTGCAAAGAAAAAAACAACCACAAGAAAAACAACCGCTAAAACTAAAAAATAATGGCAGTCGCAAAAACGCTTAAATTCTCAAAAAAAGACAACGGAATTGTGCTGCTTCAAAACACACAAGACAATTCGGTTGTGGCTTCGTTTGAGCCTGCAATGAGCCTGCAACGTGAGAATGGCGACAACAACCGTTTTCGTATCACTTCATCAACTGATGACAATGGTTTTTTGATAGATTATCGCACCATAGATTGTGATTTGTGTGTCCCTGTTATTGTTAAAGCGGATATAAACGAATTTTTGATAGCGCTTTCGAGGGACTTTTTTTTTTTAGCTAAAAAAGGAGGTTCAGCCATAACTAAGTCGGGCGATTTCTTAATATTTAAACGAGCGGGTAACGTTGATCTAACAAAACTCGAAATTAATGATTTTGCTATGGGTATTGTCGAAGATCAATTTATAAAAGGCATTTATCTAGGTGGTTCATTATCTCAACTAGGTTCTTTTGATGTTTACGACAGATTACAATTTTAAACCAATTTATAAATAAAAACTAATGAAAAAGATTATGTTGATTTTGGTTGTTTTAGTACAAACAACCCTTTTTGCTCAAAGCACTCAAACAATTGAGAAGCCACTTAAATTAACAAGCGTTGCAGTTGGCACACTTTCAGACGATGTTTTGTTAAGAGGGATAACCGATAAAGAGGTTAAGAAAATATCAGTCAATAATTTATTGATAAGTAAAGCAAATTTAGCCTCACCCACCTTTACAGGAACGCCAACATTACCTACTGGTACAATTGCAACGACACAAACAGCTGGGAATAATACAACAGCAATTGCAACGACCGCTTTTGTTACAAATGCAGACAACTTAAAGGCAAATTTGGCATCACCCACCTTTACAGGAACGCCAACATTACCAACTGGAACAATTGCAACCACGCAAACTGCAGGGAATAATACAACAGCAATTGCAACGACCGCTTTTGTTACCACAGCTGACAACTTAAAGGCAAATCTAGCTTCGCCAACCTTTACAGGAACACCAACGTTACCAACTGGAACAATAGCCACAACACAAACTGCAGGGAATAATACAACAGCAATTGCAACAACGGCTTTTGTATTAAATCAAATTCCAAACATTAACGGCAATTGGACACCTACAGTGACGTTACCAGTTAATTGCACAATAGGAAGTATAGACTCAGGAACATTAATTGTTGGTAACAGTAGATTTGCTTATATTTCATTTTCTGTAACAGTAACAGTAATAACTGCAAACACTTTAACATCTATAAGAGTTAGTGATCCGAGTAGCTATAGTGGGGGGGCTAATTCGCTTGTAGGATTCGGATTTGCTTATCTTTCTGATACTAACATAGTTCCAGTAATGTATAGAAGTACAGTTGGAAATATACCTACTGTTAGCTTTTACCCTACTGCTTCAGGAACTTATAAATTAGCAGTATCTGCATCATATAGAGTCTATTAATAATTGAAATAACTCCAAACACCATAATGCAAAAATTTACAACCCTAATCACAGGCACAACCGATACAGCTACCTATATGGCAGGATTGTTCTTTGCTTTAATTGGTTTGGCTTTTCACTTCAAAGTAAAAGTTGCTAGACGAAACGCAATCTCAAAAAACACACCGTATCATTTTTCTTGGTTGTTCTTTACGCAGGACAATCTTGTAGAAATTGTTTTTTCAGTGGTTGCTATACTACTGGCATTGCGTTTTTCTGTAGAGTATGCAGGTACACAAATAACAATGTTTTACGCTTTCGGTATTGGTTTGACGTTTCCAAAATTTATTGCTTTTATGTCAAAAATACAGGGCAAAGCACGGATATAGATTTTAATTTTAGTTAGTTTTGTTTTAGTAGGAGAATAGCGGTGCAGTTTGTACCGCTATTTTTTTGGGTAAAAGTAGATTTATTTGTTGTCCCGGAACAGCTGCAGAAACTCCAGGACAACAAAAAAAGCTACATTTTATTTTTTTTATTCAGTACATTAAAAATATATACCTTTGTGTAACTAAAATATAATGTTATGGAAATCACTATAAAAATTGACCAACGTAAGAAAGAAGCTAGGGCATTGCTTGAGTTTTTAAAAAACCTACCATTTGTTGAATTAAATATAGAAAAACCACGATACAACCCCGAAACCGAAAAAGCAATACAAGATGTTCGTAACGGCAATACGTTCAAGGTAAAAAACTCGAAACAACTTTTTGCTGAATTGGGAATATGAGTTATAAAATTGAATATACAGGCAAAATAAAAAAAGATATTAAACTAGCCATAAAAAGAAATCTTAATATACAACTATTCAAAAATGTAGTTGAAATACTTGAAAGCGAAGGCAAACTTCCAGCCAAATACAAGCCTCATATTCTAAAAGGAAATTATGCAGGTTTTTGGGAATGCCACATACAACCCGATTGGTTGCTAATTTGGGAACAAAATGACGAAATTAAGCTAATTTCATTAACCCGAACAGGAACACACAGCGACTTATTTTAGTCGCTTTTTCTTTACCCCCAAAAAAAATAAACTTTTTTTTGCAATCGTATTCTTTTTTTACATACGTTTGTAATGCTAAATAAAGATTACCGTTAGGAGAAATCCTCACAACTTTTATCGTAAAAAAATCATAAGCAAACCGTTGCTATGGTGTCGGGTTCTCGAAAGAGCCGAAAATCAATTCTCCTTACGGGGTCTTTGTTTAGCACACCTAAGGCAACGGCCTTGCTATTTATTAACGTTAAATTTTTTCAAGATGCTAAACAAAGAAAAAAACACAGAAGAAAATCAAGACTATGATTTTACCACACCGCTAGGGCGTGAATTTTTAGAACAAAACCGCCACGGCGACCGCCTAATTACAAAAGGGTTGGAAGTAATGTTTATCAACTATTTTAAGGACAATCGCTACATAGGCACCAATGGCAGTGATGCCGAAGCCGTGATGGAAGCCTACCACGTATGCAACTATCTTGTTGCAAACAAAAAGCAATTGTTTAACCCTAATACTGTAGCGTGATGAGTATTCAAGAAGAACAAATAGCGACATTAAGAAAACTATGTGAAAACTACAGAGAAGTTTTCTTGCTTCAAAACGAAAGAATTGCAAAACTAGAAAAACGCAACGCAGAACCCCAAACCATGAAAGAACTTTTTGCGGAAAGAGACAAACTGCGCCTAGAAAAAATGAAAGCCCTTATCCCTGATTTTTTTAATAACCGAATACTTAATTAAGCCATGAAAACCAAAAAACTCAAAAAACGCTTGAATAAACTAGAAGCTTCATTAAATTCATTAATGTATTATTTGAAAGAGAAACCGCTGGACACAGAAGCGCAGAAAGCAACTATTATGGACCAGGATAAAGAATACATTTTATTTAATTTATCCACTTTAATACCCGAAAGTATGTTTTTAAATGAGTGGATAGATTTTAGACTTTTGAAGCATTATTTTGAGGGTTATTCTAGTCAAAAGTTAAAAGAGGGATTAAAGGAATATTGCCAACAAAAAGACCATACACTTCAATTTAGCAAGAAGTTAGTCAAAATAGAGTCGTCGGGGCATAGTGTTGCTTTAACCCATTTTATAATCGTTACTTAAATTAATTTGTAAGAATTTAATAAATCTAAAAATCCAACTTTCGAGTTGGATTTTTTTTGTTTTTGGCTTATTTACAATATTTAAGCTAAAAAAGGGGTTTTGTTTCCAAATGTTTCCAAAGTTAAAACCCCTTGTTTCCTATTTTAAAACCCCTTTGGAAACAAAAAAAAAGCTGTTAACCCAGCAAAAACGGCTATTGTTTCCTTGTTTCCAAAGTTTCCTGTTTTTTCAACTTTAAATACGACTGCTATTAACACAAACAATTTAACTTTTTATTTTTTGTAAGAATCAAAAAGAAACATTTGCATCCTGTATAGTTGCGTCGCAACCTTTGTTACGGGGCGTATACAGTTCTGTAATTTTTATATCGTAATGACGTGCCTGATCTCTTACTTTTATCGCAGGAATTCCGCTGTTTAATAAATCTGTTATTCCCGTATCTTTTAGGGAATAGAATTGGTACTTTTTTTCTAATTTCAATTCGTCTCTTATTTTCTCCCATGCTGATGCAATTTTACGTACTGGCATTTGTACAGGGCCCACGTTAAAATCATCATTAGAAAACAAATAATCATTAGGCAAAGCTTTACCAATATGGTTTTTTAAGATTGACAAGAATTGGGACGGAATTGTAATAAATTCGTCTTTTTTGTTTTTGGATATTTCTTTCGGCAAGAAGATGGAGCTTTCTTCGAGGTTAACCATACTTACTTTTAGTTTTCCTAGTTCTGTATTTCGTATCAAACAAAAGTAGGTTGTCATACACAACGCATAATATCCGTTGTCGTAGGATTGCAATTTTGCATTTATTTTATTTTTAATGTCTTCAGGGAAAACTTCACGAGTTTTAGCTGGTAATTTCATAGGCTGAATACCTGCAGTTGGGTTTTCGCTCAAAACACCTCTAGAGACAAGAAAAGAGCAAAATAGCTTCAAAAAAATCAAATGATTGTTTCGGGTTCGTGGTGAATTATTACGATCCAAATAAATCCAGTCCAAATAATTCACACAGGTTTTTTTATTGATTTCTACTGCAAAGTTTATTTTAATGCTTTTCTCCACAAAATACTGTTGCAACAAGTTTAGGTTAGAGTTGTAGGTTCTCAGAGTGTCGGCACGCATAACCCCGTCTTTGAGTTGCTTTTTTAGGTGTTTTAAGAACTCTTCAATGACTTCTTTAAAGGTTTTGAAGTTTTTACCTGTTTCTTCAAGGTAAGGCGACCAACCATCGACAAGTTTTAAGTTGATTTCAAGGACGATCTTTTTCCCGTGACGCAAACGTTCAGCTTTGTTCTTCATTACTGGCACACGTAGGCGTTGCATTACTAACACACCGTTTACAGGATGCTTTGCGTAGTACACAATCATCCACTCTTTGTTTATTCTAAGTTCAGCGGGTTTGTAATCAATAAATGCGGTGCATTTATTACGTGTGGCGGAATTTTTTGAATTTGGCATTTTTTTTTATGGCTTAAAAAACACAGTGTTTTTTAAACTATAAACGTTTGACACAAATTTGACACAGCTTTTTTTAAAAAATCTCGTTAACACCAGTATTCATAAGGGTTAACGAGATTTAAGCAGAGAGGAAGGGATTCGAACCCTCGATACAGTTACCCATATACTAGCTTTCCAGGCTAGCTCCTTCAACCACTCGGACACCTCTCTATTTTATTTTGGTGTGCAAAGAACACTAAAAAAAATGAATTTTGAAAGTAAAAAATCAATATTATTGCATTTCTCCTCTTAATGAAGTTTCGAAAATAGTTTTAAACTCATTCTGAGGTATATTTTGTCCCAATAAATACATTAATTTGGTAATTGCTGCTTCTGTAGTTATGTCTTTTCCTGAAATAATCCCAAGATTTTTCATAGTGGTGCTTGTCTCATATTGACCCATACTCACACTGCCAATAGCACATTGAGTCACATTTATTACATGTAACCCTCTTGCAATTGCTTTTTGCAATAAGAATAAAAACCAATCTTCTGTAGGTGCGTTTCCAGCACCGTAGGTTTCAAGAATGATTCCTTTTAAGCTTTTTATATTCAAAACTGCAGAAAGAACTACTTCACTAATTCCCGGAAACATTTTTATAATAGCAACATTGTTATCCAAATGAGTGTGCACTTTAAAAGCAGCCTCTGGTTTTGTACTTAAAAACAAATCTGAATTAATTTTTAAATGTACTCCAGACTCGACTAAAAAGGGATAATTAGGAGCAATAAAAGCCCTAAAATGTTCTGCATTTATTTTGGTTGTTCTATTACCTCTGTATAATTTATATTCAAAATAAAGACAAACTTCTTGAATTATTGGCTTTCCGTTTTCTTGTAAAGCTGCAATTTGAATGGCTGTAATTAAATTCTCTTTAGCATCTGTCCGCAAATCTCCAATAGGCAATTGAGAGCCTGTAAAAATAACTGGTTTAGAAAGATTTTCGAGCATAAAACTCAATGCAGAAGCGGAATATGACATCGTATCGGAACCGTGCAATACTACAAAACCATCAAAATTATAATAATTTTTTTCTATAGTACGAGCCATTTCAGCCCAATGCTCAGGATTCATATTTGAGGAATCAATTGGTTGATCAAAAGAAAAAGTTTCGATTTCACAATCCAATAATTTCAACTCGGGAATATTATGAAGGAGTTTACTAAAATTAAAAGCTTTTAAAGCACCCGTTTCAAAATCCTTGCGCATACCAATGGTTCCACCGGTATAAATCAAAAGAATCTTCGATTTAGAAAACATCGGTGTATTTTAACTTATTGACAACAGGATTTGCATACATATCCAAAAAACCTTGTTTTGCAACAGGATGTTCATGATCAATACGCAGCTCTAAACGTCGTTCAAATAACAATTTTTCGTTTTCGGTATACGAATGAGCAAATCGATTCGAATTGTTTAAAATGTCGTAAGCAATAAAATTAGTCGTCCATAATTTGTAATTTATCAAAATGGAATCGTCAATTACTTGTGCCAATGCTTGTACCTGCTTATTAGTAGTATCTACATTTTTAATAATATCATCAATTTCGGTATCTAGAACGTCCCCAATATGTATATGTATCCTTTTCTTTTGGCCGATAATCCCACTCAATAAAGTTTTAAAATCTTCATTTTTTTCCTTAATATAAACTTCATTGTTTGCTTCGGCTAACAACTGAGGCATTTTCAAAGCATCTGTAGGATCATATTCATATGAAATAGAAACAGGGACAATTTTAATCTTCTTGAAATAGTCCATAATATTAGGCTCGTCAGATCCCATGGCTATCATTTTCAAAACACCTGGATTGGTTGCGTCATTCCCATCTTTAGTTCTTCCTTCCCGTTGCGCTATCCAAACCGAACGGTTTTCATGCAACATTAACTGTGCCATATAATCCGAAAGTAATTTAGAACTCACCAGCAATTCCCTTGGCGTTAAACCTCTTTGAACTAAAAAATTCCTATTTAATTTCGATAAAATTTTCAAAAATGATTTTTTAACCAAATTGTCTCCAATGGCCGATGAAGTCATATCCAAACCATGCTCAAACAAACAAGCATTTAATAAAGTAGTATCTAGAACAATATCACGATGATTCGAAATATAAAGGTAAGCGGTGTTTTTTTCTAATTTTTCGAAACCTGAGGTCGTTAAACCTTCAGAGCTTTTTTCTAATACTTGCTGAACTCCATAATAAATAAAATTACATTGAAAATCACGAATAGAATGAGTTTTGCGAAGCTGCTCTTTCCAAACTTCATCGTCTTGCCCCGGAAAACAAAAGTTCATCAAAGCTTTCATCATCGGATGATCAATAACTTTTATTATTCCATCGTTTATTTCAGAGTCATAAAAAGATCGAATTGCGTCAAATTTATTCATTTTGGATTTCAATTTAGTTGGACAAAAGAACAAAAAAAATATTAAAGTTAAGAAGAATCGAAGTTAAAAACCGAATATTTGAATAGAATTACCCGTTGTTATCCTTGCAATATCGTTTACCGAAAGACCATAAATTTGTGCTAATTTATCGGCAACATTAATTAAGTAACTGCTTTCGTTGCGTTTGCCGCGATACGGAATTGGAGCTAAATAAGGAGAATCTGTTTCAAGAACAATATGCTTCAAATCGATTTGATGCAAAAATTGATCTATTTTTCCATTTTTAAAAGTAACTACTCCTCCTATTCCCAACTTCATATTATAGGATATCGCTTGCAAAGCCTGTGCATACGTACCCGAAAAACAATGGAAGATTCCAAATAATTCAGGAGATTTTTCCTCTTCTAAAATTTCAAAGATTTCATCGAATGCCTCGCGACAATGAATTACGATAGGAAGTTTATATAGTTTGGCCATCTGAATTTGTTTTCTAAAAGCAATTTGTTGCTCGGCCAAATGTGTTTTGTCCCAATACAAGTCAATTCCTATTTCTCCGATAGCGACAAACTTTCTCTTGGCCAGCTCATTTTCTACATGTTGCAATTCCTCCAGATAATTATCTTTTACATAAGTAGGATGCAAACCCATCATTAAGAACACATTGTTAGGATAATCCTGTTCTAAATCATACATGCTTTGGGTACAGGAAGAGTCAATTGCAGGTACAAAAAAACGACTAACTCCATTGTCAATGGCGCGTTGCATCATTTCGCTTCGATCTTGATCAAATTCCTCTGAATATAAATGGGTATGAGTATCGGTAAGTATTGCTTTTGTTTCCAAGTTTAAAATTTAATGCTGCAAAATTACTCGAAAAAACGGGCTTTACCAAAAAAGGAATTCCACAAAGATTATTTCACAAAAATTCACAAAGAAAATAAAAGACACGCAAAGACTTATAAAAAAGCATGCATAAAAAGAAAACACAGATTTACACAAATTAATCTGTGTAAATCTGTGTTCAAATTACCTTTGCAAATATTTTAAATTAATCTCTGCGAATCTTCGCGTAATCCTTTGTGCATCTTTGCGAAATAACTACGTAAAAGCTTAATCCAAATCTTCCAACAAAGCATCAACCTCATCATTCCCCTCGAAATCTTCAGGAATAGTCAATAACAATTCCTTACACGCTTTATAGTCTTTTTGTTTTAGCTTACTCAAAGCCAAACTCCAAATCGCCTTGTTTTTATAAATGGAATTACCCGATTTCAATTCATTAAAAACCAATTCTGCTTCTGGCAATCTGTTCTCTTCAAGCAAAGCAACACCATAAAAATACTGAATCTCGGCACTACTATTCGTTTTCAAAATCGTCTCAAAAAGCGGAATTGCTGATTTATATTGCTTGGCATTAAAAGCATCCTGAGCCAATTTCAAATTATCATTTGCTTCTCCCCTCTCTGTAAAAAATGCAGCATCAGGATGGTTATAATCCTCAAAAGTTGGATCCGAATTTTGATTCAAAAACAACAACCCAAACAAAACCGCCACCGAAGCCGCCGCAATATAATACCACGGTTTCAAAGCCACCACTTTTGGCTTATTCTTTTTAAAATGCTCTTTAGAAATTCCTTTTAAATTCTTCTTAAACGCTTTTAATTCATCCGCTTGACCAAATTTATTTTCCAAATGAAGCTGCAACTCTTTGTACGTTTCAAAAGCCAATGTCAAATCTGGATGATCTTTTAATTGTTGCTCAAAAGCCATTTTTTCTTCGATGGTCATTTCGCCTTGAAGATATTCATCAAATTCCAAAAAGTGTTCTTCGTTCATGGCTAGGTATTTTTTATAGATTTAAAGCGATTGGTTTCTTGAATCCATTGTGTCAATTGACCAATGCAAAGCGATTTTTTCTTGCGAACATAACCATACGTTACAGCCAGTTTCTGGGCAACTTCCTCCATCGACGGAAGCGTAAAACTCAGTTTCAGCAATTCTTGGCATTTATCACCCAGTTTCTCAAACATCATATCATACAATTGCTGTTTCTCATCAAAATGTTCTGTTTGCAAAACCAACTGATCAACAGATTCAGGAATAGATACTAAATCATCCTTAATTGTTACCCCTTTATTCGATTGTTTTTTCAACTCATTGAGCCACTTTCGTTTACACAACAAAAAAAAGTACGCATCAAAAGGACAACTCAATTTTAATTGTTGTGCTTTGGCTTGATTAAAAAGCAAAATCATCACTTCTTGAACCACATCCTGCGCCTTATCTTCATCACCCGAATTGTTCTTTATATAATGAACCACCTTTGGCACAAACTTCTTATAAATAGCATGAATAATCGCCGAATCATTATTCGCTAATCCTTCAATATACATTTGGTCAAGATGAACAGTCGTTGAGGCCATAAAAAACTTTTCCTCGAAAATACTAAAAAAAGAACGAAAACCACCGCATATTTTCGTTTATGAACAAATGCAATCATTTGGGCGTAACCCCATTATGAAAAGAGGCCAACTGTGCTTTGCGCTTATTCGGCCTCTTCTCATAATGCGGTCGGGCTATCTGGGCTACTTCGGTAGCTTCCGTCTATCCCTTACGCGCATCACGCAAATCAAGATATTTAGTGCAAAAAATAAAATAAATAAAAACAGGGGTAACAATTATAAGACCAAGTTGATATAACCCTATAAATTAATAATTGGAGTATTTAAAACTTTTAGATTATGGAAAATTTAAAAAAAATAGGAATCACTTTTATCAATAAACTTTGGACATTAATTACCCGATGAAAAAAAAATTAAAACAAGGGTAACAATATCAAACCTTAATTGATATAAGAATGAAATCAGAAATTAAAAAAAGAATTTTCAAAAACAAGGGTAACAATATCAAACCTTAATTGATATAGACAAAAGAACCGTAATTAACAACCCGAGTCTGAAACAACCTCTTGAACATTTTCAAGACAGATTCAAAAAAAATTAGAAATCATGAACAAGAATTTAAAATCAATCGCATTATTATTTTTAGGAGCCATTTCAATGACGAGCTGTACTAATGACGAAACTCCAAACACCGAAATCCCGAATATTCCAGCAACAGCAACGGAATTTGCAACGGTCAGAACAGAAGCTTTAACCAAGCTGAAACAAGAATTCACCATTACTGAAGCTTCAGGCAATGTAACACTAACAAGTGCAAAAGGAGTAAAAATCAACATCAACAGAGATTACCTTCGCAAAAACGGAGTTGCTGTAACTGGCCCTATTAAAATTGAATATGTAGAATTGTTTGACAAAGGACACATGCTAGCGGCCAACAAACCTACCATGGGATTAATGCCAAACGGCGACAAAAATTTACTAATCTCAGGAGGTGAATTCTACATAAAAGCATCTCAAGATGGAGTAGCACTTGAATCTATAGCCAATATGACCCTTCTTGTCCCAACTTCTTTAACCGATGGATTAGACACAGCAATGACTCTTTGGATCGGTAACACCGAAGATGCTGACAACCTCGTTTGGAAAAACGCTGTCGATGCCACAGGAACAAACGGCGGAAAAGGAGGAGTACAAGGAGAAGGAAACAATTATTATGTCTCTTTCGGAAACTTTGGATGGACGAACGTGGATCGGTTTTACAGCGATCCAAGACCAAAAACTACAATTCTTGCAGCAGCACCAACAGGATATGACAATACGAATTCAGCAATTTACTTGTCCTATGATGGTGAAGGGCAAAATGCGCTAGCCAAACTAGACACCTATACAGCAGCAGGTTTGTTCAGTGAGCACTACGGCCAAATTCCAATTGGGCTGGCTTGCCACGTAATCTTTGCGACCGAAGACAACGGACAATGGAGATGGGCTATCAAAGGAGTAACAGTTGCAGCAAATGATGTATACACCTTCACTCTAGCGGAAACAACTGTAGGTACAGAAGCCCAGTTAATAGCTGCAATCAATGCTATTCAATAAGTTACAAATTCAAATAAATAAAGAAAGTGGTGATTTGCTCACCGCTTTTTTTTACATTTAAAAATAATTTGAATTTAAAAAAGTTCCAAAACTATAACGACCGACCAAAATAACCCATTATGAACAAATCGCTAATAGTCTTTTTTATTGCTATTTCATTTCCATTTTACGCACAAGTAAAAGTAAAAGATACCATTACCCGAAGAGCCAATATTGGATACGAACAAAAAGCAAACACAGTTACTTACAAAGCCGAAACACCTCCGTTGATTCCAATTGCAGGAGCTCCTAAACCAAGTTATTCTTACTTATGGGAATTAGGTGATGGCCAATATAGCAAAGAAGCTGAACCCAAACATGTTTACAAAAACAAAGGAACCTATACAGCACGATTGACTGTAACCAACAATTATGACAATGGTAAACCTCCCGCTACGCGTCCCAAAAAAGTAGTAGTTAATGATATTGAAGACCCCAATTACAAAGACATTGCTTCAATTGCTGATCAAAACGGCTTGTCCATTTTTAAAAATTGTGACCCCATTCCAGATCAAGAAATGCAAGTGGTGGTGAGTTATGCTAACCTAGAAAACTATGTTACCAACGGAAAATTGTATCTCTTTTTTAACGAAAAACAATTCAAAAACAACAATTTTGAATTACAGGAAGTACGACCTTATGCAGGAGAAAGATCCGTGAAGGAAAATAATATTGTTTCGGCAGATGACTTCGACAATTCTAATCGGTATTTAGCTTCAACTGAAACATTGGCTTTAAGCAAAAAATATTTAGAGACCACAGACGAAACCGACTTGGATTCTACTTTATTAGCTGCAAAAAACAGTTATGCAGCGGTTTCCATTCTAGAAATAGACGACCACAATCCAGGAGAAACCCGAAATGTTTTTTATACTTTCAAAACCACTCCCGAAATGCTCAAAGACACCAGTGCTACCATAACTATGCGTAGCATTTATGTACCCAATCGAAGTTTTAAAAACCATAAAATAAAAAATCTAGAAATGGAAATTGTCACTTCCCACGATCCCAACAAAATGGGCTCTAATGGCAGTTTTATGAATTATAGATTGGTGCGATTCAAAAGAGTCAAATTTAAAACGAGTTTTCAAAACAATGGCGAGGGACCCGCTCGAAAAATTCAACTTGAAACCGACATCCCAGATATGTTTGACAAAACCTCTTTGAAAATTGAAAGCATGTATCCCGAATGCCCAATCTGTCCCAAGGGTGAAGTAGCCACAACCAGCTGTTTGGACGTTATTGAAAGAGAAACACAGATCTTTTTTGTTTTCAGGAATATCTATTTACCCGGAAGCAACCAGAAAAATGTAAAAGAAATCGACAGTACCAAAGGTTTTGTGAAATACTCCATGAAATTTAATGAAGACTTTCACAAAATAAAAACCAAAAGCAGAACAGCCATAATTTTTGATAAAAACGAACCTATTATTACCAATTATGCTACAACTCGATTCACTCCAGGAATATCAATTGGCGCCAAAGCAGGCTATAATTTCTACACCAATTTAGACCATTCCAAAAGTTATTTTATTGGGGCTACAATTTCACCTTTTAAGTCTTACCGTTATTATGGACAAGCCGAGTTTTTAAATAGTTTCACATCTTATAATGGTGCATCAACAGTTGTTGACCAAATTAACCAAAGTACTGGAGTTGTAAATTTAAACCGAATTACAACCACAGTCGAAAATAAAAATATCAATTGGGAAATTCCTGTATTGTTTAGATACAACTTATCCACTTATTTTGGAGTTGGAGCTGGATTTCAGGTAAACATGAATATTTCCGAAGAAGAAACCCAAAACATAAAAACGGAAGTGTACGAAGGAACCACCGATAAATTTTTATTACGAACAGAATACTCCTCGATAACAACAAAAAACACGTCCCCCGAATTAAAATCTGGGTTATTACTTGATTTTACAGCTGGATTTGCAAGAATTGGCCCCAGTTTAGGAGCGCGTTATGTATTCAACTTTGACAATGATTTTAATTATATTCAGTTGTATGCTATCTGGAAGTTTTAAAAAACAGGAAAAAAAACTGTAGCTAATAAACAACTGCAATTTCACTGATTATTATGAAGAAGCATTTTATGGCTTTATAGAAAAAATAGATTAAATTCTACCAAAGGTATTTATGGAATAAAATCTGCATTGGCCTAAGAAAAAGCATTAAACTTTAAATTTCTGATTTAATTTCTTTAATTTCGTTTAAAATTGTTACTGTATTTAGTAGTAAAATAAAATATAATGCTGAAAAATATTATTTTCTTTTACCTCTTTACTTCTCTGACGGTATTCGGACAAAAAAGACAGACTCAAGAAGACATCACCTATGACGCCATTGACTACCTTGTTGCCAATCCGTCTCTAAAAGGCATTCAAAACCTCAACACGATAGAAGCCAATTTTTGGAAAAATCAAAACAAAAAATCAAAAGACGGATTATTGTCCATCGTTGTTTTAAACTGCAACAAAGCCTATTTCGAAAATACATTTGGTAAAACAAACCAAGCCATTTCCAGTTATGAAAAAGCGTGGAAAATATACCAAACCTATCAACTCACCGATTATGATATTGTAGAATATTGCCTAAAACCATTGGGCAATCTCTACACCACTATTGGGGATTATGACAATGCCGAAAACACAATCAAACACTATTATTTTATTGCCAATAATGAGAAAAACGAAAGCAATAAAATAGCTGCTATTATTAATTTATCGAACGTATATCAAAGCTCAGGCAAAAACAAACAAGCTATTGAATTATTAGAAAATACCTTGAATACGACCAAACTTAGCTCGATTCAAAAAGGAATGATTTTGAATAATCTAGGCAATAATTATGTTGTAAATGCGAAAGAAACGACTTTCGATTCAAAAAACTATTACAAAGCCGAAGACAGCTATGAAAAAGCCATTCTTCTTTTAAAAAACAACAACAATCAATCCGAAGCTTTATCGAATTGCTATCGCAATTTAGCTTCACTTAATGGCGAAAGAAGTGATTTTAATACAGCAAACACTTATTTCGAAAAGGCAAAAACACTTTTTTTATCTTCAAAAAATCATGGTGTGCGTGCCATAGCAAAATTACATTATGAAGAAGCATTGTTGCTTTATAAACAAAGAAAATTAGACCAGGCTAATCAATCCATTCAGCTTGTATATCAAACCTTAATTCCTTTATATCACAACCAAAAAAGAATTATTCCGTTACAAAACTCACTGTATGCCGAAACCCTTTTGCTAGATGCACTAGATTTACAAGCCGATGTTTACACCCTTCAAAACCAACCTAAAAAAGCCTTACAAGTTTACACATTATGCTTTCCTATCGAAGAATCGATGAGTAATTTATTGCTTTTTGAAAATTCTAAAATCATCAATCAGATCCGAATGAGCAATCGCACCGAAAAATGCATTGCTATCTATAATGAATTGTATAAAAAAGAAAAGAAAATCAGTTATATCGAAAAGGCTTTTCAATTGGCAGAACGCACCAAATCAGGTGTTCTAAAAAGTGAACTATCCAAAACCAAAAACGCTTCAAAAAAAGAAAAACAAAAGATTCAGGAATTGCAATTTTGGAATAATGAAATTCTAAAAGAACAACAAAAAGGCGATTTAGCAAATATTTATAAAATCAACAAAGCGATCAAAAAACAAAATTTAACGATGCTTTTGCTAAAAGAACTTCAGAAAAAAAATACACATTTCAAAAAAGAAAATATCGATTTAACTACATTATATTCCAAACTAAAATCAGACGATGCCTTGATGATTTACTATTTTTCGGGTTATGAAAATATGTATTATTTTATTTTGGGTGGAAAAGAAAATGAAAAAATAAAATTGAATTCTTTCAGCAATGATGCGCGTTACTCTGTTTATTTTTGGAAATTTATTACTTATTTTAATGAAGCCAATGCGATTACCAATGACATAAAGGGATACAATCATTTTGGAAAAATAGCCTATGATAAATTGCATTTACCTCATAATACTTTCAATAAAAACCTAGTTATTATTCCAGATGGACTACTTCACTTTCTTCCATTCGAAGCCTTGATCACAAAAGAATCCAACACCACCAATTTTGAAAAAATGCATTATTTATTGCATGATTTCAATATTGGGTATAACAATTCGGCTAGTTTCTATTTGAATACTAAACCCTTTTGTCCTAAAGAAAAAACAGTTCTTGGTATTTTTCCCGTTTTTGAAAAAACCAATTATGCATTGACTTATTCCAAAACCGAACTGCAATCCATTAGAACCAATTTCAAAGGGCACTTTTTTAAAAATGATTCGGCTACTTTTCAAAACTTTAAAAAAAATGCCTCAGCATATTCCATACTGCATTTGTCAACGCATGCTAGCGCTGGCGATATTGAAACGCCTGCCAGTATTAAATTCTATGATCGAGAAGTATTGTACTCTGAGCTTTATCATTTGAATACGAATCCAAATTTGGTTGTTCTGAGTGCTTGTGAAACAGGAATTGGCAAACTCTATAAATCCGAAGGAGCCATGAGTGTTGCCAGAGGTTTTCAGTTTGCTGGAGCCCAAAACTTACTATTCTCTTTATGGAAAGTTAACGATTATACTACTGCTGTTTTTATGGGAGATTTCTATAAATATGTTAAACAAAACGACTCCTATTTTGAAGCCAATTCAAAAGCAAAACTGGATTTTTTAAAAAATAAAAACATTTCAAATGCCAAAAAATCGCCTTATTATTGGGCTGCATTTGTATATTATGGAAGCCTTGAAAACAAAGAAAAAAACAACTATGTTTTATTGGGATTCGTTATTATCGCAATACTCATTGGCGGTTTCCTCTTGTTTAAATTGATTGCTAAGCGAATCAAAAAAGAAAAAATAAAGTCCAAAAAGAAAAAACATCGTTAGGAATATTATTTCTAACTTACAAAACATATATACTGTACATGAAAAATTTACATGAAAAACTAAAGAAGGCCGATTATAAAAAAATAAAATTTAGAATTACCAAAACACAACATCTTTTAGTCAAGGCAACCATCAATGGTGTGAAAGGGAATTTCATATTGGATACTGGCGCATCCAACAGTTGTGTTGGATTTGAAAGTATCGAACATTTTGTATTGGATGCCAAAAAATCAAAAACCAAAGCTTCAGGAGCAGGTGCAACTGGAATGTTGACACAAACATCCTCAAACAACATATTACAATTGGGCAAATGGAGCAACAAGAAATTAGATCTTATTATTTTTGATTTATCGCACGTCAATGAAGCCTTAAATCATTATAAAGTAAAATCCGTTCACGGCATAATTGGAGCAGATGTTTTATTGAAAGGAAAAGGAATTATTGATTACTTCAACCATTGTTTGTATTTGAAGTAGCATACTTTTTCAACGAAGAATAAGAAATAATACCGCTAATAATCATCAAAACACCTCCTAGAATAAATGGCATTCCCGCAAATTCAAACGGGGCACCTTTATGTGTAAAATAATAAAAGAGACCCGACATTACGGGTGGCCCAATAATGGTTGCAGCACTCATCAAACTCGCAATTGTTCCTTGAATTTCACCCTGTTCTGTTGGCAAAACATGATTTGAAACTATAGCTCGTAATGCTGGGCCTGCGATTCCTGCAAGACAATACGGAATCAAAAAGAGAAACATCATCCAGCTTTCAGAAGCAAAAGCAAACAAGAACATTCCAATAGTATATAATATCATTCCGATATAAATACTTTTTTCATTACCTAGTTTTCGACTAGTCCATCGTATCAATCCACCCTGAACGAGACTTACTAAAATCCCAACAACACCCAGTGAAATTCCAACCATTTTTTCGTCCCAACTAAATTTGTACATCGTAAAATAACTCCAGTTGCTTTCTACTGCATGTCCCGCAACATATATTAAAAACAGAGCGAACAACAATCCATAAAGTGATGGGTATTTTTTTAAATTCAAAAAAGCACCAATCGGATTCGCTCTTTTTAAATTAATGGATCTTCTATTTTCTTTTGATAATGATTCGGGCAAAATAAAATAACCGTACAAGAAATTTAGCAAGCACAAAACGGCCGCCGCATAAAACGGAATCCTAGATCCGTAATGTCCCAAAATACCTCCAACAACGGGCCCAATAATAAAACCAAGTCCAAAAGCAACACCAATCATTCCGAAGTTTTTGGCTCTGTTCTCGGGCGTACTCACATCGGCTATATACGCCGAAGCAGTCGAAATACTTGCACCCGTTAATCCTGCAATTATTCTTCCTATAAACAACCACGTAATAGTTGGTGCAAACGCCAACAATAAATAATCCAATGAAAAGGCAAAAAGTGAAATTAAGATTATGGGTCTTCTCCCAAATTTATCGCTCAAATTACCAATTAAAGGCGCAAACATGAACTGGGTTATCGCATACGCAAAGGTCAACCAACCTCCGTATTTTGCCGCTTCGCTAACATCTCCATGAATTAATTCCTTAATCAATTTTGGAATAACTGGAATGATAATTCCCCAACCAGTTATGTCAATTAGCATAGTGATGAAGATAAAACTGATAGCGGCTTGTTTTTTATTTGATGCCATAAATAAATTAGTTAGTTAAGACAAATAAACAAAAAATCTGTTTAGAAAGCGATACTTGATTTTTTGTTTTTTTATAAACAAAAAACCTGTACTCAATTTTATAGTAAGTATTATTCTAAAAAGGTTTTTTTTTAAGTTCCGAAACACTCATCATCAACAGAATATCCAACTTACAAAAGTAAAGTAGTCTTAATAAAAAAAGTATAGTTTAAAATTACCTAAACTAAGGGTTTTGCCCTCATTATTTTTAATTAATCATATATAAATAAAGCCTTAAACCAGCACAAAGTGAAACCAGTACACAACATAAATGCACCGAGATTTTAACAGAAATAAAAAGCTATTGATTATTTATATTCGAAGTAATTTCTTGTGAAATTTTAATATATTTACATCAGAATATTATCTTTAACAAGTATATCCCTATGAAGAAAATTTTACTTTATTTGTTTCTTTTAACGTCTCTTAGTTTTTATGCTCAAGTTGCCAATATGACTCACTGTGCAGGAGACACTACTTTTAACTTAACTTACCACAACTCTTTATTAATTGGCAATTTAAATCCTGCTGAAACTACAGTTAGTTATCATCTAACTACTGCGGATGCCTCTAATGGTGTAAATGCTATTTCAAATCCAACGAATTTTATTGTCCCACAAATTCAACCCAACCTCTTAGCTTCGCAGACCATTTATGCAAGAATCAATCATCTGGGAAACATTACTACTAATTATTTTAGTCTGATTGTAAATCCTGTTTTTTTAGTAGCTGCTAGGATAGAACCTATAAATTGCTATAGCAATGGTACCATTACACTTGACATATTTGGCGGGCAGGCTCCTTTTAATTTTTTTTTCAATGGTTCTCTCAGTACTGATAACCTTTTGATTTACGGCCCTGTCAGCACTCTTATCATTCCAAACTTAGTTGCTGGAACATATAATATTGAAATAATAGACGCAATTGGTTGTATTACTCATGGTTCTTGGACTATAGAACCCTCATCGACAATACCTCTAGACACACCCAAAGCAACAGTCATAAACGCAACTTGCAAAGGCAGTAAAAATGGTGCAATAAACATAAACGCTACAGGAGGAAAAGAACCTTTCAACTATTCCATAGACAATGGAGCGAATTATTTCCCAAGTAATACATTTACAAATTTAGCAGCAGGCAACTATACTGTTTATGTTAAAGATGCTAGTGCTTGCATAAACTCAACAAGCGCTTCAGTAACCGAGCCTAATTTGCTACAAATGTCGGCAGCCATAACAAAACCTATAGATTGTATAAGCAATGCTACAATTACAGTTACTGCAACTGGAGGAACTGCTCCATATACCTATTCAAAAGATGGAATCACATTCGTTCAGAGTAACGTATTTGATAATTTAGTTGCAGGAACGTACAGCACTTATGTAAAAGATGCTAAAGGTTGTATCAATCAAAATTCAACAGTTATCACTCCATTAGTATCTCTAAATGCAACTATTACAAAAACGGATGTACGTTGTAAAGGAAATAATAATGGTTCTATTACTGTCAATGCTACAGGAGGACAAGCTCCTTATACTTACTCGATTGACAATGGATTTACTTTTGTTTCAAGTACTATTTTTACAGATCTATCAACTGGAACTTACAGTATGATAGTAAAAGATGATTTGAATTGTACAACATCTGTGACCACAACAATAAGCGAACCTATTCTTATATCATTAACAACAGCACTAACAAAACCTTTGGACTGTATAAGCAATGCAATTGTAACAGTTACTTCAACTGGAGGCACTGCTCCATACACCTATTCAAAAGATGGAATTACATTTGTGCAAAGTAATGTATTTGATAATTTAGTTGCTGGCACCTATACCACTTCCGTGAAAGATGCAAATGGTTGCATCAATAGTTCTAATGCTATAACTATAAGTCCATTACTACCGCTAAGTATATCATCAACAGTTCTAAATGTAACTTGCAATGGAAACAGCGATGGTATAATTACCATAAGTGTTGCGGGAGGAAAAGCACCATTCTACTATTCCATTGACAATGGAGTAACTTTTGTTTCTAGCAATGTGTTTAAAAATTTAGTCCCAGGAACTTACAACATAACTGTAAAAGATGCTAGTAACTGTATATCATCTATGATTGCAACAGTAGTAGAACCAATTCCTTTATCTGCTACAACAGCCATAACAAAAACTATAGATTGTCTAAGCAATGCTACTGTTACTGTTACTGCAACTGGAGGAACTGCTCCATATACCTATTCAAAAGATGGAATCACATTCGCTCAGAGTAATGTTTTCGATAATTTAGTTGCGGGAACGCACACCCTTTATGTAAAAGATGTTAATAGTTGTATCAATCAAAATCTCACTGTTATTTCACCTTTAACACCATTAAATGCAACAACTACGAAAAAGGATGTACTTTGCAAAGGCGACAATACAGGTTCAATAACAGCTATAGCAACTGGTGGACAGTCTCCGTATACTTATTCCTTAGATGGAATTACTTTTAATACCATTAATACCTTAACTAATTTACGTGTTGGCACTTTCAACATTACTGTAAAAGACACTAATGGCTGTACTGCTACAACAACAATTGCTTTAACAGAACCAGCAGAAAATCTATCAGCTACTGCAATATTAATTAATGATCAAGGAATAATTGTGAATGCAAATGGAGGAACTGCACCTTATAACTATTATTTACAAAACAATAACGGAATCGTAGTTGCCGGTCCACAAAAAGATGGAATTTTTACCAGATTACCAATTGGACGTTACTCTGCACAAGTAACGGATGTTAATGGTTGTGGATATATACACTGGAGCGTTGAAGTTGTGCAGGCACCAGTCCTTTCTGCCACTGTACAAGTTGATTCTATAAAATGTAATGTTCCCGGAACCATAACCGTTAATGCTACTGGAGGCTTTCAACCCTACTACTATTCATATGACAACGGCACAACATATACGAATTCAAATGTATACTCAAGTTTTAAACCAGGTACCTATGCAATAAAAGTACGTGATTATCAAAACACAACATTTTCAATTGTTGCAATGATTACAAAAGGGAGTGTTCCCGTAATTAATGTAGCAACTACTAATATAAGCTGTAAAGGTGATGCCAGCGGCTCCATAACTGCTAATGTAACTACTGGACTCGCTCCATATACTTATTCTCTAGACAACGGTCCTTTTATAAATGGCAATAGCAATATAACTTTTACTAATTTGTATGCTGGTACACATAATATCACTGTGAAGGACGCCAATGGTTGCCTCGCAACGAATCAAGTTAGTATCTCAGAACCTATTTCTAAATTAATGACTGTGACGACAGTAATAAATCAAACTATTACCGTCAACGCAACAGGCGGAGCCGGTAATTACAGCTATGCAATATCTCCTAATTTAGATAAATTTTCAACGAACAATATTTTCTCAGGATTAACTCCAGGCTCATACGTTGTACTTACTTCAGATGTGAATGGTTGTTATATCACGATGAATGCCGTAGTTGATCCTCCAGCTCCTTTAATAAATGGCCAAATCAAATTTACTTTAGAGTTTAAGCCTGGACAAACTTTGGCAGATCTTATCATTGATGGTCAAAATATTAAATGGTACATCAATCAGAATCCTTTGGCTGGAAAAACAAGTAAAACAAGTGAAGTTCCTTTACCATTATCAACTGTGATTGTAGATGGAACTACCTACTATGCTTCACAAACCATAAACGGTATTGAAAGCACAGAAAGATTGGCGGTAACAGTAAAATCAGCGACTTTAGGAACGAATGATCTTGCGATTAAAGATTTTACATATTATCCAAATCCGATAAAAAATGTTTTAACAGTTTCGAATACTTCTATTATTGATGAAGTTAGTCTAATCTCCATAAAAGGAGAAATCCTTTTGGTTAAAAAAATAAATAATTTACATTCCGAAATTGATTTATCCAATTTATCTAAGGGTATTTATTTTCTAAAAGTAAAAGCAGAAGGAACAGAAAAAATAGTCAAGCTAATAAAAGAATAAACCATTATATTTCAACAAAAAACCCGACTCGTATCACAAGTCGGGTTTTTTTATTTTAATCCTGAAAACTTCTTATAAGTATCGGGACTGAAATCTAAATTCTAAATTTTGCCATCTAAGTTCTACAACTCAAATGCTTTTTTAGGATTGTTGTCACAAAGCAATTCTAATGGGTTTTCTAGGGCTTCTTTAACCGCTACCAAGAAACCAACAGACTCACGACCATCAATAATTCTGTGGTCATAAGAAAGTGCCACATACATCATTGGGTGAATTTCCACTTTACCGTTTACTGCAATAGGGCGTTCGATAATGTTGTGCATTCCAAGGATTCCAGATTGAGGTGGGTTTATAATTGGTGTAGACAACATACTTCCAAAAACACCACCGTTTGTAATGGTGAATGTTCCTCCTGTCATGTCATCAACTGTAATTTGTCCATCACGTGCTTTAATAGCCAAACGTTTGATATCCGCTTCAATTCCACGGAAAGTCAAGTTTTCGGCATTACGTACTACAGGTACCATTAATCCTTTTGGTCCAGAAACCGCAATGGAAATATCGCAAAAATCGAAAGCAATTTTATAATCACCGTCCATCATAGAGTTTACATCTGGATATAATTGTAATGCTCTTGTAACCGCTTTAGTGAAAAATGACATATAGCCTAAACCAATTCCTCCATGTTTTGCTTTGAATGCATCTTTGTATTCATTACGCAACGTGTTGATTGGCGTCATGTTTACTTCATTGAAAGTAGTCAGCATCGCTGTTTCATTTTTCGCAGCCACTAATCTTTCGGCAACTTTACGACGCAACATAGACAACTTCGTTCTTTCTGTACCACGAGAACCTCCAGTAGGTGTTCCCATAGATGGCACAGCATTTACAGCATCGTCCTTTGTAATTCTACCAGCTTTTCCAGTCCCAACAATAGTTTCTGGAGCTATGTTTTTTTCGTCTAATATTTTTCTTGCTGCAGGAGAAGGATGTCCTAGCCCCCCAGCCCCCGAAGGGGGAGCTTGAGCTACAACTGGTATTGCTTTAATTTCTTCTTTTTTTACTTCAACTACTTTCTCAACAGTTTCTACAGTAGTTCCCCCTTTGGGGGCGGAGGGGGCTCCATCAGTATCAATAAGACAAACTACTGCTCCAACAGCAACCGTATCTCCTTCTTCTGCTTTTAGCGTGATAATTCCGCTAACTTCTGCTGGCAATTCAAGAGTTGCTTTATCTGAATCAACCTCTGCAATTGCTTGGTCTTTTTCTACATAATCTCCATCCTTTACTAACCAAGTTGCAATTTCTACTTCTTTGATTGATTCCCCTGGTGATGGGACTTTCATTTCTAAAATCATACAATTTTTGTTTAAAGTTTAAATCGTTTAAAGTTGCAAGTTTTGTTAAACCTGAAACTTTAAACCTGAAACAATTCTTTTTATCTAAATAAATTTTTATCAAATACCATTCTGATTGCATCTGCCTGACGACGTTTTGCTCTGGTATAACTTCCTGCAGCTGGTGCAGCATAAGCTTTTAGCGATGCTAATCTCCATTTTACCAAATCAAAATTCATCAACATATAACTATAAGCTCCCATGTTTTTCGGTTCTTCTTGTGCCCAAACATAATCATCTGCATTTGGATATTGCGCGATAATGGCTTTCAATTGCTCCACAGGTAATGGAAACAACTGTTCGATACGAACAACAGCCACATCAGTACGTCCGTTTTTCTCTCGTTCAGCAGTAATATCATAATAGAATTTACCCGTACAGAAAACTAGACTTTTCACATCCGCTTTATTTACGGTCACATCATCAAACGTTTCTTGGAAACTTCCGTTGGCAAAATCTTCTACTGGAGAAACTACTCTTGGATCACGCAATAAACTCTTTGGTGTAAATACAATAAGAGGTTTACGGAAATTGGTTTTCATTTGTCTTCTCAACAAATGGTAGAAATTTGCAGGTGTTGTACAATCAGCAACATACATATTTTGTCTGGCACAAAGTTGCAAATAACGTTCCATTCTTGCTGAAGAGTGCTCTGCTCCTTGCCCTTCATAACCGTGTGGCAATAACAATACGATTCCGTTTTGATTGTTCCATTTGTCTTCACCGCAAGAAATGTATTGATCTAACATAATCTGTGCTCCATTACTGAAATCTCCAAATTGTGCTTCCCAAATAGTCAACGTTTTTGGGCTTGCCAAAGCATATCCATAATCAAATCCTAAAACACCATATTCTGACAATAGGGAATTGAAGATGTGAAACTTACCTGTTGCCCCTTCTAGATTGCTCAATAAAGTAACTTCTTCTTCAGAATCCTCTACTTTGACAACGGCGTGACGGTGTGAAAAAGTACCACGCTCTACGTCTTGTCCCGAGATACGAACATCGTACCCTTCTTTCAACAAAGATCCATAAGCCAAATGTTCGGCCATAGCCCAATCTAACTTATTGGTTTCGAAAAACATTGTTTTTCTGTCGTTGATTAATTTTTGGATTTTATTGATAAACTTTTTATCGGTTGGCAAGTTGCAAATTACATCTGCTATTTTAGTCAACTCTTCTTTTGGATAAGAAGTGTCTACTTTTTCAAGCATTTTTTTATCGGTAACTTGCTTAAATCCGCTCCATTCATTTTTCATAAATGGAGTTATAATTGTCAAATCTTTTTTACGAGATGCCTCAAGATTTTCTTCTAGATCTGTTTTATATTCTTTTTCTAATGCATTAACATAAGAAGCATCTATAACACGTTCTGCCAATAATTTTTCGGCATAAATATCACGCGGATTTTGATGTTTTGAAATTATTTTATACAAAACTGGTTGTGTAAAACGAGGTTCATCGCCTTCGTTATGACCGTATTTTCTATATCCTAATAAATCAATAAATACGTCACGACCAAATTCCATTCTAAAATCCAATGCAAATGCCATGGCATGTACAACAGCTTCAGCATTATCTGAATTTACATGTAATACAGGGGACAAAGTTACTTTGGCCACATCCGTACAATAAGTTGAAGAACGGGCATCCAGATAATTAGTCGTAAAACCAACTTGATTATTAATCACAATATGAATAGTTCCTCCTGTTTTGTACCCATCTAATTGAGCCATTTGAATGATTTCATACAATATACCTTGCCCAGCAATTGCAGCATCTCCGTGAACAGCAATAGGTAATACTTTAGAAAAATCATCTGGATAATAACGGTCTTGTTTGGCTCTGGTAATTCCTTCAATAACGGCACCTACTGTTTCAAGATGAGAAGGATTTGGCGCTAAATTAATATTGATTTTTTTACCCGATCTTGTTACTTTATCTGCAGTAAGACCTAAATGGTATTTTACGTCTCCATCAAAATATTCCTGATCGTAATCTTTACCATCGAATTCTCCAAAAATATCTTGGGTTGATTTACCAAAAATATTCGCCAATACATTCAAACGACCACGGTGTGCCATTCCCATTACAAATTGCTCTACTCCTTTATCGGCTGCTTTCTCGATTAAAGCGTCAAGAGCTGGAATTATAGATTCTCCACCTTCTAGTGAAAAACGTTTTTGCCCTACATATTTAGTATGCAAAAAGTTCTCGAAAGAAACAGCTTGATTTAATTTATATAGAATGGCTTTTTTTTCTTCAGATGTAAAGTTAGGCTGATTGTCATTTATTCTTAATTTCTTTTGAATCCATTCTACCATTTCTGGTTTACGAATGTAGATATATTCAATTCCAATATGCTGACAATAGATGGTATCTAAATGCCCTATAATTTCTTTAAGCGTACAAGGTTGCACACCTATTACTTTGGCTGCATCAAAAACGGTATTCAAATCCGAAGCTGAAAGCCCAAAATTTTCTAAGTCAAGTGAAGGCAAATATACCCTTCTATCCCTTACAGGATTGGTCTTTGTAAACAAATGACCACGACTGCGATAGCCTTCGATTAATTTAATAACCTTAAATTCTTTTTGAAGTTTATCTGAAATTGGTGTGCATTCGATTGCACTTGAAACTGTGCTAGTTGGTGCCACAGTTGGTGTATAAGCAACTTGATTTTCCTCATTATAGGTAGTCATACCAAAGTCAAATCCTTGAAAAAAACTTCTCCAACTTGGTTCTACGCTATCTGGATTTTCTAGATATTGATCGTATAATTGAGCAAAAAATTCGGAATGTGCTGCGTTTAAAAATGAAAACCTATCCATAATGTTATTGAATATACTTTTTGTTAAATAGTTTGGCAAAAATACAATAAAGCAATTTATTTAAATCGATTTTTTACGTACTTTTACGTAAAAATATGTTAAATAAAAGCCACTAACATGAAAAAAAACGCCTCTCCTTATTATTTAAAGTCAATTTTTATATTCATAGTCTTATGCTTTTGCGAAAACGTAATAGCTCAATACCAACAAATACCCCAGTCTAGAAGTCCGTTTTGGCAAAATGTTCAATTTGGTGGTGGTTTAGGGTTGAGTATTGGAAGCGGTTACACTGAAATTTCGGTTGCTCCGAGTGCTATTTATAATATAAATCCCTATTTGGCTACTGGTTTAGGCCTACAAGCAAGCTATGTATCTTCCAAAAACAATTATAATTCAGGAATATATGGTGCAAGCATACTCACCTTTATAAATCCAATACCCGAAATTCAGTTCTCCATAAATTTAAATGAATCCTATGTTACTAATCATTACGAAGCTTTTTATGGACAAAATGGCTATACAGACCAATTTTGGAATACTGCTTTGTTTCTTGGAGCGGGTTATCGTACAGGAAATGTAACCATTGGACTCGCTTACAATGTATTGTATAAAGAAAATGACAATGTTTATAGTGATCCTTTGATGCCTTTTGTGAGGGCTTATTTTTGATTAAAAAGTTGCTCAGTTTTTAAGAATCTAAGCTTCTAAAATAAAAGTATTCTAAAAATATCAGATTCTTAAAAACTTAGAAACTTTACTTATATTTATTCCGAAACCACACCTTTTGCCATTCTCTTTTTAAAATTAAAAAAGCAACTTGTTCGGCTAGAATTACTAAATCGGAACCGTCCAGTTTTTTAATTTCCTCTTCGGAAACATCAATTATGTATAACAAATTGAGATATTCGGCAAACTTATACTGAATCAGTCTATATATTTTTTCGTGCAATTGGGATTTCAGCTCATCTGGAGAAAGACTCAATGGAAAATCAACAGCTTCATTAGCCAAATTAAAATCCTTATTCAATTGAACAATCAAATTGATATAAAGTGTTTCACTTTCTGCTTCCTGAAGTAACAAATCGGTATTTAAAGGTGCTATAAACATAATTTTAATTTCAAAATTCAATGGCAATCGCAAAACTCAATTAGTGACAAACAGTAAAATTTCACGAAGAAACATTCTAATTACATTGGCAACAAAAAAATTCAATTCAAATTTAAACTTTCAAGATTCATATTCCAATTGAATTTTGTTATTGACATTATCACACCTTCCTTCCCATCAGGTTTTCACCAAAAGCTCTCAGCATTTCTTTTTTAGAAAGTGCAATATCCATTTTATCTAAAGTTTCAAATGCTTGAAAAGTGTACTCTTTTATAGCATCTTGCGTAGCGGCAGATGCACCCGATTGATTAAAAATAGACTTAACCTCCTTTATTTTTGAGTCATTATCACTAGAATGAGTAGCAAACAAATCATTCAATTGCTGAGCCTGTCTAGCATCCGAAAATTCAATTGATTTCAAATACAAATAGGTTTTTTTGTTTTCAATAATATCGCCGCCCACTTGTTTTCCAAATGTTTCGGGATCCCCAAAAGCATCTAAATAATCATCTTGCAATTGAAAAGCCAAACCTAAATGCAACCCAAAATTATAAATTAAAGTAGCATTTTCTTCAGAAGCATTCGCTATAATAGCCCCCATTTTCATTGCTGCAGCAACCAATACGGCTGTTTTGTACTCAATCATTTTGAGATATTCTGGAATAGTAACGTCTTTACGAGTTTCAAAATCGACATCCCATTGTTGACCTTCACAAACTTCAAGAGCTGTTTTGCTAAACAATTTAGCCAAATCCCTAAAAACACTTGGCTCGTATTGTTCAAAATATTGGTAAGCCAAAATCAACATGGCATCACCTGATAGAATTCCCGTATTGATATCCCATTTTTCATGCACCGTTGATGAACCTCTTCGTAACGGAGCATCATCCATTATATCATCATGCACCAATGAGAAATTATGAAAAACTTCAACAGCCATAGCAGCAGGAAGTGCTTCTTTATAATCTACATTAAAAACCTCAGCGGTCATTAAAGTCAAAACAGGACGCATCCGTTTACCGCCTAATTGCAATATATAATCTATTGGCTCATAAAGATTCTTTGGTTCTTTACTGATTTTCTGATTTTCTAAATAGCTAATGAAAAATTCTTGATACTGATGAATAGCGTGCATAAAATAAGGACTAATTTATTTTTTTGAAGTCTTTTTATTCGAATATAAAGATCCAAAGATACAATTCAAATATGAATTATTGGATTGTAAATTACTGTAAAAAAGCAACTATAGTTTTTCCTTATAATATTCATTGAAAAATACATTGGAAACTTTATTGGTTTTTAAAGTTTCCTTCTTATATTTGCGTCATAAAAAACAAAAGAAACTTTATTAGTGTTTAAAGTTTCCTGATGATTTTTCCTTTAACAAAAATTTCAAAACAAAAGATTAGGCAATAACATTACTAAAAATAACTACCATGGAAAATGAATGGGCCATTGACTCAAACCAATCAGACGTATTAATTAAATCGAGACATTCACTCATTGGTTATATGCCTGGAAACAAAACCAATTTCAAAGGCCACGTAGCCATAGAAAACAATGAAGTAGAAGATGCTTCGATTGAATTTTCATTAAATGTACATGACAAAAAAGTGAATTCGATTCAAAAAAATAAAGAACCAAAATTCATCGATTTGTTTGAAGAAGATGAAACTCCATTGATACAATTCAAATCGACCTCTTTTCAGAAGATAAATAAAAACATCAATTTCTTGAAAGGCTTTTTAACCATCAAGAACATTACCAAAGTTGTCGAATTGGATACCGAATTTATTGGATTCAACAATTACAACGGTGTTCAAAAAGCTTCTTTTGAAGTTACTGGAAACATCAATCGCAAAGATTTTGGACTGAATTACAATATACTTTCCCACAATGGAGGTTACCCAATAGGCAGGGATATTAAACTCATTGCTAACTTAGAATTTACTCATTAATAATTACCAACTCGTATTAAACATTACAAAAATCAAAACCTCATTTACCAACTAACTTTTACTGTATTATTTAATTACAAATAAGTTACCCATAAAATGAAAGAAAAAATTATATCAAAAGCGGCGGAACTCTTCTTAAAACTAGGTTTCAAAAGTGTTACGATGGACGATATTGCAAATGAAATGTGTATTTCTAAAAAAACGATTTACAAATTTTTCTGCAACAAGGAAATCCTAATCGAAGAAAGTACAGAGATGGTCCATCAAACCATTCATGAAAGCATTAATACTATCGCAGCAAAAAATTACAATGCCATCAAAGAAAATTTTGAAATCAAAAAAATGTTCAAAGAGATGTTTAAATCTGGAGAAAATTCACCAGCCTATCAATTGAAAAAACATTATCCAGAGATTTATAACACCGTAATGTCAAGAGAAATAAACGAATGCAACACGGTCTTTAGACAAAATATTGTAAAAGGAATTCAACAAGGTTTGTACCGAGAAAATTTGAATATCGATATCTACGTAGGATTTTATTACAACCTTATTTTTAGCATTCACGGAATGGCTAGTACGGAAAAAGAATCACAAAAATTAGAATTAGAAGCATTAGAATACCACACTAGAGCAATGGCAACACTTAGTGGAATAGCAGAACTAGAACAACAATTACAAAATCCAACCTTACTATGAAAAGAATACTTTTATTAACATTTTTAACCTTTGCTCTCACTGCAAAATCCCAAGAGGAAAGCACTACAGCAACAAAGTCTCTAACTTTAAAAGATGCCCTTACTTATGCTTTGGAAAATAAAGCTGATGCAAAAAAAGCAAAACTAGAAGTTGAAAATAGCGAATATAAAATCCAAGAAGTACGATCAAGAGCTTTGCCACAAATCGCGGTAAATGGAAGTTTAACATACAATCCGGTTCTTCAAACAAATGTACTAGATGGCGCCATGTTTGGCCAACCAGGACAATCAGTTCAAGTTGCTTTTGGACAAAAATGGACTTCAGGAGCTGGAGTTTCCTTGAGTCAAGCAATATTTGACCAATCGGTTTTTACAGGTTTGAGAGCCGCTAATTCCACTCGGGAATTCTATCAAATAAACAATCAATTAACGGAAGAACAAGTTATCGAAAGAGTTGCAAACAGTTACTATTCTGTTTATGTACAACGTGAAAAATTGATGTTATTGGATAGCAATTATGTAAACACAACTAAAGTACGTGACATTGTAAAAGGACAATTTGACAATGGATTGGCTAAAAAAATAGATTTAGATCGAATTATCGTAAAAATGTCAAACATTGATACAGAACGTTTACAAATCAAAAATCAAATTGAATTACAAGAAAATGCTTTGAAGTTTTATATGGGAATGCCTATTGAAACCAAAATTGAGATACCAAAAACAGAATTTGAAGTAACGCCACAAGTTATTACAGAAGCCCCAAACACTGCAAACAGAACTGAATATTTACTTTTGAAAAAACAAGAAGAATTATTGGAGTTTCAAAAAACAGCCATTAAAGCGGAATATTATCCAACACTTTCATTAGTGGCAGGATATAATTATTTAGGCCAAGGTCCAGAAATGCCGTTTTTTGCAAAACCTGCGGATGGCGTTTATTGGTCGGATTATTCTGCTATCGGATTGAATTTGAGAGTACCTATATTCACTGGTTTTGGAACTCGTGCCAGGGTAAGACAAGCGGATATAAACATTAAATCACTTCAAGAAGGGATAAAAGACACTCAATTATCACTTGATTTAGAGTACCGAAATGCCAAAGCACAAATTGAAAACAACTTGACAACAATCAAGAATCAAAAAGAAAATATGCGCTTGGCAGGTGACATTCTAAAAAACACCAAAAACAATTACCTGCAAGGTTTAGCTTCATTAACCGATTTATTAGACGCTGAAAATGCATCACTTGAAGCACAAAACAATTATACTAGAGCAGTTTTAGGATATAAAATTGCAGAAATATCATTAATCAAATCCAAAGGCGAATTAAAAAATTTATTAAACTAAATAACTCAAAATGAAAAAAACGATTTACATTATACTTGCAGCTGTATTGATAGGTGGTACTGCATTCACATTATTCAATAATAAGAAAAAAAATGCTGAAGACACCGCCATTGTTGCCGAAAAAAATAGTTCGGTTGCAGTAAGAGTAGCTACAGTTGTTACTGGAAAATTAGATGATGCTTTCAAAACTAACGGTAATTTTGAACCTATTCAAGAATTGACTTTTTCAGCTGAAAAATCCGGAAAAGTAATCAGTGTTTTAGTTAAAGAAGGGGATTATGTAAATGTTGGACAAACACTACTAATCGTTAGAAGCGATGTTATAAATGTTAATGCTCAAACCGCTAAAGCAGCTTATGACAATTCTAAAGCAGATTATGCAAGATATGAAAATGCATTTAAATCTGGTGGAGTAACCAAACAACAATTGGATCAGTCCAAATTAGCCTTGACCAATGCCGAATCAAACTTGAAACAAGCCAATATAAACGTTGGAGACACAAAAGTAAAAGCTCCAATTAAAGGATATATCAACAAAAAATATGTTGAACCAGGCTCAATTTTGACAGGAATGCCTGCCACTGCATTATTTGACATAGTGAATGTTTCTAAATTAAAATTAAAAGTAACCGTTAACGAAAGCCAAGTAGCCAACTTGAAACTGGGAAACAATGTTGCTATTAATGCAAGTGTGTTTCCAGATAAATCGTTTACAGGAAAAATCACTTTTATAGCTTCAAAAGCTAATGAAACTTTGAATTTCCCTATTGAAATTGAAGTAACAAACAATCCAAATAACGAAATTAAAGCAGGAATGTACGGAACTGCCACTTTTGAAAGTGTTACTTCAAAAAATACCGAAGTTAAAACGATACCAAGAACAGCATTCGTAGGAAGTGTAAGCAGCAACGAAGTATTTGTGGTAAATAACAATATAGCTACTTTGAAAAAAATAGTAGCTGGGAGAATCTTTGGAGACAAAGTTGAAATATTAGACGGATTGAATGATGGCGATGTAGTCGTTACAAGCGGACAAATCAATTTGAGCGACAATACCAAAGTAAGTATCGTTAAATAATTTCCTTAAAGAAAACAAATGAAAATAGTCGATATATCAATAAAACGACCATCAATTATCATAGTATTATTTACCATTTTACTATTGGGTGGTCTGTTCAGTTACAAACAATTAAGCTACGAATTAATTCCAAAATTTGAAGTAAATGTAGTTACAGTTTCTACTGTTTATCCTGGAGCTTCCCCTGGTGAAGTTGAAAACACAGTAACCAAAAAACTGGAAGACGCGATTTCTACGATGGAAAACATCAAGAAAATAGAATCCAAATCGTATGAAAGTCTTTCGGTGGTTATGATTACACTCACCACCGAAGCCGATGCAGATTATGCATTAAATGATGCGCAACGAAAAATCAATGCCGTCCTGAAAGACCTACCAGATGATGTAGATCCACCCTCTTTGAGCAAATTCTCGCTAAGTGATTTGCCAATTATGACAATTGGTGCCACAGGAGAAATGGATGAAATTGCCTTTTATGATTTATTGGACAAAAAAATCCAACCAATAGTATCTCGTGTACCAGGTGTAGCGCAAGTAAACCTTGTGGGTGGACAAGAGAGAGAAATCAAAGTAAGTTTGGATTCTAAAAAAATGCAAGGATACGGACTTTCAATTCCACAAGTGCAACAAGCGGTTCTTGGCTCTAACCTTGATTTTCCAACAGGGAACATTAAAACTAGAGAAAACAAAACACAAATTCGTTTGTCCGGAAAATACAAATCAGTTGAAGAAATGCGTAATCTGGTTATTTCTTCCAACAATGGTATTCAAATTCGATTAGGAGATATAGCGGATGTCCAAGATGCGCAGAAAGATGTAGAGAAAATTTCAAGAGTAAATCAAAAAAGTTCCATCATCCTTCAGGTCATCAAACAATCAGATGCCAATGCTGTAGCAGTTAGTGCAAAAGTAAAAAAAGCCATTGCCCAAATCGAGAAAGATTATGCTAAATCAAATTTAAAATTAGATGTAGCCAATGATAGTAGCGAATTTACTTTAACAGCTGCCGATTCCGTAATGCATGATTTATTTATTGCCATCATTTTGGTAGCATTTGTAATGTTGTTCTTCTTGCACAGTATCCGTAATGCAATTATTGTAATGGTTTCTATTCCAGCCTCACTGGTAGCCACTTTCATCGGTATTTATTTAATGGGTTACACACTAAACTTGATGAGTTTGTTAGGACTTTCATTAGTGGTCGGTATCCTTGTGGATGATGCGATTGTAGTATTGGAAAACATTCACCGTCACATGGAAATGGGAAAAAACAAAGTACGTGCCGCTTATGATGGAGCCGCCGAGATTGGTTTTACCGTAATGGCAATTACACTGGTAATTATCGTAGTTTTCCTTCCTATTGCGATGAGTACAGGACTTGTTTCTAATATTATTACACAATTCTGCGTAACGGTAATTATAGCAACACTGTTCTCTTTACTGGCTTCATTCACCATTGTGCCTTGGTTATTTTCACGTTATGGAAAATTAGAACACATCACTAAAAAAACTTTTTTTGGTAGAGTAATTTTAGGATTCGAATCCTATTTAGATGTTTTCACTCACAAAGTAACCGACATATTAAAATGGTCACTAGTACATAAAAAAAGCACTTTGGCTATCGTTGTTGCGCTTTTCTTTGCGTCCACTATAGGACTTGTTGGTGGTGGTTTCATTGGAGGAGAGTTTTTTGCAAAAACCGACAAAGGGGAATTCTTAGTACAAATAGAATTGCCAAAAGATGCTTCGGTAGAGCAAACTAATTTTATGACCCAAAAAGCAGAAGAATTTTTACGAGGCAATAAAAATATTGTGGATCTAATTACCACTGTTGGACTTACCAGCGAAGGTATGGGAGCAACACAATCTACAGCATATAAATCGGAAATTCTAGTTTCATTGGTGGACAAAACCAAACGTGAGGACAACTCCTTCATCTTTGCGGCAAAAATAAAACGGGAACTGGAAAAAGTATTAGTTGGTGCTAAAGTAAAAACTGTTCCTATGGGACTATTGGGAGCCGATCAAGCCCCAATTAAGTTAACCGTTACGGGACCAAATTTTGAAGACGCTATGTCTTTTGCAAGCAAAGCCGCTACAGAATTGAAAAAAATTCCAGGATCGTCAGAGGTAAAATTAACTTCAGAATCAGGAAATCCAGAAATAAAAGTTGTAGTAAACCGTGATAAAATGGCCGCTTTAGGTTTAACTCTTCAAACAGTAGGGTTGACTATGCAAACCGCTTTTAGCGGAAATACAGATGGTAAATTCCGTGCAGGAGAATATGAGTACGACATTAACATTCGTTTTAATGAATACGACCGTTCGAATGCTAAAGATGTAAACGATTTAATTTTTATAAACAGTGCAGGACAACAAATCAAGTTAACCCAATTTGCCGATGTTATCGAAAGTTCAGGGCCAAGTGTGTTAGAACGAAGAGACAAAAGTACAGCTGTATCTATAGAAGCCCAGACCGTAGGACGCCCTTCTGGAACAGTGGCTACCGAATGGGAAACTGTTTTCTCCAAAATGGATAGACCAGCAGGTGTAAATTATGTTTGGGGTGGTGATATGGAAAACCAAACCGAAGGTTTTGGAACTTTAGGAATTGCTTTATTAGCTGCAATTATCTTGGTATATCTTGTAATGGTAGCTTTGTATGATGACTTTGTAACTCCATTTGTAGTTTTATTTTCTATTCCATTATCATTCATCGGAGCTTTATTAGCTTTGGCATTGACCAACAACTCTTTGAATATCTTTACCATATTAGGGATCATTATGCTAATTGGTTTAGTGTGTAAGAATGCCATTTTACTGGTTGACTTTGCCAATCATAGAAAAGAAGCGGGAGAAACTACATTCAATGCACTTGTTCAAGCCAACCATGCCCGTTTACGTCCTATCTTAATGACGACAATTGCGATGGTAATTGGTATGATTCCAATTGCTTTGGCCAAAGGAGCCGCAGCTGAAATGAACAATGGTTTGGCATGGGTTGTCATAGGAGGTTTACTGTCTTCTCTTTTGCTTACTTTGATTGTTGTTCCCGTTGTTTATTCAATATTCGACAGCATTAGAGTGCGCTTAGGAAAAGACAAAAAAGAAAATTATGGCGAATTAATGACCGCCGAATACAAACACCGAAAATTAGTAGACGGTTTTAATCCAAAACATAAGGTTTAAAATAGTTTTTTAGTATTATCCAAAAGGGCTTTCAATATTTTTGAAAGCCCTTTTTTTATTGGGTGTTTTTAACTTGGGTTAGATTATTAATTTGGAGCAGAAACATTTGGCTTTTTTGGCAAACATCGTCCCGCTTTCCGTTACAATCTTATAAGCCGAACCCCGGCTAATAAGGATTTTCACTTCAATCGGGGCTAAAAGGCTATATTTTGCTTTTTTGCCAGCATGCTGATAGGCGGATTTGCACACGAACGAAGCAAACTGACTAAGTAAACCCGATAGCGCGGATTTGCACACGAACGAAGTGAACTGACGAAGTAATCCGTGCCTATCCCAATTATCAAGTTCAACTTGTATTTATCATTGTTATTTTTATAACGCTCACTTTATTGATATACTTTGTGGGCACGGATTGCAAATCCGCGCTATCGTACATAAGAGACTTTTTTACATATCCGAGCGATCAGGGTTCACAATTTTAAGTTCAACAAGTCTTTTCTGTTTCCAAGGTTGTGCAGAGTCGTATTTATTTCTTTGACCTGATTCCCAATTAAGAACTTTTACAAATGGTTTTCTTGCTTCTCCTTTTGGATTTTCAATAGGATAAAGTTTCTTCATCTCTAACCAGTCAAGAACATCAAACTCAAAATTATTTTTTTCTTTTCCAATTATTGTGTCAATTCCTAAATCGTTTAAATCCTTTGATCTTGATTTTACAAGTTCAGGTTTTGTTCCATTTTTTGTGTGGTTCCTAATAAATGTGAGATTGTCAGCCAGCCAGCCACCTAATTCTGCAACTATTGGATCAGGGTCAGTCTGTGAAGGAATCCATCTTCGTATTCCTGCTTTCAAACATTTATTTTTTAAATTTTCCAAATCAATCAAGTGTTGAATAAATCCATCTTGATTTACTACGCCACCTTCATTTTCAGATTCAAATAAAAAATTAACTTCTTTTAATCTTCTTAATTCATATGGAGAAATTGGTTTTTGATCTTTTCCGCTTATTCTGCGTCTTTGTCTAATACACCAAGTTGCCTGTTCTTTGTATTTGAAATTAGGGTCTCTTTTTTCCCAAACTACCCAAACATATGATTGTTTCTTAAGAAAACTATATTCAATTGATTTCGAGAGTTGAATTTCCCATTTTTGCATTGAATTCAATTCTTTTCCATTTCCCCAATAAAATCCTTCTTTTTCTAATAAATCAAGATGTTCGGACGGAATACGTTTTACTCCATTTTCATCTTCCGCTTGATAAAGATTTTTTTGTTTTCTATACCAAGGATATAATGAATGCTTTTTATTAACTATCGGATTTCCATTGTTTGATTTCTTATATAGTTTGAATTCTTCAAGCTTTTCAGGCCAACTCAATAAATACTCGGATGTAATTTTTAGATTTTCTTCTTTATGGTCTCTCTCGCCATTTGGTTTTGTGCGTTCAGCTTTCTTTTTAAGTCTTTCTTCTTCACGTTTTTTTTCTTCTTCTAAAAGTAAAAGCTCTTCTTTTATAAAATCTTTATCTGCTTGATTATGTTTATCTCGATAAATCAAATACCTTTTTTCGTAATCTGATATTATTTCTTGGGAATTTATTAATGTTGATTTGGATTCAAAATGTTTAAATAATTCTTTAAACTGAATATCAAAATTTGAGTCTGAATCAAAACAAAGTTTTACTGAGGTTTCGATATTTGTTTTTAAACCACCGCTTGTTAAGTTGGACGAACCTACCAAGGCTACAATACTTTCTTTGTTTTTTAAATAGTAAATTTTAGGATGATATGTAATGCCTTTTTCATTAGTTATAAAGACTTTAAATCCCAAGTTATAGAGTTTACTTAATGCTTTTGGCTCAGTTATGTAAAAATCTTTACCTACGTAAAAAGTTGTTCGATCTTTCAATGTTATTAGCTTGTCAAGCAAAAAATTAAGTCCTGAAATTTTTAAGAATGCAATACAGATAGTAACTTCATCAGATTTGTCAATTTCCAATAAAATCTCGGTTAAGTGATTTTCATCAATATTATTACTTATTAATTTCATTGTTGCATTAAGTTATTGAATTCTCCTAGCATCGGTTAAACTGACTCACAACGTCCCCGCGCTATAAGCAGTTTGGGACTAAATTAAGCCCTATTTTCGGATTTGCCAAATCTTCCAAATACAAAACCAACTTCAAATTAAGCCTAATACCCAAATTGCTTGTAGCGTGTGTTGGCGGTAGTTACTTTATTAATTATATTAGAAAAGTAATTAAACTATAATCGATTTTCATCTCGTAATCAATACTATACCAACAGTTAACAGAATAATACCAAATACTGCTCCTATAAAATTCCCCAATTTATCAGAACTTAAACAGTATTTATTTTTAGGATAATTTTTGTCGTAGTAAATTTTTGTTTCTTTTCCAATATAATCGCTCATTCCAGAGCTAATACTTTTTACTTCATAAACAGTTCCATCGATATGCTTAAAGGTATAATAACAATTAAGGCTCTTAGTTTGCCTATCATTGGATGTACCGCTAACTTTTTCCATTCTAGACAGAATTGCTGTTGTAGAAATTCCATAGGTTTTAATTTTAAATGAAATGACTATTGCAAATAATCCCCCCGTTCCAAAAACTAAACCCGATATGATGCAAATTATTCCTGGCCACATATTATTTATGATTGCTTTAAAAGTTTATATTTTCTGTTCTATTCCTAGTTAAATTCTAACTAACGTTTTTTTTTGTTTTAAAAATCAATGATTTTATCTAATATTCATTCAAGTTTTTACTTTCTCTCTGCGAAGTCTCCCGACTTCGTACTTTTTTTAAATGTTCTTGTAAAATGTAAATCTAATAAAAGTCTCCCGACTTTTTCCGTGAACATCTTATAAATTCAAAACGTTTTATTATAAATCGAAACGCTCCCACTTTAAATAAAAATAAAAAAACTACAAAATAATCGAACTGTTACTTTGTAGCTTTTTATAACTTTTGAAATGCATATCATTCTAAAGACATTTACGTTAAAAGTCGGGAGACTTTTGACATATTTACGATTTTCAAGAACTTTTAAAAAAACGCAAAGTCATGAGACTTCGCGGAGCGGGGCACTGATTGCAAAACCCGATAGCGCGGATTTGCAATCCGTGCCTATCCCAATTATCAAGTTCAACTTGTATTTATCATTGTTATTTTTATAACGCTCACTTTATTGATATACTTTGTGGGCACGGATTGCAAATCCGCCTTTCGTATTAAAATAACAATTTAAAGAATTATTGTTTAGGGAATTTATCTATTAATTTATTTAATAAATCTATTGTTAATTTCAGTTTTGACGGATCATCATCTGGCAAAACTGCCTCCTCTTTATTTTGTTGCATCTTTTCAAAATAATTCATAATCTGATTCCATCTTAAATTTTCTCTTTTTTGCTCCAATCCTTTCCTTTCAACTCTGATTGAAGTAAATTTATCTTCAGTTACTTCATCTTCTACTTCCTCCTCTGCCACAGCCATTCCATATTCATTGAGAGACTGTGCAACATTACCTGATATAGCATAAATGGCAGACATATTTCGTTTATCTTGATTAATTTTTTCATAGGTTACCAAAAGCCCTTTTAATAATTTATACATCCCTGTTAGAACCGCACTTAAACACAAAGCCCAGGGTAATTTTACAATCAATATCCCTAAAGCATAATTAATAATATGCCAGGTTGAAATAAAAATTCCTTGTGATTTAATAAAAGTATCATAGCTATCAAATGTATTTAACAACTTAGGAATACTAAAACCGATTGCTAATATTGCCGCGATCAATAAACCCCATATAACAATTGAATATAAAGTCATATTCTTGTTAGTTTCTGTTAAAAAGTCACTAAATTGATTAATAAGTTTAACTTTATTGTTAGCATTACTTTCAGCAATAGCTATTTTATTGTTAGCCTCATCGACTGCGTTATTAAGTCTTAAATGAAGTTCTAATTCTTTTAATTTTTGATCTGAATCTAACGACTCTTTTTTTGATTTATAATCCTCTTCTAGTTTAGTTTTTTTTGTTAAATAGTTTGAATCTAGAGTAACTTCCTTTACTCTTCTATCCTCTATTATTTTATCGAGTTGCGCTTCTTTCGTTTTTATTTCATCTATTAACCCATCCCTTCTAAAAATTAATTCATCAACTTGCTTCTGAATACTTTCCAATAATGTGTGAGCAAGTGACCCTTCATTGTCTCCGTTTGCATTACCAATTATCGCTGTAAGATTAATATGTTCTTTTTCTAAATCTTTTATCAATTTTTGTTGCCTTTTAATTTTTTGATTTAAATCTGCACTCTTAATGGCTTCAGCTAACTCCATACCATTTAACGCATTCTTTAAAGCATCAAAACCAGCCTGACCACTACCATAACTATTGACATTCAATTGCGAAATAACATGTGCTCCATAATTAATCCCTGGCATTTGCTCCAAGATCGATTTAACATCATTTATAATATTTTCATTATCCATTATTTTTACGTTTTAATTAATTGATATTTACCCCGCTCGGCAAAGTCTCATGACTTTGTGTTTTTTTTTAATGTTTCTTAAAAATTGTAAACATGACAAAAGTCTCCCGACTTTTTCCGTGAATACTTCTTTATACCTTTTCCCAAATATAGATAATAATAATCACAAACTTACAAATCACAAATTTCATTCATTTCAACCCTTTTTATGCTCCGCCCAGCAAAATAAGGCATCCGAAGAAAAAACAATGCCCTGATACGAGCTTCCGTGTCCCTGTTACATGCTTCCGTAGGCCTGATGCGGTCTTCCGTAGGCCTGATACAAGCTTCCGTCTCCCTGTTGCAATCTTCCGTAGGTCTGTTGCGAGCTTCCGTGTCATTGATGCGGTTTTCCGTGTTCCGGACACAGACTTCCGTACTCTTATTGCATTCATCTTATATCCAAAAAAGAATTATTCTATTCTTAGCGATTTTTTCTAACACCAAAAAGAGAGTTTAGAACTATTTATTATCTTTTTCTTGTTAAATTTAATATATGTAGTTGTAATCGTAAAGTAATTATTTATATTCGTAGGTATTAACCTTAGAAAAACATTAATTATGAAAAAACCATCAGTAGTTCGATTGTACAAATTTTCAGATGCGACATTAGTAACCAAGGGGAAAGAAAAAATTGCTTTTATGCGTAGAGATGCGGCGGCTTTTACCCCTTTTGGTGTTACAGCTCCTCAGGTAACCACTCTCGAAACGGCAATTACTGCTTTTTCGAATACCATCACCGATGTTGAAGCAATAAGCAATCAAACAGGAGTTACTGCCGCCAAAGATGCAAAAGCCGACCAATTGCGCGTGGCGATACGAGCAGTCATGGCGCGCGCCGAGCTTAAATACGGTAACAGCAATGCGAAATACAAAAAATTTGGAACAGAGGCGCTTTCGCAACAATCGGATTCGGATTTGCTTATTACCGGAAAAAGAGTTGTTCGCGTGGGTACCGAATTTTTGACAGACCTTACTCCAAACGGGCTTACCGCTGCGATGCTCACCGCAATCACCACGCTTTGCAATGAGTTTGAAGCACTGATAATTGACCTGAAAATAAAAATTGGGGAGCGTGATATTATACAAGAAGACCGCGTAGAAGCGGGTAATACGATCTACAAAACTTTGATACAGTATACCACAACTGGACTTAGCATTTGGGAAACCACCGATATTGCCAAATACAATGATTATGTGGTTTACAATACAGTAAGTGGCGAAAATCTAGAGGTTGTTACTGAGCCTACCGCCTAAACAACTTTCATTCCTACTAAAAAAAGGGCTTTCAACTATTTTGAAAGTCCTTTTTTTATGGCGTTAAATACCAAAAACTATTCTTAAAAAAGCTAATAACTTAATTATAAACCCAATCTAAAAAATGGGAAAAGGAAACTAATTTTGTTTTTAACGTTTCCTTGTTATATTTGCACTACTAAAATTTTGCCAAATTGTAATTCACACACCGTCGAAACAATTTGAAGAAAAGGTTTAAAATTTGCGCCTTTTCGCTTTATATTTACATCAAATTATTAAATAACAATCAGTTACATATTCAAATGAAAGAAAAAATTATATCAAAAGCCAGCGACTTGTTTTTAAAACTTGGGTTTAAAAGCGTCACTATGGATGATATTGCTTGCGAAATGTGTATTTCCAAAAAGACCATTTACAAATATTTTTGCAACAAGGAAGTGCTTATCGAAGAAAGTACCGAAATGGTTCACAAGGAAGTACATGGAATTATAGATACGATTGTTGCTAAAAACTACAATGCTATTGAAGAAAATTTTGAGATCAGAAAAATGTTCAAAGAAATGTTTCAGGCGACAGATACTTCTCCTCTTTATCAATTAAAAAAACACTACCCCGATATTTATCAAAAAGTGATGTCGCGTGAAATCGAAGAATGCAATCTGTGTTTTAAACAAAATATTGAAAAAGGAATAGAACAAGAATTATACCGAAAAGATCTGAATACAGATGTCTATGTAAAATTCTATTATTCCTTAATTTTTAGCATTAAAGAGAATACGATTTCCGAAAGAGAATCAACGAAACTTGAATTGGAAGCACTCGAATACCACACTCGAGCAATGGCAACTCCAAAAGGGATAATCGAACTTGAAAACCAACTGCAAAAAACCCCACAATAATGAAGAAAACAATTATACTAATTCTACTAATTTTTGCCTGGAGCGTCAATGCACAAGACACAAATAAGAGCTACTCCTTTACTTTGCAACAGGCGATAGATTATGCATTGGAATACAATTACGCTGTAATTAATTCAGAAAGAGATATCAAAGCAGCCAAACAAAAAAAATGGGAAACAACTGCAATGGGTCTACCACAAATTAATGCAGGACTGGATTATACCAATAATTTTGTTTTACAAAAATCAGTTGTACCAGCAGAATTCTTTGGCGGAACTCCTGGAGAATATGCCGAGGTAGCTTTTGGCACAAAACACAATATGATTGCACGATCTACTCTGAGTCAACTTATTTTTGACGGTTCTTATATCGTTGCACTTCAAGCATCAAAAACGTATTTAAAGTATTACGAAAATGCTAAACTAAGAACCGATATTGATATAAAAGAAATGGTTATAAACTCGTATGGAAATGTTTTATTAGCCAAAGAAAATATCGAAATCCTTGAAAGAAACATTACCTCTTTGCAAAAAACACTAAATGATACTAAAGCCATTTACAACAATGGATTAATTGAAGAAGAAAGTGTCGAGCAATTGCAAATCACGCTGGGTTCGTTAGAAAGTACCTTGAACTACAACAAACGATTATTGGATATTACTTTTCAAATGCTAAAAATAAATTTAGGGATTGAACTTAATCAAACTGTTGTTTTGACAGATCGTCTGGAAGATTTGACCCTTCAAAATATGGATTTAGCTTTTTCGAATACCGAGTTTGATGTCAATAACAACATCAATTTTAGAATTGCTTCCAATTTTGAGGAACAAAGAACATTGGAATACAAACTAGAAAGAAGTAAAGCGTTGCCTTCATTGGCAGCCAATGTCAATTTTGGATATACCGCTTTTAAAGATGAATTTCAGTTTTTTACCCAAAATCAAAAATGGTTTAATTATTCGAATATTGGTGCTAGTTTGAATGTGCCAATATTTAGTAGTTTGGCCAGAAGTTCCAGAACACAACAAGCCAAAATTGCTGTAGATCAAGCCAAAACCCAATTGACCGAAACGGAACAAAAATTAAAATTACAATACGCTACCGCAAAAAGTGAATACGAATACAGTATCGCAGATTACGAAACCGCAAAAAACAATTTGCGCTTATCCGAAAGAATTGAGAAAAAACAACAAATCAAATTTACGGAAGGACTTTCGACCAGTTTTGATTTTAATGATGCCCAACGCCAATTGTATACTTCACAACAAAAGTACTTACAAACAATGGTCACTATTATCAATAAAAAAGCAAGTTTAGAAAAAATAACGACTAAATAATGATACTCATAAAATATAGAACTATGAAAAAAATAATTATTCTAATCACTCTTTCAATTGTATTGTTCGCTTGCAATTCATCCGAAAAGAACCAATCTGTTGAAAAACTAATTGCTTCAAAAGATCTAAAAGCAATAACGGCAAAGAAAAATGAGCTACAATTGCAGATTACCCAACTTGAAGAAGCTATAGCAACATTAGACACCAATAAAGTTACAGAAGCATTAGTTACTGCCATACAATTAAAAGACACGGTTTTTAACCATTATCTCGAAGTACAAGGAAGCATTAACACCAATGAAAATGTATTAATTCAACCTGAATTTCCAGGAAACTTAGTAGAATTGAATGTGAAAGCTGGACAAAGAGTTTCCAAAGGACAAGTTCTAGCCCGAACCGATGATGGAGGAATGAGCCAACAACTGGCTAGTGCCGAAAATCAATATGCTCTTGCCAAAACTACTTTTGAACGCCAAAAAAACCTGTGGAGTCAAAAAATTGGATCCGAAATTCAATTTCTGCAAGCGCAAACTCAAATGATTTCGGCACAAAAAGGAGTAGCACAAATAAAAGCACAAATAGCAAAAACCGTAATAAGAGCACCTTTCTCTGGAACAATCGATGAAGTTTTTGTCGAAAAAGGAGAAGTAGTTGCAGCAAGCGCTCAGGGTTTGATGCGTATTGTAAACTTAGGAAATATGTATGTTTCTACTTCTATCCCCGAAACGTACATTGGTAAACTAAAAATTGGTACCGAAGTAGATGTTTTTTTAACTTCTTTGGGCAAAACCTACAAAGGAAAAGTGCGTCAAATAGGGAATTTTATCAATCCAAACAATAGAAGTTTTGGAATAGAAGTTAGCGTTCCCAATCCAGAAAATTTATTGAGACCAAACCAAGTAGCCAAATTAAAAGTGATTGATTATGTAAACAAAAATGCAGTGGTTGTTCCTACAAATGTTGTACAGCAAGATGGACAAAAAAACACTTTTGTTTATACCGTTATCAACTCGAATGGAAAAACAGGAATTGCAAAAAAAGCAATTGTAAAAACAGGGCAATCATCTGATAATGTTACCGAAATTTTGAGTGGTTTAGATGCTAACACCATTATTGTTACCGAAGGGATGAACACTATTTCAGACGGGATGAAATTGAACTTTTAGCCCCCTAACCCCCGAAGGGGAAATAAAAGCGCTTGAAAAAATAAGTTGTATTGATAAAGCTGATTTAATAACTTAAAATCCTATTGACCCCTAATAGGAGTTCCCCTTTGGGGGCTAGGGGGCTTATATGTCACACCAAAACAAAGAATTCGGAATATCAAGTTGGGCCATCGAAAATCGAGTTACGGTTTATATCCTAACTTTATTGATTGTTATTACTGGAATCATTGCCTACGTTACGATGCCTCGTGAAGATTTTCCTGAAATTATAGAGAATAAAGTATATATCTCTTCTATATTTCCTGGAAACTCAGCAGAAGATGTCGAAAAATTAATCATAAAACCACTCGAGAAAGAATTTAAAAACATCAGCGGGGTCGAAAAAATAACTTCGAGTTCTTTTCAAGATTACGGAATGATCATTGTCGAATTTGGAGACAAAATCAGTATTTTGGATGCAAAGACAAAGATCAAGGACAAAGTAGATATTGTAAAAGCAGATACCGACTGGCCAAATCTTGACAATGGAAGCAAAGTAGAACCAAGTGTTTTTGAATTGAACATTTCGGAAGAAGTACCCATTCTAAACATCAATTTACAGGGAAATTACACCACTCAACAACTAAAAAAATATGGCGAACTACTTCAAGACGACATCGAAGAAATACCCGAAGTTAAAAAAGTAGACATCCTTGGTGTAGATGACAAAGAAGTTGAAATTGCCGTAGACATTTTTAAAATGACCGCTGCTCAAGTATCCTTTGATGACATCCAGAATGCAGTAAAATATGAGAATATGACACTTTCTGGTGGAAATCTAATCTCTCAAGGTTCTAGAAATAACATCAGAATCGTAGGTGAAATCAAAGACCCGAAAGAACTGGAAAACATTATTGTAAAACACAATGGCGGAACCGTTTACCTAAAAGATATTGCTGTTGTTCGTTTTAAAGAAAAAGAAAAAACAACCTATGCCCGTGAAAAAGGAACCGAAGTAGTCATGTTGAACGTAAAAAAACGTTCCAATCAAAACATGATTTCGGCCATTGAACAAGTGAAAGAAAAAATTGAAGAAGCCAAAACATCTTACCTTCCTTCAAATCTTAAAATTGAGTTGACAAACGATCAATCTTCTCGTGTAGAACACCAAGTAGATGAATTGTCAAACCACATCATTTTCGGAATTGTGTTGGTAATGATCGTATTGATGTTTACCATGGGATTACGAAATTCTCTATTTGTTGGAGCCGCTATTCCTTTGTCTATGTTAATGGCATTTAGTATACTTTCGGCATTTGGATTAACCTTAAATACTATGGTTCTGTTCGGATTGGTAATGGGACTGGGAATGCTTGTTGATGACGGAATTGTAGTAGTTGACAACGTTTTTGCCAATATGAAAAAAGGCATGAACCGTATGCAAGCTTCCAAAATAGGTATTGGAGAAATCGCTTGGCCTGTAATTGCGTCAACGGCAACTACCTTAATGGCCTTTTTGCCTTTTGCTTTGTGGCCAGGGACAATGGGGAAATTCATGAAATATTTTCCAATCACATTAACCGTTACTTTATCCGCATCGTTGTTTGTTGCTATGGTAGTTAATGCTGCCATGACCGCAGGTTCTATGGAAATTGAAGATAAAAATGTGACCAAAAAATCGGCTAAGACCTATTCAATCATTTTTACAATAATTGCTGTTATTTTTGTCTTAGTCGGTAATATATACGATTCCAAACTGGCAAAAGCGATCGGGCACCTTGCTATCATTTCGCTTGGGCTAATGTGGTTGTACAAATTGAAATTGTACCAATGGACGCAAGATTTTCAACACAGTTTCTTTCCTAGAATGGAAGAAAGATACAAAGTGTTTTTGGCTAAAATTTTAACCCAAAGAAATGCTTGGATTTCTTTGGTTGGAATAATTGGATTATTATTTTTCTCTTTCATCTTATTGGGAATCTTCCCTAGAAAAGTATTATTCTTTCCAGATAATATTCCAAATCAAGTGATTACCTATATTGAATATCCGCAAGGAACCGATATTGAAAAAACCAACAAGGCTACCCTATTTGTAGAAAAACAAGTAATAAACATATTAAGTAAATATGTAGATAAGAGCACCAATAAAAATTACTTGGCTGAATCCATCGTCTCCCAAGTTGGTGTTGGAGCCGGAAATCCAAATGTAGATGCTGGATCTGATTCTGAAACCCCTTTCAAAGGAAAAGTAACAGTAAATTTTTCGGAATACAAATTTAGAAAAGGAATCAGTACTGCCGATATTTTAGAAGAAATTAGAGGAAAAGTAAAAGCAATTGCAGGAGCTACAGTTACTGTAGAAAAAGATGCAAACGGTCCACCGGCAGGTTATCCAATCAGCATTCAGTTGACAGGAATTGATTATGATGAAATGCTTAGAGAAGCGGACAAAATGATCACTTTCATCAATTCAAAAAACATTCCTGGAATAGAACGTTTGAGTATTGATGTCAATAAAGAAAGTCCTGAACTTGAGGTAAAAGTTGACCGTGTAAGTGCAGGAAGTCTTGGTGTTTCTACAGGACAATTGGGTTTCAATTTGCGTCGTTCCGTATACGGTCAAGAAATCTCCACTTTCAAAGAAGGTGATGACGATTACAACATCACCATGCGTATGCAAGATGACCAACGCAAGAACGAAAATATATTATTCAATCAGGCATTAACTTTCAGAAATCCAGCCAATGGACAAATGATGCAAGTTCCTATTTCGGCTGTTTCCGAAACAAAAAAAACAACAACCTACAATCAAATCAAAAGGAAAAACCAAAAACGTATTATGACGGTGTACTCCAATGTTCTGACGGGTTACAATGGAGATGAGATTACAAAACAAATTGCTGCCGATTTAAAAGGATATGAATTACCAAAATCAGTAAGTTACTCCTTTTCAGGAGTGCAAGAAGAACAAGGAAAAAACCAAAGCTTCCTGATGTATGCTTTATTTTTGGCTTTGGCAGGAATCACTATCATCATCGTATTGCAGTTTAATTCCGTTTCCAAATCGATGGTTATTTTATTTACAGTCTTACTAAGTTTTAGTGGCGTCTTTTATGGTTATGTCATTGCCAACATGGATTTTGTAATCCTGATGACCATGATGGGAATCATATCACTCGCAGGGATTGTAGTAAAAAATGGAATTGTATTAATGGACTTCTTCGTATTATTATTGGACAAAAAAGTAGCTGATAATCATTTAGAAAGTCACGATGATTTAACTTTAGACGAAATCAAAGAAGTAATTATCGAGTCTGGAAAATCCAGACTTCGACCAGTTCTATTAACAGCTTTAACCGCAGTATTGGGATTAATTCCTCTAGCGATTGGTCTAAACTTTGACTTCTTCTCTTTGGTAACCGAACTGAATCCACACATTTTCATGGGAGGAGACAACGTAATATTCTGGGGACCATTGGCCTGGACCATCATTTTCGGATTAACTTACGCTACAGTTTTAACTTTAGTAATGGTTCCCGTAATGTTTTACCTTGTTAAGAGAACCAAATATTGGTTAAGAGATAGAAGAAACAGCAGAATCGCATCAGAAGAATAAACAGAATTCAACTCAAATCACAAAACCACTCCTCTCTAATTTTGAGAATGGAGTGGTTTTTTGGTTTAAAAGAAGTTTTTTTTAAAACATCAGAATTATTAGGGCGTAACCCCATTAAGAAAAGAGTCCTACTCTACTATGCGCTCACACGGCCTCATTCCTTAATGCGGTCTCCAGATAGCTATTGGGAATCCGTTTCTACTTCGGCAGCTTACTCCTATCCCGATGTCATAAAGTTAAGCTTTGTTTTTTCTCGCAAAGACACGAAGACGCAAAGTTTAGTGCCGATTTCTTTGCGTCTTCTCGTCTTTGCGAGAGTTATATTTTGAAAAAGCGTAGTGAGAAATTCTTAACTTAATGACATTGCCTACTATCCTTTACGCTTATACCAGCAAAAAAAATAGTTATTTTGGATTCAAATCCAATAAAAACATAATTATTTTGGATTCAAATCCAAAATAACCATAATAATTTTGGATTTATAACTTAAATAATTACTTTTGTTTCTTCAAAATCAATTCATTATGGTAAGAAGACAACAAACAGACTACGCCAAAGCCCGCTTATTCAAAGGAAAAGCGCTACTGGTTTTTGGACCAAGGCAAGTTGGAAAAACCACTTTTGTTGAAAATCTAATTGCCGATTTAGACAAAAAAACACTTTTTCTGAACGGAGACGAATCGGATGTGCTTGTTTTATTCGAAAACCCAAATGTTACCAAACTAAAAAACATCATTGGCGACAACGAAGTCCTTGTTATTGACGAAGCACAGCGTATCACAAACATTGGCATTGTAATCAAAATTATAGTAGACCAGATCAAATCGGTTCAAGTTATCGCCACAGGTTCGTCCAGCTTTGAATTGGCCAACAAACTCAACGAACCCTTAACTGGAAGAAAATACGAAATGTATTTGTACCCACTCGCATTTTCAGAAATGGTAACTCATAACGGATTATTAGACGAAAAAAGAAACTTGGAACAACGCTTAATTTACGGAAGTTATCCAGAAATAATAACAAACCCAATTGACGCCAAGGAACACATAAAACTGATTGCCAATAGCTATTTGTACAAAGATTTGTTCCTATTAGACCAAATATCAAAACCTGTATTGCTTCAAAAAATAGTCAAAGCATTGGCACTTCAAGTAGGAAGCGAGGTCAATTACAATGAACTCAGCAGACTCCTTCAAATAGACAACAAAACCGTTGAAAAATACATCGACCTGCTCGAGAAAACATTTGTAGTTTTCAAGCTTCCCGCCCTGTCCAATAATATCCGAAATGAAATAAAAAAAGGCAGAAAAATTTATTTTTATGACAATGGCGTAATCAATGCTGTTACTGGAAACTTCAATCCTTTGTCACAAAGAACCGACATTGGCAGTTTATGGGAGAACTACATTATAAGCGAGCGTATAAAACACCTTAACATCCAACAAAATGAAGCTATTCCCTATTTTTGGCGAACCACACAACAACAGGAAATAGATTATATTGAAAAAATAGACAACCAAATTTTAGCTTGCGAAATAAAATGGAATCCTAAAGTGAAATATAAAATTCCCGTTACTTTTTCTACAAATTATGAAAATGTAGCATCAAAAATAGTAACACCAGACAACTACGAAGAGTTTTTATTTTAATAAAATAAAACCGATTTAAATCCACACATCTTTATGGGAGGAGACAACGTGATTTTCTGGGGAACATTGGCCTGGACCATCATTTTTGGTTTGACGTACGCCACGGTATTAACTTTGGTAATGGTACCCGTAATGTTTTATTTAGTCAAAAGAACCAAATATTGGTTAAGAGACCGAAGAAATAAAAGAGTTTCATTAGAAAATTAAATACATAAAAAAGCCACTTGTTAACTAGAAAAACAAGTGGCTTTTTTTAATTTCTGAATTAGACTTCGTTTCGAAACTATATTATTCAAATAATTCAAGTACTGACGAATATACTTAAAAAAGGAGTGCGTACTTGGATATGATGAAATTGAAACTTACCGAGGGGGAAGAAAGATCGTATTCATTATATAATTCTTAATAATTAGTTTTTTACGAATCTCCCGTTGACGATAAAGCACCAAAATCATCAAAACTAATGTCCCACGTTTTAGGGGATTCGTTTCCGCGCCATGTAACTTCAACTCCACCATCAATAATAATGTATTGTCCTATGATAAAACGGGAATCATCTAAAAGTAAAAATTTAACCAAAGGGGCAATGTTTTCTGCTTTTGCAAAATCACCATTCGGTTTAGGTAAACTATTTATCCCTTTTGCTTTTACAGGATCTTTCATATCATGCTCGATTAATGCAGTCAAAACAACACCTGGAGCAATCAAATTCATCGAAATATTACTACCTGCCCAATCGCTTTTGAAGGCATTTTGTCGCACCCATTTTGTTATGGCTGTCTTACTTGCTTGATAGGTCCAAAAAGGATTTTTTTGAATAAGATTCATCGCCTTCTCTTTATCCATTTCTAATAACGCTTCAACAACATCATTTGGAATACCCGGTGTAATAACAACAGAATTGGATGCATTTATGACAACCCTTCCATTATTAGATTTTTTGAGATAAGGTTGTAAAGCAGTAATCAATCTAATTATTCCAAAATAATTTAAACCAAAAACAAGAGCCGCATTTGAGCTATCTACACCTGCATTGGCAAAAACGCCATCAATATTCCCTCCACTCAATTTTATAATTTCCTGAACCGCATAATCTACTCCTTCAGGTGTTGATAAATCTGCTTGAACCTCGGCGTCAGCTGTATTGGTAACTCCAATTACTTTAGCACCATTTTTCTCGAGCAATAATCGTGATGCATATCCCATTCCAGATTGAGAACCTGTAACTACAATTGTTTTTGTTGTTTCCATAAAAAAATAAATTTAAATTCCGTTCTTTTGGCTAATCACACTCATTATTTTTGTTGTATTACAATCACTTTTCCAGTAATGATGTTTTGGTTTCAAAATCCACTAAAACTGTGATCATTCCTGCAACAAGTCCAGTAACAATGGTAGCCGTTGTATGTGAAACTTCAATAGAACCCATATATCTCTGAAAAAGGATTGCAAAAATAGTAACCAGTCCAAAGGCAAAAACACAATGCTTTAATGCTTTTAAAAAATAACCTGGAAAATAGGGTGGCTTATTTGGCATTTTAGTAGTCCAAAATGCTATTGAGGTCACAAAAAAACACAAAGATACCGCAACTGGAACTGCCTTAGAAAAAACCGTTGGTATCTCAGAAGAAATACTATTTTGAGTCAAAAAAATAGTTGGGTAATCTTTAGCCATAGAAAACCAATATTGCAAGGAATTAATAATAGCATTAATAAGTCCGGCTAATAATGATCCTTTTAGTATTGCTGCTTTTGTCATAAAGTCGTTTATAAAAATGAAAACAAATCACTTAACTAATCGTTACAATCTTTTTATTGCAATTCAATGAAGGTTTTTTTTGTACAAATATTTCGATTGTTATATTAAAAGTATAAAATTTTAACAAAAACAACAGCCCCTTTTTTAAATATTTTACAAAAAACACAAATTAAATACCTTAATTTCAAAACACTAACAGCCAAAAACCTGATTTTCATTGCCGAAACAGCCCAAACATTGAAAAAAATTACGATCACAAAAAAATCATCAATTGGAGTTGGCTTATGCAAAAGGACTGCAAAATTTATCCCATGGCCTGAAATCAAAATAGTGTAGAAATCTGATTTTTCGGATTACCCTAAGTTAATTTCAATTTACAGGTTTATTCTAAATGAATACATTTGAAACAACAAACGTCTTGCTGATTATTAGTGATCTTAAAAAGTATTTAGCCTTATGCATACCCGAAAATCGGCAACAATAAGTATTATAAAACAAAAAGGAATACCTAATTATGAATTCACCACTAACAACCAGTTTGTTGCAGACAAACTACAATAAGTAAAAAGGCGGTACCGTATATGACTCCTAAAAATTAAAATTAACCTATATGAAAATAAAACAGTTTAGGAGTAAACCGTCGAAAGTTTTTAAAATCAACTACAAAATTTACTACCGTAATAATCATTATAGGCTTTGAAACCCCTAACCTATTTGGCGCCAATACTCACAACCTGAAACATCTATAAATAAAATTTGGGAAAACTTTCTGGACTTTTATCATATTTATATACCTCAAGGAGATCCAAAAGGATCGTGGCAGGCGATGGGATAACTCGTTAAAGCAGGCAAGATTAGGGTCTTTTGGGTCAGCCATTTTGACGCTGAACAACTTAAGGTGTTATTGCCATATACCAAAATTATACCCGCAATCAATCAAATTGAAACCAATGTTTTCGTTCAGGAAAATATTTTATACCCTTTACTGAAGGGTTCTGCAATTCAAATGGAAACTTGTCCTGCTTTATCAACAGATCGAAGTAGAATTTTTAGTCCCAAACACTGGTTGCAATCGGAAAAAAAACAAATAACATTACCAAGGTATGCCTAAGATCGCATTACCTACGAGGAATTGTCGCTATCCCAAGATCTTCCTAAAAAGCACACATGATTGAAAATCTTAACATTTAAAATTTTCTATCAAACCAAATTACAACAGACATAAGTAGGCCACTTGATTTTAAATTGATTTTAAGCGTAAATAAAAGATTAATAATAAAAACAAGTTTGTGTTAATTTTTAAAATAAACACCCAATACAACCCTATTTTTATTATGTTATCTTTAATTTTTTAACTATTTTTTCATTTGTGAAACTATTTTTTTTTATATTTGTGTATAAAAAATTATAGTACTCTTTTAATTTAGTAATTATGAAAAATGCTAAACTTTTATCCGTAATTTTTATTTTATTTTTAAACTTTTTTTCAAATAATTTGATTGCTCAAAATTGGAATAAAACATATCCAAACAACAAAGCAATAAACAATAGGCATTACCCCGTTGCTGGTATTGGTTCATGGAATGTATTAGGAACGGTTCACGCTAATTATTCTTTGGATCATGATGTTTTAAATGTCCCCGGTCAAAGAGATTATTATAGCAAACTAAAATTTAGAGTTACAGATGCACCCGTAAACATAAGAAAAATGCTTGTACGCTATCATTCTGGCGCTCCACAAATTATTCAAACACGTTATGAAATACCAAGAGGAGGCGAAAGTAGAATAATCGATTTAAGAGGCGGGACACGAAAAATTAAATCTATTGAATTTTGGTATGACACAAAAGGCATATTTCAGGGAACCGCTGATGTAACCGTATATGGTAGAAGATGATTTTTTCGATAAAAGGTACAAAATTTAAGAAAAACTTCTTATTCCTTAAAGAGATAAGTGACCTCCAAATTATTTGGATTTAAATAAATCCAATAACAAATAGACCATACTGATTTACAATATTCCGAACAAATAGCCGCATACAACATTAAAATACTATTTTTTGAATTTGGGAATTTTAGAGATTTATAAAATTTATAAATGCCAATTTATGATGATCCTTTTTATTTTAAAATGGAATAAATCGCAAAAAGGAATAAATTAAAATTCAAGAGAAACGTACCTTACTTTTTATGACTCAAAGTCTATTTATTTACAATAAGGATATTCAAATTATAGAAATATATCAGAATCATAAAATTTAATATATTAAGCATACTATATTTTTTTTGTAATTAATTTTGTAATTATATTTTAATATGTTAAATTTAATGATTCAATTTTAAAATAAAAGGAAATTTTCAATTAATTCTATCCTTTGTAGCATTTAAAATTGCAGCCCCAATACTTTTTAAACCTACTCTTGCATTTTAAAAACATTTCTTTTTGAGGAATTAAATATTATTTATCGCAGACAGTAAGTCTTGTACAACAAAATTCTTCTACGCGGTTTACAATTGCCAAAAGTTTGTTTTTTTAAGACTTTTTTTTTAAAATATACACGTGTCAACTTTGACATTCATACTATATAATAATTAAGGCCGTTCGCATAACTAAATGACAAACAACTTTTAAAAATTTATTTTCTAGAAAAACAGTTTACAGATCGAATAATCTTATAAGCTTTTTTTGAAACAACGATAATTTTGTAAGTCGTTTTAAATAAAGACCCTTTAATATAAACTCTAACTAAAATGCTATTTATATGTTTTACAAGAATCCTTTAGTACCACTTAAATTCTTTTTAGCCTTTCTTTTAATAGTATCTGGCACAAAACTACAGGCGCAAGGGCATTATACTGGAAGTAGTTTCAATCCAAATGATTATTTTATCCCCCCTAGTCCTGGCTGGGTATTTTCTTTATACTATTCTTATTCTAAACAAGATTTCTACAATAATTCAGGTGATAAATCGGATAAATTTGAAATAAGCCAATCTCCCCCGTTATCAATTGAATTAAGCCAAAACGTATCAACCAGTTCAATTATTCCGATGATTCTTTATTTTGGAAAAGGAAAAATATTGAATGCCAGATGGGGCGCTTCACTCCTACCTATTGCAAATAAACCAAATGCAAGTATAGTACTTGATTTTTATTCCGGTCAAAACAATGCTGGCGAACAAGTTATTAACATTAATTCCTTTGGATTAGGTGATTTTTACATACAACCCATTTGGCTAACTTGGGAGAAAGAAAATTTAGCAACTTCCATTTCATATGGTCTTTGGATGCCCACAGGTAAATACAAAACCAATAGTCCTGAAAATGTAGGACTGGGTTACTGGTCACATAATTTTCGAATCGCCAGCCGCATCAAGCCAATTCCAAAAATAAGTTTTACAACTGCATTAACTTATGAATTGAACAGCAAACAAAAAGGGATCGATTATATTGAGGGTAGCCACCTAACCTACGACATTAGCTCCTCTTACAATTTTACAATGGGTCATGAAATAGGACTTTATGGATATAGCACTTGGCAAACAAGTAATGATAAAGGAGAAAAGGGAAGTGAATTAAAAGACAAAATATATGGTATTGGAGCTTATGGATCGTACTGGTTCATTCCAGGCAAAATAGGTGTATTAGCAAGATTTACAGATAATTTTGGAATACGCAACAGATACGCTGGATTATCCGTGCAACTGGGCATAAACTATCTACTACTATAACTTAGTTATTTAATCTTAAAGGTGTAAATATCTGATTCTAAAACAACACAGACAATATTTTTTTTTTTAAAATCGCAATAAATTGATTTACTGTTTGACAAAATAATTTGCGATACGGTTTTCAATTCAAAAACTGTATAAATTTATAAGTTTCCTATTTTATTAAATTCATCCAAAATTAAAACCCTATGAAAAGAGTCAATTTAACAGCTTTCCTTATCTGTATTATGCAGATTTCGTTTGCACAAAACAAAGCTACCTCAAGTAGCGGTAAATCTCAAGAGGGAGATAAGCCAAATATACTAATCATTATGGCTGACGATGTTGGATGGTTTAACGTAGGCGCCTACAACCTTGGGATGATGGTACCAACACCAAATATTGACCGTATATCCAAAGAAGGCATGATATTCACAGATCAATATGCCGCACCCTCCTGTACTGCTGGAAGAGCGATGACCATAACTGGACAACTGCCTATCAGAACAGGATTGACTACAGTAGGAATGGCTGGTTCGCCAATAGGTTTGGATAAACGTGACCCAACTCTTGCAGAGGTTCTTAAACCTCTAGGATATAAGACTGGGCAATTTGGGAAAAATCATTTGGGCGATAGAAATGAACACCTTCCAACGGTACACGGGTTTGATGAATTCTACGGAAATCTTTATCATCTCAACACGGAAGAAGAATCATACTTAGACACATGGCCTAAAGATGCGGGGTTTGACCAAAGATACAAACCACGGGGTGTTTTGGATTGTGTAGCCTCTAATACCGATGACGCCACTGTTGATTCGCGTTTTGGAAAAGTTGGAAAACAAACCATAAAAGACACTGGACCACTTGATCCAAAAAGAATGGAAACTGTGGATGAAGAATTTACTTCACGAACAATCAATTTCATGGAAAAATCAGTTAAAGAAGGCAAACCTTTTTTCGCTTGGTTCAACCCTTCCAGAATGCATATTTACACTCATTTAAGAGAAGAACATAAAAAACTTGCCGCAAAATACTCTTCCGAATTTGATATTTATGGTAGTGGTATGATAGAACTTGATAATTATGTTGGTGAACTACTAAAAAAACTAGAAGAACTTGGAATCGCTAAAAACACTATCGTAATATTCACTTCTGATAATGGGGCTATGGTGGATTGGTATCCTGATGCAGGTACAACTCCATTTAAGGGAGAAAAAGCGACCACTTGGGAAGGAGGAGTTCGTGTACCGATGCTGGTTCGATGGCCAGCTAGAATACCGGCAGGTAAAATCTCAAATGGAATACAAGATCATACAGACATATTCACCACATTAGCGGCAGCTTGTGGCGTGGATAACATAAGGGAGAAATTGGCAAAAGAAAATAAAGTTTATATCGATGGTGTAAACAATCTTGAACACTGGACAGGTAATGCGGAGTCACAAAGAAATTTTGAACTTTATTACAACGAAAAAGATTTAACTGCCATTAGAATTGGCAACTGGAAATCACATATGTCAATACGCGAAGGATTCTTCGATTATAACAAGCCGAGCGCTTTATTAATTAATCTTAGACAAGATCCTTTTGAAAAACATCTCGAATGGAAAAGCAGAGAAATTGCCATGAAACTAGGAATCGCTTGGGGAGGACAAGTTCAGGATTTATTAGCCCAACACTTTGCTACATTTGAAAAATTTCCAGTAAGACAAGAAGGAGGAACTTTGAAACCAGGCAGCAAAAAATAAAACACATATCAAACGATAGAAATAAAAATGTCGTTTAAAATTAACATGAGAGACCGTCTAAATATCTTAGGCGGTCTTTTTATTTAATAAAAATACCAATTTAACATACAATTACTATCTCACCAAACTACCTAACAAAAAGAAATAAGGGTAACAAACAAAATTTCTTAGGCATACGATCGAATTTTATAAAAAAAGACTAAACGTATCCAATTGATATACCAATTTTTAAAATGTATTGAATTAAATCCACATTCGATTCGACAACCAAAACACATAATAAATATTGTATTTGGAAATTAATATAGTGTATAATACATAAAATAATTTGAAAACCGTACTCGCAATTCTAAAGATTAAACCTAACTGTTCTCTTTTTGTAGTTTATCTTTGCCCATTTATAAAAAATATTTCCATTACAGACAAAGTAACGAATGAAACAAGAACACTATATCCCATTTGATAAGGAATTCCTACTCGAACAACAACTTGCAGAATATGGTGAAGATGAAAAAAAGATTGAAAATTTCAGAAAACTATTTGACATCATTGAACATTATTACCACTATGAAGCGTTTAACTTAATTCGGAATTTAAAACAGAACTACGCTTTTTTTGACCCTGACTTACATCCAAAAGAAAGAACCACATTTAGAGACAAAAGCGACTATTCGCTTTTCAAAGAAAGCCTGCTTAAAGTTCTTAATCAAAGTAATTATAGCCTAGTGAGTCCAGAAACATTGGACAAAGCATTCCAAGATTCCGATTTGATTGGCTTAAAACTAGCCATAGACTTAACAGCCTACAAGGATTACGAAATATACGTAAGAGGCCAGCACACCACTATAGAAAAAGTTTCAAAATACATTTTTTGGAAGAAAAAAATGGAGGTCGAATATTATGATCGCGTAATGATTTACCTCAAATATCACGATGCTATACATTACCAAAAAAAGAAGGTTTCCAAAAATAAAACACCAATTGATCCAGGTACTATAGTATTAAAAATCTTCAAACGCGTACCAAAAAATGATCTAGAAACCATTTTCCCTAATGCTATCCCAAAAATGTCGGTAACCGACAAACTATTATTATGGGTTCCAGGACTAGTAGGGGGAATTTCATTATTGAGTGCCAAAGTGATTCCAGCCCTGATTAAAATGCAAGCAGCCTATGAATCTGGCGAAACCATAGATTTGCTAAACAGTAAAACCTCCTTAAATCAAGGTTTAATTGCCCTTGGAATTTTAGGAGCTTATTTGTTTCGTCAATACAATAACTTTGTGAATAAGAAGATAAAATATGCAAAAATGCTTTCGGATAGTCTTTATTTTAAAAATATCGGAAATAACAGTGGTGCCTTTTACTCCTTATTGAACTCCTCAGAAGAAGAAGTACTGAAGGAAACCATCTTGGCCTACTCTTTCTTAAGCCGTAGTGAAAAGCCAATGACAGAAACAGAACTCGATCATCAAATAGAATCTTGGTTCAAAACCAAACACAATACAGACCTTGATTTTGATGTAAAAGCTGCATTGACAAAATTAAAAAATACAGGTCTTGGGTCAGAAACCAATGGCAAATGGCAAGTGATTCCTTTGGAAAAAGCACTCATCCAAATTGACGAAATTTGGGATGGCGTTTTTGAGTACAATCAAGCAATTTAAGACAAACGATATTAAAATTCAATAAAAAAAGGAGAAAATCAAAACTGACTTTCTCCTTTTTTAAATTAACTATTTGATTTCAAACTAATTTGAAGTTGCAAAGGCATCTTGTCTCCAGTTTTTTACTTTCGCAACTTTATTTCCTGAAAAATCAACTTCGCAAAGACTACTTTTTTGACTGTCTTTTGACCAGAAAAACCATTTACCCGTTTTCACTCCATCTACATATTCTCCAGAAGCAATTTTATCTCCATCTTCATTATAGGAAACCCAAATCCCATCTAATTTTCCATCTACAAAATACCCTTCTTGTTGCACCTGTCCATTTTCATAAAAATAGGTAGCTTTTATTTTTTTTCCAAAAGGTTCCAAAACAGGTTTTGAATCTTGTGCATAAATAACCCCTGAAAATAACACCGCTACTAAAATTACTATCTTTTTCATATTGTTAGTTTTTAATTGTTTATATCTTATATGTCAAATTTAGAAACAATATTTACATTAAAAAAACTTTTACTTAACAATTTCGTAACACAGACGAAAGCTTAACATTGGAAATATTAAAAAATGTATTTTCTTACATTAGTAAAGCGATTTCGTCCAATTCTAGTTCGTTTAATCCTTTATATGAAAAATAAAAAAAGCTAAAATGCAAAAAAACAACTTTGATAATCTAAATTTCATAATTAGTCCTAAATTTGCACTTGCATTAAAAAGTGCAAAAACTAAAATTTACACCATGTACAGAAGTCATAATTGTGGCGAATTGAACGCCTCACATATCAATACAGAAGTTACCCTTGCCGGTTGGGTTCAAAAATCAAGAGATAAAGGATTTATGAATTGGGTCGATTTACGCGATCGTTACGGAATTACTCAATTGATTTTTGACGAAAGTCGTTCTATTAAAGAAGTTTTCGAAGCAGCTAAAACCCTAGGTCGCGAATATGTAATCCAAGTAAAAGGAACTGTTATTGAACGTGAAGCCAAAAACAAAAACATTCCAACTGGTGAAATAGAAATATTAGTTACCGAATTAAAGGTACTCAATGCTTCATTAACACCTCCATTTACTATTGAAGACGAAACTGATGGTGGTGAAGACATTCGAATGAAATACCGTTACCTTGACATTCGTAGAAATCCGGTAAAAAACAGCTTGCTTTTCCGTCACAAAGTCGCAATGGAAGTTCGTAAATACCTTTCGGATCTCGATTTTTGTGAAGTTGAAACACCTTACTTAATCAAATCAACTCCTGAAGGAGCAAGAGATTTCGTTGTTCCATCTAGAATGAATGCTGGGCAGTTTTATGCTTTGCCTCAATCACCACAAACCTTCAAACAATTGTTGATGGTTGGTGGAATGGACAAATATTTTCAAATTGTAAAATGTTTCCGTGACGAAGATTTACGAGCAGACAGACAACCCGAGTTTACACAAATCGATTGCGAAATGGCTTTTGTCGAGCAAGAAGATATTCTGAACGTATTTGAAGGCTTGACTAGACATTTATTAAAAGAAATAAAAGGCATTGAAGTAGATAAATTCCCAAGAATCACCTACGACTATGCAATGAAAACATACGGAAATGACAAACCAGATATTCGTTTCGGAATGGAATTTGGCGAATTAAATCAATATGCACAACATAAAGATTTTCCAGTTTTCAATGCCGCAGAATTGGTTGTTGCAATTGCTGTTCCTGGAGCAGGAAATTATACCCGTAAAGAAATCGATGGCTTGATTGACTGGGTAAAACGTCCACAAGTAGGCGCTAGCGGTATGGTTTATGTAAAATGTAATGAAGATGGAACATACAAATCATCTGTAGATAAATTCTACGATCAAGACGATTTAACCAATTGGGCAAAAACTACAGGAGCTAAACCTGGAGACATGATTTTTGTACTTTCTGGACCAGCCGACAAAACTAGAGCACAATTAAGCGCTTTACGTATGGAATTGGCCACTCGTTTGGGATTAAGAAATCCAGCAGAATTTGCACCACTTTGGGTTGTCGATTTCCCATTATTAGAATTTGAAGAAGAAACTGGACGTTATCACGCCATGCACCACCCATTTACCTCTCCAAAACCAGAAGACATGCACTTATTAGAAACCAACCCTGGAAAAGTTCGTGCCAATGCTTATGATATGGTTTTGAATGGTAACGAAATAGGTGGAGGCTCAATTCGTATACATGATAAAACAACACAACAATTAATGTTTAAATATCTTGGTTTTACCGAAGAAGAGGCAAAAGCACAATTTGGATTTTTAATGGATGCCTTCCAATTTGGTGCTCCACCGCACGGAGGATTAGCCTTTGGATTAGACCGTCTTGTAGCAATATTAGGTGGACAAGAAACCATTCGAGATTTTATAGCATTCCCAAAAAACAATTCAGGTAGAGATGTTATGATTGATGCCCCATCAATTATTGACGAATCACAATTAAAGGAATTACATATTAAATTAAATGTAACAAATTAATTGAAAACGTTGAAAATCAATAATTTTAGAAAAAAAATATTATAAGAATGATTTTCGTATTATATTAAAGATTACATTTGCTACATTATAAATTATTATTACTATTACAATGCGTACAGGTACAGTTAAATTTTTCAATGAATCTAAAGGTTACGGATTCATTACAGACGAAGAAACAGGAAAAGACATTTTTGTTCATGCATCAGGAATCAACGCGGAAGAATTACGCGAAGGTGATAGAGTTAGCTATGAAGAAGAAGAAGGAAGAAAAGGTAAAGTTGCTGCAAAAGTAGCAGTACTTTAAGACAATAAATAGGCAACTATTTTTTGGCAAAAAACGTCTTAAAACGTTTCGATTTATTTCGAAACGTTTTTTTTTGTTTAAAACTCTACAAACTCAATACTAAATTCAATATTATTTATAATCATTAAAAATAATAGACGTTTTGGATTTAATAATATACTAATTTTGGATTTGCGCTTGTGATTTACGCACACTAAACCTATCTTTGCACATCATTTTAAAGCAAAACAAGAATAATTATGCAATCAGAACAGTTAAATTACATCCCAGTATTCATGCAGCTTATTTTGGCCGTAGGATTTGTTGTAAGTATGATAATAATCTCTGGCAAACTTGGACCAAAAAGATCATCTAAAAACAAAGATAAAAATTTCGAATGTGGTATTGAATCAGTTGGTAATGCACGAATTCCATTCTCTGTTAAATATTTCTTGGTAGCTATATTATTTGTTCTTTTTGACGTTGAAGTTATATTTCTTTACCCTTGGGCTGTGAATTTCAAAGAGTTAGGTATCGAAGGTATGATAAAAATGATTATTTTTATGGCGTTACTTTTAGTTGGTTTTTTCTATATCATCAAAAAGAAAGCCTTAGAGTGGGAATAAAATATTTTAAATTATAAATGTTGAATTATAAATTAATTAAACCATTTCAAATTCAACATGCAAAATAAAAAAAATAAAATGAGTGATTCAAATATAAATATGGTTGCCCCACCAGAAGGAGTTGTAGGAGAAGGGTTCTTTGCTACAAAACTTAATGACGTAGTTGGATTAGCCCGTGCTAATTCACTTTGGCCTTTACCATTTGCTACATCTTGCTGTGGTATCGAATTTATGGCAACAATGGCTTCTCATTATGATCTAGCCCGTTTTGGGTCAGAAAGAGTGAGCTTTTCACCACGCCAAGCTGATATGCTCATGGTAATGGGAACAATATCAAAAAAAATGGCACCTATTTTACGTCAAGTTTATGAACAAATGGCAGAACCAAGATGGGTTATAGCCGTTGGTGCTTGCGCTTCATCAGGAGGAGTTTTCGACACTTATTCTGTTTTACAAGGAATAGACAAAGTAATCCCAGTAGATGTTTACGTTCCTGGTTGTCCTCCACGTCCTGAACAAATTGTAGATGGTGTTATGAAACTACAAGAATTAGTACGTAGTGAATCTGTAAGAAGAAGAAGTTCACCTGAGTATCAAGAATTATTGGCATCTTATAACATTCAATAAGTAAAATGGCTTTAGAAACAACAGAAATTCAAGATAAATTAATAGAAACATTTGGCTCAAAGGTTTCTGCATTCAATCAAGATAAAGATATTTTTTCTTTTGAAATGGATTCAGATATTAATACAGCAGTCATTCTTTTTTTAAAAAATGATCCTATTTTACGTTTTCACTTTTTAACAGATTTGTGCGGCGTACATTATCCAGATAATGAAGAAAACGAACAATTTGCAGTAGTGTATCATCTACACAATTGGTATGAAAACAAACGAATTCGTATCAAAACATTCTTAAACGGATCGAAACCAGAAATTAAAACTATTTCAAATATATTTTTAAGTTCAAATTGGATGGAAAGAGAATCCTATGATTTCTTCGGAATCAATTTCATAGGACATCCACAGTTAAAACGTATTTTAAATATGGACGAAATGATATCTTTCCCAATGCGAAAAGAATTTCCAATGGAAGACAGTGGAAGGACAGATAAAGATGATCGATATTTTGGAAGAACAACTATCAATCAATAGGCAAAGGCAATTTTTTTTAAAACATAATTTTTCACATTAAATAAATGTCAGAACTATTATTACCACCAGAGCATCGCTATGCTAAAATAATCAAAGAGAGACACAATGAAGACGGAAGCGAGCTTTCCATTCTAAATTTAGGTCCTACACATCCAGCCACGCACGGTATTTTTCAAAATATCTTGTTAATGGATGGTGAAAAAATTCTAGAAGCAGAACCAACCATTGGTTACATTCATAGAGCTTTTGAAAAAATAGCCGAAAATCGTCCTTTTTATCAAATCACACCGCTTACAGATAGGATGAACTATTGTTCTTCTCCCATTAATAATATGGGATGGTGGATGACATTAGAAAAATTATTGAATATTGAAGTTCCAAAAAGAGCCCAATATTTAAGAGTTATAGTTATGGAATTGGCTCGTATTACCGATCACTTGATCTGTAACTCAATTCTAGGAGTAGATACTGGAGCTTATACGGGATTTCTTTATGTTTTTCAATTTAGAGAAAAAGTATATGAAATCTATGAAGAAATTTGTGGAGCTCGCTTGACAACAAATATGGGTAGAATTGGAGGTTTCGAAAGAGACTGGTCACCAAAAGCATTTGAATTATTAGAAGTGTTTTTAAAAGATTTCCCAATTGCTTGGAAAGAATTTGAAAACTTATTCGAAAGAAATAGAATATTTATTGACAGAACTGTAAATGTGGGAGCCATAACTGCAGAGAAAGCGATGGCTTATGGATTTACAGGTCCAAATTTACGTGCTGCAGGTGTTGACTACGATGTACGCGTCGCACACCCATACAGTTCCTATGAAGATTTTGATTTTATAGTTCCTGTTGGCAAATCTGGAGATACTTACGATCGTTTTTGTGTTCGAAATGCAGAAGTTTGGGAAAGTTTAAGTATTATTCGTCAAGCATTAGAAAAAATGCCAAAAGGAAATGAATACCATGCCGAAGTACCAGAATACTACCTTCCTCCAAAAGAAGATGTATATCATAATATGGAATCTTTAATTTACCATTTCAAGATTGTAATGGGTGAAGTTCCAGTTCCAGTAGCCGAAATTTATCATGCCGTAGAAGGTGGTAATGGAGAATTAGGGTTTTATTTACAGACAGATGGAAGTAGAACCCCATATAGATTGCATTTCAGAAGACCTTGCTTTATTTATTATCAAGCCTATCCTGACATGATTAAAGGTTCAATGTTATCTGATGCAATTGTTATTTTATCAAGTTTAAATGTTATTGCTGGAGAATTAGACGCTTAATGAAATTATAAATGATGAATTTTAAATTATAAATTATTCGAAAACATTTAAAATTTGTAATTCAAAATTTAAAATAATTAAAATGGAAAGAACACATTACAAACAAGAAATAAATATGACCAGCGCCTTGATGTCCCGCATCAATGAACTAATCAGTCATTATCCAGAAGATAAAAGAAAATCAGCTTTACTTCCCGTTTTACACGAAGTTCAAGATGCTCATGACAATTGGTTGAGTATTGAATTACAAGACAAAGTTGCCGAAATTTTACATATCAAACCTATAGAAGTATACGAAGTGGTTACTTTTTACACCATGTATAACCAAAAACCTATTGGTAAATACATGTTTGAATTTTGCCAAACTTCACCTTGCTGCCTAAATGGTGTAGAAGATTTAATGGATTATACCTGTGAAAAACTAGGCGTTCCTGTAGGAGAAATTACAGCTGACGGTCTTTTTGAAGTAAGAGGTGTAGAGTGTTTAGGTGCTTGTGGTTATGCACCGATGATGCAGTTGGGAGATTTTTACAAAGAACATTTGAACAAAGAGAAAATCGACCAGTTAATAGCCGATTGCAAAGACGATAAAATAATATTACACGATAAATAATATGTCACAAAAAATATTATTAGACAAAATCAATATTCCTGGGATTAAAACCTATGAAGTATATCGCCAAAACGGAGGTTATGCCTCTGTAGAAAAAGCGTTGAAAACCTTAACTCCAGACGAAGTAGTAGAAGAAGTAAAAACTTCGGGATTACGTGGTCGTGGTGGTGCTGGTTTCCCTGCAGGAATGAAATGGAGTTTTATAGATAAAAAATCAGGAAAACCTAGACATTTGGTTTGCAATGCTGATGAATCTGAACCAGGAACGTTCAAAGACCGTTATTTGATGGAATTTATTCCTCACTTATTGATCGAAGGGATGATCACATCAAGTTACGCCTTGGGCGCTAACCTATCCTATATCTACATTCGTGGAGAATACATGTGGGTTTTCAAGATTTTGGAAAGAGCCATTGCTGAAGCAAAAGCAGCAGGTTTTTTAGGAAAAAATATTTTAGGATCTGGATTTGATTTAGAACTTCATGTACATTGCGGTGCCGGAGCTTACATTTGTGGTGAAGAAACTGCCTTGATCGAATCATTGGAAGGAAAAAGAGGTAATCCTCGTATCAAACCACCATTCCCTGCCGTTTCAGGACTTTGGGCAAATCCAACCGTGGTAAATAATGTGGAAACTATCGCTGCTGTGCCATGGATAGTAAATAATTCAGGTGCTGATTATGCTAAAATTGGTATCGGCAGATCTACAGGAACCAAATTAATCTCAGCTTCAGGTCATATCAAAAATCCAGGAGTTTATGAAATAGAATTGGGATTAAGCGTTTATGAGTTCATGAACTCTGATGAATATCTTGGAGGAATGAGTTCTGATCGCCCACTAAAAGCTTTTGTCCCTGGAGGAAGTTCTGTTCCCGTTTTACCAGCACATTTAATTTATAAAACTGCAGCAGGTGAAGATCGTTTGATGTCTTATGAATCCTTAAGTGACGGGGGGTTTGCTACCGGATCTATGTTGGGTTCTGGAGGATTTATTGTTTATAATGACACTTCTTGTATAGTTCGTAATACTTGGAATTTCTCTCGTTTTTATCACCATGAAAGTTGTGGCCAATGTACGCCATGTAGAGAAGGTACAGGATGGATGGAGAAAGTATTGCATCGTATAGAAAATGGACACGGACGCGAAGAAGATATCGATTTGTTATTGAGCATTCAAAGCAAAATAGAAGGAAACACAATTTGTCCCCTTGGAGATGCAGCAGCTTGGCCAGTAGCCGCAGCGATTCGACACTTTAGAGATGAATTTGAATATCATATCCGTTTTCCGGAAAAGATAAAAAATAGAGACCATTTTGTTGCCGAACCTTTTGAAAAAGTGAAGCATCTAGTTTCTAAAGTAATAGTATAATTTAAAAGTCAGAAGTTGGAAGTTAAAAGTTACTAGTGGCAACACTTAAACTTTTAAACTTATAAACTTTTAAACAAAAATAGAATGAAAGTAACCATAGACGGTCAAGAAATTGAAGTAGAAGCAGGTACAACGATCTTGCAAGCTGCGCGTATGATTGGTGGAGAAGTTGTTCCGCCAGCGATGTGCTATTATTCTAAACTAAAAGGGAGCGGTGGAAAATGCCGTTGTTGTTTAGTGGATGTAACCAAAGGTAGTGATGCTGACCCAAGACCAATGCCAAAATTAATGGCTTCTTGTGTAACAGGTTGTCAAGACGGAATGGAAATCGCCAGCAAGGCATCTCCAAGAGTTCAAGAAGCAAGAAAATCAGTAACTGAATTTTTGTTAATTAATCACCCGCTTGATTGTCCAATTTGTGACCAAGCTGGAGAATGTGATTTGCAAAACTTAAGCTTCGAACACGGAAAATCAGAATCCCGTTTTATTGAGGAAAAAAGAACTTTTGAACCGGAAGATATCGGTCCAAATATTCAATTACACATGAACCGCTGTATTTTATGTCAAAGATGTGTGCAAGTAGCCGATCAATTGACAGACGATCGTGTTCATGGAGTAATGGATCGCGGTGATCATGCGAATATCTCTACTTGTATTTCAAAAGCCATAACGAATGAGTTTTCTGGAAATATGATTGATGTTTGTCCGGTTGGCGCTTTGACTGATAAAACTTTTAGATTCAAATCAAGAGTTTGGTTTAACAAGCCTTATAATGCACACAGAGAATGTACTACTCCAGGTTGTTGCGGAAATACAACGGTTTGGATGTTTGGAAACGAAATTCAACGTGTTACAGGTCGTAAAGATGAGTTTCATGAAGTAGAAGAATTCATTTGCAACACATGTCGTTTTGACAAAAAAGAAGTGACTGACTGGGTAATTGAAGGACCTCGTGAATTTGAAAAAGATTCAGTTATAAATCAAAACAACTATACTCAAAAATTAGAAAAAGTTGAGATTGCTACTGAGAAAAACATTCTTTTGGGTAGAGATCAAGATAGAAAAAAAATAAGTATGGCTGCCAATCCATTGGACACTAACACTAAAAAATCTTAAAAAATGGAAAGTACATTTATTATAGAAAAAAGTGTTGTTATAGTAGTGGTTTTTGCCCTTACTATGTTGATGGCGATGTATTCTACATGGGCAGAACGTAAAGTAGCCGCTTGGTTACAAGACAGAATTGGGCCAAATAGAGCAGGACCACTTGGTTTATTCCAACCGCTTGCTGATGGTTTAAAATTGTTTTCAAAAGAAGAATTTTTCCCAAACACACCGAATAAATTTTTGTTTGTTGTAGGTCCAGCGATTGCTATGAGTACCGCTTTGATGACCAGCGCTGTTATTCCTTGGGGTGATAAACTACATTTATTTGGAAGAGACATTTTATTACAAGCAACTGATATCAACATTGCCATATTGTATGTTTTTGGAGTGGTTTCTCTAGGTGTTTATGGTATTATGATTGGTGGTTGGGCATCCAACAATAAGTTCTCATTAATTAGTTCTATTAGAGCAGCTTCACAAATGGTATCTTATGAAGTAGCAATGGGATTGTCTATAATCGCTTTGATTATGATGACAGGAACATTAAGTTTAAAAGAAATCTCCTTACAACAATCCGAATGGCATTGGAATGTATTCTATCAACCGATAACCTTCTTGATTTTCTTGATTTGTTCTTTTGCTGAGTTAAACAGAACGCCTTTCGATTTAGCAGAATGTGAATCAGAATTAATTGGTGGATATCATACCGAATATTCTTCAATGAAAATGGGATTCTATTTATTTGCTGAATATGCAAATATGTTTATAACCTCCACAATTTTGGCTGTACTATTCTTTGGTGGATACAATTATCCTGGAATGGGTTGGGCAGTAGAGCATTGGGGCGTAAATATTGCCAACGTAATAGGAATGGCTGTATTGTTTATTAAACTATGTGGTTTCATTTTCTTTATCATGTGGGTTCGTTGGACAATACCAAGATTTAGATACGATCAATTGATGCATTTGGGATGGAGAATATTGATTCCGCTTGCTATAATCAATATCATGATTACTGGAGTTGTGCTTTTGAGAAGTGAAATAGCTGTTTATTTCGGATTTTAATAGAACCAAATCACAATGTTAACGGGGACTAGCCCTGATAGAAGTGGAAATCCTTTTATGTTTTTCTTTAAAACATAAAAGATTGCAGCGGATAGCAGGATTAGCTACAAATAAAAAATATAAAATGTCAATAGAAACTATATCCTTATCAGGAAGAAAAAAAATGGTCTCCAACAAAGAGATGACTTTTTTGGAACGCATGTATCTGATTGCGATTGTAAAAGGTTTGATCATTACGCTGAAGCATTTATTCAGAAAAAAAGCAACTATACAATATCCGGAACAGGTTCGTGAGATGAGTCCCGTGTACCGCGGACAACACATGTTGAAACGTGATGAACAAGGTAGAGAAAACTGTACTGCCTGCGGGTTATGTGCATTGTCTTGTCCTGCTGAAGCGATTACTATGAAAGCGGCAGAACGTAAGGCGAATGAAAAGCATTTGTACAGAGAAGAGAAATATGCAGAGATTTATGAGATTAATATGTTGAGATGTATTTTTTGCGGTCTTTGTGAAGAAGCTTGTCCAAAAGATGCCATTTATTTAACAATTTCTAAAGAATTGGTTCCATCCAGTTATGACAGAGAAGATTTCATTTTTGGAAAAGATAAACTAGTTATGCCACTAGAAATGGCTATAAAAAACACTCAACTTAAAAACGCTAACTAATGTCAACAGTACTTATTCTATTTTGCGTATTGTCTGCAATCACTTTGCTAACTGCCTTTTTAACTATTTTTAGCAGAAATCCGATACATAGCGCTATTTACTTGGTGATTTGTTTTTTCTCTATAGCAGGACATTATTTATTATTAAACGCACAGTTTTTGGCCATCGTACATATCATTGTCTATTCTGGAGCGATCATGATTTTATTATTGTTTACCATAATGTTGATGAATCTTAATGAAGCCGACGAAGTGCACAAACCGAGATTTACAAGATTAGGGGCAATTGTATCGTTTTGTTTGGTGTGTTTGGTTTTGATAAAAATCTTTATTGATTCAAAACCAATTGTTGAATATGACTATACGGGAGAAGATTACCAATCGATAAAAGTGCTTGGAAAAGCTTTATTGAATGAATATATGGTACCTTTTGAATTTGCTTCCGTTTTATTATTGGTAGCAATGATTGGAACGGTGTTATTGTCTAAAAAAGAAAAATTAGAAAAATAATGAACAATATTTTAACTCAAATTGGTATAGAAAACTATATCTTCCTGTGTGTAACACTATTCTGTATTGGAATTTTTGGGGTTTTATACAGACGAAATGCAATCATTGTATTTATGTCTATTGAAATCATGTTGAATGCTGTTAACTTATTGTTTGTGGCTTTCTCAACCTATCACCAAGACACACAAGGACAAGTATTCGTATTTTTCTCTATGGCTGTTGCCGCTGCAGAAGTTGCAGTAGGACTGGCCATATTAGTTTCGATATTTAGAAATATTGGATCAATTAGCATCGATAATTTAAAAAACTTAAAAGGATAAATGGCAATGGATACCAATTTAGCTTTAGTCTTACTATTAACTCCTTTTTTAGGATTTTTAATTAATGTTTTCTTCGGAAAAAGTTTAGGAAAATCTGTTTCAGGAATCATCGGAACACTTTCGGTAGTGATTTCGTTTATTGTTACGGTTTCCTTTTTTCTGCAAATCAATCAAACCAAACAAGCTATCAGCATTCAATTATTTGATTGGATTCAGATTAGCAACTTTCATGTGAGTTTTGGTTTTTTACTGGATCAATTATCTATTTTATGGTTATTGTTTGTAACTGGAATTGGTTCACTGATCCACTTATACTCCATCAGCTATATGCATGATGATGAGAAAATGCATTCATTCTTCGCTTATTTGAATTTGTTTATCTTCTTCATGATTACACTGGTAGTTGGAAGCAACTTATTGGTAATGTTCATTGGCTGGGAAGGTGTTGGACTTTGTTCGTACTTATTAATTGGATTTTGGTATAAAAACCAAGATTTTAATGACGCTGCCAAAAAAGCCTTCATCATGAATAGAATTGGAGATTTAGGATTGTTAATCGGGATTTTCATCCTTGGTAATATGTTCTCCACTTTGGATTTTGCAACCTTAAAAACTGCAATTGCTGGAGCTACAAATCTTGATACGTTTTGGTTGAGCATTGCAGCTTTTGCTTTGTTCATTGGAGCTTGTGGTAAATCGGCACAAATTCCTTTGTATACTTGGTTGCCTGATGCGATGGCTGGACCTACACCAGTTTCAGCATTGATTCACGCTGCTACGATGGTAACTGCAGGTATCTTTATGGTAACTCGATTGAATTTTGTTTTTGATTTAACGCCATACGTTCAGACCATAATTGCTGTAATAGGTGGTGTAACTGCTTTGGTTGCTGCAACGATTGGTTTGGTTCAGAACGATATTAAAAAAGTACTAGCCTACTCTACTGTCTCTCAATTGGGATTAATGTTCTTGGCTTTGGGATTAGGAGCTTATGAAGTAGCTGTATTTCACGTAATCACTCACGCTTTCTTTAAAGCTTGTTTGTTCTTAGGATCAGGTTCTGTGATACACGGTTTGCATGGAGAACAAGATATGCGCAAAATGGGTGGCTTGAAAAAAGCGATGCCTATCACGTTTTGGACGATGCTTATTGCTTCTTTAGCAATTTCAGGAGTACCATTATTCTCTGGGTTTTTCTCAAAAGATGAAATTTTAATGGTGGCTTTCCATCATAACATTCCATTATGGTTTATTGCATCTGTTGCGTCTATCATGACCGCTTTCTATATGTTTAGATTAATGTTCTTGACTTTCTTTAACGATTTTAGAGGAACCGAAGAGCAAAAACATCATTTACATGAAAGCCCAGCTTTAATAACTTTCCCACTAATCGTTTTGGCTATTTTGGCAACTGTAGGAGGACTAATTAGTTTGCCTGGTAATAGTTGGTTGAATGTATATTTAGCACCACTTTTTGCAAAAGCAACTTCAGAGGAACATGGATTAGGTTTTACAGAATATTCATTAATGGGAGTAGCAGTAATTGGTGCTTTTATGGGTATTTTAATAGCTTACAGAAAATACATCCAACAAAATACGGTACCAAATGAAGATGCAGAAATAACAGGATTAACGAAAGTTCTTTACAATAAATACTATGTTGATGAAATATATGATGTACTATTTGTAAACACCACAAACAGTTTGTCAAAATTCTTTAGAGACTATGTAGAAACAGGAATTTCTTCTCTAGTTTTCGGATTAGGAAAAATAACCAGTGAACTTAGTTTTCAAGGTAAAAAATTGCAGAATGGAAGTGTTGGACTATACTTATTTGCTTTTGTTTTAGGCATGTGTGCCATTGTTTCATTTTTATTTCTAGCTCAATAATTATATACTATGAACGTATCTCTTATATTAATCATCCTTTTAGTTGGCGCATTTGCAACTTATTTAGCTGGCGATAAACTGGCTTCAAAAGTGGCATTGTTTTTTGGATTGGCGGCAGCAGGTTGCTCTATTGTTTTGTTAAACCATTTTAATTTAGGTGAAAACATTAGCTTTTTCAGCCAATGGATTACACAACCTAAAGTTTCATTTGCACTTCAAGCGGATGGATTGTCATTGGCCATGGTTTTATTGACAACGGTCTTGACTGCCATTATTATATTATCCTCCTTTGGGAATGAATTCAAAAACGCAAAATCGATTTATGCTCTAATATTGTTTATGTCTTTTGCTATGACAGGAACATTCTTAGCAAGCGACGGACTTTTATATTACATTTTTTGGGAATTATCATTAATCCCAATCTATTTTATCGCTTTGATTTGGGGTAATGGAGATGCCGAAGAACGTAGAAAAGCAGTGGTTAAATTCTTTATTTACACATTGGCAGGATCATTATTCATGTTGGTTGCCTTTGTTTATATGTACCAAAAAGCAGGCAGCTTCTTAATCGAAGATTTATACAAATTAAATTTAACTATTAACGAGCAAAAATGGATTTTTACCGCTTTCTTCTTGGCATATGCGATTAAGATTCCTTTGATTCCGTTTCACACTTGGCAAGCGAATGTTTACCAAAAATCTCCAACTCTTGGAACTATGCTTTTGTCTGGTATCATGTTAAAAATGGGATTGTACAGTCTTATCCGTTGGCAATTGCCCTTGGCACCATTAGCCGCTAAAGAATACATGTACATCTTTATCGGTGTTGGTATTGTGGGAGTTATTTATGGTTCAATCGTAGCATTGAGACAAAAAGATTTGAAAAAATTATTAGCTTATTCTTCCCTTGCTCACGTTGGATTGATCGCAGCAGGAACTTATACGTTAACTCTTGACGGTTTTAGAGGAGCAGTATTGCAAATGATTGCTCATGGATTTGTGGTAGTTGGTTTGTTTTTTGCAGCCGAAATCATTTATAGAAGATACGAAACCAGGTTAATTTCAGAAATGGGTGGTATACGCTCACAATCTCCAAAATTCACTTCTATGTTTTTAATTTTGGTATTGGCCTCTGTTGCTTTACCAACAACTTTCAATTTCGTAGGTGAATTTACTGTACTGTATAGTCTTTCACAAATTAATATCTGGTTTGCCATTTTGGGAGGAACAACCATCATTTTGGGAGCTTATTATATGTTGAAAATGTTCCAACATGTGATGTTAGGAGAGACAAATACAAAATTATTTACTGATATTACTTTCTCTGAAGGATTGACAATGGTAATTGTTATTGCCGTTTTGTTTTTCTTCGGAATGTATCCAAAACCAATCAACGATTTGATAACACCAAGTCTTGAAACTATTTTAAACACTATTAATAAATACAATTAAGTAAAAAAGCATAATATAAATGACAACATTAATAGCTATAATAGGATTAGGTGTTTTATGCCTTATATTTGAAATCTTCGATTTTAGAAAAGCAATTATCCCAGTAACAATTATTGGATTATTAGCCATTCTAGGACTTACTGTTTCTGAATTTAATTCTCCAGCGAGTTACTACAATAATATGATCGTAGTAAGTAAATTTTCGGTTTCTTTTTCGAGTTTATTTATTGTACTAACCCTCTTTTTAGTGGCTTTGAGTCATAATTTTTATGACAATCACCAAAGCAAACTATCTGATTATATCGCTATAAAAATATTCCTTTTGGCAGGAGCCGTTTCTATGGTTTCGTTTGGAAATTTGGCTATGTTCTTTTTAGGAATTGAAATCTTATCCATTTCTCTTTATATACTAGCTGCGAGTAACCGAATGAATATAAAAAGCAATGAAGCTGGTATGAAGTATTTCTTGATGGGATCTTTTGCTTCAGGGATTATTTTATTTGGAATTTGTATGATTTACGGTGCAATGGGATCTTTTGACATACTTGAAATTAGTGATATGTCACAATCTGCAGAATTACCAATTTGGTTTCCAATTGGAATTGTATTGTTAACCATTGGAATGTTATTTAAAATAGCTGCTGTTCCTTTTCACTTTTGGGCACCAGATGTATACGAAGGTTCACCTGCTTTAACAACTGCTTTAATGAGTACTTTGGCAAAAGTAGTTGCCATGGCCACTTTGTATAAACTATTATCGAGTATGCACGCTGATTTGAATTATGCTTTTCAAATCGTTATTGTTATAATTTCTATCACTTCAATGACGGTTGGTAATATTATGGCTTTAAAACAAGTCAATGTGAAACGTATGCTTGCATTCTCAGGAATTTCGCATGCTGGATTTATGTTGATGACATTATTAAGTTTATCATCTTCAGCAGGAAGTTTATTGTATTATGCTACAGCCTATTCATTGGCCGGTATTGCTGCTTTCAGTGTAATTTTATACGTATGCAAAAATAGAGACAATGAAGACATCGTAAACTTTCACGGTTTAGGAAAAACAAATCCACTATTGGCTGCGATTTTAACGGCGTCATTACTTTCTATGGCAGGTATTCCAATTTTTGCAGGTTTCTTTGCTAAATTGATTTTGTTCAGCCAAACGATTCAAGCGGGTTATTTAGTTGTTGTGATATTTGCGGTTATCAATTCGATTATAAGCGTTGGTTACTACTTTAAATTGATCTTAGCGATGTATACCAAAGAACCGAACGAAGCAAGAACAGGAAAACCATTCTTGATTTATGCTGTTGCAGTTGTTGCAATTCTTTTGAATATTGTTATTGGATTGTTTCCTTCATTAGTATTGGATTTATTAGCTTAAAATCCATTCCATTGGTGTAAAAAATAAATCATATTACCATAATAAAATATTATATCTAAGTCACTAGTTAATTTTAGTGACTTTTTTTTATGATATAAAAAAACCACCAATTACAATAATTGATGGTTTTTCACCCTAATCTAATTCAACTCAAATCTAAACTTAATACTATTGCAATTAACTATTTATCTGCTTTTTCAAATCAAGTAGATACTATGTGTTTTATTTAATTTTACAATTTGATTAATCTTCAGATGCTAAAGCACTTAATGAAACCGTTTTTTTGGTAAAATTAAGACTGTTCATTAATTGTGATACGCTATTATTAAAAGGATCTATACATACAATTTTTTGTAAATAAGGTTTTATAGTTTTTACAATTTGTTCTCTTTCTTTTTTTAACTCTAAATACACCTTCTTGTCAGAAGAAGAAGCCTCCATATCATTAATTTTGTTTGTGATTTTAATACTTTTCTCCGCCAACAAAGCAGAAAGGTTAACATAAGCAGTTATATTTTTCGGATCGGTTTCAATGGCTTTTTTATAATAATACTCAGCTCCTTCATAATACTGTTCATTTTGACAATTTATTCCAAAATTGGCTAATACCTCAGCATTATTAGGATTTGATTCTATTATAATTGATGCTAAGCTATCAAAAAGCTCATAATCTTTGGTTTGTAAGTACAAATTAGCTTCGATAAATGATAACGCCTGATCTTGATTATTGAGCTTTCTGGCTTGGGCAATCATTTTTAAAGCTTTTTCTTTATATCCTTTTTGGATATAAATCATAGCCATACTTTTATAAATTTCCGCTTTTTTAGAAATTAATTCTGTTCTTGGTCTAAGATGAGTTCCGCTTTTTATTTTTTCGTTTCTTTCTTCAATAGTAGTGAAATATTCTTCCTTTAGAAGTTCTTTGCTATAAGCTATATAAACAGGGACATTTCCAGAATAATTCATTCCTTTTAATTCCTCAAAACATTGCAAAGCCAAATTATTTTCACTGCCATTTCGATAACTAATAGCTGCTTGATATAATTGTAATGTATCTTTTTTATCAATTAAATAAGCTTGATAAAATTTATCGGAAGAAGTTGTGTAGTTTTCAAAAGCTACATCTTCATTAGCACTATCGATTAGCTTCCTTTTAATTTCAAACAAAGATTTTGTTGCTTGTGAAATGAATTTATCATCATTCGATTCAATTTCAACTTGAATCAAATCATTAAATGCAAAAATTGCTTCTGTAAGGTTTTTGAAAGTATTTATATTTTTATTCGCTAAATCAACTAAAGCAGTTCCTTTTAAATAATAAAAATGAATTTTATCTTCATTGGAAGCATTACCGATTAAATATGCAATGGGAGACAAAACAACTATAACTTGTTCAGAATCTCCATATTTCATTAATTTAAGAGCTTCTTTAATTTGGCTTTTTTGAGCGGAAATTGAAGGAATAAACAACAAAAAGAAGAAGAGAATTTTTAAAATAATTTTCATGATCATAGGTTTAAATTACTAATAAATTGGGTAAATGTTGGGGACATTTAATGATTGAAAAAGTAACAAAGTCAATAAGACAAATAGCACTTGAAAATCTAAATCAAAGCTATTTCTTTTTAGATACGCATTTACACGCAATAGTACCTGAAATCTAACAAACAAAGTATTCCATAGAAAAATGAATAAACAATATAGTTGTTGATTTTTTATAGAAAAATAAAAAACACCCAACATACCGAATATCGATTATAATCGTTAATTTACGATATTGAAAACAAGCTATTTATGGGAACTACCAAACAATTAAATTTCGATAAAGAAACAAAAGCAATAGCCGAAATATGTAAAGCGCTCGGGCATCCTACACGCATACAAATCATGACCATCTTATTGAAAAAAAACAATAGAACCTGTGGTGAAATTGTCTCATTAATACCATTGGCACAATCAACTATATCAAAACATTTGTTAGAGCTAAAAAAAGCAGATTTATTAAAGGTCAAAAACGTTGGTAAAAAAACTATTTATTCAATAGAAATAGACAAAATGCAACTTTTAAAAAAGTACCTAATCCATTTTATGAATAATAAATCGATTTTGGAAGAGACCAGTCAATTACAAGACACAACTTATACTGCAATTGAAACAAAACAAAACTTAAAACAATACAACTATACGTTTCCAGATAAAAAAAACAAAACTGAATAAACGATCCATAGTTAGTTCCTAATAAAAACTTAAAAATAAACCGATCCAAATTGAATTTCATAATTTTACTTTTTAAATAAAAGGATAGAGACTAAAAAAATATGGAAAATCAATTAAAAATACAAATCTGGTCGGATGTAATGTGTCCGTTTTGTTATATTGGAAAAAGAAGAATAGAAGAAGCACTTTCACTTTTTGATAATAAAGAATCGGTAGCTATTGAATGGAAAAGTTTTCAATTGGATCCGAGTTTTGTGGCAACTCCCAATGAAAGCATCATTGATCATTTGGCAGAAAAATATAGAAAAGATACCAGTTGGGCACAAACAATGGTAGATAATATGACTGAAAACGCGAAAAAATCGGGATTGAATTTTCATTTTGAGAAAGCCATTCTTGCCAATTCATTAAACGCCCATCGCTTATTGCATTTGGCCAAAAAACATAATGTATCGAACGAGTTGGAAGAACTATTATTCAAAGCCTATTTGACTGATGGTAAAGATGTAAACGATTTGAAAACTTTAGAATCGTTGGGTCTCGAAGTAGGATTAGAAAAAGAAGCGATTAAAAACGTATTACATTCAGATGTTTATGCTAATGAGGTGCGACAAGACCAAGAAGAGGCGCAATCGATTGGTGTAACAGGTGTTCCCTTCTTTGTATTTGACAATAAATATGCTGTATCTGGAGCACAAGCCACTGATGTGTTTTTGAAAACACTGGAAAAATCTTGGGAGGAAGGAAATTACAAAACTAAATTACAACTCCAAAACGCCACTGACGAAAACAGTTGTGGTATTGATGGTTGTGAATAATAAAAACATGAGTGAAAATACAAAAATAATCCGCTGGGGAATTATTGGTTGCGGAAATGTGACCGAATTAAAAAGTGGGCCAGCCTATCAAAAAACAAATGGTTTCAGTATTGAAGCTGTGATGCGCAGAGATGCTCAAAAAGCCGCTGATTATGCCAAAAGACATGGAATAAAGAAATATTACACGGATGCCGATGATCTAATAAATGATCCTGAAGTTGATGCTATCTATATTGCCACACCGCCAGATACCCATAAATTTTATGGAGTGAAAGTAGCTGAGGCTGGAAAACCATGCTGTATCGAAAAACCTTTGGCTCCCAATTTCCAAGATTGTTTGAGTATCACCGAAGCTTTTGAAGCCAAAAACATTCCATTATTTATTGCCTATTATAGACGAACGTTACCCCGATTCGAACAAATAAAGAAATGGATCGATACGAAAACCATTGGAGATGTGAGACACATTCGCTGGCATTTGAGCAAACCTACAACCGATCAAGATCGTTCTGGAGAATACAACTGGAGAACCGATAAAACAATTGCAACGGGCGGTTATTTTGACGATTTAGCGAGTCACGGGTTGGATTTGTTCATCCATTATTTTGGAACCATAAAAGAAGTTTCCGGAATTAGTCTCAATCAACAAGGGTTGTACACTTCCAAAGATGTGGCCACTGCCAATTGGCTTCACGAGTCTGGAATTACCGGTAGTGGAAGTTGGAATTTCGGCACTTTTGAAAGGGAAGATATAGTCGAAATTTACGGAAGTAAAGGCAAAATCACCTTTTCGGTTTTTGAAAACACCCCAATAATTCTTAAAACCGAAGAAGGCGAATCAACCCACATCATAGAACATCCTGAAAACATTCAGTTGTATCATGTAGAACAAATGCGGGAACATCTTTTGGGGAATTCTGAACATCCGTCCAGTGGAGCTACAGCAACCCATACCAGTTGGGTTATGGATCAAATTATTGGAAATTGAATTATAAACTTCAATAAGAAAAAGAGGTGCTAATCAAATTAGCACCTCTTTTTATTTACCAAACTATTTCTAATTGCTGTCCTTTTTTTAAAGTTACATCTTGCTTTTTCTCTCCACTAATTAAGGTTGTCTTACCTCCTTTTTTAGAAAATACCGAAACTTTCTTCAGCCTTTTACCATTCCATTCCATCGAAATTTCAAATCCACCTCTGGCACAGATGCCTTTTACGGTTCCGCTTTCCCAAGCATCGGGCAAAGCGGGCAGTAATCTGATTTCATTTTCATCAGACTGAACCAGCATTTCAGCAACAGCGGCAGCTCCACCAAAATTCCCGTCAATTTGAAACGGCGGATGTGCATCGAATAAATTAGGATACGTCCCTCCTCCTCTTCTTGGTGTTTCCGTTTTCTTTCCGTCGGGATCAACATATCGAAGCAGTTCCCGAAACATTTTGTAAGCCCTATTACCGTCCCAAAGTCTGGCCCAAAGATTAATACGCCAGCCTTTTGACCAACCCGTTGTTTCGTCTCCTTTTATTTCTAAAGTTTGTCTCGAAGCTTTGGCTAAATCAGGTGTTTTTTCTGGTGTGATATGATCTCCAGGAAAAAGTCCGAACAACTGCGATTGATGGCGGTGTTTGGGATCTTTATCTTCCCAATCAAAATACCATTCCTGCAAGTTTCCTTTTTTACCAACTTGATACGGATGTAAATTAGCCAAATCTTTTTCAAGTTCCACTCTAAATTCGGCATCAATATTTAAAATTTTAGCGGCTCGAATTGTTTTGTCAAAACATTCCCGAATCATCGCCAAATCGGCCGTACCGCCATACATGGTTGCACCAACAAAACCATCGGGTGTTATATATTGATTTTCGGGTGAAGTTGAAGGACCCGTAATTAAATTTCCATTTTTATCTGTTACTAGCCAACCCTGGCAAAATTCAGCTGCCCCTTTCATCAATGGATATCCTTCTTTTTTTAAGTATTCTTTATCTTGGGTAAAAACATAATGTTCCCAAATGTGTGTACTCAACCAAGCACCGGCCAATGGCCAGCATGCCCACATTGGGTCTTCTTTTCCAAATTGTCCAACAGGATTGGTCATCGCCCAAATATCAGAATTGTGTGCTGCGGCCCAACCTTTATCAATTCCATAAAAAGTCTTCGCGGTTATTTTCCCAGTAACCGATAGGTTTTTTATAAAACTCAAAAGTGGCAAATGCATTTCGGAAAGATTTGTGTTTTCCGTCAGCCAATAATTCTCTTCCAGATTGATGTTCATCGTGTAATTACAACTCCAAGGCGCATTTAAGTAGGGGTTCCAAAGTCCTTGCAAATTGGCTGGAACTCCTAGCGTTCTGGAAGAGCTAATTAATAAATAACGCCCATAATTAAAATATAGAATTTCCAGATTTTTATCTTCTTTTCCTTCAGAATATCTTAGTAAACGTTCGTCTGTTGGTAAATCAGGTGCTGTGGTTTTTCCTAAATTTATAGTTACTCGATTGTAGAATTTTTGATAATCGGCAATGTGAGTTTGCCACAATTTATCGAATGATTTTGCAAATGCCTTGTTTAAATTGGTTGATGCAATGGCTTTATCATTCAAACCTTCAGTAGCAGGATTTTTGTCAAAATCATTAAAACTGGTTGCGATTGCAACGTAAATTATGGCTTCCGTTCCGTTTTTTAATCCTGAATTATTGTTTGAACTTACAATTATACCATCCGTATTTTTGATTTTTATCAAAGTGGTGAACCGAGTTCCTCTGTCTTTTTCCAAAAGAAAAGAAGGTACAACTTGATACCCCGGATTTTCATGAATTGGTGCAACACCGTTCATGGTAAGGACATTGTCTTTTACTTCTGTTTTGAATTGCAACAAACTACTGGAATTGACATCAAAACTCAAAGTTCCTTTTTGGCTACTCGTCAATTTGATGGCCATAATTTGGTCTGGTGCCGAAACAAAATATTCTCGGGTAAATTTCACTCCGTCAACTTCATAACTCACTTTGGAAATTGCCTTCGAAATATCTAATTCTCTGTGGTAATTTTCAACTTTTCCGGAATGATGGTTATTGATTTCCATCGTCCCTAGTGGTGCGTACGATTCGGAATTTTTGCCTTGAATTCTTTTATTCAACTCCTCAGCCAGTTTGTAGTCTTCCTTTTTTAATGCTTCGCGAATGGCGGGTACGTTCTTGTAAGCATCTGGATTCATATTCGCATTAACGGGTTCTCCGGACCAAAGCGTGATATCATTCAGATAAATTTTATCCGAATTGACCCCTCCGAAAACAGTTGCTCCCATTTTTCCGTTTCCTAGAACCAAACTTTCCTCAAAAAACTCAGCTGGTTGGTTGTACGACAGAATATGGCTGGATTGCGCAACCACTTTTCCGTAGAAAGTAGAAAAGAAGAAAACTAGAAACAGTTTTTTTAAAAGATTTGATTTCATGAATTGTTACTTATTTATATGAAAGGTCTTATTTGTACTTCGCTTGCGTGAGGGCAATGTCTATAAGTTAAGCTTTTTCAGGAGAAATTTCAGTACTTCAGAGTTGCTAGTGTTCTAATATTATGTGATTCCTCGTACCTCGGAATGACAAAACGCGATGATTTATATATGCAATATCACGTAAGTTTGTCATCTCGACAAAGGAGAGATCACGCAAGATGCTCAACAATCCCGGTGAAATCAGCCTTTTTTCTTAACTTAATGACATTGCCCTCACCCGCAATGTCATTAAGTTAAACTTTGTTTTTCTCGCCAAGACGCAAAGGCGCAAAGTTTAGAGCCGATTTCTTAACGTCTTCGCGTCTTTGCGAGAGTTATATTTTGAAAAACCGAGCAAAAAATCCTTAACTTGAATGACATTGTGCGTGAGGGATAAAAGCAAACTACCGAAGTAGTGCGGATAGCCCGACCGCATTTACGAAAGGCGCGCATGAGCGGTATGCTAAGTAGCGCCTTTTGCAAATGGGGTCACGCCCTTATAATTACTTACTAATACTATATTTTTCGTTGGCCGTAATCATTTCCCAATCATCAGTTCTAAAAGGAGATGCAGGGAATTTTTCTTTATTGAAAAGATTGATTTCTGTATCGTCATCTGCCCAACCGTAATGAACAGCCACAGGGTTTTTTAAATTTTCACAGGAAACTATTACTGTATTGTTTTTGATAATCGCTTTCGCGGAATAAAAAACTTTATCTGCACCTGCGATTTCAAATCCTTTTACGTTTTCTGAATGATCCGAACTTGATAATCCGCTTCCGATTTTATCAAACGTTAAGATAATTTGATTCCCTTTGATTTCCATTGATTGGTACATTGGTCCACTACAAACTTGTTTTTTTCCATAAACATCATTCAAAGCAATTGATGCTAAACGTTTTCCAACGTCTTGTTTGTTTGTGGGGTGAATGTCTTTTGCATTGCCAATATCAGTCGTTACCACCATTCCGGTGTTTGGTAATTGCAAAGTTTCCGTTTGTGCTTCACGAAGTTCTGCCCAGCGGCTGCCAACTTTGCTATTTCCATTAAACTCATTGAAAGTTGACAATTGTACAAAATAAAAAGGAAAATTACCCTGATTCCATTTGGTTCTCCAATCTGTTATCATCAACGGAAATGCTTTTTTATATTGTTTAGCTCTCCAAACATTGGCTTCACCCTGATACCACAAAACACCTTGAAAAGCGTACGGAATTAATGGATTGACCATTGCATTATACAATAACGAAGGATAACTATTGGGTGAAATGGCAATTTTTACCTGTACTACATTGAACTTCCAAAGACCTTCCAAAGGCATACTAAAATCTTTGAAATCAATTTTTAAATCGGCAGGATCGCCGTAAATTCCGCCACCACCTGAGTAATCTGAAATTCGAATTGCAATTACATTATTACCTTCTTTCAAAACGCCGGCAGGAATTGTATAAACTCTTTGGGCTTCCCAAATATTATTGGTTCCTACCTGAACGCCATTTACATAAGTTATGTCTTCGTCATCTACTTTGGACATATGCAAAACAGCTTCTTTTTTGGCCTGTTCGGCAGATAAAACAACAGTTTTTCGCATCCAAACGATTCCGTCAATATTACCGATTTGTTGGTTTTCCCACAAGGAAGGCACTTTTATTTCAGGCCAATTAGCGTCTTTAAAATTCAAATCTTTAAACTGATTTTCGTTGGCCATCGTCACATCAAAACCTTGAACTTTTTTGATATTATCTAAAACTGATTTTTTGTATGTTTCAAAAACGGCGTCCATATCCACCTGAGGCACATCGGCAATCATGGCTTTAAAGTCATCGCTTTTTTCGAATGCTTCACGGCTGGTCCAAGTTTCGACACAAGTGCCGCCCCAAGAGGTATTGATGATTCCGATGGGGATTTTTAATTCGGCATATAATTTTTTAGCAAAAAAGAAACCAACAGCCGTAAAATCGCTGATGGTTTCTTTGTTGCAAACGACCCATTTTCCAGCTTTTAAATCTTCTTTTGGTGAACCACTCAAATCCTGGGCTACACCAAAATGACGAATCATTGGATAATTGGAGTCTTCGATTTCGGTTTTGAAATTCATCGTTTTATACATCTGGAATTCCATATTCGATTGTCCGCTGCAAATCCAGACTTCACCAACCCAAACATCTTTTATAACAATTTTGTTTTTGCCAGAAATGGTCAATTCAAACGGTCCTCCTGCTTTTTCGGAATCTAATTTCACCATCCATTTTCCGGTTGCGTCGGTTGTGATGGTTTTGGTCTGTTTGTTAAAATGGACTTCGACTTTTTCATTGGCGTCTGCCCAACCCCAAACGGGAATTTGTTTATTGCGTTGCAAAACCATTCCGTCCGAAAATACTAAAGGCATTCGAACATTGGCGTTTACCATTATGAAAGAAATCAGAAAAAGAAATGCGATACTTTTTTTCATTTTATTATGTTTTTTAAAATCAGCGACAAAAAGTAACAGCAAAGTTCGCTAAGCTTTGCGAACTTTGCGCTTCTTTGCTATCCTTGCGGTTACTATATTTTTATTCAAACTGTTTATCATCTACTTCAATCCATCCTGCAAAGCGGTTAATGCTTGCTGATCATAAACCGTATTATTGGTTCTATTAAATAAAGTCATAGTGTTTACTCCCATGAATCCAGCATCCCAATAAAAAGGGAGCAGGCCATTAGCTTTTGCCTGTTTTACTACATATTTCAGAAAATCGGCTCTTGATTTGAGATGTAAAGTCAATGCATCACCCGTTAAATCACGTCTGATCGCTCCAAATTCTCCAAGTACAACGGGAATTCCTTTATCGACAAATTGCGTTTTCATCGACAAGAAAAATTTATCTATATCCGCCTCTTCACCCCAAGTTGGATTATGATCTGTGTCTGTGGTTGAATGATTTGCTGCCCCCCAATAGTAAAACATTTTACCCCATGTTTCATCCTTGGTCATCAGAGTAAATTGATAAGGATAAAAATGAATTTCGGCCATCATGCGATTGGCCACCTTATCTGTTGGCAAAGTAGTCATCAACTTATTGGTTTTATCAATATCAGTAGCAGGGCCTTGAACAATCAAGGTACGATACGCATTTTTTCCTCCTGTAGAACGTACCGCATCAATAAACGTTTGATGATAGGACATTAAAACTGCCATTTGAGTAGCATCTTCAACTTTGGGTTCGTTTGCACTGGCAAAAAGCAAATGCTCATCAAAACCGCGTAACTGTGTAGCTATTTGTTCCCAAAACGCTTTTTGTTTGGCATTGTTTTCTACTTTTTTGGCTTCGGTACAATTTTCTTCTAGCCATCCACCATCCCAGTGAATATTTACGATGACATACATATCATTATCGACACAGTATTGCACTACTTCTTTTACTCTGGCTAACCATGTTGCATTGATTTGCGCCGTTTTAGCATTCGCATACTGATTCCAGGAACAAGGAATTCTAATAGCATTGAATCCATTTGCCTTAACCAAGTCAATCAATGCTTTGGTAACCTTTGGATTTCCCCAAGCGGTTTCACTTCCAGGAGTAGCTTCCAAAGTGTTTCCTATATTCCATCCCAATTTCATTTTGGCTGCCAGCGCTACAGCTGTGCTTCCCATTCCTGTCGCATCATCCGCAATTGGATTAATATTATAACTAGGATATAAACCCACTACAGCACCAGTTCCTGCAACTTGTGAAACTGAAATTTGAACTGATGCAGCTCCGCTAGAACTTAATGTAATTATAGCCGTTCTTGCAACTGTAGTTGTGTTTTCTAAAGCAGTAATTGACACTAAACTTGTCCCTTTTGTTCCTGAAGTTTTACTCAATTGAACCCAAGCAGCATTTGAAGCAATATCCCATGTTTTAGCATCCGTTGTAACAATAACACTGGCAACATTTCCTTTAGCTACAAAATCTATCTTAGAAATATCTACTGTAAGTGTTATTGCAGCAGGTTGTACTGGCTCTGCACCCGAATCCGAACTACAAGCACAAAGTCCAAAAAAAGCAACGCATAAAATAGCGCCAATTATAATTTTTCTCATTTTTACTGTTTTAAAATATTATTTAATAATTACTACAACTTCTTTTTTAATATCACGGGATGAACTTCCTAATTTCAAGGTATAATTCCCTGGTTCAACCGTCCATTTTTTGGATTCCACATTATAATAAGCCAACTCTTTTACTGGGATTTTGATTGTTATTGTTTCCCCATTTCCAGCTTTAACTGATACTTTTTGGAAGCCTTTCAGTTCTTGGACAGCACGATCAATTTTTGAATCCGATTTAGAAGCATACAGTTGCACTACTTCTTTACCTTCTGCTTTTCCAGTGTTTTTAACGGTTACCGTAACTGTAATTGTTTCATCGGTTGTGTATTCTTTTTTATTCGTTTTGGCAGTATCGAAAGCAAAAGTGGTATAGGACAATCCATATCCAAAAGGATAAAGAGGTTCTATATTTTTAGTATCAAACCAACGGTAGCCTACCAAAATTCCTTCGGCATAGTTTACTGTTTTATCCCCAGGAAAACTGTTTGTAGCGTGTGCCGGTGAATCCATAATATTTTTTGGCATTGTCCAAGGTAATTTTCCCGATGGATTTACTTTTCCTAACAGCACATCTGCCAAGGCATTTCCACCCTCAGATCCATTGAACCAACTCCAAACCAATGCATTCGTTTTGTTTTTTATTGCTTCAATATCAAAAGGAGCTCCACCAACCATAACCACAATGGTTTTTGGGTTTACTGCCAATACTTTTTGAATCAATTCTTCTTGTCCAAAAGGCAATTTCAAGTTTCTACGATCAGATGCTTCCGTTTCATAATCACGATTGGAACCTGCAAAAACGATAGCAACATCAGAGTTTTTGGCTGCTTCTATAGCTTCTTCTAATTTAGCGGGATCCAATTGATCAATTGTCACAGGACCATTCATCGTAATATCTCCTAATTTGCCAATCTTTTTTTCTTCATAACGCTCCAAATACCCTTCGGCATAGTTGATTTTGATGGAAGCTGGCAATCTGTTTTTCAAACCATCCAAAGGTGTAACCTCTCTTTTGGTTTTTACTCCTGCACCAAATCCGCCCAAAGCATTTTTCTTAGTTGCATTATTTCCGATTACGGCAATTGATTCTACACCATTTAGTTGCAAAGGCAATGCGTTGTTCTCATTTTTCAATAAGACCACTGACTCTGATGCGATTTTATAAGCATCTTGATAATGCACTTCGGTTGCAATACTACCTTTCACACGGTTTTGACCGCCCATTGCTTTTACTTGAAACAAGACATTCAATATTCTTTTAACATGTATATTAATTTCTGCTTCTGAAATTTCTCCAGCTTTGGCAGCTGCAATTAGTCTGTCGGCCAAGAAAAATTCGTTGAACTTTGTGGTAGGTGTTCCCATTTCGATATCCAAACCGCTTTTTAAAGATTTTACTGTGGAATGTACCGCAGCCCAATCTGAAACAACAACTCCTTTGAAGCCCCATTCGTCACGCAAAATTTTGTTCAACATATAATCGTTCTCACATAAATATTCGCCTCTAAACTTGTTGTAGGCTCCCATTATACTGTACGATTTTGCCTCAGTAACTGCTGCTTGGAATGCTGGCAAATAAATTTCACGCAGGGTACGTTCGTCCATTTGAACATCTACAAAATCACGATTGGTTTCTTGGTTATTGGCGGCAAAATGTTTGACACAAGCCATAACATCTTTGTCTTGTAAACCAACAATTAGTGGCACCGCTATTTTTCTGTTTAAAAAAGGATCTTCAGACATATACTCGTAAGTTCTGCCTCCCAGTGGTGTTCTTACAATATTAATCGCTGGCGAAAGCAGCATGTCTTTGTCTCGAGCACGCAATTCTTCTCCAACACTATTTCCAAATAAATGTGCCAAATCGGCGTTCCAAGTAGCCGCCAAAGCTCCAGTAGCTGGATAATACGTCGCAAAATCATTTGTCAATCCTGCGGGGGCCCAACTGTCACGAGATATTTCTTCCCGAACACCAAGAGGACCATCGGCCATTTTTAACTCTGGAATGCCCAAGCGTTTTACACCTCCATTGGCAAACATGCTATTACCATGCAACATGCCTATTTTTTCCTCAAGCGTCATTTGAGCAATTAATTGGTCAATTTTCGCGTCAAATTCGGATCCCAAAGATTTTACAGCAGTAGCTTTTTTATTTTTAACCGTTTGGGAATTTGCATTATATCCAGTAAACAATAACATCGAAAAAATGGATAGGGAGATTATTTTCTTTTTCATACTAGTTTTTTTAGGTCTTATTTTTTTATTTATTGCTTTATAAAATTGAGCAACAGCACATCATTTTCATTAATCTTGAAATCCTTGCTATAGATTCCTTTGGAGTCAATAGTTACTTTTTCGATTGCAATCGGCGCACCGTTGTTTTTTTGTTTAAGCGAATTGACTTGTTGTAGTGTCAACTGCTTTGGTTTGTTCATTCCCAAATAATCGGTGAATACGTCATTGACTTTATACCCTACTTTATATATTTCTAAAGTGTATTTTCCTTTTTGCAAACCTGCCACTTCAATTTTTACAATACCTTTTGATTTGGCGGGTAAATCTTTTATATAATATTGCTGATTGTTTGTAGACTCTGGCAACGTATAAGTAAAATCCCAAAACAACAATTGTACATCTCCTTTTGCATTTTTGGTTGCCCAAGAGGAAGTGTCGGTATTTTGAAGTTCTGCCTCTCCCAATTTGTTTAAAAAAGAATATGAAAAATAAGCAGGTTTCTTGATTCCCTGTGTATTCAACAATCCGAAACCTCCGTGAAAAGGAGTGAATCTTGGACCTGGCTCTTCAAAAATATCGGTAAAAACCCAATACGACATCGAGTTTGCTGCATTTCCAACTTGTTTCAGTTTTTGAAGAATATAGGCTGCTGAATGATAACTATCGTGAATCGGGTCTGCTGGAGTGTAGGACGAACTCCATTCGGTGTAATGCAATTCCAATTTTGGCATAGCCGAATTCGAAATTTGCTGACGAGAATTAATTACTTCGCCACTCACACTCGACGCATCTTTACTCAAAACCGTTCCAGAGCCTCCAAATTCATCTAAAAAACCTTGACCAACTCCGTAAGCGTGTGTAGAGATAAAATCTAAAGGCACATTATTATTGGTACAAAATTCAACAGTTTCAGGAACCCAAGCCGCGCCGGCTGTAGCAGGACCTCCAACTTTATAAGCTGGATTTACGCTTTTGATGGCTCTAGCTGTATAGTCGTATAATTTGAAATATTCCTCTTGAGTACCCGTCCAAAAACCTGGCGATAAGTTGGGTTCGTTCCAAACCTCGAAATACCAAGTCTTCACTTCATCCGCACCATAACGTTCGGTAAAATGCTGAGTTAAGTTGCGAATTAAGTCTTCCCATTTTTTATAATCTTTTGGAGGAGTTACGTTTCCTTTCCACCAAAAAATGGTTTGAGTTCCGCTAGCCAAAGCCGAAGGCATAAACCCTAATTCTACAAAAGGTTTCATCTTGATGCTCAAAAGAAAATCGTATAAGGCATCAACATATTGGTAATTGTATTCCGGATTTCCTTTATTATCTTCTTTATAAACGGCCATATCATCTGTCAATAAACCGTGCATCCTAATATACTTGAAATCGCATTCTTTTTTTGCCAAAGCCAATTGTTGTTGCCAATCAGCGCGCAAACCTTCATTGGCTCTTCCTGCTCCAATGCATTCTTTAAACATGGTATTCAATTCCCCTGCTGATTTATTGTAATCGACTTTTATAATTCGATCTGCAGCAACTGATTTTTTTCCATTCGTATCTTGTCCAAACAATGCAATATTGGTTAGTGATAACAGAATAATTGGTATTAATAAATATTTCTTCATTGTAATTATTTCACCGTTATTTTTTTGGTCAGCAGAATTGCATCCGAAGCGCTTCCAACCTGTATTTCAATTTGTCCTTTTTCGAGTTCAAATTGTTGTTTTGTTGTATTCCAATATTCTAAATTTTTGGCTTTTAAAGTCAGAGCAACTGTTTTGGTCTCTCCTGCTTTCAAAAATATTCTTTGAAACGATTTTAATGCTTTTATCGGTTGCGGAATTGCCGAGTCGATTGATTTCACATACAATTGAACGACTTCCTCCCCGTCTCGTTTTCCGGTATTGGTAACCGAAACCGAAACTGTTAGATTTTTGTCTTTTTCTAAAGTTTCCTTGTTTGTGGTTATCGTATTGTACGTAAAACTCGTGTAACTCAACCCGTGACCGAAAGCATACAGCGGTTTTCCTTGAAAATACATGTAGGTTCTTCCATTGCGGATGTTGTAATCTAATAAATCAGGTAAATCCGTAATGGCTGCCACCCAAGTTTGTGTCAATCTTCCCGCTGGATTGTAATCGCCAAACAAAACATCCGCCAAAGCAGTTCCCAATTCCTGACTGTTTTGTGTCATGTGCACAATCGCAGGAATATGTTCCTGTGCCCAATTGATGGCATACGGAAAACTGCTTATTAAGGCTACAACCGTATTGGGATTGGCTTGATATGCAATCTTAATTAAATCTTCTTGTTCCAATGTCAGAGACTGACGATCTACAGATTCTTTGCCTTCGCTCGGAATTGGACAATCGTTCCAACCAGCATTGCAAACTGGATGATTCCCGACTATCACAATAACTACATCCGCTTTTTTGGCAATAGTTGCTGCTTTTCCATCCGCGTTATTCTTGGCGAATAAAATTTCTACTTTATCTCCCAATTTGTTTTTAATTCCCTTTAAAGGAGTAATCATATAAGGAGGTGTTCCGCTGTACCAATCCAAAAGCACCTCATCGGCATGAAGACCAATTACGGCAACTGTTTTTAGTTTTTCTTTTTGCAAAGGCAACAACTGTTTGGCTGGATCATTCTTCAATAAAACAATTGATTTCAAGGTTGCTTCCAGTGCTAACTTTTTATGAGCATCAGATTTCCAAGGGTCGATTGTGTCTTTGCCTGTTCCAATTTTCGCATACGGATTGGAATCTGTCGCATCCAACATTCCCAGTTTTATCATTACCCGAAAATCACCTCTGATGACTTCGTCTATTTCTTTTTCAGTCAGATAGCCTTTTGAAATTGCGCCGTCGACACCTTCTTTATAATCATCCAAAAACTGATTGATTCCTGCTTTTACGGCAGCTGCAGCACCCAGATACGAATCAGGATAATATTTATGATCCGAAAGCAATAATCGAAAAGCACCACCGTCAGTACAAATAATTCCGTTTTGTGCCCACTCTTTTTGAGTGATTTTTTTCAGCATTGGATGCACCATCGCTGGGACTCCGTTTACTTTATTGTAAGACGCCATATAGGCACGCGAACCGCCTTCGATAATTCCCATTCTGAAAGGAACGGAGTAATATTCTCTCCAAAGCCGTTCATCAAAATCGGATGACGTATACGTTCTTCCATCTTCATTGCTGTTCGCCAAAAAGTGTTTCATTAACGAAGCCGTTTGCCAATATTTTGGATTATTCCCTTGCAATCCTTTTACAAAAGCAACGGTCATCGTTCCGTTAAAAAAAGCATCTTCACCATAACTTTCTTCGGTGCGTCCCCAACGTGGGTCTCTGGCGATATCTGCATTTGGAGCGCGAACAACTAATCCTCCTCGATGGTATTTCTGAAAGGCGTAACGTGCTTCGTATCCTTCAATATTTGCCACTTTTTGAAGCAAATCGACATCCCAAGTTTCTCCCAAACCATAGGCTTGCGGGAAAGTGGTGGTGGTAACTGGCTTTTTGCCTTTTCCTCCCCATTCGCCTGGTCCACCTAATGCTAATCCGTGTAATCCTTCGACATGACCAGTACCGACAACTCCTAATCTGGGAACGGAAGGATTGGTACTTAATACCGCTACTTTCTCTTCCAAAGTCATTAATGACAATAGATTATCAATACGCTTTTCGATTTCCAAATTTGGATTTTGAAAAGGGTATTGCTGTTGTTTTTGTGCCAAAACTGGTACAATCGACAGTAGAAGAATGATATATAGGATATTTATTTTCATTTAAATAATTGGTTTAAAACCATTTCCATAAAATATCTAATAATACCTAACAGGTTAAAAAAAACCTGTTAGGATAGTAAATGAAAAACACAAAACTTCTTGATTAATGCTGAATTTGCGTGAGGGATAGCAGTGGAAATCCTTTTTTCATCCCGCCATTTTGCGGGATGAAAAAAGATTGCAACGGATAGCCCGGTTCGCTTTTTCAGCGAACACGCCCAAAGTATTTTTTATAATTTTTTAAATCTAATTGCTGTTCCTCCGGCTCCTCCCAAATGCAATTTCAATACATCTGATGCTTTTACTGTTTTTTTGGAAATAGCAACTGCTGATGGATTGTGTGTTTCGTCTGTACCTTCAGCATCCGCATAAATCTGAGCTTCGTAAGTGGCTTTTGGATCTAAAAAGGACAATGAAACATCTAAATCTCTGCTTTTTTCGTTGGTCATACTTCCCAAATACCAATCTTCGCTGTTTTGATCTTTACGAACGGTTGTAAGGTATTCTCCTATTTCGGCATTCAATACTTTGGTGTCTGCCCAATCTGTTGGAACGTCTTTTAGAAATTGATAGCCTGGCACTGCATAATTTTCAGGAAGATCGGCTAACATTTGGATAGGCGAATAAAACGTTACATACATTGCTAATTGTTGCGCCGTTGTTCCGTGAATTCTTTTTCCAGGATAACCTTGTTTGATTTCAACATCCAAAACACCAGGCGTATATTCCATTGGTCCAGACAGCATTCTTGTAAAAGGCAAAATCACAACATGACTTGGTGGATTTCCTTCGCTCCAAGCGTTGTATTCCTGACCACGTGCCGCTTCTCTTGCTAACATATTTGGGTAAGTTCTGCGTTCTCCAGTGTCTTTGATTGGTTCATGATAAAAAACGGCTAAATCATATTCGGCTGCTTTTTGCAAAACGTATCTGAAATAATTTACTCCAAATTGTCCGTGATGCCATTCTTTCATGTTTAATTTGGAACCTACGTGACCAATTTTTACGGTGTGGATTCCTAATTTTTTGTATAAGGCAAAACCAGCATCGATTTGTTTCATATAGTTAATCAAATTCGAACCTGTTTCATGGTATCCGATAAGCTCTACTCCTTTTTCTTTTCCGTATTCTACGACTTTTTCAATGTCGAAATTATCAGCGCATTGTGTGAAGCTGAACATGTGCATGTGGTTTTCATACCATTGTTGCGTCCAACCTTTGTTCCAGCCTTCAATCAATAAGTGATGTAAACCTTCTTTGGCGGTAAAATCAATATATTCTTTTGCATGAGCAGTAGTTGCTCCTTGTTTATCTCCTTCCCAAAAAGTGTATTTTCCAATGTGCATAGCCCACCAAATTCCGAAGTATTTATATGGTTTCACATACGATGGATTACCCATTTTGTTAGGCTCGTTTAGATTTAATATCAAATAAGAGTCGATTAAGTCTCCTGACTTTTCAGCTATTTGAATAGTTCTCCAAGAAGAAGTGAAGGTATCTTTTACTCTTACTTTCACCCCATCAGCCCAAGGCACTAAGTCGGTTTTTAATTGTGTCCCAGTGGTATTTACTAAAGTTGTACTCGCATAATCAATTAGATTTGCTTCGTGAAAACTTAGTTTCAATCCGTTTTTGCTTTCAATTGTTAAAGGTGTATGAACTGTGTCAATAGCGTTTATGCTTGATTGTTGATACAAATATTCATAACGATTTTCTTTGTAAGCTGGAATCCACCAAGCTTTCCCTTCTTCTTTTAGATTGAAAGTTGTTTTTTCATCCATAATGAAAACACTGTCTTTTGTTCCTTGTTTTGGATACACGTATCGAAAAGCAATTCCGTCATCATAAGCACGGAACTGAATTTCCAGTTTGCGTTTGTTTTTGTCTTTTTGTTGTAATTGAACCACTAACTGATTGTAGTGGTTTCTGATGTTTTTCTTTTCTCCCCAAACCTGTTCCCATGTTTCGTCGAAAGTGGAATTTTTCACGTTTGTTATTTCGAAATTAGAACTGAAATTCTCATTGTTTTTTAGCAAAAACCCCATATCCGAAGGTGATATCACTTCAGTTTTTCCGTGTGACACCCCATATTTTGGTGCATTGTTCACTAATTCGAATTTTATCTTGTTTTGACCTCCAGGAGAAGCCAATTCGTAGGATTTTGTCTTTTTGCCTTGAGCATTTCCTATACTTATGGATAGTAACAGAACGGGAAGTATTAATTTCTTTATCATATGTAGATAATATTTGTTTTTTATTGGAATATGGAATCGTCAGACCTTTCATTTGCTTTTACGACAACTTCTGTCATGACGCTTTCATAATGTTGTTTCTTACTCTTTTTTATAAATCGGGAAACGAAGCACCCCTTCATTCCCCGATTTAAAACTAACCCAACTCATTTATTTTATCCACTCGGTTTTGAAAGTGGTTTTTCCAGTTAATGGATTTGATGTTGCTTCAAAATTGTTTCCTTTTTTGGAAACAGTTATTGTTTGTACGGCATCTGTCGCTGGCAAGAATACTTTGGCAGTTGCTGTAGTCGTAGCCTCAGTAGCGTATACTTTTAAAGTTAATTTGCTCCAGTCCATGTCTTTTGTGGATTGTGCCAATGCAATATGAGGAATCGCTGAACCGTCTCGAACCAAAACTACAATTGGAATAGCACCCGCTTTGATTTTATGCCATCCTCCTTGGTATACTTGTTTGGTTTGGTAATCAATCCAAGTTCCTGCTGGAAGATAAACGTCTCTTTCGGTTACTTCTTCGAATAAAGGAGCAACCAACATACTGGTTCCAAATAAATATTCATTGTCTACCAGCCAAGCTCCTGGATCATTTGGATATTCTAGGAATAAAGCACGCATCATCGGCAATCCTTTTTGAGAACTTTCTTTGGCTTGCGCATAGATGTATGGCATTAATTCGTAACGCATATTATCAGCGTTTCTAAATCCTTCCAAGAAATCTTTGCTGTACAACCAAGGTTCGCGCGGAGGCTCACCATGGCTTCTTACATGAGAGGTTAACATTCCGAATGGCGCCCATCTGCGGTATAAATTCTCAGGTGATTTAGTAGCAAAACCTCCTACATCGTGACTCCAAAAACTGAATCCACACAGTCCCAATGAAAGTCCACCTCTCAATTCGGCTGACATGGCCCCGTTACTTGTTTCGGCATCACCGCCCCAATGTAAGGGGTAACGTTGGCTTCCTGCCCAAGTACTTCTGGCCCAGATTAAAGTATATCCTTTTTCTTTTTGAGTAATTTCAGCTACTGCTTTGTTGTAACGCAATGGGTATAAATTGTGCTCGTAGAAACCGGTACGTCCTGAATTATAGATTCCGTCTGGCGGTGCAGCTTCTCCAAAATCCACTTTAAAAACAGAAACCCCTTGGTCAAATAAATGTTTTAATTTGGCTTGGTACCAAGTCACAGTTGCAGGATTCGAAAAATCCAATACTGCATCTTCGTAAGGCAAGTTTCCTTTGCGGTCTCTTACGGCAAGACCTTTATCCATAATTTCGTTGAACAAGGTATTTTTTGGAGAGAAATATGGTAATTGCCATAAACATACATGGAAACCGTCATCTTTCATATCCGACATCATTTTTACAGCATCTGGAAAACGGTCTTTTGAAAATTCATAATTATTTCTCCAATCGACATCAAACCAACCTGTATCAAAGTGAATTACATCGGTTGGGATTTTATAGGCGCGTAAATCTTTGGCAACTTGACGGCCTTCTTTTTCAGAGAAATAAGTGATGCGACTCATCCAGAAACCAAATGACCAAAGCGGTGGCATTGCTGCTTTTCCAGTTAGATTCGTGTATTCATCCAATATTTCTTTTGGTTCTCCGATGAAGAAAAACAAATCGGCTTCATCATCGCCAATGTACATTTCATTCGCACTACCAAAATACCTTCCAAAATCACAGGTGATTGGAGTAGAATGGTGCATGAACACTCCATACCCACGGCTACTCATGTAAAATGGAACCGGTTTGTACATGGTTTCGTTTTGAATACCATTGGCATCATCCGTCCATAAAACTACCTTTTGTCCGCGTTTGTTGAATTGGGTAAATGATTCCCCACATCCAAATATTTTTTCGTCCGGTTCTAAGCTGAAAGCCGCTCCCATGCTTCTGGAATAATCACTGTTTCTGCGAACAAACGAGAACGGAAGTGTTGGAGTATAGGTGTTTTTAAAATCAGAATCGTGAAGCGTGCTTGTTAGCAGCTTTCCTTTTTCGTCATAAATTTTTACGTGCCAAGGTTTTGACAAAATCTCAACAGAACCATGTTTACTTGTGTACTTATAACCTCCTTCGATTTTAGAAGATTTCCATAATTCCGGGTGGTTTGGAGCGACTCCATCAACGAGCATTAAAGACGTAGCTTCCGGATGAAATTGTGGTCCCGAAGTCGTTTTAATACGAATGGATCGATCCGATACAAACTGAATTTGAAATGGCAATTCCGGAGAAACTGCATACTCCGTCGTTGGAAATTCATTGGCAGGAACCACACCTGGCTTCATCATCATATTGTTGAAAGCCTGACGCGTCTGATAATTGTAACGCAAATATTTTATTGTTCCTTTTCCTGTTGCAGGGTCAAAACTGGTTAACTCATCAGCAAAATAAAACGTGTTTAGATAATTCTGAAAATCTTTGCTGATATCCATTGGTGCGTTAAGCACATCTGCATTTTGAATTTGTGCTGACGCTTTTGGCGAAAGCAAAAAACCAAAACCCATGAATAGAGACAGGGAAGCTATCTTTATTTTTTTCATTGTGTTCTTTTTAATATTATTTATATGTGTTTTATTCTGCTGAAATTGTAATTGTAGCTGCTTTCAAACCATTGGCGTTAGCTGTTAATTCAAGCTTTTCGGCTTTATTGCCAGACTGAATCACCACTAAACATTTTCCGTTAAGAGCAGTATGTTTTGTTCCTTTGTACAATTCGTGACTTACTGGATCTCCGCTACAAACACCTACAATTTTCCCGTTTCCTTTCAAAGAAAATTGAATTTCATTATTGGCATTTGGCGAAAGCACTCCATTTGCATCGGTAATATCCACCGTTACGAAAGACAAATCATTTCCGTCGGCTTTGATGGTTGGTCTGTCTGCAGACAATTTTAAATTTGTTGCTGTTCCGGCTGTTTTGATTTCCGTTTCCAGAACTGTTTTACCATTTTTACGAGAAACCGCTTTCAATGTTCCTACTTGAAAAGGAATTCTCCACATTATATGCAAATCGTCTCCTTTTTTGGTTCGAACGCCAACCGATTTTCCGTTAAGGAAAAGCTCCACCTCATCGGCATTATTGTAGTATGCCCAAACATCAACGTTTTGACCTGCTGCCCAGTTCCAATGTGGAAAAAGATGCAACACCGTTTTATTGGTCCATTCACTTTGGTACATATAATAAACGTCTTTTGGGAAACCTGCTAAATCTACAATTCCAAAATACGAACTGATAGACGGCCATTCATAAGGAGTTGGTTCTCCAATATAATCAAAACCAGTCCAGATGTACATTCCGGCAAGGAAATCGTGTTTTTTCATCACTTTCCAAGTCGCTTCGTGGGTTGAACCCCAAGGTGCCTGCACCTGATCGTAAGCCGATACTGTATTGCCTGGATTTCCATCGGTAAATTTAAGATCCCATCTTACCGGCCATTTCTTAACGACATCCGAAACATTATCATAATAGCCGCGTGTTTCTAAAGCCGAAGTCGTTTCGGTGGCAATAAACGGAGTGTTTGGAAAGTTTTTTTGATGGTATTCAAAAGTTTGATGCGCATAATTGTAGCCTATAATATCCAAAGCTCCTGAAGTAGCTAATTTATTGAAATCCGTTTTTGCCTTTTCGAATTGTAGCGTTACGTCATCAATATTCATATTAACTGCAGGATTCATTGCCGCTGTAACCAAACGTGTGGTATCCAGTTTTTTTACGATTGCCGATAATTCTTTGGCAATCACTGGACCTTCATCGCTCCATTGTTCCGGAATTTCGTTTCCGATACTCCACATAAATATGCTGGGATGATTACGATCCCTAAGGATTTGATCCTGTAAATCTTTGACATGCCATTTATCCCAATCAAGGCTGTAATCGTATTTGGTTTTGGCTTTTTTCCACATATCAAATGCTTCGTCCATAACGATGAAACCCATTTTATCGCAAAGGTCCAAAAGCTCTGGAGCTGGCGGATTATGAGAAGTCCTAATACCATTTACGCCCATTCCTTTCAGAATTTCCAATTGGCGTTCGATGGCTCTGGTATTGATGGCCGAACCCAACGGACCTAAATCGTGGTGCATACAAACCCCTTTGATTTTGACTTGTTTTCCGTTTAAAATAAATCCTTTATTAAGGTCAAATTTGAAACTTCTTATTCCGAAAGTAGATTTGTATTCGTCAATAATCTTGTTCGCTACACTAATGGTTGTAACAGCAGTGTACAGTTCTGGTTTTTCATCAGACCATAAAACGGGGTTATTAACAACGATATCTTGACTTAGAACTTGATTTGCATTTGCAGTAATGCTAATATTTTGGGTAACCGAAGTTACTTTAATGTCATTTTTATAAATTGTAGTTAGAATGGTTGCGCTTTTTGAAGCTGCATATTGATTTTTGATTGTAGTTTCCAAATGTACCGAAGCACTTTTTGAAGTTACTTTTGGGGTAGTAATGTAAGTTCCCCATTGATCAACATATAATTTATCTGTTGTTTGTAACCATACGTTTCTGAATATTCCAGAACCGGAATACCAGCGAGAGTTAGGCTGTTTTGAATTGTCAACTTTGACAATAATTTCATTGTTTTCATCTCCGTAATTCAAATAAGGAGAAAGGTCGTATTGAAAACCAATATAGCCATTTGGACGTTTACCCAAATAATGTCCGTTGATCCAGACTTGGCTGTTTCTATACACACCGTCAAAAATGATTGCCGTACATTTTTCTTTATTGTCTAGTGCAATCTTAAATGTTTTTTTGTACCATCCCAAGCCTCCGTTTAGGGCGCCTCCGCCATAACCAGCAGGGCTTTTCTCGTCAAACTTTCCTTCGATACTCCAATCGTGAGGTAGGTTTAATGTTCTCCAAGTTGTAGAACTGTTGATAGTATCTTTGTCTTTTATACTGTCGTTCAAATGAAAACTCCAACCCGAATTGAACGCCATTTTTCTGGAATTAGAAACCTTATCCTTTTCTTTTCCAGTATACGACATCATCAGAATTGTAATTCCCAAGAGTGCCAACACTTGTATAAAATTGATTGTTTTTTTCATTTTTTCTTAAAATTATAATAGTGTTTAAAGTTGTATAAATGTACCGATAAGTGTACAAACAACACTACTTATCGGTACATTATATTATTACTTTTTTACAGTAGCTTTTTTTTTATTTTAAAAACAAGTTCCCACAATATTGGGATAGCAATCAAGAGTTGGTGTATGAATCCAATCTCTTGAAAGTGCTTACCCGTTTCAAAACCCAAAAAAAAGTTACTACCCTTTAATTCAACTCTAATTTAAAACAAAATGGAAAACCATATATTCACTCTTGTTTGGATCTCTCTTCCCAAACCAGATATCAGTAACGACATTTCCTGTTTTTGCAGTTTTTACAATTTTCCACTGGTTTTTATCTGTAGTAGAAACTGTTGCCCAAGAACTTCCAATTGGAAATGATGGTGTAATAGCATTAAAACTAATAACATTTGTCCCATCAGTACTTGTAGTATACGTTCCCGAGGCTGTAGCGCCATTACTTGTTACTGTTTTAACGGTACCATCATTAGAAAATGAAATTTTATTTTTTACAACAGTAGCCTGATCCGAAGCTACGTATCCTGTCCACCCTGCGGCTTCATAATCGGCAACGGAATTCCAATTATTTAAGAACGTTCCATCTAAACTTGTCCAATTGAAAGGAGTGTCTTTACTCAATGACCATGTTTTAGTGGTAGTTGTTGTAGTCGATAATAAATCATCAACTGTACCTCCATTTAAATCAATACTTGGATTTGGATCTGCCACAGCTGTTGGTACCCAATTGTCACTATATTCTTTTGATATAAAGTTATAAACCAAAGTTGCTGCTCCATCACAACTGCCTTTTCTTAAAACACCAACTTGTAGTGTGTTTGCAGTTATAGACATAATTTTCATTGTTTGCCAATTATCTACACAATTTTCATATTCATTGGTATGCAAAATAGTAGCACCAGAAGTAGTTAAGGTTTTTGCATCAGCATCTAAATAGTACGTTCCTGATTCTTGTCCATAGCTTGGTATCATTTTATGATCTGTTGTTAAAAAAGGACCGCCATCTAAACTAAATGTCATAGTTCCGTAATTACCTTTGGCTGCGATCCATTGGTTTCCTTTCCATTCTGGACTCCAATTCCAACAATCAGCGCCATAACATCCTTTATCACCACCTTCTAACCATGCATTATCGGTACCGTAAAAGAACATTGGTCCAGCAAAAAATTTCGAAACACCGTTTTCATCTAAATCCAAAACCCAAGTTTTAGACTTTCCAACACCCCCTGAAAGTAAATTCCAAAGAGGATCGTTTACATAGTTTAAATTATCTTTAGAAACAGTGATAGTTACTGGGTCTAATTCAACTAAACCACCACCTGTAACTGCAGTGATTTTTATGGTATAATCACCTTTAAAAGCATACTTTACAATATCTTTAGCTTTATTTGATTTTCCTGTAACATAATCCCAAGTAAGTACAACCCCTGGAGTTTTATTAGTCATTATTACAGTATTCCCTCCTGGATCTGCCACTAAATCCTGAGTAATCTCAAAATCTATAGCTGATTTATCAGTCGTACCATCCAATGAATAGGTTTCTGGCGAACAAGATGGTACTAAAAACAGTACCATTAACATCAAAAATGATGTAATTAATAATTTAGTCTTTTTCATTTTTTTAAATTTTTAGTTAAAATTACCAACCTGCATTTTGTTTCAAAACTCCTCCAGACAATGTGATTTGAGTATTCGGGATTTGTTGTAGCCCTTTTGTCTGTTGTATTTTAGCTGCTGAAATTGTTTTGGCAGTAGCAACTCCACCACTTAGCAAGCTTGTAGTTTCTGCAATAGTTGAAGAAGCTGTTCCGATACCTTGACGCAATAAATCATAATATCTAATTCCTTCAAGTGCAAATTCTAAATGTCTTTCTTTCATGATATTATCTTGACTTACCGCTTGAGATACAAAACTAGCTTTATAGGCTCTTTGTCTCACTTGGTCAAAATAGGCCTGAGCATTCCCGCTTCCTAATTCAGCAGCCATTAACAAAACATCAGCAAATCTCATTACAGTATAATCTTGGAATTGACTGATATCCCAAAATGCACTACCCATAGCAATAGGAAGTTCTACTCCAGCTTCATTAATCATTGGAGAATATTTTTTGTTATAATACCCAGTATATTCTCTTTGATTATTAATTTTATCAAAAACAATATTTTCTTCATTCACCCCAATAACTGTTGCACCTCGTCTTGTATCATTGGCATTATAAGTATTCCATAATTTTGAGTTCACAGTAATTCCCCATCCATGACCATAAGGGAAAGAAGAAAACTCTCTCATTCCAAACATTACCATCCAGGCATTACCATCAGTATTTCCGTTATAATCACTAGTGTATGTATATTTTATAGAAAATACTGTTTCTTTGTTATTTTCTCCTGCATACTTAACACCCGAAGATGCTGGCCATAATGTAGAAAAATCATCAACTAAACCATGACCGCTGGATGTAATAACGTCCTCTAGATGTCCTAAAGCTTGTGCTTTGGTTACAACACCTGCTAAGTCCGTTTTTCCATAATATCCTGTATAAAATAAAAATACGCGCCCTAATAAAGATTTTGCAGCCCACTTAGTAGCATGCCCACTAACAGTAGCGCTATACCCTACCGCTGGCAAATTGTTTGAAGCAAACACTAAATCTTCAGCGATAACTTTATAAACCGCCTCTGGATCAGATTGCGGAATATTTTCAGATGAAGGAGTCGTTAATAACGGGATATTACCCCATACACGTACCATTTCAAAATAAAGATAAGCTCTGATAAATTTAGTTTCAGACTCATACGTATTTCTTAAAGCTGTATCGCCTTTCCAATCGATTTGATCCATTTTCGTCAAGAAAACATTACAACGATAAATTGCTTTGTAATATGAAATCCAGTTATTATTAAGCAAATCTACATCCGAAGGAGAACGGCTAATGTCAAATTCGTCTATCAGTGCATAATTGTATCCATCCGAAGCACCTGTTCCTCCAAAACAATCATCAGACATCACTTCGCTCAGAACTGGAATACCGACACCACCACTAGCTCCTGTTGCAACTTGTAATCCATCATAACAACCTACTAATGCAGAATTAGCATCAGCTGTAGTTTTGTAAAAATTTGTATCTGTTTGTTGCGTTATCGGTTCTGTTTCTAAACTACAAGAGCCCAATGACAATAAACCCAAACAGAAAATATATAAATAGGTATTTTTCATTTTCTTATTTATTAAAGTTTAACATTTAATCCCAACATGAATGTTCTAGGTCTTGGATAATATCCTACATCAACCCCTGATGAAAATTTTTGATCATCATTTGAAGAACCAAATCCAATTTCAGGATCCATACCATTATACTTCGTAAAAGTGTAAAGGTTTAATGCTGAAAAGTAAAGTCTGAATTGGCTAGCAAAAAAGGGTTTGGATTTATACATTTTTGCAAAATCAAAGCCTATTGTAACGGTACTGATTCGTAAAAAATCACCATCATGAACATATAAATCTGTAAAATCTGTAAAATTTCTATTGTCTTCTGTTACTCTTGGCATTGAGTTTGAAGAACCCTCACCATGCCAACGAGTCAATATTTCAGATGTGTAGTTGCCGTAAGCACTTGATTGATTTCTATACGATTGTACGATTTGGTTTCCTGCTACACCATTTGCCATTGCAGTAAAATCAAAAGCTTTATAACTAGCCGATAAAGTGAAACCAAAAGTAAAATCTGGATTTGGTTTTCCTATTTCGGTTTTATCAGAAGCATCGATTTTATCATCTCCGTTACTATTCACCTTAATAAGGTCTCCAGGAGCTGCACTTGGTTGCAAAACTACCCCGTTTGCTGATTTATAGTTATCAATTTGTGCTTGATTTTGAAAAACTCCTCCAGTTTTATATCCCCAAAAATAACCTAATGGTTTTCCATTTTCTGCTCTATAAAACTCACCGGAATTATCATAAAGTTCATTACTTAAACCATGGATAATTCCATCTGAAGTAGGTATTTGCCCCACTTTATTTTCATTATAAGCACCATTTGCACTAACACTATAATTAAATTCTCCAATTTTATTTTGGTATTGTAAAGACAATTCCAAACCTTTATTAACTACATCTCCACCATTAATATAGGGTGCATCTGCACCGGCAGTAGCCAATACTGGTGCTAAAATAATCCAATCTTTATTGGTTTTTTGATAGGCATCAAAAGTAACACTTAAGGCATTGTCTAAAAATTTAGCATCAAAACCTAAATCTATTTGTTCTGAAGTTTCCCATTTCAAGTCAGGATTTGATAATCTATTAGGATAAGCTCCAGGTATAAGTACACCCTCAGTATCACCAAAATTATAGTTGGTAGTATTTGTTTTTATTGGTGATAAATATTGAAAAGCTCTTGCGTTTTGATTTCCGACTTGTCCCCAACTTGCTCTCAATTTAAGAAAGTTTATTGCTTTTGAATCTTTCAGGAATTCTTCATTAGACATAACCCATCCCGCAGATGCTGATGGAAAATAACCCCATGCATTTTCTTTTGAAAAAACAGAAGATCCATCTGCTCTAAAAGTTGCATTGAACAAGTAGGTTTCTTTATAGTCATAATTTAATCTTCCATAATAAGACATTCTTTTCGTTTCCTCTTTTTTACCATTAAATGATATTTTAGCCCCATCTTTATTGGTAGTATTATCTAACCAAGCATGATCTAAATCACTATAAACAGCATCTGCATTGGTCATACTCATAGAGGTTCCATCATAATTAATAGAAGATGTACCTAACATTGTTTCAAAGTGATGTTCATCAGCAACTTTAAATTTATAAGCTGCTAAATTATCCCAAGTAAGCGTTTTACCCTTATTCATGCTTTGGGTAACTTTATCAAATTTACTAAATGCATAAATTGATAATTGATATTCAGGAGAATAAGAATGACCTTCACCTGCATAATAATCAAGACCTAAAGTAGTTTTAAAGGTCAAATTTTTTATTGGTTCAATCTGCAAATAAACATTCCCTAATAATTTTTGGTTATTACTCTCATTTTGATTATTATAAACCATTGTTGCATAAGGATTTGCAACTCCAGTTAGCCAAGGCTCAGTATTATTTGTAGTATCATAATAATTACCGTTTGCATCATACATTGGTAATAATGGAGTAGTTTGAAAAGAACTTCGCAAAGAATTATTATATTGATTACCAACACCAATACCGTTTTTATCAATATAAGCAAAACTTAAATTTTCACCTAAAGTAACAACATCCTTGTATAATTTATGTTCAGAATTAAATCTAAAATTATAACGGTTATAGTTTGATAAAGCAGACCCCCCAATTACTCCTTCTTGCCCTAAATAAGACAATGAAGTAGAATAAACTGAATTATCTGAACCACCTGAAGCACCGAATGCGAAATTTTTGGTAGCTGTATTATCAACCAACATTTTATCCATCCAGTTTGTTCCTTTTCCTAATGCGGCAATTTGAGCATTAGTAAAATAAGGGTTCTTACCTGAATTTACCGCAGCTTCGTTTAACATTGTAGCATATTCTGTTGCATCCAATAAATCAACTTTTCTAGCCACAGATTGAATACCGTAATATTGATCAAAAGTGATTTTTGCGGCCGAACCGCGTTTTCCTTTTTTAGTTGTAACCAAAATAACTCCATTTGAAGCTTGAGAACCATAAATAGCCGCAGAAGCAGCATCTTTTAAAACAGAAATAGATTCAATATCTGAATTACTCAAATAGGAGATATCACCTGTAAGTATACCATCTACAACATAAAGGGGAGTACTTCCTCCAGTAGAACCCACTCCTCTAATAACCACATTTAACCCTTCTCCTGGCTGCCCTGAAGTAGAAGTAATTTGAAGTCCCGCTGCTTGACCCTGAAGCCCCTGAAGTGCGCTTGTTGTATTGGTCTTAGCAAGATTATCTCCACTAACCTGAGTAACAGCATTTGTTACCAGTTTTTTCTTCTGCGTTCCATACCCAATAACCACAACCTCTTTAAGGTCTGAAGTCTCGGTTTGCAAAGCAACATTAATAATGGTTTGATTGTTTACCGAAATTTTTTGGGTTCTATACCCTACCACAGTAATTTTCAATACATCATCTGACTTGACATTAATTTTAAAACTTCCATCAAAATCCGTTGATGTACTCGCGCCTCCTCCCTCTATAGTAATGTTTGCGCCTGGAATACTCAAGCCATCACTTTTAGAGGTTACCTTTCCGGTAACAGAAAGCGTTTTCTGTTGTGCAAAACCTGATTGCAGCATAAACACACTGAACAGTAGCGACATACAAAAGGGAAGCATTGTCGATGTACAATATTTTCTTTTCATAATAATTTAAGAATTGGTTAATTTAAGTTAGTATTGATTCTATAGGTTCTAAAAAGCATTGGAAATAATTTGTTCAAATAATTCTTGTTTTCCACTTATTGGCTGAGGTTCTCCCTTTGCACGAGCAATAACACTAAGATCTTCAAGAGATAGTTCTCCTTTTTCATACTTAGCTCCGTTTTCCCCGTCAAATGATCCGTAACGCTTTTGGCGTAATTCTTTATAATTGGTATTTTTTAAAATTTCATCTGCACAGATAAGTCCTCTGGCAAAAACATCCATTCCTGCAATATGAGCAATGAATTTATCTTCGATATCGATTGAGTTTCTTCTCACTTTTGCGTCAAAGTTGATGCCGCCTCCTTTAATTCCTCCACCTTCTAAGATTACCAACATGGATTGCGTAATTTCAAAAACATTTACGGGAAATTGATCGGTATCCCATCCGTTTTGGTAGTCACCACGATTCGCATCAATACTTCCTAACATTCCAGCATCAACTGCCACTTGTAATTCATGTTCAAAAGAATGTCCAGCAAGAGTGGCATGATTCACTTCCAAATTCAGCTTGAAATCGTCTTGAAGTCCGTGTTTGTGAAGAAATCCTAAAGTGGTAGCCGCATCAAAATCATATTGATGTTTCATCGGTTCCATTGGTTTTGGCTCAATAAGAAAAGTTCCTTTGAAACCTTGTTTTCGGGCATAGTCTCTGCAAATGGTCAAGAAACGGGCCATGTGTTCCAACTCTCTTTTCATATCGGTGTTCAAAAGGCTCATATATCCTTCTCTTCCACCCCAGAACACATAATTTTCGCCTCCCAAAGCAATTGTTGCATCAATAGCAATTTTGGCTTGAGCCGCTGCATACGCCACTACATCAAAATTTGGATTGGTAGACGCTCCATTCATATAGCGCGGATTGCTAAATAAATTTGAAGTTCCCCACAATAATTTAATTCCTGTTTCTTCTTGTTTGATTTTAGCGTAAGCTACCAAAGCTTTTACACGAGTTTCAAATTCTTCCAAAGTAGGCGCATCATCTACCATATCAATATCATGAAAGCAGTAATAAGGAATTCCCAATTTGCTCATGAATTCAAAAGCAGCATCCATTTTGTCTTTGGCTCTTTGAATAACATTCTCGCTTTTATCCCAAGCAAATGTTTCGGTTCCTGCTCCAAAAGGATCTCCTCCCTTGTTACATAAGGTATGCCAGTACGCCATAGAAAAACGCAAATGCTCTTTTAACGTTTTACCAGCTACTATGCGATTCTCATCATACCATTTAAAAGCTAAAGGATTAGTACTTTCTCTACCTTCAAATTTTATGGTATCAATGTTTTTAAAATACGATTGTGTTGTTGTTGTATTCATGATTATGATTCTAGTTTAATATGATTTTTCCATTCTTGGTATATTTCCTGATATTGTGAAGTCAAAACAGGATTTGGCTCTATTCTTTCTATACATTTCAACCCTTCAAATGCCTGATCCAAAGAAGCATAATAGCCAAATCCATAAGCGGCTCCACGTGCAGCCCCTTCAGATCCAGAAGTATTGTATAATTCTAATGTAGTTTGTGTAGTATTGGTAAAGATTTCTCTAAAAACAGGACTCAAAAAAAGATTAGCATTTCCAGCACGAACAATTTCGCCAGATGCTCCTACCGATTTCATAACATCAAAACCATAATTCATCGCAAAAACAATTCCTTCGCACGCAGAGCGAATCAAATGTCCGGATTGATGAATATTAAAGTTTAAATTTTGAATTCCGGCATCAACCTTTTTATTATTAAAAATGCGTTCTACCCCATTTCCAAAAGGATAAAAACGCAAGCCATTACTTCCTACCGCTACTTTGGCAGCTTCTGTATTGAGTGCTTCATAGGCGATTAAACCACTTCGGTCAGTCGACATAATTTTACGCAGCCATTGGTACAAAATTCCAGAACCATTGATGCAAAGCATTACGCCATTGTTTTTTTGAGCTTCGGTATTATTAACATGCAAAAAGGTATTGATTCGGTTTTCTTTGTCATAAACATCTTGGTTGCTTACGGCATAAACCACAGCTGATGTTCCTGCTGTTGTTGCAATCTCTCCAGGTTTTAAAACATTCAATGACATGGCATTATTGGGCTGATCACCGCCTCTATAGGTAATTTTAACATCAGAACTTAATCCTAATTCAGCAGCCACATCTGGATGTACCGTTGCTTGATATCCAAAATTGGGAACAACTTCTGGGATTTTATCAACAGGTAACCCCATAGCTTGCAATACTTCGGTTGCCAATGCTCCTTTTGAGAAATTCCATAAAGCGGCTTCCGATAAGCCCGAAGTACTTATTTGTGCTTTCCCGGATAGTCTTGCAGCTATAAAATCGCCCGGAAGCATCATGTAAACCGCTTTTTGAAAAATCTCTGGTTCATTTGCCTGAACCCATTTTAATTTAGAAGCCGTAAAATTTCCAGGGCTTCCCAGGATTTGTTGTTGACAGGATTTGTGTCCCATTCGATCATAAACTTCATTGCCAATACTCGCGGCTCTACTGTCACACCAAATGATAGAAGAACGAACTGGATTTATGTTTTCATCGGTCAATACCAAGCCATGCATTTGATACGCAATTCCTATTCCTACAATCTTTTTTAAATCAACATGTTGTTTGGAACCAAGTACTTGAATTCCATTTTTTACATATTCCCACCATTTATTGGGGTCTTGTTCTGCCCAGCCAAATTTAGGAGCCACAATATCCATCTCAAACTCAGGAACTGTTACCGAGGCAACTGTAATTCCTTTATCTGCATCAAATACGGATAATTTTATAGATGAACTCCCTAAATCGATTCCTAAAAAATACATGTTCTTACTATTATATGATTGACTTACTATTGTTTTTTTGTACTTTTGGTCAAACAAACCATAACGTTATGGTTAATTTGACTACAAGTATAAAACATATTTTTCATATTAACAAAATATTGAGATTAAATATTTGTTATTACTAAAAAAAGGTTTTTATTTTTATTGATATCGCATCCAAAAAAGAGGTTTTTAGATGATTTTGAATCAAAAAACATTTATCAACTAACTGTATTTCAATGTTTTACTTATTACGCATTCAAAAAATAATATTCATTGAAAATTTTAGACCCAAAAAAAAGGTTTAATCACAATTATTTTACAAAAAATATTTTGTGTAGGAGATATAACTCTTTAAAAAAATATTAATTTAGTACTAAATTTTGTAAGGCTATGGGGGAAAAAATTATCGATAGGGATTTAATACAAATTCAGGAGCAATCTGCCATGAATGCCATTACTATTGACTGCGTTATTTTTGGTTTTGACAACGGAATACTCGAAGTACTTTTGGTACAACACGCCGAAGGTATTAGTAAAGGAAAATGGGGATTACCAGGGGGTTGGATCAAAAAGAAAGAGAGTACAGATGATGCAGCACACCGTTTGTTAGCAGAGCTTACCGGAATGGATAATATTTACCTCGAACAACTCAAAGCCTTTGGAGAACCCGATCGTTTCCCGTTGAGAAGGGTAATTACCATTGGCTATTATGCCTTAGTAAAAAGAGAGGACTATAATATTAAAGCGGGTTTTACAGCATCTGATGCCAAATGGTATAAGATTAATGAAATTCCAAATTTAATCTATGATCATAACGAAATTCTAGCTTATAGCATAAAAAACCTTCGCAATAGGGTACGTCAAGCACCACTCGGTTTTAATTTGTTGCCCGAAAAATTTACTTTATTACAACTCATGCAACTTTACGAGGAAATCTTAGGAATAGAGATGGACAAATCCAATTTCCGAAGAAAGATTTTACACATGAAACTTTTAGTGCCACTAGATGAAAAGCAACAAGATGTTTCCCATCGTGCAGCGCAGTTGTACAAATTTGATCCAGAAATTTACGAGAAGTTAACACAAAAAGGGTTTAATTTTGAGTTCTAATCCTTTATAAAGTATTTGAAGTCTATACCCATACACTAGTTAGTAGGAGCTAATCCCAAATTACGCATTAGAAATCTGCTGCATCTGAATTCTTCCTCAAAACCAATAGCTTATACCATTACTGTTTCTAAAATAGTACAATTGTCAGATCGAGCGCAGTCGAGAACCATTACAGCATCTCGAATACGCTCGATATGACAAAATAAGTCTGAACTATTTTATAAAGAGTATTGGTATTACTCCCATTTTTTTAATTCAAAACACAAAAGTATTATTTCATTGTACTCTATTTTTATAGGTATTCGATGAACCTGTTTCCATCTTCAAAAATAGTTCGTAAGCCCCTTGTTTTATTGAATAATTCAGTTTCGCAATGAATTCTAATGCAGAATCTGGTTTAAACAAAATAAACCAACTTTTTTTTACCAGAACTTCACGTACAAAGCACAAATAATCAATAAGGTTATTACAATTAAAACAGTAGTTTGTGGTTTTACTTTAAACATTTCAGTATCCAATTCGAAAGCTTTTGGATTCACTTTTGGTCCAGCAAAACTGATACCGATCATGATAAGCATTGTGAACAAAAATGACAATCCCATACAGATGTGAAATGGAATTTCGAATCCACCTTTTCCATTAGGCCAAGCCGTATACAACAACGTTTCGTTTCCTAATAATGCAGGTGCAAATTCATTGAAGAAAACAGACAATAAAAACCCAGAAACTACACCTACAATGGCGGCAGTTCCAGTTGTTCTTTTCCAAAACATACCAAGAAAGAACATCGCAAATACACCAGGGCTAATAAAACCAGTATATTTTTGAATATAAGTAAAACCTCCTACTCCACCAATTCCTAACAAGTCATTCCAAGTAAACATAACAGCAAGAAGCATTGCAGCAAAAACCGCATATCTTCCGATATTTACCTGAGTTTTATCTGAAGCCCCCTTTTGAATGTACTTTTTGTGTACGTCCAGCGTATAAATGGTAGAAATACTATTAACTTTTCCAGCTAATGAAGCAACAATAGCCGCAGTCAAAGCCGCCACTGACAATCCTTTCAAACCTGTTGGCAAGAAAGTAAGCATAGCCGAATAGGCACCATCTTTTCCTCCTACCAATTGTGGCAAATGACCATTTTCATACAAAACAAATGCTGCAATACCTGGCAACATCACAATAAGAGGCATCACTAATTTTAACATACCAGCAAATAAAATTCCAGTTCGAGCGGTTTGCAAATCAGCTCCCAACGCTCTTTGGGTGATGTATTGGTTACAACCCCAATAGTTCAGGTTAATAATCCAAATACCTGCCAAATAAGACATCATCCCCGGAAAAGTAAGATACTTATTGATTTCCAATTGAGAAGAAGTAGCTGTCGGTCTTGGGATAATCATTTTGAAATGTTCTGGTGCTTTTTCCATCAATACTTTGAAACCAGCGATTGCATCTTGACCAAAACCAAAATATTGCCCCACAGTAGTCAAGGCAATGTAGGAAGTCACCAATCCACCAATGATTAAAACAGCAACTTGAATAACATCGGTATAAGCTACCACTTTCATTCCTCCCAAAGAGATCAGCAAAGCAAAAAGAGCCAAACCAATCATAATAGCATGCAGATATTCACCGCCTGCCAATCCATTGATGGCAACAGCTCCTAGATATAAAATGGAAGTAAGATTTACAAAAACATACAAAAACAACCAAAAAACAGCCATAATCAAAGCCGTTGATTCGTTATATCTTGTTTTTAAAAATTGAGGCATTGTATAAATCTTGTTTTTTAAATAAACAGGAATAAACCAAACGGCAACAATAATCAATGCAATGGCAGCAATCCACTCATAAGCAGCAACTGCGATTCCCAAAAAGAATCCTTCACCACTCATTCCGATAAATTGTTCCGCCGAAATGTTTGAAGCGATTAACGAAGCACCAATTGCCCACCATGTCAATGTTCCCTCGGCAAGAAAATAGGCTTTGGCATCGTGTTCGTTTTTTTCACGCTTTCGATAAATGGTATATCCATAAGCGGATACGGCTATGAAATAAATAATAAATACTGCGTAATCTGCAAAAGCGAGGTTCTGGCTCATGAGTAAATAGTTTTTAAATTAATAGTAATAAAGGAGCATTCGCAAATTATTTCTTTTGTAAAATGAATTGTTACACTACTGTCAAAATGATTCTGAATTTTGGTAAAACCTAAGAATACATTGTTTTAAGCAGTCTTAATTTGAAAAAAATGCTTTAATTCAATTCTATTTTTGAATTAATGAAGCCAAATGTAAAATAAAATTATTTATTTCTAACAATTACAAATGTATTTTTTACATTTATTTTTTATTTAGTCAAAAACTCAACAAATACATAAGATTAACCTTAATTATAAAAAACTTTTTAAAGCTAAATAATTTCGTAAAATATCAATTTATACTTTCTGCATTCTGAAGCGAGATGCCCTCTAAAAAATACCAAACTAGACATAAAATTTTGTTTGCAAAATCATACTTTCTTTTTTTTTTTGTAAAACAAATTTAGTTACATTTGCAAATGTGTTTTTTACACTTATTATTTTATAACTCCTTACCTACTCAAAAATAGCTTGTTATTTAAAGAGCCAATTGGAATGAAAAAAAATAATAAACCCCATTATTCCATTTAAAGCTAATCCAATTGCTTTAAATTTTAAAAATCGTTGCCCAAATGTCTTTAAATGATACTATCAAATGTGAGATTGATGGATCAAAATTAAAAAGAGGCAACAAGAGAACCACTATTACAACCAAATACAATAAATTATGAATCACAAAATGGACCAATTAGCCGCAGACAACATAAGAGCGCTGGCTATTTCTATGGTAGAAAAAGCAAATTCAGGACACCCAGGTGGTGCCATGGGAGGAGCTGATTTTATGCATATTTTATACACGGAATATTTAAATTTTGACCCGACCCAAATGGATTGGCCTTTCAGAGACCGTTTCTTTATGGATGCAGGTCACTTATCGGCCTTGATGTATGCACAATACTATTTGTTGGGAAACTATAAAAAAGAAGATCTGCAACAATTTAGACAATGGGGATCCGTTACACCTGGCCATCCCGAAGTTGATGTACTCAGAGGAATCGAAAACACATCAGGTCCATTGGGGCAAGGTCATACGATGGGCGTGGGTGCAGCTATAGCGGCAAAATTTCTTGGAGCCAGATTTGAAGGCCTTTTCGACCACAAAATTTATGGTTTTATAACTGATGGAGGTGTACAAGAAGAAATTTCGCAAGGAGCAGGAAGAATTGCAGGACATTTGGGGCTGAACAACTTTATCATGTTTTATGATTCGAATGATGTGCAACTTTCGTCGATGACCGATGAAGTGACTTCCGAAGATACCGCTATGAAATACCGAGCATGGGGCTGGAACGTAATGACAATTGACGCTCACAATCATTTGGAAATTAGAAAAGCTTTGGATACTGCACATCAAGAAACCGAAAAACCTACCTTAATTATTGGCAAAACAATAATGGGTAAAGGTTGTGTTACCTCAGAAGGAAACATGTATGAAGGAGAATGTGAATTGCATGGAAAACCCATTGGAGACACCAAAGCCGATTACACAAAAACCCTACTAAACCTCAACGCTAATCCAGCCGATCCTTTTGCGATATATAAAGAAGTAGCCGTACATTACAATCAAGTATTAGCCAAAAAAGTTGAAAAAGCTACTTTGAAAAAACAGCAAATTGCGCAATGGGAGAATGAAAATCCTTTGCTAGCCAATAAAATGCAACAGTTTTTATCTGGTGAATTACCTGAATTGGATTTGAGTAATGTTGTTCAGAAAGCCAATGCTGCAACTAGAGACGCATCATCAGCGGTGCTGGCTTATTTGGCGGAAAATGTAGAAAACATAATCGTTTCATCGGCAGATTTATCGAACAGTGATAAAACGGATGGATTCTTGAAAAAATCATCTGTGTTGCAAAAAAATAATTTCAACGGTGCCTTTTTACAAGCTGGAGTTGCTGAATTGACCATGACTTCCATAGCCAATGGTATTGCGCTGCATGGTGGAGTAATCCCAGTTGTAGCGACCTTTTTTGTGTTCTCAGATTATATGAAACCCGCGATACGTTTGGCTGCCATTCAAGAACTTCCTGTAAAATATGTCCTAACGCACGACTCATTCCGAGTAGGTGAAGACGGACCCACCCACCAACCTATCGAGCAAGAAGCACAAATGCGTTTGTTAGAAAAAGTCAAAAATCATTCGGGACATCAAAGTTTGGTAGCATTGCGCCCTGCCGATGCCATCGAAACTTCAGTGGCTTGGGATATGGCTTTAAAAAACACCAAAACACCAACGGCTTTAATTCTTTCGAGACAAAACATTAAGGACATTCCATCTAGCTATACTACAAGATATGAGGAAGCAACAGAAGCTAAAAAAGGTGGTTATTTGGTCAAAAAAGCACAAAATCCGGACATCACTTTAATCGCAAACGGATCGGAAGTTTCAACACTTATTGATGCCGCTGTGATTTTAGAGAAAGAGCATAATCTAAAAATCAATATCGCCTCCATTATTTCTGAAGGTCTATTCAAATCACAATCGAAATCCTACCAAGAAAGTATAATTCCAAAAGGAAAACTCGTTTTTGGACTTACCGCTGGACTTCCAGTAAATCTTGAAGGATTAATTGGTAATAGCGGAAAAATAGTTGGCTTAGATCATTTTGGCTATTCGGCGCCAGCGAGTGTATTGGATGAAAAATTTGGGTTTACAAGCCAACATGTTTGTACGGAAATACTACAATATATTGAGGAAAGTAAAAAATAGAGACTAAGATGCTAAGCCCCTAAGTTGCTGAGTCAAAAAAAAAACAAAATCAAAATCTCAGAATCTTAGAAACTAAAAAAAATATAAACTCAGAATCTTAGTAACTCAGAAACTTAGATTCTATAAAAAAATACACATATGAAATTTTTTATCGATACAGCAAATTTAAAAGACATCAAAGAAGCCAATGATCTTGGAATATTAGACGGGGTAACTACAAATCCTTCGCTTATGGCGAAAGAAGGAATCACTGGAGCCGACAATATCATCGCGCATTACGTAAAAATATGTGAATTAGTGGATGGTGATGTTAGTGCCGAAGTTATCTCCACTGATTTTGCAGGAATGATAGCCGAAGGAGAAAAATTGGCAGCACTGCATCCCCAGATTGTGGTTAAAATCCCGATGATCAAAGACGGCATCAAGGCTATTAAATATTTTTCGAATAAAGGAATCAGAACCAACTGTACCTTAGTTTTTTCAGTAGGTCAAGCATTGCTTGCTGCCAAAGCTGGTGCCACTTATGTATCGCCTTTCATAGGAAGACTGGATGATATTTCGACAGATGGACTTTCACTTATTGAGGACATCAAATTGATTTATGACAATTACGGTTATGAAACCCAAATTCTGGCAGCTTCAGTTCGTCACGTCATGCACATTATAAATTGTGCCAAAATTGGTGCCGATGTTATTACGGGACCATTAAGCGCAATCGAAGGTTTATTGAAACATCCACTTACCGATAGTGGTTTGGCAACATTCCTTGCTGATTACCAAAAAGGGAATAGCTAGAAATAATAGGTCTTAATCCTGCAAGGTTTTTTTTAAACCTTGTAGGTGTTTCAATTAATACAACATACCTACAAGGTTTAGGAAACCTTGTAGGAAAAAAATTAATTGCAATTACAAAAAAAGGAAGCTTCTACAACAGAAGCTTCCTTTTTTCGTTTGTTTCAAAACCAAATCTACTTTACTTTCTTTAAAAATTCAAAGCAAAATGATTCAAGAGTTTGGCGTCGTATTTTTCTTTGTCAAAAGTAAAGAGATAAGATCCTTTCCTAGAAGAGGTCATGTCTTTCTCGTCTAATTTTATCAAAATATCCAACGAATTTATTTTGCTAATAAAATTTCTTTTATCGATTTCTTTATCCAATATAGATTCGTACAACTTCAGTAACTGGCTCATTTTGAATTTTTCGGGTAAAAGTTCAAATCCAACTGGTCTCATTGAGGTTCTATAACGCAATCTCCTAATGGCATGAGCCAACATATTGTCGTGGTCAAAAATCAGTTTTGGCACTTCCGAAACACTAAACCATTTGGCATGGTAATTCTGAATCAATTCAGCATTGTGATTTTCGATATTAATCAGGGCATAATAGGCCACAGATATGGTACGTTCCACAGGGTCACGATCAATTTCACTATAGGTATAGAGTTGCTCCATATAGATATCCTGCAATCCTGTATACGTATTCAATACTCGTATGGCTGCAGTATCTAGGTCTTCCTCTTTTTTTAGAAATCCACCCATTAAAGACCATTTCCCTTTTTCTGGTTCAAAATCTCTTTTAATCAAGAGAATTTTTAACCCTTCTTCATCAAAGCCGAAAATGATACAATCAACTGCTAGAAGAACTTTGTCTGCTGTACTATAACTATTTAGCATTTTCTATTTATATTTTACGGTAAATATAAGAACTTCCTTAAAACTACCAAATTTATTTAATGTGGTTTTTACACTAATAAAAAATATACCCTTAAAAAAAGCATTAAGTATCTGATTATCTATTTTATGTATATTTTTTTTTATGCATTACAACTATTGCTTTTAAAAAATAAGTAACACTAAACGGTAAAAAAAGCTCAAATCTCAACCCATTTTAGAATACAAAAAACATAATTAAGTGTTAATTTTACATTTAATAATATTTTTTTAGGTTTTAATTAATAAAAAAACGAAAAAATAGCAACTTAATTTACTGTTTTTTGTTGCCATATTCCTATATTTTTTAAATAAAAATAAATATTCAGAAAAATAATTTAAAAAATAATTTAAAATCAATTTTGAATTTAACATTTATATATACAACTCATTTTCAGTTACTTAATTGTTACGAAAACGTTTTTCAATAATCAAAATTACACAAAAACATACGTTTCGCACTATATTTTAGCATATCCATTTTTTTTCAACACTTTTTTTATCAGATTAATTTGTTTTTGTACTTTTTTTTTATTTAAATTTACAAATGTAAAATCTACACTTATAATTAACCAAAATGCAATCAATATGACAACAAACCAAAGATTATTTTTTTATTGCAATTTTTTATTGCCTAAAAAAGAATGGCTATTAGCACTATTAGTTATGCTCTTCACTACGTATAATGCATCGGCACAACAAGCCAATATTATAAAAGGGAAAGTTACCTCTGAAAAAGATGGGATGCCTCTTCCGGGTGTAAATGTATTAGTTCAAGGAACTTCAACAGCAGTATCAACAGGGTTTGACGGAGAATATTCTATTCAAGCAAAACCAACAGATGTACTTGTTTTTTCATACATAGGTTATAAAAATCAAGAAGTAACTATTGCCAACCGCACACAAATTAATTTTGCTTTAAGAGAAGACCTTAACAAACTAAATGAAGTAGTTGTAGTAGGTTACGGGACACAAAAGAAAGCTGATTTAACAGGATCTGTAAGTGTGGTAAACATGAAAGAAGCCAAAACCATTACGACCTATGATCCCGCCAAAATGCTGCAAGGACAAGTGGCGGGAGTAACCGTACAATCGTCAGGAGAGCCAGGAGGTTATGTTAACGTAAAAATTAGAGGGATTTCTTCTTTTACCAACAACAACCCTCTTTTTGTAATTGACGGAATGATTGTTGATAGTCCAAACGATTTTGCCCCGGGTGATATCGAATCGATGCAAGTATTAAAAGACGCCTCTTCGGCTGCAATTTATGGTGTTCGTGGAGCCAATGGAGTAATAATTATCACTACCAAAAAAGGTAAACAAGGAAAATTTGAAGTGAAATACAAATCTTTACTTGGACTTCAGACAGTACCAACTAAATGGGATTTAACAGACAGAGAAGGTTATCAAAACATCACAAATGCTGCAGAAACAAATGCTGGAAAAATTCCAACTGCCCCTGGAAATGACTCAACAAGTCCTTACTTTATTAATAATGTAAATACTGATTGGCAAAAAGAAGCATTCCAGACTGGAGTAATCAACAATCAAGCATTAACTTTTAGCGGTGGCGCCGAAACTATGACATACAACATGAACATAGATTATTTCAAAAATACCAGCTATGTAAATTCTCCTCAAGATTATGAAAGAATTTCAACTAACTTGAATCTGTCAGGTAAAAAAGGAAAATTTAAATACGGATCAAAAATTGGATACACTCAATCAGATAAAGAAAGCTTTAACAGTTATGTAGGCGAATCGGCAATACAAAGTTTATTAACTGCAATTCCAACAATGTCTGTATATGATGAGAACAATTTGGGTGGATATGGTGGAACGGATAGTTTTACACAAAGAGCTATATCTATGAATGTTATAGGATTCAACAACTTAATAGATAACAGTGGAAAGAGAAATCGTTTCATTGGTGATATTTGGGGTGAACTCGAAATTGTAAAAGGCTTAAAGTATAAAATTGATGCCAGTTTTGACAGACTGGATTGGAAAGATAGAAAATTCATTCCACCATTTGAATTAGGATGGTACTACGTTACCGAAAATTCAGAAGCTTCACTTGACATAGCTACAGGCAGTCAATCAAGAACATTCTTAAATAATTTATTAACTTATGAAACAACAATTGGCAAACACAAATTTGATGCATTAGTAGGATGGGTTCAAGAAAGATCTGATAACTACAACCACTATTCAAGAGGAGTAGGTTATATTCCAGGGGAAATAAGCCATCTTGAGTATGCTGATGAAACCACTAGTGGTGAATATGAAAACACAATTACAGGGGTCTCCTACTTGAGTAGAATTAATTATTCGTATGATGACCGCTATTTCGTTCAAGGGAATTTCAGACAAGATAAAACGTCACTTTTCAGCCCAGAAAACAATACAGGAAACTTCTATTCATTCTCTGGTGCTTGGAAAATTAGCAGTGAGGAATTCTTACACTTACCAGAATGGGTAAGCAATATCAAAGTCAGAGGAGGTTATGGTATTTTAGGAAACAATACTATTGGTGTATACGCTTATGCACCAACTGTAAATCGTTTTGCGGGTTATGATTTTAATAACGAATTTGCTCCTGGTACAACAGTGGTAAGCGCAATTGACCCTGATGTACACTGGGAGGAAACAAAAAGCACGAACGTTGCCTTGGAGTTAGGATTTCTTAATAACAGTGTGCAGTTTTCTGCTGAATATTTCATTAAAGAATCTACAGATTTATTAATTGGCGTACCATTGCCATACTCAGCAGGAGCTTTTCCAGCAAATGTAGTAACAAACGCAGGAGCTGTTAAAAATAGCGGCTTAGAGTTTACAGCTTCTTATGCAAACAATGACCATGAGTTTAAATACAATATTTCAGCCAACTTAGGAACGCTGAAAAATGAGGTGTTACAAATTGGAATTAAAGGAAACCCAATTTATGGAGCGGCTTCAAAAACAGAAGTAGGAAGATCAATCGGTGAAATTTTCGCATATGAAACGGATGGAATTTTCCAAAATGCTAATGAAATAGCTGCAGGCCCTATTCAAACAAATGCTGGTATTGGAGACATTCGTTTCAAAGACCAAAATGGTGACGGACAAATTACTGACGCAGATAGAACCTATCAAGGGACAACAATCCCAAAATACAGTTATGGTATAAACTTGGGCGCATCATATAAAAACTTTGATTTCTCAATGTTCTGGCAAGGAGCTGGTGGAAATATGGTATTCAATGCAATGTATCGCGATTTGATGAGGGGAGACTATGGTAATCACCATACAGATGAACTTAATTATTGGTCAACAACAAATACAAATACTAATGTTCCTCGTCCTATCATTGGAGACCCAAATGCAAATGCTAGAGATTCTAATCGTTTTATTGAAAAAGGAGACTACTTGAAATTACAAACTATGGAGATTGGATATCAAATTCCTGTTCCAACAGACTTTTGTATACAAAAAGCTAAAGTTTATATCAATGGCCAAAACTTATTAACCCTTTCTAAATACAAAGGATACGATCCAGATTTTAACAGTAACGACGGATTATTCTCTAGAGGATATGACGCAGGTTCTTTCCCTAATCCAAGAACTCTTTCTCTAGGACTTGAAGTAACTTTTTAAAATTAGCCAACAATTAAAAACGAATCAAAATGAAATATAAAATATATAAATATCTAGCTGGATTCATTTGCATTGCTGCTGTAACTGCAAGTTGTGTAAACGATGATGATTTACTACAAACTGATCCAAATGTTGATTCCTCAGGATCGTTTTGGAAAACAGAAAAAGATGCTCTTGAAGGTGTTAATGCCGTTTATGGATGTTTAATAGCAGACGGAACTTATATGAGAAGTACTCCTTTAATGTTGGACACAAAAAGTGACGATTCAAGAAGTAACAGCCCTTGGGGTGCAATGTCCAATGTAGGCCGTTTCAACTCAAATGTTTCAGATCCTGCCATCTATGGCTGGGCATATGAAATGTATTATCAAGGTATCTATAGAGCCAACCAAGTATTGACGAATGTTCCAAAAATTGATATGGCGGATGCTGCGTTAAAAAACAGAATTCTTGGTCAAGCCTATTTTTTAAGAGGTCTGTATCTTTTTCATGCAGTAAACCTATTTAAAAATGTGCCAATTCCTACAGAAATTGCGCTTTATAATCCTCAAAAATCACACGAAGAAGGTTGGGCTCAAGTAATTGCTGATTTTAAGGCTGCCTCTGATTTATTACCTACAACTTACGCTGGAATATCTGGCATCGATACAAAAGATTCTCAAGGAAATACCATAAAGGGGCGCGCCACCAAAGGAGCTGCTCTAGGATATTTGGCGAAAGCATATTTATTTACCAAGGATTTTGCAAATGCTAAAACAACATTCAAACAAGTAATTGATTTAGGCGTTTACTCATTAACAGCAAACTATCGTGATAACTTTACTGATAGCAACGAGAATAATTCAGAATCTTTATTCGAGGTTCAATTTAGTAGAGATGCTGGTGGAACTACTGAGAGCTGGGGTGGAGTACCAAATGCTAATTGGAGAAAAACTACTGCAAGAGCAATTACCTATGGAGCAAGAGATTTTGGCTTTGTTGACGTGCAGCCTACTTGGGCATTATTCAATGAATTCCATGATGAAAAAACAACTACAGGTGCAATAGATCCTCGTTTGGATGCAACTATGTTCTATAACAAACCTGGAGGAATGCAATTGTATGGTGTAGATTTTGCAACCAAATATGCTAATAGTCCTTTAGATTTGAATGATATATTCTGCGCTAAATACGAAAATTCAGATGGTGCTTATCCTAATGAATATGACTGGCGTTCAGGAATTAACGAGCGCTTATTACGTTATGCTGACATCTTGCTAATGTATGCAGAATGCTTGAATGAAACTGGTGATACTCAGGGAGCATATACATACATCCAAATGGTTAGAGACCGTGTAGGTTTGCCAAACTTAAGCACTGCAAAACCAGGACTTAGCCAAGCAGCCATGAGAGACCAAATAGGACACGAAAGATTCTTGGAATTCGCTCTTGAAGGTCACCGCTTTGATGATATTCGTCGTTGGGGATGGTTGGAAAACCCTACCAAACTAGCATGGTTAAAAGCAAGAGATGCAGAATTTAATTCGTTTTCTCCTGGAAGAGAATATTTCCCAATACCACAATTAGATATGGATAATAACCCTGGTATGACACAAAATCCAAGTTATTAATATTGTTTGAGTTAGTTTAGTTATTAAAATCATGTGGCAACCCTAGAAAAGGATGTCACGTGATTTTATATCTTAAAATAAAATCGTAAAAGCATTGAGTTTTTTTTTAAATACAACACTTAATTTTTAAAATTATGATTAAAAAAGTAACCACTATTGCACTGTTTGGTCTGTGGCTTGTAAGTTGTCAAAAAGAGGATATCGGCAACGAAACGGTTGCTACAACACAAACCGCTCAAACTTTACATTTAACAGCAAAAACAGTTTCGGGTAATGTTCCTTCTCATGACCCAAGCACCATTGTAAAAAGTGGCGTGAATTATTATGTTTTTACAACTGGAGATAATATTCCAATGACTTATTCAACAGATTTAATAAATTGGTTTTGGGGAACATCTGTTTTTAGCTCCACTCCAAGTTGGATAACAGGCTATGTACCTGGATTTACCAAAACCTTTTGGGCACCTGATGTAGCTTGGTTTAACAATCGATGGAATATGTATTATTCCTGTTCTACTTTTGGATCAGCTACCTCAGCAATAGGTCTAGTTACTGCTCCTTCAATTTCGCAAAGTGCAGGAACAAAATGGACCGATAGAGGTGTTGTTATCTCATCCTCTTCATCCTCTGATGTTAATGCTATTGACCCATCCATTTTAGTGGACGGAAGCAATGTATACATGGCCTACGGTTCTTTTCATGCGGGGATTGGTGTTATAAAAATTGACCCCACAACTGGTAAAACCACTGGGAGCAAAACAATTGTTGCCGGTGGCAGTAGTGCTAGTTGGGAAGCGCCTTGCTTAATCAAGGAAGGTAGTTATTATTATATGTTTGCTAATCGTGGAGCGTGTTGCCAAGGGGTAAATAGCACTTACTATATTGTGGTAGGTCGTTCTACAAGTCCTCTTGGTCCCTTTGTGGATAAAAGCGGCATATCATTAACAGCTGGCGGAGGTACAACCGTATTAAAAACAACGGGAAATTACATTGGCCCAGGACATATTTCCAGAATTGTTGGAACACAAAAAGGATCTGTTCACTATTATGATGGTGCCGATAGCGGAAATCCTAAACTCGAAATCGTTAATTTTACATGGTCAGGAGGCTGGCCAACTATTGCATACTAAAAATAAAATTTAAAGGCCGGTAAAAACCCCTCCCTTTATCAATTAAAACATTATGAAAAAAGTTCTATTATTTTTATTTATTTCCTCTTTTTGTAGCCAAACCAGTTTTGCACAAAAAGAAACCACAGTACTTACCATAAAAAATACTGCAAACGCTCCCACTATCAACAAAAACATTTACGGTCACTTTGCAGAGCATTTAGGCAGGTGCATATATGGCGGATTTTTTGTGGGTGATACTTCCAAAATACCTAACACAGCCGGTGTTCGTAACGATATTATTGATGCTCTAAAAAAATTAAAAATTCCAAATTTGCGTTGGCCAGGTGGTTGTTTTGCCGATACGTACCACTGGAAAGACGGTATTGGCCCAAAAGAAAACAGACCAACAATTGTAAACCAATGGTGGGGAGGAACTACCGAAGACAATAGCTTTGGAACACATGATTTCTTGAATTTGTGCGAAACACTTGGCGCTGAACCTTATCTTTCTGGAAACGTAGGTAGCGGAACTGTACAAGAACTGTCAGACTGGGTACAATACACCAACTTTGGAGGCAAAAGCCCAATGAGTGATTTGCGTAAAAAGAATGGAAGAACAGAACCTTGGAAAGTTAAATTCTGGGGAATTGGAAATGAAGCATGGGGTTGTGGAGGAAATATGACAGCCGATTATTATGTGAATGAATATCGAAAATATGCTACATTCATGTCTGATTGGGGAAATACTGGCGGTATAACGCGTATTGCTTCTGGATCCAATAGTTCCGATTATAATTGGACAGAAACTTTAATGAAAGACATCCCGCTAAATATGCTAGGAGGAGTTGGAGTACACCATTATGCCGTAATCGATTGGGCAAAAAAAGGAGACGGTGTAGATTACACAGAATTTGAGTATTTCCAAACCATGAAATCGGCGCTAAAAATGGAGGAACTCGTTACCAAACACTCTGCCATTATGGATAAATATGATCCAGAGAAAAAAGTGGCAATGATTGTAGACGAATGGGGAGCTTGGTATGAAGTGGAAAAAGGAACCAATCCTGGATTTTTATACCAACAAAACACAATGAGAGATGCGGTTTTGGCAGGATCAACCCTTAATATTTTCAACAATCACGCAGATCGTGTTCGTATGGCCAACTTAGCACAATGTGTTAATGTTTTGCAGGCAGTTATCCTTACCGATAAAGCCAAAATGATTTTGACACCAACCTATTATGTAATGCAATTGTACAGCGTACACCAAGATGCACAACAATTGCCTATTACTATAAAATCACCACTATATACTTTCAGTGGCGAAACACTTCCTGCATTATCAGCCTCGGCTTCTAAGGACAAAAAAGGATTGGTTCATATTTCATTGGTAAATATCGATTCCAAAAAAGAAAACACTGTAGAGATTGACCTTACTGAAATTGGAATCAAATCTGTTTCCGGTCTAATTATTGGTTCTTCAAAATTACAAGATTTCAATTCATTTGACAATCCAACAAAAATTCAGCCAGTAGCTTTCAAAGGTTTTGAAATCAAAAAAGGAAAACTGACGGTTAACGTTCCTCCTTTTTCAGTTATAATGTTAGAAGGGAAATAAAAAAATATTCGTTATGAAAAAATCAAATCCCATTATAAGAGTAGCAAGCTGTTTAGTACTTGTACTAATTGTGGCTGTATCGTTGGGTAGTTGTTCCAAAGGGGATGATCCTGCACCGGACCCAACCCCTACGCCTACTCCTACACCAACACCTACGCCAGTTGCTTTTCCTGGACCAACTTACGCTGATAATTATTCCTCGATTTCGTCTTGGGGCAGTAATTCGCAATGGAATTTGGCCAACGTACATGACCCGTCCGTAGCCAAATGTGGAGATTACTATTATATGTATCAAACCGATGCTTCTTATGGAAATGCGACGGATGGACACGGGCATTTTTTCTACAGACGTTCCAAAGACCTTGTAAATTGGGAATTTATGGGACCAACTATGACTGCAGCACCAACTTGGGTAAAAGATTCTTTGAATAACAAAAGAGCCAGAATGAACCCTGCATTACCTGCTATTACAAGTCCTAATTATGGCTATTGGGCACCTTGTGTTCGAAAAGTGGGCAACAAATACCGTATGTATTACAGCATTGTGGTTGACAACCCAATAGTTGGAACTACATTTGATAACTCTTGGTCAGAAAGAGCCTTTATTGGTTTGGCCGAAACCGATGATTTAGCATCCAATGTTTGGGTAGACAAAGGAATGGTAGTTTGTTCAGAACCTGATGGTCTAAAGCCGTATTCCTTTACAGGCACCCGAAATTGGGAAGACGCTTATTTCAAATTCAATGCTATTGACCCGAGTTTTGTCGAAACCCCTTCTGGAGATCAGTATTTAATCTACGGTTCTTGGCATTCTGGTATTGCCGCTTTAAAACTAAATCCAACTACAGGGAAACCAGATCAATTGAAAACATTAAGCGATTACGGAACCCGCATTGCTACACGTAGTGCGACCAGTCGTTGGCAAGCGTCAGAAGGTCCAGAGATTATTTACAACGATGTTACTGGTTATTACTATTTATTTTTAGCCTATGATGGTTTGAATGTTCCCTACAACACAAGAGTTTGTCGTTCCAAAGATATTATGGGACCTTACGTTGGTATCAATGGTGCCAATGTTACGGCTGGAGCCGATTGCTGGCCGATGCTGACACATCCTTACGGTTTCAATAATCATACAGGCTGGGTTGGAATTTCGCATTGCGCCATTTTCCAAAACCCAGATACAAAACAATGGTATTTTTCTTCTCAAGCACGTTTACCCGAAGGTGTTGCAGGAATCAATGTTTCCAATGCTATAATGATGGGACACGTTCGCGAAATCCAATGGACAGAAGATGGTTGGCCCGTAATTGCTCCCGAACGTTATGCTGGCGTTCCCGTTACAACTATTACTGAATCGTCATTTATTGGAACTTGGGAACAAATCACCATGAATTACCAGTACAAAGTCATTCAAAAATCGGCAACTATCTATTTAACCGCCGACAAAAAAGTAAGTGGAGGCGTTACAGGAACTTGGTCGTACGATAGCACCAATAAAACACTAACTGTAAATGGTATAAAATGCAAAGTAAGTGATGCCTGGGATTGGGAAAGTGCCACTCGCAAAGTAACCCTAACCTATTCTGGACTAACAACTGCTGGATTACCAGTTTGGGGTAAAAAAATAAATTAATCTTTTATACAATCGAAACCCTTTTTTAAAATCTAAAAAAGGGTTTTTAATTTTAACACTATTCCATTTCGAAAAAATATAATAAAATGAGAAAAACAGTTGAAATCCTTTTTGTCCTAAGCTTTATTGTTTCTTTCAAAACAATGGCACAGGATAAAAATTCGGCTTCCGCCAATAGAGAAAACAACCCGATCATCAAAGACAAATACACAGGTGATCCCGCGGCTTTGGTTTATAACGATAAAGTATATCTCTATGCTGGACATGATGAAGCGCCCAATGATTTTAATTTTTATAAAATGAACGAATGGCTGGTGTATTCCTCTTCGGACATGGTACATTGGCAAGAACATCACGTTCCGCTGAAAGTAACCGATTTTGCTTGGGCAAAATCCGATGCTTGGGCAGCGCAAGTCATTGAACGAAACGGTAAATTTTACTGGTATGTTACTGTTGAACACGGAACTATTAATGGAAAAGCGATTGGAGTAGCGGTTTCAGACAGTCCAACAGGGCCTTTCAAAGATGCTCTGGGAAAAGCACTCGTCACCAATGACATGACTACTCAAACCAAAATTGACTGGGATGATATTGACCCAACTGTATTCATTGACAATGACGGTCAAGCGTATCTTTTCTGGGGAAATAGCGTTTGCCATTATGCTAAATTAAAAGCCAACATGATTGAACTCGATGGCCCAATCCAAACTATCACTTTACCCAATTACACTGAAGCACCTTGGATACACAAACACAACAATTGGTATTATTTATCGTATGCGTATCAGTTTCCAGAGAAAATCGCCTATGCTATGAGTAAATCCATTAATGGACCTTGGGAATACAAAGGCATTCTGAACGAACTCGCAGGAAATTCCAATACCAATCATCAGGCGATAATCGATTTCAAAGGAAAGTCATATTTCATATACCACAATGGCGCAACTCAACCCAATGGTGGAAGTTTTAGAAGATCGGTTTGTGTAGATCGTTTGTACTACAACAAAGACGGAACAATGAAACGCGTGATTATGACAACGGAGGGGATAACGAAGTAGATTACAGATTGCAACAATATGAATGCAGAATTTCACACTAAGATTTACTGAATTGTTTTTCTCACAAAGGCGCAAAGTTTAGAACTGATTTCTTTGCGCCTCCGCGTCTTTGCGAGAGAAAAGAAAGATTACCTAATGAAATTATATGTTTAAAAAACCATACCATGAAATCATGTAAACACACACCTCTCCTATTCTTCTTAGTTGCTTTAATTGGCACCTCATCATTTGCCCAAGACATTACCGTTCATGATCCTGTAATGATCAAGCAAAAAGATACTTATTATTTGTACTGCACGGGAAAAGGCATCAGTGCATTTAGTTCCAAAGATTTAAAAAACTGGAATCCAGAACCCCAAATTTTCAAAGAAAAACCGGTTTGGGTGGATGCAGTCGTTCCTAATTTTGACAATCACATTTGGGCACCGGATATTTCTTTTCACAACAACATCTATTATTTATACTATTCGGTTTCCGCTTTCGCAAAAAATACTTCGGCGATTGGAGTCACTACCAATACTACTTTAGATCCAAAAGACCCTGCTTACAAATGGGTCGATCAGGGAATTGTTATTCAGTCCATTCCCAACCGTGATCTTTGGAATGCCATTGATCCCAATTTGACCTTCGACGAAAACAAGACTCCTTGGCTGGCTTTCGGTTCTTTTTGGGAAGGTTTGAAAATGGTGAAACTGAATCCCGATTTAAAATCAATCGCACAACCGCAGGAATGGCAAACCATTGCCAAACGCAAAAGAACATTCGAACTCCCTGATTCCGATCCAGGCGATGGTGCACTCGAAACTCCTTTTGTATTTAAGAAAAACGATTATTACTACTTATTCCTTTCATGGGATTTGTGTTGTCGAGGCGAAAAAAGCACGTATAAAGTAGTCGTTGGAAGATCCAAAACCATCACGGGACCTTACGTTGACAAAGACGGAAAACTTTTGACCGAAGGTGGCGGAACCTTATTAATTCAAGGAAACAAAAACTGGTTCGGTGCTGGACACAACAGCACCTATACTTTTGATGGGAAAGATTATATCATTTACCACGCCTATGATGCCAAACAAAATGGAAGACCACTTCTGCAAATAAAGCAATTGCAATGGGATGCTAATTTATGGCCAATGATGTAAAAAAATTTAATTTGTTTTAAAAATGTAATATATACACTTATTTTATTTATCTTGCACCTTAGAAAAAATTTGGACTAATGAAAATTTTAAAATATAAAAAACATTCCCTTTATCTGATGGTGTTGCTTTCCTTTTCAGGTAAAACAATTGCCCAAAATAAGGAGACCAAAAACTCTGGATATATCATCACACCTGTTAATATTCAGAATGTAAAACTAACGGATGCATTTTGGTTGCCCATTATAAAAAAAGTACAAGAAAAAACCATCGAATACGCCATTCATAAGTGCGAGGAAGAAGGTCGTCTCGATAATTTCTTGATTGCAGGTGGCAAGATGAAAGGAGAAGTAAAAGGACAAATGCCTTTTGACGATACCGATGTGTACAAAATAATCGAAGGTGCTTCTAATACCCTGATAAGTGAACCCAACCCAAAACTGGAAAATTTATTGGATTCCCTCATTGGTATTATCAAAGTGGGTCAGGAAAAAGACGGTTATTTGACCACTTGGAGAACCATCAATCCTGCCAAACCACCAGCACCTTGGGTTCCCGTTATCGAAGGAAAACGTTGGGAATCCCTACAGATTAGTCATGAATTGTACAACTCAGGTCACATGATAGAAGCTGCCGTGGTTCATTATGAAGCAACTGGAAAAAGAAACTTCTTAGACATTGCCATCAAAAATGCCGATTTGCTGGTGCTTACTTTTGGAGATAATCCAAACCAAGTACACGGAGTTCCAGGTCACCAAATTGTAGAAACGGGTTTGGTAAATCTGTATCGAATTACCAATAATAAAGCCTATTTGAATTTGGCCAAATACTATCTGGACAATAGAGGAAATCCAAAAAACCATAAACTAAACGGTGCTTATTCCCAGGATGACATTCCCGTTATTCAACAAAAAGAAGCGGTGGGTCATGCCGTAAGAGCCGTTTATATGTATTCTGGAATGACAGATATTGCCGCAATATACAACGACAAAAGTTATCTTGATGCCGTGAACGCTTTATGGACCAATATGGTCAACAAAAAAATGTACATCACTGGTGGCATTGGTGCTGTACATGATGGTGAAGCCTTTGGAGCAAACTATGAATTACCCAACTTAACGGCATACAACGAAACTTGCGCTGCCATTGGTGATGTGTATTGGAACCACAGATTACACAACCTAACCGGAAATTCCGATTATTTTGATGTAATTGAACGCTCTTTATACAACGGCTTAATCTCCGGAATTTCATTAGATGGAAAGCAATTTTTCTATCCCAATGCACTCGAATCAGATGGGGTTTACAAAAACAACAGAGGTTCTTGCACCCGTCAATCTTGGTTTGATTGTTCCTGTTGCCCGACCAACTTGATTCGTTTTATTCCTTCCATTCCGGGATTGATTTATTCTAGTAGCAAAAATGTTCTTTATGTGAATTTATACGCTTCGAATACCGCAAAAATTACATTAGACAAAACCGAATTGGGAATCACACAACAAACCAATTATCCTTGGGATGGTAAAGTGACATTAACGGTTTCTCCAAAAAAAGAAAGTGAACTCAGCATCAAATTAAGGATTCCGGGTTGGGCTAGAAACCAAGTTTTACCGGGTGATTTGTACAGTTATGCAACTCCCGCTTCCGCAAAAGTTACGCTCACGATAAACGGAAAACCTTTAGACTATAAAGAAGACAAAGGATATATCTCCATTACCCGAAAATGGAAAAAGGGAGATATTATAAATCTGAATTTCCCAATGGAAGTAAAAGAAGTGATGACCAATGCAAAAGTGGAAGGTAACATCGGGAAAGTAGCATTAGAATATGGTCCAATTGTATATGCTATCGAAGAAATAGACAATCCAGCCAACTTCGATAAAATCACGATCGATGCCAATGATACTTTCAAAGTAACCAAAGAAAACGAACTTTTGGAAGGTGTAAATACCATTCAAACTGGTAAACTAAAAGCTATTCCTTATTATTCTTGGTCCAACAGAGGCGTTGGAAAAATGAAAGTTTGGATTGATTTAAAAAAGTGAAAGAGATAATAAGAATCTAAGAATTATATATACCTAACAGGTTAAAAGAAACCTGTTAGGAAACGTTATCCTAACAGGTTTCTTTTAACCTGTTAGGTATTCCTTAGCTAGGAACAATATAGAATTAGAAAAAACAATTTAAAAAAATATGAAACCAAATTTAATCACCAAAATAACCCTATGCGGTCTTTTACTAAATGGTATTTATGCTAATGCACAGCAAACGACTCTCGAAGTAAACACCAGCAAAACAATAACCAAAATTCAGCCAACGATGTATGGAATCTTTTTTGAAGACATCAACTTTGCTGCTGATGGCGGTTTGTATGCCGAAATGATTAAAAACCGTTCCTTTGAATTTGATGATCCTTTAATGGGCTGGAATCAGCCAAAAAGTGACAAACATAATTTTAATACCGAATCTGGAATTGCTGTTCCTGTTCAATTTTCAAAAAAAGGGAACAATCATAATTATTGCCGAGTTACGGTAAAAGATGCTAAAGGCTATGAAATCATCAATGAAGGTTTCAGAGGAATGGGAATTAAAAGTGGAGCAAAATACAATTTGACTCTAAAAGCATCCAAAGAAGCTGGAAATATTTCGAAGATCATTATTCAGTTCATTGGAAAAGACAATAAAGTTTTAGCAGAAACAAGCATTGTTCCAACTGCTTCAGGTTGGAATGAATATACCGCGCAGCTTACTCCAACAGCCACAGAAGCAAAAGCAAAATTGCGTTTTACTTTTGAAGGGACAGGAACTATCGATTTGGATATGATTTCATTATTCCCAGGAGACACTTGGAACAATAGAAAAAATGGCCTTCGTAAAGATTTAGTACAATTACTATACGATATGAAACCTGGCTTTTTACGTTTCCCGGGTGGATGTATTGTTGAGGGAAGAACTCTGGCACAACGTTACCAATGGAAAAAAACAGTTGGTGAAGTTGATAATAGAGAAAGCTTAGTTAACCGCTGGAATACAGAGTTTGCACACAAACCAACACCTGATTATTTTCAGTCTTTTGGTCTAGGATTTTTTGAATATTTTCAATTATCTGAAGATATCGGAGCTAGTCCATTACCCATTTTAAGTTGTGGAATGGCTTGTCAATTCAATACAGGCGAGATCGTCCCTATGGCTCAATTGGATCCTTACGTGCAAGATGCGATTGACTTAATTGAATTTGCCAACGGAAGCATAGATACGCCGTGGGGGAAAGTTCGTTCGGATATGGGACACCCAAAAGCATTTAATTTGAAATTCATTGGAGTTGGGAACGAACAATGGGGAACAGATTATATCGAGCGCTATAAAGTGTTTGAAAAAGCAATCAAAGCAAAACACCCAGAAATTACAATTGTTTCGGGAAGCGGACCATTTCCAGAAGGAGATTATTTTGAGTATGCACAATCGGAACTTAAAAAATTGAATGCCGAAATCATAGATGAACATTATTATAAAGAGCCAAAATGGTTTAGAGAAAACGCAACACGTTACGATAATTACGATCGTAAAGGGCCTAAAATTTTCGCAGGAGAATATGCAGCACAAACGGTAGCCATTGCTAGTCCTGACAACAAAAACAGTTGGGAATGTGCTTTTTCTGAAGCCGCTTTTATGACCGGAATGGAACGTAATGCCGAAGTAGTTCATCTTACCTCCTATGCACCTTTATTTGCTCACGAAGAAGGTTGGCAATGGACACCGGATATGATTTGGTTTAATAATTTAGAATCCTTTGGTACACCAAATTATTATGTGCAAAAGTTGTTTGCCAACAATAAAGGAACAGATTTATTATCAATCACCAAAGATGGAAAAGCGCTTATTGGTCAAAACGATTTGTTCGCATCGGCGGTGAAAGATGCTAGTACCAAAGAAGTTATTGTGAAAGTGGTCAACACTTCTGCGAAAGCGCAAGACATTACAATTGATTTAAAAGGAAGCAAATTTCAACCAAAAGGAACAGTTATTACACTGAAGAGCCCAAAACTGGAAGACGAAAATTCATTTGCTTCGCCTAAAAAAATAAGTCCAGCAGAAAGCGAATATATCTTGAAAAGTGAGAAAGCATCATTGAACCTTCCTGCCTATTCTGTGACTGTTTTGAAGTTGAAAATGAAATAAAAATATCGAAATAAATGTTATTTAAACATTTATTTTATTCGTTATTATACAAACCTCTGTATTACTGAGGTTTGAAGAGTATTACAATGCAAAATATATTAAGTGTTTTTTATACACTTATTAAATAATTATCTATATATTTGTACATATTAAAAAAGATTTGTGATGAAAAATTATGTAATAGGATTAGATTATGGCTCAGATTCTGTTCGTGCAGTATTAATAGACACTGAAAATGGACAGGAATTAGCATCGAGCGTTTGTGACTACAAGCGATGGGCGACTAAAGAATATTGTAATGCCTCAATAAATCAGTTTCGTCAACATCCTTTGGATCACATCGAAGGATTGGAAACGACCATAAAATATGTAGTGGAAAACAGCAAAGTAGATCCTTCCCTTATTCGAAGCATCTGCATTGACACTACAGGATCTTCTCCGGTGCCGGTTGCCGAAGATGGAACTCCATTGGCGTTAACCAAAGGTTTTGAGCATAATCCCAATGCCATGATGGTCTTATGGAAAGATCATACTGCTATAAATGAAGCAAATGAAATCAATGAATTGGCTGCCAACTGGGGAGGAGAAAATTTCACCAAATACGTAGGTGGCATTTATTCATCCGAATGGTTTTGGGCGAAAATATTACATGTTGCCCGACAAGACGAAGCCGTAAAAAAAGCCGCTCACACTTGGATGGAACACTGCGACTTAATGACGTATTTGCTAATTGACAATAAAGATTTAAAAACATTCAAAAGAAGCCGTTGCGCCGCGGGTCACAAAGCGATGTGGCACGAAGACTGGAACGGCTTACCGCCAGAGGAATTTTTAGAAAAATTAGATCCGTATTTGGCATCGCTTCGAGGAAGATTGTACGATGAAACTTATACTTCCGATTTGGTAGCGGGTTATTTAAACCAAGAATGGGCTGCCAGATTGGGACTTTCAACTGACACAGTAATCGCAGTAGGAACTTTCGATGCCCATTCAGGTGCTGTGGGAGCCAAAATCGACGAACACACTTTGGTTCGCGTTATGGGAACCTCAACTTGTGATATTATTGTTGATACTAAAGAATCTATCGGAACAAAAACGGTTCGTGGAATCTGCGGACAAGTAGACGGATCAGTAATTCCCGGTTTTATTGGGCTTGAAGCGGGACAATCTGCTTTTGGAGATTTATTAGCTTGGTACAAAGAATTATTATTATGGCCAACGGACCATTTACTAGCCACTTCTACCCTTTTGACTGATGAACAAAAAGAACAATTGAAAGCAGAAATCAGCGACAATTTAATCACACAATTAACCGTCGAAGCTGAAAAAATACCATTATCCGAAAGTGTTCCAGTAGCATTAGATTGGATTAACGGTCGACGAACTCCAGATGCAAATCAAGAGCTAAAAAGCGCCATTGCAAATCTATCTTTAGGAACAAAAGCGCCACATGTGTTCAAATCATTGGTGAATGCCATTTGTTTTGGATCTAAAAAAATCGTAGATCGTTTTGAGGAAGAAGGCGTTCGTATTGACACCGTAATTGGTATAGGTGGTGTGGCTCGTAAATCACCATTCATCATGCAAACATTAGCCAATGTATTGAACAAACCTATCAAAGTAGCTTTATCAGATCAGGCACCAGCATTGGGAGCCGCTATTTATGCAGCCGTTGCCGCCGGAATTTATCCAAACGTAATTGAAGCAGCTCAAAAAATGGGAAGCCCTTTTGAAAGTGAATATGCTCCGCAACTCGACAAAGTGGCCGCATATAACAAATTACTTTTGGCATACGATCAATTAAGCGCTTTTGCCGATCCATCCATTAAAAAACAACAACATGAGCTCTATATATAAAGACTTAAAACAAGAATGCTACGAAGCGAATATGCAATTGAATGCACTGAATTTGGTAGTTTACACTTTTGGAAACGTCAGTGCTGTAGATCGCAAAAATGGCGTTTTTGCTATCAAACCAAGTGGTGTTCCTTATGAAGATTTGAAACCGGAAGATATGGTGATTCTTGATTTTGACAACAACATCATCGAAGGAACGATGCGACCGTCTTCGGACACCAAAACACATGCTTATTTATACAAACATTGGCCAAACATTGGCGGTGTAGCACATACTCATGCCACTTATTCGGTGGCTTGGGCACAATCACAAAGAGACATTCCGATTTTTGGAACCACCCATGCCGACCACTTAACCTCAGATATCCCCTGTGCTGCCCCAATGAATGACAGCTTAATCGAAGGAAACTACGAGCATAATACGGGTATCCAAATTTTGGATTGTTTCAAAGAAAAAAACCTTTCGTACGAAGAAGTAGAAATGGTATTGATAGGGAATCATGGCCCTTTCGCCTGGGGGGCAACCGCAGCCAAAGCAGTTTACAATTCTAAAGTTCTAGAAGTTGTAGCCGAAATGGCGTATCTGACTTTGCAAATAAATCCTAATGCTCCGAGATTGAAAGATTCTTTAATCAAAAAGCATTACGAACGCAAGCACGGGAAGGATTCGTATTACGGACAGTAATTTTAGTTTAAGGTTTCTTTAGTTTAAAGTTGTTTAAACTAAAACGAAACTTTAAACAATTTTAAACTTTAAACAATTTTAAAAAAATAGTATAATGATAGATATATCTCAAAAAGAAATTTGGTTTGTAGTAGGAAGCCAAGAATTATACGGTGAAGAAACACTAAGAAAAGTAGCCGAGCATTCGCAAATAATAGCAAAAGGATTGAATGTGTCTTCAAAATTACCAGTGAAATTGGTATACAAAGATGTAGTAAAATCTCCAGCGCAAATCATGAATGTATGTTTGGAAGCGAATTCCAACAAAAACTGTATTGGAATCGTGGCTTGGATGCACACGTTCTCGCCAGCCAAAATGTGGATTGGCGGTTTAAGCATTTTGAACAAACCATTATGTCATTTGCATACACAATTCAATGCCGAAATTCCTTGGGCTTCAATCGACATGGATTTCATGAACTTGAACCAATCAGCTCATGGCGACAGAGAATTTGGTTTTATCATGTCTAGAATGCGTAAAAAACGCAAAGTAATTGTTGGACATTGGGAAGACGAACGCGTTCAGACAAAAATTGGAAACTGGACAAGAGTAGCGCTAGGTTGGAATGAATTGCAAAATCTAAAAGTAGCCCGTATTGGTGATAATATGCGTGAAGTAGCCGTTACCGAAGGAGACAAAGTAGAAGCACAAATTCGCTTTGGAGTTGCTGTAAATGGTTTTGATTCCTCGGATGTCACCAAACATATCGAAAAAGTAACTGATAAACAATTAGCTGATTTATTGGCAGTTTATGAAGCTTCTTATAATTTGACTCCATCCTTGAAAGAAGGCGGAGCACAAAGACAATCATTGGCGGATGCTGCAAAAATCGAATTGGGACTAAGAGCATTCCTTGAAGAAGGAGGTTTTGGAGCTTTTACCGATACTTTTGAAAACTTAGGTGCTTGGAAACAACTTCCTGGAATTGCAACCCAACGTTTAATGGCCGATGGTTATGGTTTTGGTGGCGAAGGGGATTGGAAAACCGCTGCAATGGTTAGAGCATTGAAAGTAATGAATGTGGGACTTGAAGGAGGAACATCGTTTATGGAAGATTATACGTATCACTTTACTCCTCAAAAATCGTATGTTTTGGGATCGCACATGCTTGAAATTTGTCCATCTATCGCTGATGGAAAACCAAATTGCGAAGTGCATCCATTAGGAATTGGAGGCAAAGAAGATCCAGCGCGTTTGGTGTTTAATTCACCTGCCGGAGAAGCCATCAACGTATCTTTGGTAGATATGGGAACCCGTTTCAGATTAATTGTAAACGAAGTAACAGCAGTAAAACCAATGGCTGAATTGCCAAAACTTCCAGTGGCGCGAGTATTGTGGGATTGCAAACCAAACCTTGATATTGCAGCTACGGCATGGATTCTTGCCGGTGGTGCGCATCATACGGTTTACAGCCAAGCGGTAACTACTGAATTTATGGAAGATTTTGCCGATATTGCAGGAATTGAATTATTGGTAATCGATGCCAATACCACTATCCGTAATTTCAAAGATACGATCAATGCGAATGAAGCGTATTTCCATTTGTTTCAGCACGGTTTGTAATACCTAAAAAATGTGTAAGTTAGCACTGTTTGCGTGAGTGATGGCAGTGGAGCTCTTTTTTTGATCCCGTTTTTTCGGGATCAAAAAAAAGCGGGAACGTACAGCACGACCCGAAGTCTTTACGAAGGGACACGCCCATAATAAGAAAATTTTTGTTTATAGAATTAAGTCTTAAAAAATCTAATATATGAATCTAGTAAAACGTTGTATTTATGGAATTTCCATTTTAAGTTTAGCAAGTATGAATGTGCAGTGCAAAGGAGAAAAAAAAGAAGATGCAGCGGAAACTGCTCTCGAAGCTAAAGCTACTGATTCTGTATCTATAGCGAAAACGGTTTATGGTAAAACCGACAAAGGGGTGCAAATAGACCGCTACACACTGAAAAACCAGAAAGGAATGGAAGTAAACATCATTACTTATGGTGGTATAATTTCTTCGCTAAAAGTACCCAACAAAGCGGGTATATCCGAAGAAGTGGTGATTGGTTTTAATTCATTGGAACAATACATGAAAGCCAATCCGTATTTTGGGGCTCTTATCGGAAGATATGGAAACCGAATTGCGAAAGGTAAATTTACTTTGGATGGAAAAGAATATTCGCTGGCCATCAACAACGAGCCAAATGCTTTGCATGGCGGACCGGAAGGTTTTCACAGAGTGGTTTGGACTGCAGAAGAAGCCAAAGGCGGAGACTCAGCTTCTCTAAAATTGAAGTATGTAGCCAAAGACATGGAAGAAGGTTATCCAGGAAACTTGACGGTTTTTGTGACCTACACTTTGAACCAAGACAATGCTTTGGACGTTTTGTATGAAGCAACTACAGATAAGAAAACGGTGGTAAACTTAACGCAGCATTCGTATTTCAACCTGTCGTCTGATTTTTCTAAACCTATTTTGGATCATGAAATCACGATTGATGCTGACAAATTGGTCCCTGTAGATGCAACCCTTATTCCAACAGGTCAATTGACGGATGTAACCAATACTCCATTCGATTTTAGAAAACCTAAATTGGTTGGAAAAGAAATCGAAGCCAATGACGATCAGTTGAAAAAAGGATTGGGTTACGACCACTGCTGGGTGCTGAACAACCAAGGCAAAGGAGATCGTTTAGTAGCTTCAGCTTACCACGCAGGAAGCGGTAGACTCTTGGAAGTATATACCGATCAACCGGGAATTCAGTTTTATTCTGGGAACTTCCTTGATGGAACTTTACCGATGCGTAACGGTGGAACATACGCGCATAGAACTGGTTTTTGCTTGGAAACACAACATTATCCAGATTCTCCCAATCAAAAAGATTTTCCTACGACTGTGTTAAGTCCAGGAGAAAATTATAAAACAAAAACAACTTTTAAATTTTCGGTTAAGTAATTTAAAAAACTAGATTTTGGCTAATTGATTAGTTATTTATTTAAAGTCAAGTCTAGAAACTAACGTTTGTTGGTTTTAAGTTCCTCGGGAGGTTTATCTTCCCGAGGTTTTTTTTGTTTATAAATATTAAAACACATTATAATTTGTAATAATTTTGTCAATTTAATCAATTCTTTCTTATATTTGAGAGATAACTATTAAAAAAACTATTTACAAATGAAAAACTCAATCAAGCTATTATTTCTGTTATTAATATCTTCAATATTTGGAATCGCAAATGCTCAGGTTCAGATGAATTTTAAATTTGACACGCCTTATGGTAAAAATACCGCTGTTGGAAAATTTGCTGAAATCAATGGAGCTAAAATATATTATGAAGAATATGGAAAAGGGGAACCATTATTATTGATTCACGGAAATGGAGGAAGTATTGAAATAATGGGAAATCAGATTGATTATTTTAAAAGCAAATATAGAGTTATTGTTGCCGATAATAGAGGGCAAGGCAAATCGGAGTTCAAAACGGATTCTTTGACATACGTTCAGATTACAAAAGATACAGAGGAATTAGTTAATATGTTAAAACTAGATTCGATAAGTATTATTGGATGGAGTGATGGTGGAATTGTTGGTTTGCAAATGGGTATTTCAGGTAAGTCAAAAATAAAGAAAATTGTAACGATGGGGGCAAATTTAAGACCTGATTCTACAGCTGTTAATTCGTGGGCAATAAAAGATGCTCAGAACATGAAAAAAATAGTTGCGTCAAAAATTAAAGAGAAGGACACTAGTGAGAATTGGAATCTACTAAAACAACTTGCCGGACTTTTGGTAAATCAACCTAATATTGCAACTAAAGATTTGTCAAAAATCAAAGCAAAAGTGCTGATAATGGCTGGAGATAAAGATATTATTAAAAATGAACATTCAGTAGAAATTTTTGAAAACATACCTAAGGCACAGTTATGTATTATGCCTGGAGAAACCCATTTTGCACCGGCTTCAAGTCCGGAAGTATTTAATGCATTAGCCAATAAGTTTTTATCAGAACCGTTTAAAAGACCAGATTCAGATTTGTCTAAAGGGGGTAAATAAAATTGAATCAAAAGAATTGGATCATTTTAGCCATGAATTTCAAGTTTATTTAATTCGTGGCTAAAAAAACAAAAAAAATGACTTTCAAACACATATTCAAAGCAGTAGCAAAGTGGACTTCAAATCAAGAAGATTCCACAAAGCGATTTTACAGCAAAAGTCACCAGATTCTAATTGAAGGAAAACCGGTTTTACATGTTTCGGCTGCGAAAGCTTTCAAAGGGGATCCGGAATTGTACAATCCGGAGGATTTGCTTTTAAGCAGTTTGGTTTCCTGCCACATGATGTCCTATTTGTATGTCTGTTCTCAAAACGAAATAGAAGTTTTGGAGTATTCAGACAATGCTGAAGCAACACTGGAGGTTTCTCCTGACGGAAGCGGGCGTTTTATTGAGGTTCTATTAAATCCAAAAGTAACAATTGCGAATCCTGATAAAATTCAAATGGCTTTGGATTTACATCACGAAGCAAATCAATTATGTTTTATAGCCAATTCTTGCAATTTTCCTGTTTTGCATAATGCGAGCTGTGAAGTAAAATAAATAAGCCATATAAGTTTACTAACATGAACTTATATGGCCTATATGATTTTAAAAAAACTACATCTTCACCACAAAACCACCATCAGATTTCATTGCTATTTTGATTTTTTTGTTCTTGGATACAGGAAACTGCTGAAAACCTTTTTCATTTTCTAAAATAACATAACCGGATTCGTTAGTGACAAATGACAAATCAAGTTCTATTTCTTTGGCTTTATTTTCTCCATTGATTCCAACAATGTGCCAAATGTTGTCTTTTTTTCTGGCCATAACAATATACTTTCCTGGATAACCGTCTATGAATTTGGAATCATCCCAATTGGTCGGAATATCTTTTAAATAATCGATCACGTATTTTGGCATTTTGGCCATACCCATAGGTGTTTCGGCAATGTGCTGGATCCCCGACAGAAATAAAACGGGCAAAGCCAACTCAAAAGCGGGTGTTGTTTTGCGCTTAATATTTGGGATAGAATCCAATACCATGGGCGTAAAATCCATTGGATCAAAAACGTTTCTGGCAAAAGGGAGCATTGTGCAATGGCTTGGCTGCAAATCGGCAGTTTCTTGAGTAAAAGTAATATACTCTTCGCCTTTAATTGCTTCGGTAGTCAGTAAATTGGGATAGGTACGTTGCCAGCCTCTTGGCAAAGTCGCACCGTGGAAATTGATGAGCAATTGATGTGCTGCAGCATCTTTGAGCATCGCGTGGTAATACGCAATCATAGATTGTCCGTCTCCACCAAAAAAATCGACTTTGATTCCTGCAATTCCCATTTCCTTTAGTTTTGAAAATTCTTTGTCACGATCGGCATGGGTTAGTAATTTCCCTTTTGGATGGTATTCTGTGCTATTCCAAGATCCAGACGAATTATACCAAACCAATAATTTTACTTTTTTTGCTGCGGCGTGAGCTACCAATTCCTTCATTTTGGCATCTCCTATTCTGGTGTCCCAATCCGCATCAATCAAGCAATACGGCCAATTCATACTGGAGGCATAATCGATAAACTGCAAGGTAGTTTCAAAATTAACGGATTCATCTTTTAGCAAAACCCAACTCCAAGAAGACAATCCGCTTTTGATAAAAGAAGTATCCATAGGAATCGCAGGATCGGCCAAATCGGTTCCAAGTGTACTTTCGGTTATCGTTTTCAAAGAACCGATCGTTATGATTCGCCAAGGCGTGTACCAAGGCAATTGTGACTCTGGATTAAGAGCACCGTTTGGAAAAATCTCTTCCTTTTGCGGAAACGTAACTTGCAGTGCTTTTGAAGCATCATTATACACCAATCGACTGCCACAGTAGTTGTCCTGCAATCCCGTTTCGGTAATCAAAACCCAAGCCTCATTGGCATTGAACAAAGCCGGATACACCCACCCTTCTCCAATCGCTGGCTTGGTATTTACGGGAACGCCCATTTTATAATGCTCTTCGTAGGACGGATTGGTTTCTTTCCAACCTGTTTTGGCTTTAGACATGGGTTGTAGCCACGCTTTAGCAGACGCGTCAAAATTATAGGTGGTTTTCTCTTCCGTAATTTTCTTGATATCCATGGAACTTTTAGGAAAATGATACCGCAAAGCAATTCCATCATGGGAAAGCTGAAAAATAATTTCCAAGGCTTCTCCAATTTTGTTTTGCAAGCTCACTGTATATTCGTAGGCAGCATAATGGATGTTTTTTCGTTTCCCTTGAAACATCGAATAATTGGAAGTTACGGCTTTGACTTCAGAGACGTTTACAATCTTCATATCAGTATAAAAATTGGCATCCTCCCGAATAATTCCAAGATCAGAAGTATTGATAACCAATTTATTTTTATAGAAAACTTTATAAGAAGGTGTTTTCTTCGAGCTCAGGTTAAATTCAACTTTTATCGTTTTATCCGCATTGAAAAAGGAATAATTGGCAGGGGTTTCAGCAAATGAAAAAAGTAAAAAAACCAATAAAAGAATACTGTATATTTTCTTCATGATAATAAGTGTTTATTTTACATTTACAAGTTTACGACATTTAAATGATAAATTATAATACTTTTAAAAAAGAAACACTATCAATTGTACATAATTACAACACTCCGTAACCTTACTAAAATATATTCCTCATTCTTATAGATTGCTTAAAAACAATGTAACTATAATCCATAAAAAAAGGAAAGCAGTCAAAAAACTACTTCCCTTTTACACTTAACCAACTTAAAATCTTACCAGAAAATAGAATATAAAGCCACTAATAATCCAATTATAATCATCGACCCAACAGCAAAACCATTGGAAACCTTAAACATTTTGGTATCTATTTCAAGACCTTTTACTTTGAGTCCACGTTTATGGTCAATCCAACTGATAACCACCATCAACGCCACGCAAATTACAAACACAAAACCCATTCGGTCCAAAAACGGAATTTCATAGGCCATTGTTTTATCTTTTTGTTCCACCAAAGTAGCAAATCCATATTGACTTAGGAATTCTAAATTCATAAGCTGTGGCAAGAATTTAAAGAGCACCGACAATACAAAACCTCCTATCGTAGCAAACAAAGCTGCATTCGAACTCGTTTTTTTCCAGAAAAAACCAAGAATAAACATTGCAAAAATTCCTGGACTAACAAATCCAGTATATTCTTGAATAAATTCAAAACCACCTTTTTTGTCAATCCCCAAAAATGGAGCAATAATTACTGCCACAAGCATAGCTGCAAGAACCGTTATTTTACCAACTCGAACCAATTGTTTTTCTGTTGCATTGGGTCTAATTTTTTTCTTGAAAATATCCAGTGTGAAAATTGTAGAAATACTATTTACTTTCCCTGCCAAGGAAGCTACAACAGCAGCAGTTAAAGCAGCAAAAGACAATCCTTTTAATCCTACCGGCAATAAATTCAATAACACAGGATATGATTTATCTGGATTTAAAATTCCATCAGTACCCAACATTTCGGTTTGTAATCCACCTTTCATGTGAATAACATAAGCGGCAATACCTGGCAATACCACAATAATTGGCATTAACAGTTTTAAGAAAGCGGCAAACAGAATACCACTTCTTGCTGTTTTTAAATCAGCACCCAAAGCCCTTTGTGTAATGTATTGGTTGCATCCCCAATAATTTAAATTTACAATCCACATCCCACCAAATAATACAGTAAGTCCTGGTAAACTTGGAAAACTAGGATTGTCTCTATTCAAAATCATTTTAAAGTGATCACCCGATTGGTCAAACATATAATTGAAACCTTGTACCATTCCGTGTTGTCCATTCAATTCGGCTACTTTATCCAATGCCAAATAAGTGGTTACCAATCCTCCAAAAATCAAGAAAACTACTTGAATAACATCCGTATATCCGATAACTTTCATTCCGCCAAGTGCAATTACAATGGCAAAAAACGCTAAACCATACATGCACAAATCCAATTGAATTCCTGAAATTCCATTGATAGCCAAAGCACCTAAATAAAGAATTGAAGTTAAATTAACAATCACATACAACAGCAACCAAAAGACAGCCATAATCATAGCTACATCACCATTATATCGTTCGCTCAAAAATTGAGGCATGGTATAAATTTTGTTTTTTAAGTAAACAGGAATAAAGAAAACGGCAACAATAATAAGGGTTAAAGCAGCCATCCACTCGTAAGTGGCAATTGCCAGACCCATTTTGAATCCATTTCCGGACATCGCGATAAATTGCTCCGAAGAAATATTAGAAGCAATTAAAGATGTTCCGATCGCCCACCAGGTTAGTGAACCTTCGGCCAGAAAATAATCGTGTGAAGCCGAAACGGATTTTGTTTGCTTGCGTTTGTAAACATAATAGCCATATCCTGCTACTATAAAGAAATACACTAGAAAAACTAGGTAATCGTAAACTTGTAATGTGTTCATTGGTTAAAATTTATTAATTAATTGCAATTGTATATTCTAAATAAAAATCATTTTAAAGTAAATCTAACTAACTTCGGATCTTTTGTTCCCATTTCCAGGCACTGTCCATGGCATCTTCTAGGGTCGAAACCGTTTTCCATCCTAAAACTGTATTGGCTTTATCAGTATTGGCATATGCCTCGGTTACATCGCCTTCTCTTCTATCAACAATTTTGTATGCTAATTTTTGACCACTTACTTTTTCAAATGCCGTAATCACTTCCAATACAGAACTTCCAGTTCCGGTTCCTAAGTTGAAAATTTCAAGTGGTTCAGCATTTTTTTTGTTTAACAATCGTTGCAAAGCAATAACGTGGGCTTTCGCCAAATCGACTACGTGAATATAATCGCGAACACAAGTACCATCAACGGTTGGGTAATCATTTCCATAAACCGATAATTCGGCACGCAAACCCATTCCTGCTTGAGTAATAAACGGAACTAAATTTTGGGGTACTCCAATAGGCAATTCTCCAATTTCACCAGAAGGATGCGCACCGATTGGGTTGAAATAGCGAAGCAAAATAGCGTTGATACCGCTTACCTTTACGACATCAGAAATGATTTCTTCCCCTATTTGTTTGGTATTCCCATAAGGAGATAAGGCGGGTTGAATAGGAGTTGTTTCGGCAATTGGCATTACTTCGGCTTGACCGTAAACCGTACAAGAAGAACTGAAGATAAAGTGAGCTGCTGCCTTTTTTTCTAATTCCTGCAAAATGTAAACCAATACGCCTAAGTTGTTTTCATAATATAACAACGGATTTTTCACACTTTCTCCAACTGCTTTGGATGCTGCAAAATGGATCACTCCCGCAACATCAATATGTTCCATAAAAAAACTTTCTACAGCTAATTTTTCTCTTAAATCGATTGCGGAAAAAATCGGTCTTTTACCAGTAATTCGTTCAATACCATCCAAAACTTCAATTGAAGAATTGGAAAGATTATCAATCACGACTACTTCGAAACCTTGATTTTGCAATTCGACAACGGTGTGTGACCCAATGAAACCTAAACCGCCTGTTACTACTATCTTACTCATATTATTTGCTTTTATAATGAACTTCAGGTTGTGCTTTCAATACAGCAGCACTTTTCTCTGGAGTTATATCTCTTTGTGCTTCTCCCATCATTTCGTAACCAACCATAAATTTCTTTACCGAAGCCGAACGCAACAACGGTGGATAAAAATGCATGTGAAATTGCCATTCTGGATGATCTTCTCCATCTGTTGGTGCTTGATGAATACCTGAAGAATACGGAAAAGAGATCTCGAAAAGATTATCGTATTTTATCGTTAATACTTTTAAAATAGATGCATAAGCAGAAACTTCTTCAGAAGTGAACTCGGTGATTTTTGTGATATGGCGTTTGCTGATAATCATCGTTTCAAATGGCCAAATTGCCCAAAAAGGAACCAAAGCCACGAAATGTTCATTCTCAATTACAATACGTTCTTGAAGTGCCAGTTCTTCTTTCAAATAATCCAACAAAAGATTGCTTTGGTTTTTATCGAAATAAGCTTTCAGACTGTTTTGTGTTTTTTCTACTTGGGTTGGCAAAGAGGATTGCGCCCATATTTGTCCGTGCGGGTGCGGATTGCTGCATCCCATAACACTTCCTTTGTTTTCAAAAATCTGAACGTGATTGATGTAGTCTACACTTCCTAAATCGGTATATTCTTTTTGCCAAGTTCTAATGATAGTCTCAATTGCTGGAAGTTCCATTTCTGGTAAAGTCAGATCGTGTCTTGGTGAGAAACAAACCACTCTGGCAATACCGCGTTCTGGTTTTGCCATGAAGAAAGTTGGTTTAATCTCCTCTTCAAACAATATTGGTTCTTGCTTTACAGCAGCAAAATCGTTCTCAAAAACAAAACTCGATTCATACTTCGGATTCGTTTCACCATTAGCACGAACATTCCCTGGACATAAATAACAGGTGTGGTCGTATTCCGGAAGTGTGTCGGTATGTATTTTTTCGTTTTGGCCTTGCCAAGGTCTTTTTGCTCTGTGTGGCGACACCAAAACCCATTCGTTTATTAATGGATTGAAACGTCTGTGCGGATCTTCGTTTATATCAAAATTTTTCATTTTATTTTTTTTATTTTTTTTACCGCAAAGCGATGCGGTACTTTTTTTTGCCACAAATTACACAAATTAGCACAAATTATTTTTTTTAGGGCTTTTGAAAAAATTTGTGTAATTTGTGTAATTTGTGGCTTATTTTTTTTATAATTTATAGAGTTCTAAAGTACTGGCTCATATAATGATGTACCGTTCCCGATCTTTACATCATAAATTTTTAAATCAATATCAAAAGCTTCTTTATACAACTTTGTCAGTTTTTCTTTAATAGCTTCTTCTTCTCCTTTTTTGATCAAGTTAATCGTGCAACCACCAAAGCCGCCACCCATCAAACGAGAACCAATTACGGCATCCTCTTGTTTTAAAGTATCCACAATAAAATCCAGTTCCTCGCAGCTTACCAAATATTCTTTGGATAACCCTTCATGGGTTTCAAAAAGTAGTTTACCTAATGCTTCAATGTTTCCATTATCCAAAGCTTGGCAAGCAAGTGCTACACGATGAATTTCTAAAACAACATAATGACATCGATCAAATACATTTGGTGCCATTTCTTCTTTTAATTGAAGTACATGACTTTCGGTACAATCTCTGAAACTAGTAATCTCAGGAAAATTACTTTTGATAATTGAAAGCCCTTCTTCACATTCTTCTCTTCTAGTATTATATGCCGAAGAAAACAAAGAATGTTTCACATTACTATCAAATAAAATCAGTGAATAATCATTAAAATCAGCGTTGTGGTATTCGTATTCTAATGTTTTGCAATCGATTTTAATCACTTTATTTTCTAAACCCATCACGCTCGAAAACTGATCCATTATTCCGCAATTGATTCCAACCCAGTGTTCCGCTTTTTGTCCCATTAAAGCAATATCCACTTTAGGAATTGACAAATTGAACAATTCTTTGATTCCGAAAATAGTTCCACATTCTAAAGCTGCCGATGAAGACAATCCTGATCCAACTGGAATATTACTGCTAAAAACACAATCGAAACCTTGAAAAGAAAGACCTTTATCCTGCAACTGTTTGATTACTCCCAAAATATAATTCGTCCAAACTACTTTGCTCAATGAAATGGTTTGAGTCAAATCGACTTCAAATTCTTCATTTAAGTCAATCGCAACAATTTTGGATGTTTTTGAATTGTTTTTTGCAAAAGCGAAACAAATAATTTTGTCAATAGCTGCGGGCAAAACATACCCATCATTATAATCAATATGTTCTCCTATGATGTTAATTCGTCCTGGAGAAAGCACAATTTTTTCGGGAGCTTTACCAAATTTTTCCTGAAAAAATGCCGTCGTTTTTTTTATTAATAAATCGTTCATTATTTTGAATATTATCCTCACCCCCAGCCCCTCTCTAAAGGAAAGGGGAGTTTGTTCGGTTTAATTTATATTTACTCTTTGTGTTTTTTATTTCTCAGTTACCAGATTCAGTTTACCACTCTTCAGCCCATCACCGATTACTTCCAATTTGATATCGCCTGCATCAGTTCTCGATTTCACCAGTACAACCAATTTTCCGCTAAATAATTTCATCGTGTCTTTATGGAACATTTCGAGTGAAGTCGCATCTCCATTACAAGCGGCGCGGTACGTACCTGCTCCAGAAACTTTAAATTTCAACTGGTTTGTTGCTGTTGGGCAAGGAATTCCATTTTTATCGACTACAGATACAGTTACGAAAGATATATCTTCACCATTGGCCGTGATTGTTTTTCTGTCTGCATCCAAAACAATTTGGTACGGTTTGCCAGCGGTTCGGATTTCCTTTTCTTCAGCAACTTTGCCATTGTCATCATAAGCAACAACTTTTACCGTTCCCGGCTCATATTTTACATCCATCCACATCAAACGGTAGCGATTCTGTGGGGAGTTTTTGTTTTTTGTCTGAACTCCCATGCTTTTGCCATTGATAAAAAGTTCGGCACTGTTGTAACTGGTGTACACAAAAACAGGAGTTGTTTGTCCTTCACGACCTTCCCAATTCCAATGAGGTAAGATGTGTAGCGTAGTTGCCTTGGTGTTCCAACGGCTTCGGTACAAATAATAACGGTCTTTCGGTAAGCCTGCTAAATCGTTAATTCCGAAATACGAACTGCGAGACGGCCAGCTTTCGTCATAAGGTGTAGGCTCACCCAAATAATCAAATCCTGTCCAAACAAATTCACCAATTACCCAAGGTTTATCATCTTGAAGCACAAAATCTTCATCGGGAACATTGGACCAACTACAGGCTTCCAAATCATACGATGAAGATTGAAAGTCTGGATATTGCTTCATTTTTTCTTGTACTACAGGAAATTTGTAAATCCCTCTGGAGCTCACTGTTGAAGCGGTTTCGGAACCTAAAATAAATCCTTGTGGAAATTTTTTGAATGCCTCATCATACAAATGGACGCGATAATTGAGTCCTGGAATATCCAACAAAGCTCCAAAACCAGATTCCATCGTCGCTTTCACTTGATCCATTCCTACGGTTACAGGACGTGTTGGGTCTTCTCTATGAAAAATCTCCTGCAACCATTTGGCACGTTTTACACCCGCTTCTCCCCATTGATCTGGCACTTCATTTCCTGAGCTCCACATCACAATAGAAGGATGATTTCGTGTGGCTTGCACCAAATTCACAATGTCTTTTTCGGCATATTCGTCAAAAAAGCGGTGGTAGCCGTTTTCTACTTTTGGTAAAACCCATTCGTCGAAACTCTCTGCCAAAAACAAAAAGCCCATTTCGTCAGCCAACTCCAATTGTTCGAAAGAAGGCATATTGTGCGAACTACGAATAGCATTGCATCCCATATCTTTTAAAATGGTCAACTGTCTGCGCAAAGCGGCTTTGTTTACCGCAGCACCTAGAGGTCCCAAATCGTGATGCAAGCAAACCCCTTTGAATTTGGTCACTTTCCCATTAAGACTAAATCCTTTATTGGCTTCATATTTAATCTCTCGGATTCCAAATCGGGTGGCAACTTCATCTTTTAGTGCATTTCCAACATACAATTGAGAAACGGCTTTATACAAATAAGGTGTTTCGGGACTCCACAGTTTAGGATTTTCTACTTTTACATTTTGGTCAAACTCTTGACCGAACGATATAGTCGACTCCTCTGAATTTACTTTTTGACCTTCGGCATCAAAAATAGTGGTTACCAAACGTGTATTTTCACCAGAAGCTTTGGTCTTAATATTGACTTTGGCCACGGCATCACTAATAAAAGGTGTCGTTATGAATTGCCCCCATTGGTCAATACTTTCATTGTTCTTAATAATAACACTTACTTTTCGGTACAAACCAGCTCCAGGATACCAGCGGGAAGCAAATTCTTTATTGGTTAATTTTACAGCTACAGTATTAGCGCCTTCTTGGATGAATTGAGAAACATCAAAATAAAAATAACTATAACCATACGCCCATTCTCCCACTTTTTTCCCATTCAAATACACTTGAGGTTCGCTCATAGCGCCTTCAAAAAGCAATAATATCTTTTTCCCTTTGGCTTCTTTAGGCAAAGTAAAAGTATTGCGATACCAAGCAGTGCCAATATGTGGTAAAGCTCCGGTTCTTCCCGTTTTTTCGGTCGCTACATTTTCACCATTCTGAACAATGGCAACTTTCTGTATATCTACATTTTTATCAAAAGGGCCATAAATTGCCCAGTCATGTGGAACAGATACGTTTTCCCATTTCGAGTCGTTGAAATCTACTTTAGATGCTTCTTCAAAATCGCCTTTTTGAAATTTCCAATTGGCATCTAAAACTTTAACCTCACGTGTTTGAGACCATGTCAATTGTGTGAATGTTAAAAATAGAACGAGTAAACATATCAATTTCTTCATTTTTAAACAGGTATAATTATTTAATATCTATACAATTCATTATAAACATATAAGTCATTTAAGTTAAAGTAAATTTGTTTGCCCAAATACTTATTAAAAGAGAATATAAGTTAAAACCTTTCTTTACAAGGCTAATAGCATTTGCTTAAATGAACTATTATTTTCACTTGCTTATAATCAAATTAAGAGCTTATATGACTTATATGTTTCAACATTTTCGAATCAAAACTATTCTTTAAACGCATCCAATGCCATTGAAGGTTTCCCATCAGCTTTCCAGGCACTCAATTGTTGGCATCTAAAACTTTAACCTCACGTGTTTGAGACCATGTCAATTGTGTGAATGTTAAAAATAGAACGAGTAAACATATCAATTTCTTCATTTTTAAACAGGTATAATTATTTAATATCTATACAATTCATTATAAACATATAAGTCATTTAAGTTAAAGTAAATTTGTTTGCCCAAATACTTATTAAAAGAGAATATAAGTTAAAACCTTTCTTTGCAAGGCTAATAGCATTTGCTTAAATGAACTATTATTTTCACTTGCTTATAATCAAATTAAGAGCTTATATGACTTATATGTTTCAACATTTTCGAATCAAAACTATTCTTTAAACGCATCCAAAGCCATTGAAGGTTTCCCATCAGCTTTCCAGGCACTCAATTGATATCCGCTCCAGCTTTTTTCGCCTTCTGGTTCCCAATAAATTACGCCTAAACCTTTGTTATTTGGCACTGCTTTTACTGCTTTTATAACGGCAACCAACATATCGTGAGTGTTTTGTTCCAAAGTGTAATCGCCACCAACCTCAACAATCATTACTTCTTTATTGTATCGAGCAGCCATATCGTTTAGATTATTTGCTAAATCTGCAATGGTTGCTTTGTAATCACTTTTTATCCAATAGGGATAATAAGACAATCCGATCACATCATACTTAACATTATTAGCTTTCGCATTGTCAAAAAACCATCTAAATTTTTTGCTGTTATTACCTTCGTCTAAGTGAACAATTACTTTGATTTTGGAATCTATTTCCTTTGTTGCTTCATATCCTCTATTGAGTAATTGTGCTAATTGACTGAAGTTGTCCGTACTTCCTTCGGGCCATAACATACCACCAGGGATTTCATTTCCGATTTGTACCCATTCTGGCGTAATTCCAACCTCCTTAAGTGCTTTTAAAACATCTCTTGTGTGGAAATAAACATCGTTTAACAATTCTGAAAAAGTATGATTTTGCCATTCCAACGGTTTGGTTTGTTTGCTTGGATCAGCCCATGAATCGCTATAATGAAAGTCAATCATAATGCGCATTCCCATGTTTTGCGCGCGAATAGCCATGGCTACTGTTTCTGTTGTGCTACAATGACCGCTTGCTTTATCATTTGATGGATTTACCCAAACTCGTAATCTTATGGTATTCATTCCACGATCTTTCAACAATTGCAAGCAATCTTTTTGGGATCCATTCGTATCATAAAATTTGTATCCCGTAGCTTCCATTTGAGGCAACCAACCCACATCAGCACCTTTTGCAAAAATATTTTCTTTAGGTTTTTGCGTTGTTTTATTAGTAGTACAATACGTAAAACCCAAAACTAAAAGGATCCCTATTGAAAATAATATTTTTTTCATTATCGTTTAGTTTAGATTGAAAACTGCTAAAACAGGTAGTGATTTATTCGTAAAATCATAGAAAGCTTGATTTTCAAAAGTAGAACCATCTTTGGCTTGATTTCCTTTGAAAGCGATCCACTCACCTCCCCAATAGGAGAATCCGATACCACTTTTAGAACTTTTCAACAAACTTTTGATAGCCAACATATAACTTTTTTGTCCTTCAGGAGTTGCCGAATAACCCGAAACCAATTGGGTATCTGATCCAACTATATTATTTGTCCAATCATTATAGTCTAATGTAAAAGGATAAGCTGTTTCTGCAATGATTACTTTCTTGCTGAACTTACTTCCTAAAGCATCGATAGTAGTTTTTACTACTGTCAAATCTTTACCGTGCCAAATTGGATAATACGAAAGACCGATATAATCATAATCAACACTTTTTATTTTGGTAAAAAACCAATCCGTATCTGATGCATTTACACCTGCATAATGAATCATGATTTTTGTTTTTGGTGCTTTGCTTCGAATGGTAGCACTTGCGGTAGATAACAAAGCAATACATTGCGCTTCTTGATTGATCAAATTTCCTTGAGGCCACAGTAAACCGCTATTTATTTCGTTTCCGATCTGAATAATATCCGGATTAATTTCTGTTATAATTGTAGAGGTATAAGTAGCAACAGCCGTTTTCAAATCGGTAAAAGATAAATTTTTCCACTCATCTGGAGTCGTTTGAGCCGCTGGATCTGCCCAAGTATCAGAATAATGAACAGTAAGCCATACTTTTAAACCGGCTGCTTTTACTCTTGCTGCAAGCGTTTTCACTTCGGCAAAAGTAGAATGCCCGCTTGTTGGGTTTTTCCATAAACGAATACGAATCGTATTACAGCCTGCATTTTTTAAAGTCGTAAGCATGTCTTCTGCTTTGCCATTATTGTATAGAATTGTTCCCGTACTTTCAATTTCAGGAAGAAAGGAAATATCGGCAGCTCTGATAAAATCATCTACCACAACTGGTGGATCCACAACTACAGGTGCATCGGAAGAATCGCTGCTAGAGCAAGCAAATTGAATTGCAAATACTATAAAAAGTGATAATAGGGTTAGAATTTTTTTCATGATGGATTTTTTAAATGGATTGAAATTTATAAGTGGTATTATGAGCGTAAACTGAATCTTTTTTTAGAATTGCACTGGGAAAATGCCTGTTATTTGGTGCATCTGGATAGTTTTGAGTTTCAAAACAAATACCGCTTAAAGGTTGATAATGAGCGTTTTCTTTACCCTTAATTGCATTAAAACAATTTCCACCAACATAAATATGAACTCCAGGTTGATCGGTATAGACGGTCATTTTCAAATTATTTTTTTTATTAAAAAGAGAAGCGGCAAATTCTTCTTTTCGATCCAAAACAAATGTATTATCAATTACTGAAGGACATTTTTTGGCGGTTAAAAAATCAAAAGCAGTATTTTCAATTTGTAAAAACCTACCAGTTGGAATATTTTCAGCAGATGTTTCCAACATTCGATTCGCATTTATAATTAATTCCTGATCTGCCACATTGGATGAATGCCCGTCTAGATTAAAATAACTGTGATGGGTTAAATTCACAACGGTATCCTCTGAAGTCTTGGCACTATATTCAATCTTCAATTCATTTTCTTCGGACAACGTATATTTAAGTTCTACTGCTAATTCTCCTGGGTAATTCTCTTCTCCAGCTGGACTAGTGTAACTCAAAGTTATAGCAGGATTATCACCAGAATGTATATTTTTGACTGTCCAAACTTTTTGGCTAAACCCAATAATACCGCCATGTAATGCGTTTTCGTTATTGTTTTTATTCAAAATAAATTTTTGTCTATTCAGACAAAAAGTACTATTATGAATCCTACCAGCGAATCTTCCAACAGTTGCGCCCATATAGGGCGGACTTACTAGATGAAACGATTGCATGTAAGACTCTAAATTGTCAAACCCCAAAACAACATCAACCAATTCGCCATTTTTCAAAGGCATTTTCAATTCGGTTATCGTAGCTCCGAAGGTGATTACCTTTAAAAACATTCCGTTTTTATTGGATAATTCGTAAGCATAAATGGCTGTACCATCTGGCATTAAACCAAACAAATTGGCTTCAGAAGGAGTTATAATTTGTGAATTGTGTTTTATTTCCATTGTATTATTATGAAATTTGAAATTCAAATGTAGAACAAAATTTAAATTATACATACCAGTACCTACCAGTTTGTGAAACATTAAAAAAAACCTCGAATGTATAGCATTCGAGGTTTTTTTTTAAGTTACTGAGATGTTAAGCTACTAAGATTAAAAACATAAAGAAACGATTGAGAAGCAACTATGATTCTTATATATTTTTAAAATCTTATCAACCCTGCGACTCTTTATAAAACAGGTACAAACATGTATCTATTATCTATATCATTAAACCAAATGTCGTATTTACCTGCTGTAACATAAATATCGGCACCAGCACTATCACCAATCCAAGTAGTGTCGGCAAGAAATTTAAATTTCCCTGCGGATGTAAAGGTGTAAGTGATTTTCCAGATGTGAGCATCAAAAGTTGACTTCGTCATAGGAACACTAGTCACCCAATTATCCAATGGTGCTGCGTCTCCAATAATACCAACTGAAGCATACGTTTTCATTGATCCTGTATAAGGAACAATAGTATATGTTAATGCTTTTATGTCAATTGCAAAAGTATAATAACCTGCCGCATTAGTTGGAAAAAGTCCTGGATCTGGATCACTTTCAGTTGCTCTGTATTGTACTTTGTCACCATTTGCACCATACATTGGAGCCCAAAAACCAGTTTGCTCAAGCAATTTAAACCCACCAGCTGCAAAGTAACCTGTATAATATTGTTTAGCTGGATCAGCTGGATCTCTAAAAATTGGAGCAACAGCTTTATTTGCATCCCATTCCGCAGAAGTTCCAGGTCCAATCAAGAACAAATCTTTTGAAGGGAAAACACCTTGATATGGTTTTACTACAATCGTAATTGGGTTAGAATATTTGGGTTCAGAACCTGTTGTTCCTACAGTTGATACGATTCGAATGTCAAGATTTCCATCAACATCTGGAAGCAAACCTAGATCTAGAGCTTTTGAATTTAATTCAGAAACGCTTATCGATGCATGTGTTGTTGTAGAAGTAGCTATATTCACAGGAGCCGCAAATTCTGTATTGCTTTTTGCAAACTGAATGGTATAACTCACGATAGTTGGCGTGCCATACGTTACTGCCTCCCAAGTCAATGTCAAAGCAGTATTGTTTGGAGTAGCTTCGTTCATTATAACAGAAGAACCTGCATCTGGAGTAATTATAGAAAAAGCAGCAGCTTGAGGCTCTAAGATCAAGAAATTTTCCTCGTTTTCACATGACCACATACCTAAGATAAGGGCCAATGCTATAAAATGTTTGAATATATTTTTCATAAGTATGTATTTTTTATTTGGTTTTTAATTGTCCTATGTAATTCGCATATCGCAATCGGTATCTGTGACCAATTTACAGTTATGCTCATTTCATGTTTTTATGTTTATTATGTTAGTGGATTTTTTAGTAACCTGTATTTTGAGTTAAATTATGATTGGCACCCAATGATCCAACAGGTACTGGGAAAACATTCATGTGTGATGGAATTGAAACTCCAGTAGAAGCATTCCCTTTCCAAGCCCAATTGTATGACCCTCCAGTAAATTTTCCAAAACGGATTAAGTCTTGTCTTCTATGGGCTTCCCAATGCAATTCACGGGCTCTTTCATCAATGATAAAATCAAGAGTCAAATTTGATGCAGTAATATTCCCTACAGTCGAAGTTTTATTGGCTCTTTCTCTCAAATCATTTACATAAGTTAATGCCTGAGCTACATCGCCATTACCTCCTCTTAAAGTTGCTTCAGCATACATCAAATACACATCTGCCAAACGGAATAAAGGAAAATCAGTATCTGCATAAGTAGAGCTACTCCCTTTTACTCCGGTAGCTGTTTTGTTTGAATATTTAGATAAAATATACCCTTGTGTTTTCACACCAATATCAGCAATATCAATTGTTCTTTGTTTAGAAGGATCACCTTGTATACCAGTACCAATAGTTTTGCGGGTATCTTGATTGAATTTACCTCCGTCAAATTTTTGTGCAAATTGTTTTCTGATTCGAAGTGCACCACTCCATCCACCAATTCCAAAATCGGCACCATTATTTTCCCAAGCACCAATTTGACCATTAGTTAATACTGTTGTTGCTCCCCAGTTTTGAGAAACTACACCATCTGATTGGATTCCGAAAATTATCTCTTCAGAAGTATTGTTATCTGCTTTGAAATTATCTAGGTAATTTGGTTTTAAAGAATACCCTCCAGCAATAATTTCATTACACTTGGTCACACAATCATTATAGCGATCCGCTTGAATGTACACTTGTGCATTCAAATAAATTTTAGCCAATATCATATTAGCCATTCCTTGATCTATTCTACCATAAATATTGGCACGAGCTGCTTTTAAACTAGGAAGTACTGTTACCAATTCAGATTCAACAAAATCAAACAATTGTTTTCTATTGAATTCTGGGCCTGCAAAATTGATTGGATCATTTTCGGTATACATAGGGGCTTTACCAAACAAATCCATCATGTTGTAATACGCATAAGCACGCAATACACGAACTTCATTTCTATAAAGTGCAATATCGGCTAGTTTTGAAGCATCTGTAATTCCTCTTGATTGCAGTTTTTCTGGAGTACTTTGGCGTAAAAACTCGTTGGCATACGCCACAGAAGCCATGGTTCTACTGTACATTCCTAAAATGATAGGATTAGAAGCTGTCCAAATATTTCTTTGCAATTCAGCAGTTCCTTCATCGGCTTCATAACTCCAAACTAGTTCGTCTGTAGTTAAATCTTGCAAATACAATAAACATCTGGTAAATTGACTCGTTCCTGCATCTACACCTTCAAGCGAAGAATTGTTCGGACCAATAACACCCGTCAAAGTAAGATTACCATAAACTCCAGCTAAAGCTTTTTCGTAACCTTTTGGTGAAGTATACAATGCCTCCGAGGATAATACATCATCATCTTTAGAGACAACATTCAAATCATTCGTACAGGATTGAAGTACCGTTCCAAATACTAAAATGGATATAAAAATATATTTTTTCATGATTTTATTTTTAAAATTTGAGGTTAAGGCCAAACAATATTGAGCGTTGTCTTGGGTAAATTGTTTTATCCACTCCGTTGTTTGTGATTTCAGGATCCAATCCGCTGTATTTTGTAATTACAAGGACATTTTGAACACCAGTTGACATTCTTAACGTAGCTTTATCATTTAACCACTTGGTAAATGTATAGCCCAAAGTAATATTATCCATTTTTAAGAAAGAAGCATCTTCTACATAAAGGTCAGATAATAAAACATTTGAAGTAGTTTGAAAACCAGTTTCTAGTATAGAAGTTGGTACATTACTCAATACTCCTCCGTTTTCTAAGTTATCAAACTGAGCATTACCCGCTGCTTCAGCATTAAAAACTCTATTTCCAACACTAGCTCTTAAATTGAAAGAGAAATCGATATGTTTGAAATTCATTGTAGAAGCAAATCCGAAAGTAGCATCTGGATCTGGATTATGATAAATGTATTTATCCGAATTGTTTTTTATGTTATCTCCATTAATATCAGCAAAAGCACCGTCAATTGGTTTACCCGCTGTATCGTACAATTGTTTGTAAACATAAAAGGAGTAAGGAGTATAGCCTTCGCTAAAGATTTGACCTGGAGTTCCTGTACCAGAAATATTATCTCCTAATAGAATATTTGTATTATTAACTAAATCCTTAATTCGTCTTTCAAACTTTGAAGCTGTAAAATTCACATTCCAATTGAAACTATCCGATTGCAACAAAATGGCATTCAAACTTAACTCGATCCCTTTTGTGGTGAAAGATCCAACATTTTGATACACACGATTTGAAAAGTTACTACCATCAGAAATAGCAGCATTTACTAATAAATCTTTTGACACTTTAGAATAAGCTTCGACAGAACCAGATATACGATTGTTTAAAATTCCAAAATCAACACCTGCATTTAAAACAGTTGTTTCTTCCCATTTTAAATTTTTTGTTCTTTTGCTAGACAAAGCGATTGGAGTCGCTGTAGTACCAAAATAATATTGGGAATTCCCACCACCAACTTCATATTTTTCTAAATAACCATTCGGATCTGGTATGTCTTGTTGGCCTGTGATACCATAACTCACCCTTAATTTCAAGTCCGATAAAGTCTCGTTATCTTTAAAAAATTCTTCTTTCATTTTCCATGCAAAAGCAGCTGCTGGAAAATTACCCCAACGATTTTCTTCTTCAAATCTAGAAGAACCATCTCGTCTATATGACATTGTCAATAAATATTTGTCTTTAAAATTAATATTGGCTCTACCAAAAAAGCCTATTAAAACAACATCTGTATCAATTGAGGTTTCAGGAAAAGTCGAAGGCAAATCTGGATTTAAGATATTACCCGTTTCGAATTTATTTGTTTGAAATTTTTGATAGGAATATCCTGTAGTAAGATCTAAATTAAAATCTTTAATATTTTTGTTATAGGTCAAATAAGTATCTAATAATTTATTTCTTTTGGTCGCTTTTGTAAATTCATTAGTACCATAAGGAATGTTATTATTTGATGGCGCAGAACCAGCATCTTCTCCTACTAATCGTGTTCGCTCTCCATTCGATTCGTCAAACCCAACATTGACAACAGCTCTTAACTCCGGTAAGAAATGAAACTTATAATCCGCTTCAAAATTACCAAAAACCCGACTATTTGTCCCTCTATCATTGGTCATCAACAATTGAGAAACTGGATTTCTGGCTGCATTGGCATTCAAAGTGTATTTACCAGCAGAATTAATTCCAGTAGTGTATTCAAAGTATCCGCCATAAGGAGCTCCATCAACTGTAACAGGTTGTGTTGGATCAAAACTAATGGCTGTTCCCTCAACTGCATCAGTAAACCTATTTTTTTCGTCAGCATAATTCGCTGCTAGTTTTAATTTTAAATGATTATCAAAAAAAGCAGGATTCATAACCAAACCAATTGTATTTCTTTTGAAAGTATTGGTTAATCTCAATCCTTGTTGGTTTGTATTTCCTAAAGTCAAACTAGTTGGAATAACATTCAAAAGATTACCTCTTACCGATAAGTTTTGATCTACATAACCAGTACTTCTAT